>NZ_CP160388.1:2070833-2814166 GCF_040732315.1 Oryzisolibacter sp. LB2S
GATGGACATGGTCACGGCCGTGAACACGGCGGCCGTGCCGCGCTGGCGCATGGCCTCGTAGAAGGCCTCGCGCAGCGCAAGACCACGCCCCCGCATCTCGTGCTGCATGGACTCGAAGATATAGATGCCATAGTCCACACCCACACCCACGCCCAGCGCAATCACGGGCAGCGTCGCGACCTTCAGGCCGATGCCCAGCAGGGCCATGAGGGCGTTGCACATGATGGTGACCAGCGTCAGCGGCACGATCACGCAGAGCACGGCACGCCAGCTGCGGAAGGTGAGCCAGCACAGCAGCGAGATGGCGGCAAAGATGGAGATCAGCATCTGCACCTCGGCCTTCTCCACCGCCTCGTTGGTGGCGGCCGCCACGCCGGCATTGCCGCCGCCGAGACGGAAGGTGGCATTGGACAAGGGATTGGCGTCGATGAAGCGCTGCACCTCGTCGACCACATGCTTGAGCGTGCGGCCCTCGTGGTCGGTCAGGTAGATGGCGATGTGGATGAGCTTGCAACCGTCGGTGTTGTAGCCGTTCTCGGGGTTGGCGGCGCGCGCGCCGGCGCGCAGACCCGCCTCGCTGCGCTGCAGCACGGCCCAGCGGGGGTTGGCCTCGTTGTTGCCGGATGCGTAGAGCTTGGTCAGGCCCGCGATGGTGCGGATGGACTGCACGCCGGCCACGCCACGCATGTGCTGGTCGAAGCGCTCCACGGCGTTCATCACCTCCCAGTTCAGGCAGGCCTCCTCGAGGTTCTTGGTCTCGACATAGACCGACAGCACGTCCATGCCGATGGCATAGCGCGAGATGATCTTGGCGTTGTCCTGGTTGTAGCGCGACTCGGCGCGCAGCTCCGGCACACCGCTGCCGATGTCACCCGTCTGCAACTGGCGCGAGTAGTAGGTGGCCCCGGCGAGCAGCACCAGCATGACGGCAAAGGTGGCCAGCGCCGGCCGCGGCTGAGCCAGCGACGACACGCTCCACCACAGCGGATGGCGCCTGTGGGCATTGTCGGGCGCCTGCTGCGCGGTGAACTCCAGGCGCAGGTGCGACAGGATGATCGGCATGAACATCTTGTTGGTCATGATCATCAGCGCCACGCCCAGGCAGGCCGTCAGGCCCAGTTCATGCACGATGGGAATGTCGATCACCATGATCACCATGAAACCCAGGGCGTTGGCCAGCAGCGCCATGATGCCGGGGATGGCCAGCTTGCGGAACGCGTTCTCGGCCGCCTGGCGCGCGCTCTGGCCGGCCATGACATCCTGCTTCCAGGCGTTGGTCATCTGCACCGCGTGCGACACGCCGATGGAGAAGATCAGGAACGGCACAAGCACCGACATGGGGTCGATGCCATAGCCGATCAGCGGCAATATGCCCAGCAGCCAGATCACGGGCAGCAGCGCCACGGCAATCGCCAGCGTCGTGAGTTTGAGCGAGCGCGAGTACAGCCAGAGCAGGATGGTGGTGACGGCAAAGGCGATCGCAAAGAACAGCACCACGGTGAACAGGCCGTCCATGACATCGCCCATGACCTTGGCAAAGCCGACGATCTGGATGTCGATCGGCCCCTTGGCAAACTCGTTGCGGATCTTCTCCAGGTCCTGCGCTACCTGGGCATAGTCCAGATGGGCGCCGGTCTCGGGGTTGACCTCCAGCAGATCGGCCTGCACCAGGGCGGACTTCAGGTCCTTGGCCACGAGCTGGCCCACCACTCCGGACTTGGCGACATTGTTGCGCACGCCCGCAATGCTCTCGGCGTCGCCGCTGAAACGAGATGGGATGACCACATCGCCAGTGAAACCGTTCTCGGTGACCTCGATGTAACGCACATTGGGCGCAAAGATCGAGCGCACGCTGCCACGGTTCACGCCCGGGATGAAGAACACCTCGTCGTGCACCTTGCGCAGTACGTTCAGAAACTCAGGGTTGTAGATGTCGCCCTCCCCCTTCCACTGCACGCTCACCAGCACCCGGTTGGCACCCGAGAAGGTGGCCGAGTGCTGCAGAAACGCCGCCATGTACGGATGCTTGAGCGGAATGAGCTTGTTGAAGCCCGGATCCAGCCGCGTGTGCATGGCCGAGAAGCCCAGGGCCAGGGTCAACAGCAGAAAGAACGCCCCGAGCGGCTTGCGCAGATGAATCAATGCGCGCGCCATGGTGGCGACAAAGGCGTCGGTGCGTGAGAGTGGTGTGGTAGTGGACATGGCAGGCACGAATCGGTAGCAAGGGCGCGTGCATTGTTGGTTGCGCGTGCGCATTGGAGCATCGTCCAAAAGGACGAACAGGGCGCGGGCCATGGTTCGGGGTTTGCCCTGTCGTCCAAATAAGGTATGCCAAAGCGGACCGCTGCAGGCATCTTTCACGCGCCTGTTCAGCAACGACCGGAACATGCGGCAACTACCCACGCCCTGACGGCACTGCACCCGCGCGACGGCGTCAGCCCTTGCGCCCGTGCATTGCGGACTCATGGCTGCGGGATCAGGAGCCTCGTGGGTTGCCCGGTTCTGCCGCGCAGGCCCCAGAACGCCTGCCGCCGCTGCCCCACGGGGACAGGCCTATCTCACAACATCCCAACCCCATAGGAGTGGAGCCATGGAATTCTCCCCCCCTGCCCGCCAGGGCAGAGCGCCCGCACGAACCCTGGTATCGCAGGCGGCCGCGCTGTCGCTGTGCGTGCTCGGCAGCGCAGCACAGGCCGGACAGACAATCTATCTGTCAGATGACACGACGCTGGACTACTCGCTGACACTGTCCTATGCGGCCTCGGCGCGCACGATGTCGCCCGCGGGCGCCTACCTCGCCGACATCAACAACGACGATGCCACGCGCAACTTCAAGAAGGGAGCCCTGATCAACAACCGTGCAAGCGTGCTCGGCGAGGTGCGCCTCAAGCGCGACAACCTCGGCTTTCTGATGCGTGGCACGGGTTTCTACGACAGCGTCTACCGCGGCAGCAACGACAACGACTCGCCCGGTACGGTCAACAAGATCGGAGCACACAACGAGTTCGTGTCCGCCACGCGCAAGCGCAGCGGCCAGGATGGGCGCATCCTCGACTTCTATGGTTACGGCAACTGGGTGGTGGGCAACGACCAGCATCTGTCGGTCAAGCTCGGCCAGCATGTCGTGGCCTGGGGCGAGAGCATGTTCTGGCCCAACATCAGTCAGGGCCAACTGCCTGTGGACGCCACCAAGTTCAACGTGCCCGGCACCGAGGCCAAGGAGTCCTACCTGCCCGTGCCGCAGATCTCCGCGAGCCTGACCCTGACCGATGACCTGACGGTCACCGGCTACTACCAGTTCAAGTGGAAGGAGACGCTGCTCAACCCCGTGGGTGACTTCTTCGGCTCGGACATCTTCGGACCCGGCGCGCAGTTCATGCGCCTGGCCCCCGGGGTCATCACCAGCCTGCCCGACCACAGCTTCGCCGTGGCCAACTTCGCCGGCGAACTCAAGCCCAAGGACTCGGGCCAGTGGGGTCTGGGCCTGCGCTATCAGGCCACGGACGCGTTGGAGCTCGGCCTGTTCCACTACCGCTACCACGATCGCGTGGGAGCGATGTTCTTCGACTTCTCGGGGGCCACGAGCTATTCGTCCTTCGGCAAGTTCGCAAGCCACGCATCTCCTGGCAGCGTGCCCTACTACAAGCTCGGCTACTTCGAGGACATCAAGCTCACCGGCGTCAGCTTCAGCAGCAAGCTCGGCGACAGCGTGCAGTTCGGCGGCGACCTGAGCTATCGCGACGGCGCGCCCGTGTACCTGGAGAACGGCTCCGCCACGCGCGGGCGCTATCTGCAGGGCAACGTCAACGCCGTCTACATGATGGGCCCGAGCGCCCTGGCCCACCAGACCACGCTGATGGGCGAGCTGATGCACCAGCGCATCATGGGCGCGGACACGCTCACAGTCACCGGCGGCGGGCCGGGCACGGATGGCACGTTCTCCAAGTATGTGTATGACGGACAGACGCGCGGCTCCACGCTGCTGGGCATTGGCGCCATCATGGATTACCCGAACATCTTCAATGGCTGGGATCTGAGCACCAAGGCCATCTGGACGCAGAACATCCAGGGCAGCGCCGTCAGCGGCATGGGCCGTGACGAGAAGCGCCTGACCCTGGGCGCCGACTTCAAGTACCTGGGCAACCTCACCCTGGGCATCACCTGGGTCAACTATCTGGGCTCGGCCGACATCAAGGCCGGCCGCACCATGGCGGACCGCGACTACGTCACGCTCAACGCCAAGTACACCTTCTGAAACCCGAGGACGCAACGATGACCAAGAAACTGCACCTTCTCTCTGTGGCCGCTGCCGCGGCCTGCCTGCTCGCAGGACAGGCCAGCGCCAAGGCCACGGCCGAGGAAATGGCCCGCCTGGGCAAGGACCTGACCTGCGTGGGGGCCGAGCGCGGCGCCAATGCCGACGGCAGCATCCCGGCCTGGAGCGGCAAATGGCTGGGCAAGCCACCACATGTGGACTTCAAGGGCACGGGCTCGCATCCGGTAGACCCCTACCCTGAGGACAAGCCGCTGTTCGAGATCACCGCGGCCAACATGGACAAGTACGCCAATCGCCTGTCCGACGGGCAGAAGGCGCTGTTCAAGAAGTACCCGCAGACCTTCAGAATGCCCATCTACCAGAGCCGGCGCGACTTCCGCTTCCCCGACTCGGTGTGCGAGGTGACCAAGGAGAACGCCGCCAAGGCCGAGCTGATCGACGACGGCGAGGGCATTCTCGCCACCACGGGCGGCATAGCCTTCCCGTTCCCAAAGACCGGCCTGGAGCTGCTCTGGACCTCCTCGGTCTTCACCTTCCGTCCCTTCACCGAGGAGCTGATCTCGGACAACGCCTATGTGCTGGCTGACGGCAAGATCAACTGGGGGCGCGTGAAGTCGCGCAACCTGGCATCGCACCTCGACCCCAAGAAGCACCACAACACCGCGGACAACAACCAGTCCTCGTTCTACCTGAACGAGACCCTGCTGCCCGAGCGCGACAAGGGCGAGATCAACACCGGCATGGAGTGGTGGAACTTCAAGACCAAGCCGCGCCAGAGCTGGCGCTACGACCCCGGCACGCGCCGCGTGCGCCAGTCGCCCGGCTATGGCTTCGACATGTCCTTCCCCGGCTCGGGCGGCTCGATCACGGTGGACGAGGTGCGCCTGTTCAACGGCACGGGCGAGCGCTACAACTGGAAGATCGTGGGCAAGCGTGAGATGTACATCCCGTACAACACCTACCGCCTGCACTCGGACAAGCTCAAGTACGCCGACATGCTCACTCCTGGCCACATCAAGCCCGAGGTGATGCGCTATGAGCTGCACCGCGTCTGGGTGCTGGAGGGCACGCTCAAGGAGGGCTTTCGCCACCTCTACGGCAAGCGCGTGATGTACATCGACGAGGACAGCTGGCTGATGATGATGGGCGAGAACTACGACGCCCGCGGCGGCCTGTGGCGCACCTCGATGATGAACTACTTCTACGCCTACGAGGCCAACACCTGGCAGGCCGGCGTGGGCCTCTACCACGACCTGCAGGCCGGCTCCTACCTGGCGTTCAACCTGGTCAACGAGCAGCGCAACGGCTACACGCTCAACACCGGCAAGCTCACCGAGAAGGACTTTGGCGCCGAGGCCGCGCGCCGTGCCGGTCTCTGAACCTTGATCGGCTGAACGAGGCCCAAGCCTCCAGGCAAGGCACCTCCGGCCCCGGCCGGCGGTGCCTTGTCGCATTTGCGACAGGCCTATCGAGGGCGCTTGCCAACGCTGCTGCGTTAGTCTCAACGGACGATGTTGCCACCGCCCGCGTTGGCCAGAATGCCCTTCATCCCCCAATCCATGGGAACGAGAAGGGACCGATCATGATGGACATTCGCGGACTGGCTTACGTGGTGGCACAGACCACCGACGTGCCACGTTGGAAGAACTTTGCCGAGAACGTGCTCGGCATGATGACCAGCCCCAGCGCGGGCGGCGGCCTGCTGGTGCGCATGGACGAGCGCCAGTTCCGCTTTGCCGTCGAGCCCGGCGCACGCGACGCCTATGTGGCCTCGGGCTGGGAGGTGGCCGGCCAGGCCGCGTTCGACGCCGCCGTGCAGACCCTGCGCGCCGCCGACGTGGCCCATGTGCTCGAGGACGCGGCCTTCTGCCGCCAGCGCTGCGTGCAGCAGGCGGTCAGCTTCTCTGACCCCTCGGGCAACCGCCACGAGGTGGTCTGGGGCTTCAAGTCCGACTTCGCACACTTTGCCTCGCCCAAGGGGGTGTCGCGCTTCATCACGGGCGGCATCGGCATGGGTCACACCGTGCTGCCCTGCCCCGACTTTGCCAAGACCGCGGCGTTCTTCAAGGACGTGATGGGCTTTGGCCTGTCGGACATCATGAACTTCGAGCCTCCGGGCACCGAGGGCGTGGTGCTGCCCATCCACTTCCTGCACTGCAACAACGGCCGCCACCACAGCCTGGCGATCGCGGGCTTCCCCGTCGAGAGCGGCTGCGTGCATGTGATGGTGGAGGTCGAGGACATGCCCGAGGTCGGCCGCGCCATGGACCGCATGCGCGAGCACAAGGTGCAGCAGACCGCCACCCTGGGCCAGCACACCAACGACAAGATGATCTCGTTCTACATGCGCACGCCGTCGAACTTCGACATCGAGTTTGGCTACAACGGCGCGGTCATCGACTGGAGCGAGCACATCGCCCATGAATTCACGCGTGTGAGCCTCTGGGGCCACGACTTCAGCGTGTCGCAACAACAGCTACTGGACAAGGAGGCGTGATCGCCATGGCCAACAAACTCATGAGCGCGGCACAGGCGGTCGCCCAGATCAAGGACGGCATGACCGTCGGCATCGGCGGCTGGGGACCGCGGCGCAAGCCCATGGCCCTGGTGCGCGAGCTGCTGCGCAGCCCCGCCCGGGACCTCACCGTGGTCGCCTATGGCGGCGCCGACGTGGGCATGCTCTGCGCCGCGGGCAAGGTCAAGAAGCTGGTGTTTGCCTTCGTCTCGCTCGACTTCATCCCGCTCGAGCCCTATTTCCGCCAGGCCCGCCAGAGCGGTGCCATCGAGGTCATGGAGGTTGACGAGGGCCTGTTCATGCTCGGCCTCAAGGCAGCGGCCATGCGCGTGCCCTTCATCCCCACGCGCATAGGCCTGGGCACGGATGTGCTCAAGCACAACCCGGATCTGAAGCTCGTGCCCTCGCCCTACGACGGCAAGCATTGGGTGGCCATGCCCGCCCTGCCGCTGGACGTGGCCCTGCTGCATGTGGACCGCGCCGACGCGCGCGGCGTCTGCCAGGTCAAGGGCCCGGACCTGTACATGGACGACCTGTTCGCGCGCGCCGCCAAGAGCACGTTTGTCAGCTGCGACGAGCTCGTCGAGAGCAGCCACTTCGCCCAGGGCGAGGAGGCGCGCTACGTACCCTGGGAGCGCTCGGAGACCACAGGCGTAGTGCACCTACCCTATGGCGCACACCCGAGTTCCTGCGCGCCGCTCTATGGCTTTGACACCAAGCACTTCAAGGAATACGCCGCCAGCGCCAAGGAGGAAGGCGGCTGGGCCAACTACTTTGACCGCTACGTGCAGTGCTCTCAGGAACAGTACCTGGAGCGCGTGGGCGGCCCCGAGGCCATCGCCAAGCTGCCGCTGCCGGTGTTCTGACCAGAAAGGAAATAGAGATGAGTGAAATCGCCCTGGTGGACCGCATCATCTGCGCCGCCGCGCAGGTCTGGAAGGACGACGGCGAGGTGCTGGCCACCGGCATCGGCATAGTCCCGCGCCTGGCCGCGTCGCTGTGCATGCGCTCCATCAACACCGACCTGATGATGACCGACTCCGAGGCCTGGATCGTGCAGGAGCCCGTGCCGATTGGCCCGCGCGGCGGCTATCAGGTCAAGCGCGAAAGCCACATGGGCTTTGCGCGCATCTTCGACAACGTCTGGGGCGGCAAGCGCCACGCCATGGTCGGCCCCACCCAGGTGGACCGCTTCGGCCAGGGCAACATCTCCATGGTGGGCAGCGACTACGCCAAACCGAAGTCCATGATGCTGGGCGTGCGCGGCTTTCCGGGCAACTCCATCAACCACGCCAACTCCTTCTTCGTGCCCAACCACAGCACCAAGGTGTTCGTGAGCGGCGAGGTCGACATGGTCGCCTCGGTGGGCTACAACCCGGCGCGGCTGGAACAGGGCTGGAGCCTCGAGGAAGTGGCCGACGTGCGCTACGTCTTCACCAACCTGTGCGTGATGGACTTCGGCGGCCCGAACCATCAGGCGCGCCTGGTGTCGCTGCACCCCGGCGTGACCGCGGCCCAGGTGCAGGAGGCCACGGGCTTCCCGCTCTACATACCCGACCAGGTACCCACCACGGCCGACCCGACGCCCGCGCAACTCGCGCTGCTGGCCGAGCTCGACCCCCACAACCTGCGCGCCAGCGTGCTTGGAGCCTGAAGCCATGACCTCCCCCCACCCCGGTGATGCGCTGGTGCAGCGCGAAGACAAGTCGGTGTACGAGACCGACGAGCCCGTGCTGTACTCCGTGGCCGATGGCATTGCCACCGTGACCATGAACCGCCCGAGTTTCAACAACGCGCAGAACTCGCAGATGACCTATGCGCTCGACGAGGCCTTCTACCGCGCCGTCAGCGACGACGCCGTAAAGGTCATCGTGCTGCGCGGCGCGGGCAAGCATTTCAGCGCCGGGCACGACATCGGCACGCCGGGGCGCGACATCAACAAGCCGTTCGAGCGCAAGCACCTGTGGTGGGACCACACCAACAAGCCCGGCGGCGAGCAGCTCTATGCGCGCGAACAAGAGGTGTACCTGGGCATGTGCCGGCGCTGGCACGACATCCCCAAGCCGACGATTGCCATGGTGCAGGGTGCCTGCGTGGCCGGCGGCCTGATGCTGGCCTGGGTCTGCGACCTCATCGTCGCAAGCGACGACGCCTTCTTCCAGGACCCGGTGGTGCGCATGGGCATCCCGGGCGTGGAGTACTTTGCCCACGCGCATGAACTCAACCCGCGCATCGCCAAGGAATTCCTGTTCCTGGGCGAGCGCATGAGCGCCGAGCGCGCCCACCAGATGGGCATGGTCAACAAGGTCGTGCCACGCGACGAGCTCGAGGCCGCCGTCTACGCCTGGGCCGCCAAGATTGCGAGCCAGCCGCGCCTGGGGCTCTCGCTCACCAAGACCGTGATCAACCGCGTGGAGGAGCTGCAGGGCCTGCGCGCCACCATGGACATGGCCTTTGGCTACCACCATTTCTCGCACGCCCACAGCCAGGTGCTGGGCGCCGGCCAGCTCGGCGGCCAGGATGCCAAGAGCATGGTGCAGGCCAACAAGCAGGGAGCCGGTGCATGAACGACAGTTCCAGCACCCGCCCCACCCTGCGCACGCCGCTGTGCGAGCTGCTGGGCTGCGACTACCCGGTGGTGCAGACGGCCATGGGCTGGGTCGCAGGCTCGAGCCTGGTGGCGGCCACCACCAATGCCGGCGGCTTTGGCTTTCTGGCCGGCGCCACGATTGCCGCCGACCGCATCGAGGCCGAGATCCTGCGCGTCAAGAAGCTCACCGACGACCGCCCCTTTGGTCTCAACTTCCACATGTTCCAGCCCAATGCACAGCAGCTGCTGGACCTGGCCGTGAAATACCGGATTCGCGCCGTGAGCTATGGCCGCGGGCCCGACAAGAAGACCATTGGCCGCCTGCGCGACGCGGGCATCGTCTGCATGCCCACGGTGGGCGCGCTCAAGCATGCGCAAAAGGCCATAGAGATGGGCGCCAACGCCATCACCATCCAGGGTGGCGAGGGCGGCGGCCACACCGGCAGCGTACCCACCACGGTGCTGCTGCCCCAGGTGGTCGATGCCGTGCAGGTGCCCGTGGTGGCCGCGGGTGGCTTCTATGACGGACGCGGCCTGCTCTCGGCCCTGGCCTTTGGCGCCCAGGGCATTGCCATGGGCACGCGCTTTCTCATGACCAGTGACTCGGGCGTGCCCGAGGCCACGCTCGCGCGCTACTTGGCCACGAAGGACGCCGAGCAGATCCGCATCTCGCACCTGATCGACGGCATGCCCCAGCGCATGATTCCCAACGAATACCTGTCCATGCTGGAGAAGGCCTCGCCGCTCAAGCGCGTGCGCATCGCGCTCTCGCTCGCCATGCAGTGGAAGGCCCAGACCGGCATGACCACGGGCCACGCGCTGTCGGTGCTGTGGCAGGCGCTGCGCGAGGACCCGGCCAGCGTCGCCCAGACCGTGATGGCCGCCAACGCCCCCATGCTGCTGCAGCGCTCCATGGTCGAGGGCAAGCCCGCCGAGGGCGTGATGTCCGCGGGCCAGGTGGCCGCGCTGATCGGCAGGCTCGACTCCTGCGAGCAGGTCATCCACGGCATCGTCGCCCAGGCGCAGCAGCGCCAGCAGCAGCTTTCACAGCAGATCTTCGCAACCGACCTATCCACCCAGTGAGCCCCTCCATGAGCCAGCAGCAGTTTTATTCCCAGGTGCACGACAACGGCGTGGCCGAACTGGTCATAGACCGCGCCCCGGTCAACGCTCTCAACGCCGCGGGCTGGAACGGCCTGGCCGCCGAGATCGCCGCCCTGGGCCAGCGCCCCGAGGTGCGCGTCATCGTCATCCGCGCCGAAAACCGCGGCTTTTGCGCCGGCGTGGACATCAAGGAGCTGGCCGCCAACGACAAGCTCATCGTCAGCGTCAACGCGGGCAACTACGCCACCTTCAAGGCCGTGCACCGCAACCCCGTGCCGGTGATCGCCGCGGTGCATGGCTTTGTACTCGGCGGCGGCATAGGCATCTGCGGCGCGGCCGACATCGTGATCGCGGCCGACGACGCCACCTTCGGCCTGCCCGAGGTGGACCGCGGCGCCATGGGTGGCGCAGCCCATCTGCAGCGCATGTTCGGCGTGCAGAAGACGCGCTACCTGTTCTTCACGGGCGAGATGATCGGCGCGGCCGAGGCGCTGCGCCTCGGCGCCATAGAGCGCGTGGTGCCCAAGGACGCCCTGCGCACCACCGCGCTGGAGATCGCCGCAAAGATCGCAGCCAAGAGCCCGGCCATGATCCGCATTGCCAAGGAGGCATTGAACGGCATCGAGGACGGCAACCTCGAGGACAAGTACCGCTGGGAGCAAGGCTTTACCCTGCAGGCCTACATGAGCCCCGACTCCGCCGAAACGCGCCAGGCCTTCGTGGACAAGCGCGAAGCGAAATTCTGACCCTTTGACCTCGACCCGCCAGGACCGACACCATGGACCTTCGCTACACCCCCGCCCAACAGGCTTTCCGTGCCGAGGTGCGCGACTGGCTGCGCGCCAACGCACCCAAGGAATCCTTCGCCAGCTACGACACACGCGAGGGCTTTGAACAACACCGCCAGTGGGAGGCCAGGCTCGCCAGTGCCGGCTTCAGCAGCGTGACCTGGCCCAAGGAGCTGGGCGGGCGTGGCTGCGACCTGATCGAATGGCTGATCTTCGAGGAGGAGTACTGGGCCGTTGACGCGCCCCAGCGCGTGAACCAGAACGGCATTCTGCTGTTCGGCCCGACCCTGATGGAGTTCGGCACGCCCGAGCAGAAGGCACGCTTTCTGCCGAGCACCGCGCGCTGCGACGACATGTGGGCCCAGGGCTGGAGCGAGCCCAACGCGGGCTCGGACATGGCCGCCATCTCCAGCAAGGCGATACGCGATGGCGACCACTACGTCGTGACCGGGCAGAAGATCTGGTCCACGCGCGCGGTGTTTGCCAACTGGCTGTTCGGCCTGTTCCGCTCCGACCCCAACTCCTACCGCCACCATGGCCTGACCTATCTGCTCGTGCCGCTCGATGCACCGGGCATCACCATCCGCCCCATCCGCGCGCTCAACGGCAAGGAGGCGTTCGCCGAAATCTTCTTCGACAGCGTGCGCGTGCCCGTGGCCAACCGCCTCGGCGACGAGGGCCAGGGCTGGCATGTGGCCATGGCCACGGCCGGCTTCGAGCGCGGCCTGCTGTTGCGCTCGCCCGCGCGCTACCAGCGCACGGCACAAAAGCTCGTGCAGCTCTACCGCAAGCACCAGGCGGCGGCCGACCGCGACCCCAGCATCCGCGAGGCCGTGAACCGCGCCTGGATGGGTGCCGAGGCCTATACCCAGGCCTCCTACCACACGGTGGCCAAGCTGGCCCAGGGCGGCAGCATAGGCGCCGAGGCCAGCACCAACAAGATCTTCTGGTCCGAGCTCGATCTGCTGCTGCACGAGACCGCACTGCGCATCCTGGCGGCACGCGCCGAGCTCGTGGACGATGCCGAGACGCATGACTGGATGGAAGGCTTTCTGTTCGCCCAGGCCGGCCCGATCTACGCCGGCAGCAACGAGATCCAGCGCAACATCATTGCCGAGCGCGTCCTGGGCATGCCGAAAGCATGAACACCCCCCTGTGCGGCTGCGCCGCTTCGCCCTTCTCTCGCTGCTTGCGCGCGGGAAGGGAGACGACGCCAACGCGGCGGGGCGGCCCTTGCGCGGCGTCTGCTGGCCTGCCGCGCGCCCAGCTTCCACGCTGCGCCCCAAGGCGCACCTAACACCGTTTTTCTGGGAGAAAGCTCCATGGAATTCACCTTTACCCAAGACCAGATCGCGTTCCGCGATTCCGTCAGCCGCTTCTTGATGACCGAGGCGCCGCCCGAGCTGCTGCGGGAGATCTGGGAGACCGATGCCGGCCGCAGCCCGCAGCTGCGCGAGAAGATTGCCGAGCAGGGCCTCACGGGCCTGTCCGTGCCCGAGGCCGAGGGTGGCCTGGGTCTGGGCGACATCGACTGGGTCCTGATGACGCAGGAGCTGGGCTACTACGCCATCCCCGATTCGCTCACCGACGTGGCCTACATCGCCACCGGCATGCTCGCCGCCCTGCCCGAGGGCCACGCCGTGCGCAGCCAATGGCTGCCACGCGTGGTCGACGGCAGCGTGCGCATCGCCGTGGGCCACCCCATCAACCCCTGGGTGGCCGATGCCCATCTGGCCGACCTGCTGCTGCTGCCCCACGCCACGCCCGAGGGTCTGGAGCTGCACGCCGTGCCCGCCGACGCCGCACGCGTCACCACAGAGCGCAGCATCGACGCCTCGCGCCGCCTGTGCCAGGTGCAGTGGGAAGCGAGCAGCGCCACGCGCGTTGCCGACGGCAAGACCGGCCAGGCGCTGTGGGACGAGGCGCTCGAGCGCGGCGCGCTCTGCGTTGCCGGCCAGCTCGTGGGCCTGGCCCAGCGCATGCTGGACATGACGGTGGACTACGCCGGCCAGCGCAAGCAGTTTGGCAAGCCCATAGGCGCCTTCCAGGCCGTCAAGCACCATCTGGCCGATGTGTTCACGGCCATCGAGTTCGCCAAGCCCGTGCTCTACCGCGCGGCCCATGCGCTCGCGCACCGCGAGGACGGCCGCTCGGCGCGCGTGGCCCACGCCAAGCTGGTCTGCGGCGAGGCCGCGCTGCTGGCCGCGCGCAAGGGCATTCAGGTGCATGGCGCCATGGGCTACACCTGGGAGGTGGACCTGCAGATGTTCATGAAGCGCGCCTGGGCCCTGAACGCCGCCTGGGGCGACCGCGCCTTCCACCAGTCCCGCCTGACCGATGCCCTGCTCACGCAAGACGCCCTGCTCGGCCCCGGCGCCACCTTCAACACCGAATCCGTCTGACAAGGAGTGCCCAGATGGCCCTGCCCCAAGCCTATATCGTTGACGCACTGCGCTCGCCTACGGGCAAACGCAAGGGCTCGCTCGCCCATGTCCACGGCGCCGACCTGGGCGCGCATGTGATCCGCGCGCTGGTCGAGCGCAACGACATTCCCGCCGCCGAATACGACGACGTGATCTTCGGCTGCGTGGACACCATCGGCTCGCTCGCCGGCGACATCGCGCGCACCGCGTGGCTGGCCGCGGGCATGCCGCTCAACGTGCCCGGCACCACCGTGGACCGCCAGTGCGGCAGCTCGCAGCAGGCCATCCACTTCGCGGCCCAGGCGGTGATGAGCGGCACGCAGGACGTGGTGCTGGCCGGCGGCGTGCAGACCATGAGCGCCATTCCCATCTCCTCGGCCATGATTGCGGGCCAGCCGCTGGGCTTCACCACGCCGTTCGCGCAGAGCCAGGGCTGGCAGGCGCGCTTTGGCGACGCGCCGGTGAACCAGTTCTACGCCGCGCAGCGCATCGCCGACCACTGGGGCGCGAGCCGCGCCGACATGGAGGTGTTTGCCAAGCACAGCCACGACAAGGCGCTGAAGGCCATCGCAGAGGGGCGCTTCGACCGCGAGGTCGTGCCCTATGGTGACTTCAAGATGGACGAGACCGCGCGCCTGAGCACGCTGGAGAAGATGGCCACGCTCGAGCCCGTGGACCCCACCTACCCCAAGATCACGGCCGCCGTCTCGAGCTCCACCTGTGACGCGGCCGCCGCCGTGCTCGTGGTGTCCGAGGCCGCGCTCAAGCGCTACAACCTCAAGCCCCGCGCGCGCATCCACCACATGAGCGTGCGCGCCGACGACCCGATCTGGCACCTGACCGCCCCCATCCCGGCCACGGCCCATGCGCTCAAGAAGGCCGGCATGACCATGAACGACATCGACCTCGTGGAGATCAACGAGGCCTTCGCCTCGGTGGTCATGGCCTGGCTCAAGGAAACCGGCTACGACCCCGCGCGCACCAACGTCAACGGCGGCGCCATCGCCCTGGGCCACCCGCTGGGCGCCTCGGGCGCCAAGCTCATGACCACGCTGCTGCACGAGCTCGAGCGCACGGGCGGGCGCTACGGCCTGCAGACCATGTGCGAGGGCGGCGGTCAGGCCAACGTAACCATCATCGAGCGGCTGTAGCCCTCACCCCACCCTCTCCCGCCTGCGGGAGAGGGAGCAAACACCACACCGTGCCCAGGATCAGCACCATGACGGATCACATCGCCCCCAACCCTCAGCGCCGCCTGCTGCTGCAGGGCGCCGCAGGCAGCGCCGCCGGCGGCCTGGCCCTGCCCGGCCTGGCCGGTGCCAAGAACACAACCGCCGCGCCGCAGGACGCCACCGCCTGGGCGCAGCAGCTGCGCAGCGGCGAGGTCACGCCCCTCGAGGCGCTGGACGCGGCCATCGCCCGCGTCGAGGCCCTGCCCAAGCTCAACGCCGTGGTCATCCGCGACTTTGAGCGCGCGCGCGCGCAGGCACAGAAAATGTCCACGCTGGGCCGCGCCGAGCGCGCCCAGGCCACCAAGGCTGCGCCGCTGTGGGGCGTGCCCTTCCTGCTCAAGGACCTGGGCCAGTACCTGCAGGGCACGGTGACCACCAATGGCTGCGCCTTCTTCAAGGACGCCGTGGCCACGCACAGCACCACGCTGGTCGAGCGCTACCAGAAGGCGGGCCTGAACATCTTTGGCAAGACCGCATCGCCCGAGTTCGGCATGACGACGACCACCGAGTCGCGCCTGTACGGCGCCACGCCCAACCCCTGGAACGCGGCCCACACCACGGGCGGCTCCTCGGGCGGCACGGCCGCGGCGGTCGCGGCCGGCATCGTGCCGCTCGCGCACGCGAGCGACGGCGGCGGCTCCATCCGCATCCCGGCGGCGCATTGCGGACTGTTTGGCCTCAAGCCCAGCCGCGGCCGCGTGCCCGGCGGGCCGGACGTGCTCGAGGGCTCGATGGGCCTGTCGATCAACCACGCCATCAGCCGCAGCGTGCGCGACAGCGCCCTGCTGCTGGACCTGACGGCCGGCCCCGAGGCCGGCGCGCGCGTGCGCCCGCCGGGCGGCGCACCCGGCAGCTATCTGCAGGCGCTGCTGCAGCCGCCGCGCAAGCTGCGCATCGCCCTGTGGCGCAAGAACTACTTTGGCGTGCCCGTGCACCCCGACTGCCTCGCGGCCATGGACGCGGCCGCCAAGGCCTGCGCGGCCCTGGGCCACCAGCTTGAGGAAAAAATGCCCGAGCTGCCCGTGCAGGAGATCTACGGCGGCATGGGCGTCGCCATGGGCGCGTCCATGCTCCACACGATTGAGCGGCGCGAGAAGCTGCTCGGCCGCGCCGTGCGCGAGGACGAGATGGAGCCGCTGGACTGGGCCACGCTGCAACAGGCGAAGAAGGCCACGGCCCAGCAGCTCTACGCCGCGCGCCTGGGCTTTGACAAGGCGGGCCGGCTGATCGACGAGTTCTTCGCGGGCTATGACCTGATCCTCTCGCCCACCACGGCCGTGCCCGCGCAAAGGCTGGGCGTGCTGACGCTGGACCAGCCCTTCGAGAGCTATGCGCACGAGGCCATGAACTCGTCGGCCTTCACCTCGCTGTTCAACATCAGCGGCCACCCCGCCATGTCCGTGCCCGCGCACTGGACGGCCGACGGCCTGCCCGTGGGCGCGCATTTCGTCGCCCCCTACGGGCGCGAGGACCGCCTGCTGGGCCTGGCCGCGCAGCTCGAGCAGGCCATGCCCTGGGCGCAGCGCATGCCCGATCTCACCCCCTTCAAGGCCTGACCTGCCTCCTCTCCCTCTCCCCTCGCGGGAGAGGGTCGGGGAGAGGGGGCCGCCTACACCACCACCATTCAAGAACCCAAGGAACTCACATGGCAATCTGCACCCAACGCACCGTGGTCATCACCGGCGCCGGCGGCGGCCTGGGCCGCGCCTATGCGCTGGCGTTTGCGCAGGAGGGCGCAAACGTGGTCGTCAACGACATCCGCCAGGAGGCCGCCGAGGCCGTGGCCGATGAGGTCAAGGCCGCCGGCGGCCAGGCGATCGCGAACACCGGCGACATCACCACGCTGGCCGGCGCAGCGTCGATTCTGGACGCGGCCGTCACCGCCTTTGGCGACGTGCATGTGCTGGTCAACAACGCCGGCGTGCTGCGCGACCGCATGTTCCTGAGCCTCACCGAGGAGGACTGGGACACCGTGATGCGCGTGCACCTGCGCGGCCATTACTGCATGGGCAACACCTTCGGCCGCTACTGGCGCGACGAGAAGAAGGCCGGCAAGGCCGTGGACGCGCGCATCATCAACACCAGCTCGGGCGCGGGCCTGCAGGGCTCGATCGGCCAGAGCAACTACGCCGCGGCCAAGGCCGGCATTGCCGGGTTGACGCTGGTGCAGGCGGCCGAGCTGGCCCGCTACGGCATCACCGCCAACAGCCTGGCGCCGGCCGCGCGCACCTCCATGACCGAGGGCGCCATGCCCGACCTGGTGAAGAAGCCCGAGAGCGGCTTTGACGTCTGGGACCCGATGAACGTGGCCTCCATCGTCGTCTGGCTGGGCAGCCCGCTGTCGGCCCATGTGACGGGGCGCTGCTTCGAGGCCAAGGGCGGCGAGATCTCGGTGGCCGACGGCTGGCACACCGGCACCATTCGCGACAAGGGCGCACGCTGGGAGCCGGCCGAGCTCACGGCCGTGGTCGACGAGCTCATCGCCCAGGGCCCGGCACCGCAGAAGGTCTACGGTACCTGAGACGGGCGCCATGCCCACTCCCTCTCCCCCGTGGGGGAGAGGGCTGGGGTGAGGGGGTGCACCGGCGCCCGGCCGGCCACGCCAGCACCCTCACCCTGCCCTCTCCCGCACGTGGGAGAGGGAAAGACTACCCGGAGCCCCTTCATGGACTTGAACCTCAGCGAAGAACAACGCCTGATCGTCGACAGCGCCGCCGAATTCCTGGCCGCGCACAGCAGCAGCGAGCAGGTGCGCAAGGTCAGCGCCCAGCCCGGCGGATGGGACTCTGCCCTGTGGCAGGGCATGGCCGAGCTCGGCTGGTGCGGCATACACACACCCGAGGCCCATGGCGGCCTGGGCCTGGGTGTGGTGGAGCTAGCCCTCCTCATGGAGCAACAGGGCCGGCGCCTGGCCTGCGTGCCCTTCTTCGACGGCGTGGCCCTGGCCGCCACGGCGCTGACGGCGCTGGCCGATCAGCCCCAGGCCGCCGGCGCGCTGCAGCAACTTGCCAGCGGCGAACAGCGCCTTGCCCTGGCACTGCCGGCCGTGGACGCGCCACCGGCCGCGCGCGCCGTGCAGCAGGGCGACGGTTGGCGGCTCGACGGCCGCTGGCCCCAGGTGGGCTCGGCCCCCGTGGCCCAGCAGCTGCTGCTGCCCGCGCTGCAGGACGATGGCGACTGGGCCCTGTTTATGGTGCCGGCCGACGCGCCGGGCCTTCACATCACCGCCCAGCAGGCCGTGGACGCCACGCGCCTGCACGGCCTGGTCACCGCCGAAGGGCTGGTGCTGCGCGCCGCCCAGCACATTGCCCATGACGCGGCGCTGCAGGCCGTGCTGGCGCACACGCGCTGCGTGGCGGCGATAGCGCTGGCCGCAGAGCAGGTGGGCGTGGCGCAGCAGGCGCTCGATCTGTCGCTGGCCTACACGCTCGAGCGCCAGCAGTTCGAGAAACCCGTGGCCAGCTTTCAGGCCGTCAAGCACCGCGCGGGCCAGATGCTGGTGGCCGTGGAGACCGCGCGCTCGGCCGTCTATGGCGCGGCCTGCCTGGCCGACACGCAGCCGGCGCCCGAGGCACTCTTGCGCGCCGCCGCCCATGCCATCACCGAGGCCACCGACGCCGCCCTGTACTGCACGCGCGAATCCATACAGCTGCATGGCGGCGTGGGCTTTACCTGGGAGTACGACCCGCACCTGTTCTTCCGCCGCGCCCAGGCCAGCAGCCAGCGCCTGGCCGCGCCGCACTGGTGGCGCGAGCAGGTGGCGCGGCAGTTGCTTGATGCCCAGGCCATGAACGACTCCTGATTTCATAGCTATTTGCGCGTGACCACAAAGCGCTTTGGCCAGTTCATGAGACTCCTGGACTCCCGCCTTCGCGGGAATGACGGCGACCAGGAGCAGAGCGTTGATTGGGCAAACTGGCATAAAACCCACGCCAAACAAGCGCGAACAGCTATCAAATCCATAGAACCCTATCCCTTCACCAGGAGCTGACCCCATGAACCTGCACGAAACCGCCCAGGACCAGGCCTTCCGCGCCGAGGTGCGCGCCTGGATGGAGCAGCACCTGTGCGGTGAGTTCGCCCCGCTGCGCGGCGCCGCCGGCCTGAGCTCGCCCGACTACGACGCGCAACTCGCCAAGCGCTGGGAGCAGGAGCTCGCGCGCGGCGGCTGGACCGGCCTGGGCTGGCCCACGGAGCATGGCGGGCGCGACCTGCCGCTGGCGCAGCAAATCATCTTCCACGAGGAATATGTGCGCTGCGGCGGCCCGGGGCGCATAGGCCATATCGGAGAGACGCTGCTCGCCCCCACGCTCATGGCCTGGGGCACGCCCGAGCAGAAGGCGCGCTTTCTGCCCGGCGTGCTCGCGGGCACCGACTACTGGGCCCAGGGCTATTCCGAGCCCGGCGCGGGCTCGGACCTGGCCGGCGTGCGCACGCGCGCGCGGCTCGACGCCGAGCGCGGCGAATGGGTCATCGACGGGCAAAAGGTCTGGACCTCCTGGGCGCATGAATCCAACTGGATCTTCGTGCTCGCGCGCTGCGAGGACAGAAGGCCCGACCAGCCGCGCCACAAGGGCCTGGTGTTCCTGCTCGTGCCGCTCGATCAGCCGGGCGTGGAGGTACGCCCGATCCGCCAGATCACCGGTGGCAGCGAGTTCAACGAGGTGTTCTTCGACGGCGCGCGCACCGAGGCCGGCCTGCACCTGGGCGCGCCCGGCGACGGCTGGAAGGTGGCCATGTACCTGCTGGGCTGCGAGCGGGGCGCCTCCACGCTGGGCCAGCAGGCGCATTTCCGCGCCGAGCTGCAGGACGTGATCCGCGTGGCACAGGCCAACGGCGCCGCGCGCGACCCCGTGCTGCGCCAGCGCATTGCCCAGGCCGCGCTGGGCCTGGACACGCTGCGCAGCCACGCGCTGCGCACCAGCGGCGAGCAGGCCGACCCGCGCGCGGCCAGCGTGTCCAAGTACGCCTGGTCCAACTGGCGCCGCAGCCTGGGCGAACTGGCCATGGACGTGCTCGGCCCCGCGGCCGACCTTCAGGATGGCAACCCGCTGCACGACGGCCTGCGCCATGTCTGGCTGGGCAGCCGCGCCGACACGATTTATGCGGGCAGCAACGAGATCCAGCTCAACCTGATGGCCGAGCGGGCCCTCGGCATGCCGCGCTGAAGCGCCGGCCCATCGTCCTTGCGGACGATGCGCGCGCACGCGGCGGCCTTCACCATGTGGGCAGAACCAACGACTGGAACCCATGCCCATGAAGCCCTCCCCCGAATATGTTCCCGCGCACGGCCTGCTGCGCGGCAAGTCCGTCCTGATCACCGCCGCCGCCGGCGCCGGCATCGGCTTTTCCGCTGCCCAGCGCGCGGCCGAGGAAGGCTGCCGCTGCCTGGTGGTGTCCGACGTGCACGAACGCCGCCTGAACGAGGCCGTGGCCATGCTGCGCGAGAAGACCGGCCTGCAAGACGTGTATGGCCAGCTCTGCGACGTGAGCCAGCAGGCCCAGGTCGATGCGCTGATCCGTTTTGCCGAGGACAAGACCGGCGGCATCGACGTGCTCATCAACAACGCCGGCCTGGGCACGAGCCGGCGCCTCATCGACATGCCCGACGAGGAATGGCACAAGGTGCTGGACGTGACGCTGACCGGCACCTTCCGCATGACGCGCGCCGCGCTGCAGGTGATGCAGCCACGCGGACGTGGCGTGATCGTCAACAACGCCTCGGTGCTGGGCTGGCGCGCGCAGGTCGAGCAGGCGCATTACGCGGCCGCCAAGGCCGGCGTGATGGCGCTCACGCGCTGCGCCGCCATGGAGGCGGCCGAGTTCGGCGTGCGCATCAACGCCGTGGCGCCGTCGATCGCGATTCACGCCTTTCTGAAGAAGTCCGCATCCGAGGAGCTGCTCAACGAGCTCTCGGCCAAGGAGGCGTTCGGCCGCGGCGCCGAGCCCTGGGAGGTGGCCAACGTGATGATCATGCTGGCCAGCGACTACACCTCGTACATGACCGGCGAGGTGGTCTCCGTCAGCTCGCAGAGGGCTTGAACGATGGCGCAGGTTTTCAACTCCGCCGCCGCCGTGCAGGCCGCCGTGGGCCAGGATCTGGGCACGACCGACTGGCTCACCATCACGCAGGAGCGCATCGACACCTTTGCCGACGCCACGGGCGACCACCAGTGGATCCACGTGGACCCGGTGCGCGCCAAGGACGGGCCGTTCGGCAAGACCATTGCGCACGGCTACCTCACGCTGTCGCTGGCCAATTTGTTCCTGCCCCAGCTGCTGCAGTACGAGGGTCTGAAGATGGGCGTGAACTACGGCTGCGACAAGGTGCGCTTCCCCGCCCCCGTGCCCGTGGGCGCGCGCGTGCGCGGCCATGGCCTGGTGGTGGCCGCCGAGCCCGTCAAGGGCGACGGCGTGCAGGCCACGGTGCGCATCACCGTGCAGGTCGAAGGATCGGACAAGCCCGGCTGCGTGGTGGACACCATCAGCCGCCTGTTTTTCTAAATCATTCCCAGAAAGAGACATTCCATGAGCCAGAACCCGCAAGACGCCGTCATCGTCTCCACCGCCCGCACGCCCATAGGCAAGGCCTACCGCGGCGCCTTCAATGACACCGAGGCCCCGGTGCTCGGCGGCCATGTGATCCGCGCGGCGCTGGCCAAGGCCGGCGTGGACGGCAAGGATGTGGACGACGTCATCCTCGGCATTGCCGCCCAGCAGGGCACGCAGGGCTACAACCTGGGGCGCCTGTGCACCTACACGGCCGGCCTGCCCGAGAGCGTGGGCGGCATGGCGATCGACCGCATGTGCGCCTCGGGCCTGGTGAGCATCGCCACGGCCGCCAAGGGCATCATGACGGGCGAGATGGACATCGCCGTGGCCGGCGGCCTGGAGTCCATCTCCCTCGTGCAGAACAAGCACAAGAACAGCTACCGCGCCCAGTCCAAGGCGGTGCTGGCGGCCATGCCCACGGCCTACATCCAGATGATCGAGACGGCCGAGATCGTGAGCCGCCGCTACGACGTCTCGCGCGCCGCGCAGGACGAGTACTCGCTGCAAAGCCAGCAGCGCGTGGCCGCGGCCCAGGCCGCCGGGCTGTTTGCCGACGAGATCGTGCCGCTGACCACCAGCAAACTGCTGTTCGACAAGGAGGGTAACGAGACCGGCCGCGAGGAGGTCACGCTCGCTCAGGACGAGGGCAACCGCGCCAGCACCACGCTCGAGAGCCTGGCCGCGCTCAAGCCCGTGTGGAAGAACGGCCAGTGGGTGCCGCAGGGCGAGTTCATCACCGCGGGCAATGCCTCGCAGCTGTCCGACGGCGCCAGCGCCAGCGTGCTCATGAGCCGCGCCGAGGCGCAAAAACGCGGTCTCACGCCCCTGGGCACCTACCGTGGCCTGGCCGTCGCCGGCTGCGGCGCCGACGAGATGGGCATTGGCCCGGTGTTCGCCATCCCCAAGCTGCTCGCGCGCCACGGCCTGACCGTGGCCGACATCGGCCTGTGGGAGATCAACGAGGCCTTTGCCTGCCAGGTGCTCTACTGCCGCGACCAGCTGGGCATTCCCAACGACCGGCTCAACGTCAACGGCGGCGCGATTGCCATCGGCCACCCGTTCGGCATGTCGGGCGCGCGCCTGGTGGGCCATGCGCTGCTCGAGGGCCGCAGGCGCGGCGTGCGCTACGCCGTGGTGAGCATGTGCATCGGCGGCGGCATGGGGGCGGCAGGGTTGTTCGAACTGGTGTAAACCAGTACACCATTGTCGCGGCGCGAGGTCCGACCACCGTTAGACTTTCGCGTCCCCGTTTTTTTGCCGTCAGCTGCCCATGTCCGACCTTCCGCCGTCCTCCGGCACCGCAAGCAGTCCCATCACCCTGGACAGGTTCAGCCAGATTCTTGACAAGCTCTACGATGCAGCGCTGAACCCCGACGGCTGGGAAGGCTGCCTGGACGCCATTCGCGACGAGCTGGGCGGCAACTATGTGTCGCTCATCGTGCGCACCGTGACGGCCGAGGACACGGGGCTCATCGTCTCTGTCAGCAAGGACCGCCGGACCCTCGAACAGGTCACGCCCAACCTCAACGTCAGCCCGTTCACGGGTGTGCAGCCGGACCGGCTGGTGACGAATGCGGACGTGATCTCCGACAGCGAATGGCGCGCCTCGGCCTACTACCGCGACTGGTGCGCGCCGCATGGTGTCTACCACGTGATGGCGGCCGACATCGGCACGCGCGACGGCGAGGTCTATGGCTTTCGCGTCACGCGCAGCGAGCAGGATCCCCCCTTCGGCGAGGCCGAGAAGGACCTGGGCCGGCGCCTGATTCCGCACATCAAGCGCGCGCTCAATCTGCACCTGTCCATCCACCAGGACCGCAAGGTGCTCTCGCTCTACAGCCGGGCCATGGCGCAGCTGCTCGTGGGCGTGGTGGTGCTGGACAAGGACAGCAACGTCATCGAGTGCAATCCGGCCGCCAAGTCCATCCTGGACATGCAGGACGGGCTGCGCGTCGTGGGGCACCAGCTCGAGGCCACCTACGCCAACGACAACCGCAAGCTGCAGCGCATGATCAAGGACGCGCTCCAACCCACGGAGCAGAAAATGGGTCTGACCGAGGCCCTGTCCGTCAGCCGCCCCTCGGGCCAGCTCGCCTGGGGCGTGGTCGTGCAAAGCATCTCACCCGACGAGTGGACCGAGGGCAAGCAGCGCCCAGCCGTCGCCGTGTTCGTGCGCGACTCCGAGAGCAAGACCCAGCCGCCCGTCAAGCTAGCCCAGCAGCTCTTTCAGCTGACCCCGGCAGAGACCATGCTGGCCATACAGCTGGCCAATGGCATGTCGCTCGAAGAGGCCGCAGAGGCGCTCAACATCCGCCGCAACACGGCGCGTGCGCATCTGCGCTCCATCTTCTCCAAGACCGGCGTGCGCCGTCAGATGGAGCTGGTGCGCATCTTCCTCAACAGCGTCGCCTGGCTGGGCGCCAAGGATTGACTCGGGCCTGATCGACTCGGGTTGATTTGAGCCTTTCAGGCCTCCAGCGCCGCCCATCAAGCGCCGAAGGCTCCTTTTTTCATAGTGCAAACCAGCGCGGCGCACTACACCGTGCGCCCCGCATGGTGGCCGCTGTGCATGGCGCCCTCGATGTAGCCCAGCGCCGCGCTGTCGCCCAGGCGCCGCACCGGCACGCGGGTCAGCGCCTGCAGCTGTTCGGCCGCACCCGCGTCGGGCTCGGCGCCCAGGGCCAGCACCACGGAGTCGGCGTCGGTGCGCTGCTCCTGGCCCTTGCGGTCCAGCCAGACCACCTGCTTGCGCTCTATGCGCTGCACCTGGGCCTGCAGCTGCAGCTTGCCATGGGCCCGCACGGCCTCGAACACGCGCCAGCGGCGCACGATGGGCAGCTCCGTACCCGGATGCGTGCCGGGCTCGAGCACCGTGACCTCACGCCCGCGCGCCAGCAGAAACTCGGCCAGCTCCAGCCCCACGAGGCCACCACCAATGATGACCACGCGCTTGCCCAGGGGCATCCACAGCCTTGACAGGCTTTGCAGCGCGGCCGCGCTGTCGGTCACGCCCAGCATGCCGCCGGCCTTGAACAGCGCGCGCTCGGCCATGCTGAGCTTGGCCTTGGCCACCTCGTCGGCGCGGTCGCCCGTCATCAGGCGGCGCAGCTCGTCGCCGCTCCACACATGGTTTTGCTCCGCTCCCTCGATGGCCGGGGCCGCGCGCCGTGCGCCGGTGGCCACGAGGATCTCGTCGGGCTTGATCCGCTCGAGCAGCGCCGCATCCACCGTGGTGCCCAGAAGCACCTCGATGCGCGGGTGCTGCATCTGGCGCACCAGATAGTCGAGCAGGCGGCCGTTTTCCGGATAGGCCAGGCCGGCAAAGAACAGCGTGCCGCCCAGGCGGTCGCTGCGCTCGACCAGCGTCACACGGTGGCCGCGCAGTGCCGCCATGCGCGCGGCCTCCATGCCCGCGGGCCCGCCGCCGACGACGAGCACATGGCGCTGCGTTGCCGCCGGCGTGATGGGCGCCTCGTGCTCGTGACCGGTCTGCGCGTTCACGGCGCACTTGATGCCGCGGTTGACGAAGATCTCACTCACGCAGGCAT
Source organism: Oryzisolibacter sp. LB2S (assembly GCF_040732315.1). Lineage (NCBI taxonomy): Bacteria > Pseudomonadati > Pseudomonadota > Betaproteobacteria > Burkholderiales > Comamonadaceae > Alicycliphilus > Alicycliphilus soli. The sequence continues at coordinate 2,095,862 of NZ_CP160388.1, forward strand.
AGCAGTAGATGCAGGGGCGGATGTCCTGCGCCCTGCCCTCGTGCAGCTTGTTGGGCAGGTCCGGGTCGGCCAGCAGCTTGCGGCCCATGGCGATGAAGTCCACGTCACCGGCCGCAATGGCCGCGGCGCCGGCCTCGGGCTCCACGCGACCGGCCACGATGATGGGCAGGCTCACCGCGCGTTTGAAGGCCCCGGCATAGTCCAGGTAGGCACCGGGCTGCTGGGGGATGGGCGCATCGGTGAAGTCGCTGCCGCAGGTCAGGCGCGCATAGGCCGAGACGCTGATGGCGTTCACGCCGAGCTGCTCGCACAGGCGCGCGCTCGAGAGCGCCTCCTCGAGCTCGATGCCGCCCGGCGTGTGCATCTCCTGCGCGTCCAGGCGCACCCAGATGGGATAGTCGGGGCCGACGCGCCGGCGCACCTCGGTGAGGATTTCACGCATCAGGCGCGAGCGGTTCTCGTAGCTGCCGCCGTAGCCGTCCTGGCGCTGGTTGAAGTACGGCGAGAGAAAGCCCGCGATGATGTAGTTGTGCGCGCAATGCACCTCGACCGCATCAAAGCCCGCCTGCTGCGCGCGCACCGCGGCCGCGGCATACCACTCAATCATCTGGGCGATGTCGGCCTCGTCCATCACGCGATAGCGGTCCGGATGCGGGCCCACGCCGACGAAGGTGGACAGCTCCTGCGGCGTGATGGTGCCCATGGACGCATTGGGCGGCAGCGCCGGCGGCACCGAGGGCACCCACATCTCACGCCCGTGCGCGCGGTCGTTGGCCGCCACCTTGCCGCTGTGGTTGATCTGAATCGCAGCCTTGGCGCCATGCGCATGAATGCGGCGCACCACCTCGGCCAGCGTGGGAATGAACTCGTCCTTGGAGATGCCGAGCTGATGCGGCTCGCTGGTGCCGCTGGGCCAGGACACGGCCGTCGTGCCCAGAATGACCAGGCCCGCGCCGCCGCGCGCGCGCGCCTCGTAGTAGGCCTGGGTACGCTCGGTGGCGTGCCCGTCCAGTCCACCGAAGTTCTCGCCCATGGGCGCCAGGGCGATGCGGTTGCGCAGTTCCAGCGAGCCGATGCGGCCGGGCTGGAGCAGGGAAGCGTAGGGGTTGGCCATGTGGGGATCTCTTGCTTATGAGTGACAGCTGCAGCCATTGTGGAAAAACCCCTGCGCGCAACATCGTCCATTTGGACGCATCCTGCGAGCATCCTTTGCGCCAAAGTCTCGGCCAGTTCGCTGTTTTTGCATGAGAGAAAGCCCGATATGAAAATCCTCGTCCCCGTCAAACGCGTGGTGGACTACAACGTGAAGGTCCGCGTGAAGTCGGACGGCACGGGTGTGGACATCGCCAACGTCAAGATGAGCATGAACCCCTTTGACGAGATCGCCGTCGAAGAGGCCGTGCGCCTGAAGGAAAAGGGCGCCGCCACCGAGGTCATCGCCGTCTCCTGCGGCGTCACCCAATGCCAGGAAACCCTGCGCACCGCCCTGGCCATTGGTGCCGACCGCGCCATCCTGGTCGAGACCGATGCCGAGCTCCAGCCCCTGGCCGTGGCCAAGCTGCTCAAGGCCCTGGTCGACAAGGAACAGCCCGGCCTCGTGATCCTGGGCAAGCAGGCCATCGACGACGACGCCAACCAGACCGGCCAGATGCTCGCGGCCCTGGCCGACCTGCCCCAGGCCACGTTCGCGAGCAAGGTCGAGGTCGCAGGTGACAAGGTCAACGTCACGCGCGAGGTCGACGGCGGCCTGGAAACCCTGGAGCTGAGCCAGCCGGCCGTCATCACCACCGACCTGCGCCTGAACGAGCCGCGCTACGTCACGCTGCCCAACATCATGAAGGCCAAGAAAAAGCCGCTCGAGACCGTCAAGCCCGAGGACCTGGGCGTGGACGTGGCCCCGCGCCTGAAGACCCTCAAGGTGGCCGAGCCCCCGAAGCGCGGCGCCGGCATCAAGGTGCCCGACGTGGCCACGCTGGTCGCCAAACTCAGGAATGAAGCCAAGGTAATTTGAGGCCCCCCTGAGCCGCTTCGCGTCTTCCCCCCAGGGGGACGACACCTTCGGTGCGGGGCGGCCCTTCCTCGGTGTCTCCCGCCTGGGCCGCGCCAGTCTCCACGGTCGCGGGCGATGCGCGGCACCATCCACGATTCAAGAGAAAGACGACTGAAATGACCGCACTTGTTATTGCAGAACACGACAACGCAAGCCTGAAGAGCGCCACCCTCAACACCGTCACGGCCGCCGCCGCCTGCGGGGGCGAGGTCCATGTGCTTGTCGCCGGAGAAAACGCTGGCGCCGCCGCCCAGGCCGCCGCCCAGATCGCCGGCGTCGCCAAGGTGCTGCACGCCGACGGCGCCGCCTTGAAGGACGGCCTGGCGGAAAACCTCGCCGCCCAGGTGCTCGCCATTGCCGGCGGCTACAGCCACATCCTGTTCCCGGCCACGGCCAGCGGCAAGAACGTGGCCCCGCGCGTGGCCGCCAAGCTCGACGTGGCGCAGATCAGCGACATCACCCGCGTCGACAGCCCCGACACCTTCGAGCGCCCCATCTACGCGGGCAACGCGATTGCCACCGTGCAAAGCGCCGACGCCGTGAAGGTCATCACCGTGCGCGGCACGGGCTTTGATGCGGCCGCTGCCACCGGTGGCAGCGCCCAGGTCGAGACCATCGCCGCCGTGCAGGACGCGGGCAAGAGCCGCTTTGTGGGCTGCGAGGTCACCAAGAGCGACCGGCCCGAGCTCACCGCCGCCAAGATCATCGTCTCGGGCGGCCGCGCGCTGGGCTCAAGCGAGAAGTTCAACGAGGTCATCACGCCGCTGGCCGACAAGCTCGGTGCGGCCATTGGCGCGAGCCGCGCGGCCGTGGACGCGGGCTATGCACCGAACGACCTGCAGGTGGGCCAGACGGGCAAGATCGTCGCGCCCCAGCTCTACATCGCCTGCGGCATCTCGGGTGCGATCCAGCACCTGGCGGGCATGAAGGACAGCAAGGTCATCGTGGCCATCAACAAGGACCCCGAGGCCCCCATCTTCAGCGTGGCCGACTATGGGCTGGAGGCCGATCTGTTTGTGGCCGTGCCGGAACTGGCTCAGGCGCTGTAGACGCATTTCAAGCGAAATACGCCTCTAATCCTTGCAGAACAAGCGCCGACAGCTATCAACTCAAGAGCATGGTTGCAAGCGAATAAAATCCCCTCATCCTCCGAACCATTGCCTTTGACGGCATCCCACGGGATGCCGTTTTTCATTGCCATGAGCGACACCCCAGCACAACCCGGCCTGCAATCCCTGTCCAAATCCTTTGAACCCGCCGCCCTCGAAGCGCATTGGGGCCCCGAGTGGGAAAGGCGCGGCTATGGCAGCGCCGGCGTGCGCGGAAGCGGCCAGGCCGATGCCGGCGCGCCAGCCTTCTGCATCCAGCTGCCGCCGCCCAATGTGACCGGCACGCTGCACATGGGCCACGCGTTCAACCAGACCATCATGGACAGCCTGACGCGCTACCACCGCATGGTCGGGCACAACACGGCCTGGATTCCGGGCACGGACCATGCCGGCATCGCCACGCAGATCGTCGTCGAGCGCCAGCTGCAGGAGCAAGGCGTGAGCCGCCACGACCTGGGCCGCCCCGCGTTCGTGAAGAAGGTCTGGGAGTGGAAGGAAAAGTCCGGCAACACCATCACCACGCAGATGCGCCGCCTGGGCGACACGGTGGACTGGAGCCGCGAGTACTTCACCATGGACGACAAGCTCTCCAAGGTGGTCACCGAGACCTTCGTCAAGCTGTATGAGCAGGGCCTGATCTACCGTGGCAAGCGCCTGGTCAACTGGGACCCGGTGCTGCAGTCGGCCGTCTCCGACCTGGAGGTGGAGAACGAGGAGAAGGACGGGTCGCTCTGGCACATCGCCTACCCCCTGGCCGATGGCAGCGGCCAGCTGATCGTGGCCACCACCCGCCCCGAGACCATGCTGGGCGACGTGGCCGTGATGGTCCACCCCGAGGATGAGCGCTACCAGCATCTGATCGGCAAGATGGTGAAGCTGCCGCTGTGCGACCGCGAAATCCCCGTGATTGCCGACGCCTACGTGGACAAGGCATTCGGCACCGGCGTGGTCAAGGTCACGCCCGCGCATGATCAGAACGACTATGCCGTGGGCCAGCGCCACGGCCTGCCGATGATCTGCGTGCTCACGCTCGCGGCCACCATCAACGACCAGGCGCCCGAGAAATACCGTGGCATGGACCGCTTTGCCGCGCGCAAGGCCGTGGTGGCCGACCTCGAGGCCCTGGGCCTGCTGGTCGAGACCAAGAAGCACAAGCTCATGGTGCCGATCTGCACGCGCACCGGCCAGGTCATCGAGCCCATGCTGACCGACCAGTGGTTCGTCGCCATGAACAAGGTGGCCAAGGACGGCACGGGCGATGCCACGGGCAAGTCCATCGCTCAGAAGGCCATCGATGCCGTGGCCAGCGGCCAGGTCAGCTTTGTGCCCGAGAACTGGGTCAACACCTACAACCAGTGGATGAACAACATCCAGGACTGGTGCATCTCGCGCCAGCTCTGGTGGGGCCACCAGATTCCGGCCTGGTACGACGAGGACGGCCATGTCTACGTGGCCAAGTCTGAGGCCGAGGCGCAGGCGCAGGCGCCCGGAAAGACGCTCAAGCGCGACCCCGACGTGCTCGACACCTGGTATTCCAGCGCGCTGGTGCCCTTCTCGACGCTGGGCTGGCCCCACCAGACGGACAGCGCCACCGACGACTACAACCTCTACCTGCCCTCCTCCGTGCTGGTCACGGGCTACGACATCATCTTCTTCTGGGTGGCCAGGATGATCATGATGAGCACGCATTTCACGGGCCGCGTGCCGTTCAGGCATGTCTACATCCACGGCCTGGTTCTCGACGCCCAGGGCAAGAAGATGAGCAAGAGCGAGGGCAACGTGCTCGACCCCGTCGACCTGATCGACGGCATTGCCCTCGAGCCCCTGCTGGAAAAGCGCACCCAGGGCCTGCGCCGCCCCGAGACCGCGCCCAAGGTGCGCAAGAACACCGAGAAGGAATTCCCCGAGGGCATTCCGGCCTATGGCGCGGACGCGCTGCGCTTCACCTTCGCCGCGCTCGCGAGCCTGGGGCGCAGCATCAACTTTGACAGCAAGCGCTGCGAGGGCTATCGCAACTTCTGCAACAAGCTCTGGAACGCGTCGCGCTTTGTGCTGATGAACTGTGAGGGCTACGACTGCGGCCTGGATCCGCAGGCGGAATGCACCGAGGCCTACATGCAGTTCAGCCAGCCGGACCGCTGGATTGCCTCGCGCCTGCAGAAGGTCGAGGCCGAGGTGGCCAGGGGCTTTGCCGAGTACCGCCTGGACAACGTCGCCAACACCATTTACGACTTCGTCTGGAACGAGTTCTGCGACTGGTACCTGGAGATCGCCAAGGTGCAGATCCAGACCGGCAACGTGCAGCAGCAGCGCGCCACGCGCCGCACACTGATCCGCACGCTCGAGGCCATTCTGCGTCTGGCCCATCCCATCATCCCGTTCGTGACCGAGGCGCTGTGGCAGGTCGTGGCCCCGCTGGCGGACCGCGCGGGCGCGTCGATTGCCATCGCCCCCTACCCCCAGGCGCAGGAGCAGAAGATCGACGAGGGCGCGGAAGCCTATGTGGCGCGCATCCAGGCCATGGTGGACGCCTGCCGCCAGCTGCGCGGCGAGATGGGCGTATCGCCCGCCCAGCGCCTGCCGCTCCTGGCCGTGGCCGACAACGCCGATGAGGCGCAGTTTCTGCGCGCCAACGCCGCCGTGCTGCAAAACCTGGCCAAGCTCAGCGAGGTCAAGGTGTTTGACGACGCAGCCGCCTGGGCCAAAGAGGCGCAGAACGCCCCGGTCAACGTGGTGGGCGCGGCGCGCCTGGCGCTGTTCGTCGAGATCGACGTGGCGGCCGAGAAGGCCCGCCTGTCCAAGGAGGCCGCGCGCCTGTCGGGCGAGATCGCCAAGGCCAACGCCAAGCTCGGCAACGAGGCCTTCGTGGCCAAGGCGCCACCGGCCGTGATCGAGCAGGAGAAGAAGCGCGTGGCCGACTTTGGCGCGACGCTCGCACGCATCCAGGAGCAACTCGCCCGCCTGGGCTGATCGCCTGCCGTGCACGACATGCCGCCACCGACGACATCTGCCGGCAGGCCGCGCGGCACCATGTTGCGCAGCCTGGGCGCGGGCCTGCTGGCGCTGCTGCTCACGGCCTGTGGCGGCGGCAAGCTCCTGCAGCCGGGCAGCATGGAAATCACGCTGCTGGGCTTCAATGACTTTCACGGCAACCTGGAGCCACCCCAGCAATCGGTGTTGGCACAGGATGCCCAGGGCCGGCCGGTGGCGGTGCCCGCAGGGGGCGCGGCCTATCTGGCCCAGGCCATCGCCGAGCGCCGCGCGGCCAACCGCCATGTGGCGCTGGTGACGGCCGGGGACATGATCGGCGCCTCGCCCATGGTTTCGTCACTGTTCCTCGACGAACCCACCATAGAGGCGCTCAACCTCATGCAGGTGGACTTTGCCGCCACCGGCAACCACGAGTACGACCAGGGCCATGCAGAGCTGCTGCGCATGCAGCATGGCGGCTGCGAGCAGTTCACCGCCAAACAGCCCTGCCAGCTGAGCAGGCCGTTTGCCGGCGCCACCTTCCAATACCTGGCGGCCAACACCCTGCGCAGCGACGGGCAGACCCTGTTGCCCGCCACGGGGGTGAAGTTCTTCGAGGAGCAGGGCATGCGCATAGGCGTGGGCTTCATCGGCATGACGCTGAAGAACACGCCGCTGATGGTGCGCCCCTCGGGCGTGCAGGGCCTGACCTTCGCCGACGAGGCCAGCACGGCCAACGCCCTGATCCCCCGACTGCGCGCCCAGGGGGCGGACGTGATCGTGGTGCTCATCCATGAGGGCGGCAGCACCACATCCGGCCTGCAGGACGACAGCTGCCGGGGCCTGTCGGGCGACATCGTGCCCATCGTGGAAGCGCTCTCGCCCGAAGTGGACGTCGTCATCTCGGGCCACACGCATCGCTCCTATATCTGCGACTACGCCAAGATCAACCCGCGCAAGCCATTGCTGCTGACCAGCGCCGGCCTGTACGGCACGCTGCTGACCGAGGTGCGGCTCACCGTCGATGGCCGCACAAGACGCATCACCGACAGGTCGGCGCGCCAGCACATCGTGCAAGGCGAGGCCTACCACGGCCGCTCCGGCCCTGTAGCGCTGCAGCCGCAGTTTCCGGTGTTCAGCCCCGAGCCCCAGGTCGCCCAGCTGGTGGCGCGCTACAAGCAGGCCGCCGAGCCCCTGGCCTCTGCCCAGGCCGGCCGCCTGGCCGGCCCAGCGAGCCGGACGCTGCAGTCCAACGGCGAGAGCGTGATGGGCCGCATCGTGGCCGACTCCATCCTGGCCGCCACACGCGATGCCGCCGCCGGCGGCGCGCAACTCGCGTTCATGAACCCCGGCGGCGTGCGCGCCGATCTGGTGCCCGCCGCCGACGGCCGCGTGACCTATGGGCAGTTGTTCCGCGTGCAGCCGTTCGGCAACACGCTGATGGTGCTGAGCCTGAGCGGCGAGCAGATCCGCCAGGTGCTGGAGCAGCAGTTCGACGGCGGCAGCAACACCGTCGAATCACCGCGCATACTGCATGTATCCCAGGGATTCAGCTATCGCTTCGACCGCCGCCGGCCCGCCGGCCAGCGCGTCAGCGACATGCGACTCAACGGCCAGCCCCTGGAGCCGACCACACGCTACCGTGTCGGACTGCAAAGCTATCTGGGCACGGGCGGCGACGGCTTCAGCGTCTTCACCCAGGGCCAGGACGTCACCGGCGGCATGCTCGACCTGGACGCACTCGCGGACCATATCCGCACGCAAAGCCAGAATGGCCCCATGGCCTTGCCGCTGCAGGAACGCATAGCGCGCGTGGAGCCATGACCCCACGCGGCCTGTGCCCCTCGACCCTTGATCCATTGTTGTGAGGAAGCTCAATTGACACTCCCCGCCCCCATCCGCAAGGCCGTTTTCCCCGTCGCCGGCCTGGGCACGCGCTTTCTGCCCGCCACCAAGGCATCGCCCAAGGAGATGCTGCCGGTGGTGGACAAGCCCCTGATCCAATACGCCGTGGAAGAGGCCTACGAGGCCGGCATACGCGACATGATCTTCGTCACCGGCCGCAGCAAGCGCGCCATCGAGGACCATTTCGACACCGCCTACGAGCTCGAGAACGAGCTGGAGCAGGCCGGCAAGCACGAGATGCTGACCCTGGTGCGCAGCATCGCCCCCGAGGACATGAACTGCCTGTTCGTACGCCAGCCGCGCAGCCTGGGCCTGGGCCACGCCGTGCTGTGCGCCGAGCCGCTCGTCGGCAACGACCCCTTTGCCGTGCTGCTGGCCGACGACCTGATGGTGGGCGAGAGCGGCGGCCCCGGCGTGATGGCGCAGATGACCGCCGCCTTTGCCAAGCAGGGCCGCTCGCTGCTGGCCGTGCAGGAGGTGCCACAAGAGCACACCAAGCGCTACGGCATCGTCAAGGGCGAAGCCGCAGGCGGCCCCCTGCTGCGCGTGGACGAGATCGTCGAAAAGCCCGCGCCCGAGGTGGCACCGTCGCGCATGGGCGTGGCCGGACGCTACGTGCTCACGCCGCGCATCTTCGACGAAATCCGCAACCAGCCACGCGGCGTGGGCGGCGAGATCCAGCTCACCGACGCCATCGCCCGCCTGATGGCGCACGAGACCGTCTACGCGTACCAGTACAGTGGCAAGCGCTACGATTGCGGCAGCAAGGAAGGCTTTCTCGAGGCCACGGTGGAGCTGGCACTGCAGCACCCGCAGGTGGGAGAGACATTCCGCGACTACCTGCGCTCACTGGCGCTCTGAGCGGCTGCACACCTCGGAGAAAGCTATATTTTGTATAGCTTCTGACGCTTGCCCATCAAGCGCCAGAGGCCTTTTTTGTCTTCAGCGCCTGCGCAGCACGTGGATGTACTCCTCACCCACCTGCTGCTGCTCCACCAGCTCGTTGCCAGTCTGGCGCGCGAACGCCTGGAAGTCGCGCATGGATCCGCTGTCGGTGGCCACGACCTTGAGCAGCTGGCCGCTTTCCATGTCCGCCAGGGCCTTCTTGGCCTTCAGGATGGGCAGGGGGCAGTTGAGGCCCCGGGTATCGATTTCTTTGTGGATGTCCATTCTTCTCAATCCTTTTGCACGTCGTCGAGTCCACGGCGACGCTCGGCGTTTTCCTCGGCCGTGAAGAACACCGGCTCGTGCCCGCGCGAACGCAGCCAGTCCGCCAGTGCATAGCCCGTGCCTGCGGGCCAGCATTTGAGCGCATCGAGCTCGTAGAAGCGGTAGTCGACCAGCTCCGGCGACAGCCGCACCTCGCCCTCGGCCTCGACGTGGTAGGCGATGATGACCTGGTTCATGCGCAGGAACTCGTACGCGCCCACCAGGCGCACGCTGCGCGCGTCGAGGTTGGTTTCCTCCTTGACCTCGCGCACTATGCCCTGCTCGGGCGATTCGCCCGCCTCCATGAAGCCTGTGATAAGCGCAAACATCTTGGTCGGCCACAGGGCGTTGCGTGCCAGCAGCACGCGGCCATCGACCTCGACGATGGCGGCGAGCACGGGCGTGGGGTTGTTCCAGTGCGTCCAGCCGCAGGCCGGGCAGCGCAGCCGCTCCTTCTCGCCACTGTCTTCCAGCACCGTGATGGGGGCCAGCGCCGTGGCGCAATGCGTGCAAAAGCGCGTCTCGTAGTGCATGACGATGGCCGCGCCGCTCAGGCCGGAAACACGCCGGTGGACAGGTAGCGGTCGCCCCGGTCGCACACCACGAACACGATGGTGGCGTCCTGCGTCTGCGCGGCAATCTGCTGCGCCACCCAGCAGGCCCCGGCGGCGGAGATGCCGCCGAAGATGCCCTCCTCGCGCGCCAGGCGCCGGGCCATGTCCTCGGCGTCGTCCTGGCTCACATAGACCAGTTCATCGACCAGGTTGGGCTCATAGATCCTGGGCAGGTATTCCTCGGGCCACTTGCGTATGCCCGGGATGCGCGAGCCCTCGCGCGGCTGGGCGCCGACGATGCGGATGGCAGGGTTCTTCTCGCGCAGGAAGCGCGCCACGCCGGTGATCGTGCCCGTCGTGCCCATGGCGCTCACGAAGTGGGTGATGCGCCCCTCGGTCTGCTCCCACAGCTCGGGGCCCGTGGTCTCGTAGTGGATGCGCGGGTTGTCCGGGTTGGCAAACTGGTCCAGCACTACACCCTTGCCCTGGGCCACCATCTGGTCGGCCAGGTCGCGCGCGTATTCCATGCCCCCGCTCTTGGGTGTGAGGACGAGCTCGGCGCCAAAGGCCTTCATGGTCTGGGCACGCTCGACCGACAGATCCTCGGGCATGATGAGCACCATGCGGTAGCCGCGAATCGCAGCGGCCATGGCCAGCGCAATGCCGGTGTTGCCCGAGGTGGCCTCGATCAGCGTGTCACCAGGTCGGATCTCGCCGCGTTCCTCGGCGCGCCGGATCATGGACAGGGCCGGCCTGTCCTTGACCGAACCTGCGGGGTTGTTGCCCTCGAGCTTGCCCAGGATGACGTTGCCGCGCGCCGCGTTGTCCTGCGCCCCGATACGCTGCAACGCAACGAGCGGCGTGCGCCCGATGGCGTCTTCAATCGTCGGATAGGTTTTCATACCGCGCTACTGTGCCATAATTTGCGACTTCGCTTCCAAGCCAGCCCGGGTGGTGAAATTGGTAGACGCAGGGGACTCAAAAATAGGGACTTCTACGTAGGTCTTGTTTGAGGCCACTGCCTGCCAAGCTGCATGGAACAAGGGATTGAGTGATAAATCGCTTCTTGATCGGGATGCCCGCATTTCGAGCCAGGAGCCAACTAGGAGCCAGGACGATGCAAGCTGGCTCCTAGTGAGGAGTAGGTAGTTGAAGTAGCATCGTGCGTCATGCCCGAGTGGTGAAATTGGTAGACGCAGGGGACTCAGACCAAATTTGAGCCCTCCGGGGGAAACCCCAGAGGTGAAGCCCGTCAAACTCGGCGAAGGCCCTGGACGCAAGTCCGAGCTAATACCGAGCCAAGCCCTGGAGCCGAAAGGTTCCTCGGAAGGTGTAGAGAGCAGACGGCGGGCACCTACGGCCGAAAGGCTATGGTGAAGGCGTGCTCCAGCCCACGAACGCCGTTTCTTCGGAGACGGCGGCGGCGAAAGCCGAAGTGGGAAGAAAATCCCCCGCCGCAAGGCGTGCCGGTTCGATTCCGGCCTCGGGCACCAATTCGGAAGCCACCCCTGTTCACGCAAGGGTGGCTTTTTCGTTCTTGGCTTGCCTGCGCCTGAACCCCCTATCCCCCGCCATGAAGGCATCCAGCATGTACGGGATCAGCGTCACAGCATCAACCGCATCCCCATACGCCTGCGCGTGCAGCGCAGCGTAGCGGTCGAGTTCAGCCTTCAAGCTGATCGGGCAAGAAAACGTGATTTTCGTGCTCTCGGTCTTGGGCAACGGCCCCAGCCGCAGCGTCTTGGTGGTGTTCATTTCGCAACTCCACGGTTGAAGAACAACGGCTGGTACGGACTTAGTACCAAGTCACGGTTGACGATGATCCGCACCGGCAGGCCCGGCCGCTCGGTCAGCGTCGGCTGGATGTTCATGTTGCGCCGGGTCATCTCCTGGCCGACTTGATTGATGCTGTCCTGCGCGCCGTCGCGCCCGGCGATCACGATGCGGTTGCCATCCTGCCGGTTCTCCGGCGCGGCCAGTTCTGCGCCCACGCCCAGCAGCGTGGTCAGCGCCGCGCCGGCAAAGACGCGATCCCAATGCCAATCGACCCCATCCTCCAGACCGGAGTAGCCTGCCGGATCGGTGCCGGCGAGGTTGTCGAGCTTCAGCGATGACGTGTCCGGCAGGATGACGCGGTTCCACACCACTTGTACGCGGCTCTGCCCATAGCTGACCTGGCTGTTGTACTTGCCCAGGATGCGCGATCCCTGCGGGATCAGCAGGAACTTGCCTGTGGCCGTGTCATAGACCGGCTCCGTCACCGTGGCGATCACGTCGCCCGGCAAGTCCGACTTGATGCCCGTCACCAGCGCCCCGGCGATCACTGTTCCCGCCATGACCTGATACGGCGAGGACGGCATTTGCAGATTGCCGGAATTACGGGTTTCCGTAAAGCCGCCTTTCAGGAAAGCCTCTTTCTGATCTTGCCGGTTTTGCACAGCAGTCGGGTCGGCAGGTTGGGCCGCCGTCGAGGCCGGGCCTGCGGCGAGTGGGTCGAAGCCCGCCAAGCTGGATGCCGAACCAGCGGTGGCGACTTGTGCCCCTCCCTGCGCGGCGGCTTTGCCTTGAGCGCCCGAGCGGAAGAACACCGACGAACCCGCCGCCGCATCAGCCTCCTTGCGCCGCGCATCCTCCGGGTCATGGCCCGGTGGCGCATACGTCGGCGTCACCGGCTGCTGCGACTTCATGATGGCCGGGCCAAGATCGCCCGGCAGCGGCGGCCCCAGTTCGGGCACCTTTCGCGGCAGTTTGGAGTAATCCGAAGGCAGGCCATCCAGCCCTTCGGACTTCGAGACGCGATCGACGTTGTAAAGCTCGGTCTGCTCGCCGGCGCCGCGCCGATGCGGCTGCAATGACCAGATCGTGGCCCCGAGCACGGCGACCGACAGGCCGCCGACGAGGATGGCCAGCGTGCGTCGGTTCAGGCGCGTGACCGGGCGCGGCTGGGCGCGCAGCGCGACCGCCTCGGGCGCGACCTTGTCCGCCTGTGGCGTGGCAAGGTCGGGAGTGTCGTCCTGGCTCATGGTCAGTTCCTCCGCGTGCCACCAGAAACGCCATCTGTGCGCTCGATCCGCACGACGTCGCCCTTGTCGCCGCCCAAGCGCAGTTCGGCGGCGCCGAACAGGCGATCGACGATGTAGTACGGCGCACGAAAGCGGTAATTCACCAGTTGCCCGTCGCCCTGCGCGCCGATGACGAACAGCGGCGGCAACTCGCCCTGGGCGATGCCCGGCGGGAACTGGATATAGACCTTCTCGCCATCATCGAAGGCGCGCAGCGGTTTCCACGGCGGATTGCTGCCGCTGACCGCGTAGCGGAAGCGGATCTTCTCCAGCGACAGCCCACTATCGACCGGCGCGGCGGCGCTGGCCGCCTGCGACTGGCGCTGCAAGGCCAGCATCTTGTCCTTCGGATACTCCCAGGACACCGACGCCATCCATGTCTTCTCGGTCGAGGTCAGCTCCAGCAGGTACGTCCTGCGGCTGGTGGTGATGACGAGATTGGTCTTCAGGCCTGAGCGGATCGGCTTGACCATCACGTTGACGCGCAGCGCCTCACCGCTGCCGCTCGACGTGTCGCCCACGATCCAACGCACGGTATCGCCAGCGGCCACCGTCACCAGCTCCTCGCCCGGCTGGAGCGCGATCACCGTTACGCGGCCCACGGCCGCATAGACCTGGTACAGCGCGCCATCGGTGAACGGCCACACCTGAATTGCGTTGACGTAGCCCTCGCGCGTGGGCGCAATGCGCGCTTCAGCATTGGCGCGGGACACGCGCACGGTTTCATCGGCGGGTTCTGCGGCGGGTTTGGCATCCGGCACAGGCTTCATCTGCGCCGGCATCGGCAGAACCTCGGGCATGGCCACCACTTCCACCGGCTTCGGCGGCTCGGGCAGTGGCTGGGCCTGCACCGGCTCATCGAGCGAAATGGACGGCGGCGGCTTGCCCTGCGAAGCGCAGCCTGCAAATAGGACGATCGAGGCCAGCAGCATCACCGGCAAGGCGGATTTACGGAAAAGATCATTCATGGTTTTGCTCCTTCATTCGCTTCCAGTTCACGGCTCCACGACAGGCCGTTGACGTAGATGCCCAAGGGGTTCTTGCGCAGGCGTTGCTCGGTGCGCGGGGCTTGCAGCACCGTGGAAATCACCGCGTTCCAGCGTTCGGTGCGATCCAGCGCACCATTGACGAAGCGCGTCTCCGTCCAGCGCACGTTGAAAGACGTGTCGCTGGCGCGGGTCACGCTGCTGATCTGCACCGTCACCGACTCCTTGCCGATGCGCGCGAACGGATCGTTCACGCGGGCGTACTCGTTGAGCACCACGGCCCCCTTGTCGGTCGTGTAGTCATAGGCATCGAGCCAGTTCTGCCGCACCACGATGGGGTCGATGGACAGCGAGCGCACCAGGCCGATGAAGCGGCCCAGGTGGTAGGCAATCTGCGCATCGCTGGGCCGGTACGGCGTGGCGGCTTCGCCGACAGCGCGCACCTGGCCCGCGTTGTCCACCTCGATGACGTAAGGGGTGACGATGGATTGCGCGGAGCGCCAGACCAGGCCACCGGCCATCAGCACGGCCAAGGTGAGGCAGCCAAAGGCCATGAAGCGCCAGTTTCTGGCCTGCACGCGGGCCGAGCCGATGCGCTCGTCCCACACCTGGGCGGCGGATTGGTACGGGGTAGCAGGCTGCGGCGTATCGGCATAGCGCACCTGCGGTCGTTTGAATCGCATGGGTGTTCTCCTTGGGGATCAGGAATCGGAATCGCGCAGGCTTGGCCCCTGGCTGGAGCTGCCACCGTCGCCCCCGCGCAGCGTGTGGGCAGCGGTGGTCGCGGCATGGGTGAGCTGCTGCCTGCGATGCAGGCGCTTGGCCCAGGCGGGTTGCGCAGCGGATGGGGTTGGCTCGTTTGCCGCGTGCGCGGCACCGGCCCCCGACGCCGATCCGGCGTCGTCGGGCCGGAAGGCAGCGGCGACACGCTCCTTCATCGAGCGCGCGCCTTCGGCCACCTTCTGCCCGGCCGCCTGTGCGCCGGTCTTGGCGACATTGCCGACACCAGCGGCAGCACCCTTGAGGCCGCCACCGGCGGATGCAGAACCCGCCTGAAACGCTGACCGAGCGCTGCTGGCCGCTCCGGTAGCGGCACGCGCTCCGCTGCCGGCCAGCTTGGCGGCTGCGGGCGCCATACGCGCCCCGGCAGCTACCGCACTACCGACGCCCGTGGCCGCAGCGCCCACGGCAACGGCAGCACCGGCCGCACCCAGCGCGGCACCGGCCATCGCACCCGCGCCGAGCTGCGGCCCGCCCGACACCAGCCCGGTCGCAATGCCTGGCCCAAAGATGCCCAAGGCCAGTAGCGTCAGCGAGGCCAGCATCACGACCACGGAGTGGTCGATGGATGGCTCGACTGGCTGTACCTGAAACTCGGCAAACAACCCCGAGCCGATGCCGACGATCACCGCGAGTACCAGCACCTTGATGCCCGAGGACACCACATTGCCTAGCACCTTCTCGGCGAGGAACGCGGTCTTGTTCCAGAGTGCGAACGGCACCAGCACGAAGCCTGCGAGCGTGGTCAGCTTGAACTCGATCAGCGTGATGAAAAGCTGGATCGCGAGCACGAAGAAGCACAAGAGGACGATCAGCCACGCGAGGAACATTACGACGATGGGCGTGATGTTCACGAACACTTCGGGAAAGCCCGCCATGTCGCCGATCTGCTTCAGGATCGGCGCCCCGGCGTCGATGCCGACTTTCGCCAGCCGGCCTGGTTGCAGGAAGTTCTCCATGCTCAGGGTCGAGCCGCTGGCCGTCAGGCCCAGGCCCGCGAAGGAGCGGAACACGATGCCGGCCAGCCAGTTGAAGTTGCCGATGATGTAGGCGAAGGCGCCGACGTACAGCACCTTGCGGATCAGCTTGGCGATCACGTCCTCGCCCTGGCCGGTGGCATGGCTCATCGCCCAGAACAGCCCGGCGAGCGTCATGTCGATGACGATCAGCGTGGCGGTCAGAAACGCCACTTCGCCGTGCAACAGGCCAAAGCCCGAGTCGATGTAGCGCGAAAAGGTATCGAGGAAGCGGTCGATGATCGTCACGTCGTTCATGGCGAGGCCTCCTGCCCAAGCAGAGCGACTGCCGCACCGCCATCGGCGGGTTCATCGAAGCTGGGTGGGATCGGCGGCAGGTCGGCCAACGTCTGGTACTCGCCCGGCCCGGCCTGGCCGGAGAGAAAGCGCCACAGGTCGGCCTGGGCCACCTGCGCGCAAAACGCGCCGTCGTGCGCACCCGCGCGGCACTGCGCGCGCAGCGCGTGCAGCCGGGCCGGGTCGGCGGCGAGCGCATTCACCGGCACCTGCTGCGGCCGGTCACAGCCGGCCAGCACAAGCGCATGAACGGCGAAGGCGAACACGACGGGCGTGCGTTGCATGGCAGCCTCCGTCAGCGGTTGTAGAAGTTCACGGGCTGCGGCGTGTACGGCGTGCCTTCGCCCAGGAAGCGGCGCGTCACCTCGCGCCCGCGCTCCGTGGCCGCCGCCTGCCGCGCCAGTTCCAGCGAGGCCGCGCGGTCTTGCGTGATCTGGAGCCGCTGCGTCTGAATCGACTGCTTGGCCTGCAAGGCCAGCAACTGGTTCATGGCCTGCATCGCTTGCAGCGCACCCTCGGCCGACTGGCTCTTGCCCACGAGGTCGGTCAGCACGCTTTCGTCATCGCTCAGGTTCTGCGACGCCTGGGCCTGCATCTGCATGGTGGTTTGCAGGCCGTTGAGCGTGTTCTTCCAACGCTCCTGCGCATCGAGGTACATCTGATTGCCGCTCACCGTGGCGGCGTACTTCTCGGGATACAGACGCGCGAATTCGCGGTCGATGCTTGTCACGTCGTAGGCCAAGCCCTTGGCCTGCGCGATCAGTCGCTGGGTGGTCGCCAGGTTCTCGCGCAACTGGCCGACCACACTGGACGGCAGGCTGGCCAGATTGCGCGCCTGGTTGATGAGCATTTGCGCTTCGTTCTGGAGCTGGCGGATCTGGTTATTTATCTGCTCCAGTGTGCGAACCGCCGTGAGCGTGTTTTGCACCAGATTGGTCGGATCGAGCACGATGTCGCCGACGCCGAACAGCGCGTGCGCAGGCTGTGCGATGCCGAAGGCGAGCACGCAGGCAGCGGTCAGCGCGGCGAGTTTGGGGGTATGCAATTTCATGGTTGGTTCTCCTGGGGGTGGTCAGCGGTACGGAGGGAACCCGGCGCGAGGCCGGGGAACGAGGGCAGCAGGTCAGCCGCCCAATCGAGGCCGCGATGGCGCAGCCAGGCGCCCGCGAAGCCGGACACGCCAGCGTCCTGCGGCACGCGGCCAAGAACCTCATCAATGGCGCGCTGGTCTTGCGGCGTGGAAGCGCCCGCGAAGGCCAGCGTCGCCGGCCCCAGGTCGAGGTCGAACACGCGGTTGCCGAGGCGGGATTGGTAGTAGTAGTCGCGCTTGGGCTGCGCGGTGGCGACAATCTCGATCTGTCGGCTGTTGAGGCCGAAGCCTTCGTAGATCGTGCGAATCTGCGGTTCGGTCGCTTGCGGGTTCGGCAAGAAAATCCGACTCGCGCAGCTTTCGATGATTGCGGGTGCGATGGCCGAGTCCTTCACGTCCGCGAGCGACTGCGTAGCGAAGATGACGCTGACGTTCTTCTTGCGCAGCGTCTTGAGCCACTGGCGGATGCGCGCCGCGAATACCGGGTCATCGAGGAACAGCCACGCTTCATCAAGGATCAGCAACGTGGGCGCACCATCCAGCCGCTCCTCGAAGCGCGCGAACAGATAGCGCAGCACCGCGAGCACAGCGGCCTTGCTGTGCATCAGCTCCTCCATCTCGAACGCCTGCACGTCGGCCGTGCCGAGGCGGTCGTGGTCGGCATCCAGCAGCCTGCCGTGCGCACCGCCCAGGACGTAGGGCGCGAGTGCCTGGCGCAAGGTGTTCGATTGCAGCAAGGCCGTCAGGCCCGTCAGCGTGCGCTGCTCCACCGGCGCGCTGGCCAAGCTCCCCAGCGCAGACCAGATGGCCGCCTTCTCGTCCGGGCCGACGGCCGCGCCTTCGTGCAGCAGGCGACCTTCCACCCATTCGCTGGCCCAGGTGCGGTAGCCCTCGCGGTCGATGCGAGCCAGCGGCTGGAAGGCGATCTCGTCATCCGCGCCCAGGTCGTAGTGCTCGCCGCCCATTCCCAGGATGGCCGCACGGATCGAGCGCCCCATGTCGAAGGCGAAGATGCGCGAGCCGCGATAGCGGCGGAACTGCATCGCCATCGTCGCCAGCAGCACCGACTTGCCCATGCCGATGGGGCCAACCACCAGAGTGTTGCCCACGTCGCCGATGTGCGTCACCAGTCGGAACGGCGTGGCGCCGTCAGTGCGCGTGACGATCAGCGGCGGGCCATCGAGATGCGCATTGCGCTCCTGGCCGGCCCATACCGCCGACACCGGCATCATGTGCGCCAGGTTCAGCGTCGAGACGATGGGCTGGCGCACGTTCGCATAGGCATTGCCGGGGATCGAGGACAGCCACGCATCCACGGCGTTGAGCGTTTCGGGGATGGTGACGAAGCCCCGGCCCTGGATGACGCGCTCCACCATGCGCAGCTTCTCGTCGGCCACGGCGGCGTCCGCGTCCATGACGGTGACGGTCGCCGTCAGGTAGCCGAAGGCGACTTGATCGCTGCCCAGTTCCTGCAAGGCAGCATCGGCGTCGGCGGCCTTGTTGTTGGCGTCGGTATCGACCAGCGGGCTTTCCTGCTGGAAGATCGTCTCGCGCAGCAGCGCGATGACGTTCTTCCTTTTCGCAAACCACTGGCGGCGCAGGCGTCCCAATTCCCGTCCCGCCTCGGCTTTGTCCAGGCACAGAAAGCGCGTACTCCAGCGATACGCGAAGCCCAGGCGGTTGAGGTCGTCCAGAATCCCCGGCCAGGTCGAGGTCGGGAAACCGCGCACCGACACCACGCGCAGGTGCTGATCGCCCAGCATGGGTGCCAGGCCACCGACCAGCGCGGAGTCAGTCAGCAGCGCGTCGATGTGGAACGGCACCTCGGGCACGCCCACGCGGTAGCGGCGCGTCGAGACGGTCGAATGCAGGTAGGTCAACGTCTGGCTGTCATCGAGCCACGCGATTTCCGGCATCACGCCATCGAGCAGGTCGAAGATGCGATCCGTTTCAGCGACGAAGGCGTGCAACCGTTCGCGCCAATCCACGCCTTCGGTGGGCCGGTTTTCATACAGCAGGCCCGCGGCGCGGGCACGGGATTCCTCGGACGGCAGGTAGGCCAGCGTCAGGTGATAGCCGCTCTCGAAGTGGTTGCCCGAATCCTCGAAAGCGGCGCGGCGTTCTTCATCGACCAGCCAGGACAGCGGTTCGGGGAAATCGGAGTGCGGGTAGTCGGCGGCAGACCGGCGCTCGGCTTCGATGAACAGCGCCCAGCCCGAACCCAGGCGGCGCAGCGCGTTGTTCAAGCGCGCCGATGTGGCGATCAGCTCGCCTTGCGTCGCGCTGTCGAGGTCGGGGCCACGAAAGCGCGCCGTGCGCTGGAAGCTGCCGTCCTTGTTCACGACTACGCCCGGCGCCACCAGCCCGGCCCAGGGCAGCCAGTCGGCGAGCAAGGCCGGGCGCTGGCGGTATTCGGCGACGTTCAGCATCGTGGCGTCCTCCCCTCACACGTCGAGCAGCGGGCGGTGCTTGATGTGCCGCGCGAACACGGCCATGAACTGCGGATCGACGCGCGCGCCCCACATCGCCAGCGAATGGCCGACGATCCAAAGCACGACACCGGGAATCCACAGTTGCAGGCCCAGCCCGACAGCGGCGGCCAACGTGCCGTTGGCGATCGCCACGGTGCGCGGTGCGCCGCCCAGCAAGATCGGCTCGGTGAGCGAGCGATGCAGCGGCACCTCGAACCCGGCCGCGAAGGTGTCCGGGGCACTCATACGACGGCCCCGCCCGAGAAGCTGAAGAACGACAGGAAGAACGAGGACGCGGCGAAGGCGATGGACAGACCGAAGACGATCTGGATCAACTTGCGGAAGCCGCCCGACGTATCGCCGAAGGCGAGCGCGAGGCCCGTGGCGATGATGATGATGACCGCAACGATGCGCGCCACCGGCCCTTGGATGGATTCAAGGATGGATTGCAGCGGGCCTTCCCAGGGCATCGAGGAGCCGGCGGCCTGTGCGGTTCCAGCGAGGAACAGGAACAGCGCGGCCAGCAGCAACCCTTGCCCCGCAGGGCGGGCCAGGCTGCGCAGCCGCGCAAGGCGGAAAGCCGGATTTACAGAAAAACGGAAAGCAGGAACCTGCATCTGCGTCATGGCAGTTCTCCAGGATGGTCAGGGGACAGGGAAGAAAGGTCGGACTGCGGCAGCAGCTCGGGAAACGGCGCTTCCAGCGCATCCGCCAGTTGATAGCCCACGCCGTCGAAGCCGACGACGCGGGCGATGCTCTCGATGCGGCGCTTGCGTCCGCGCCCGGCGATGTGGATGACCACGTTGACCGCTTCCGCGATCAGCGCACGGGGCGGGTTCAGCGCCACTTCGAGAATCAGTTGCTCCAGGCGCAGCAGCGCGCCGAGCGCGGAGCCGGCGTGGATAGTTGCGATGCCGCCCGGATGGCCAGTGCCCCATACCTTGATGAGATCCAGTGCCTCGGCGCCGCGCACTTCGCCGACCACGACGCGATCCGGGCGCAAGCGCATGGACGAGCGCACCAGCTCGGTCATGGACACCACGCCTGCGCGCGTGCGCAGCGGAACGTGGTCGCGGGCCGCGCATTGCAGCTCCACCGTGTCTTCGAGCACCAGCACGCGGTCGCCCGTCGCGGCGATTTCGGCCAGCAGCGCATTGGCGAGCGTGGTCTTGCCGCTGCTGGTAGCCCCGGCGATCAGGACGTTCTGGCGCTCGCGCACGGCGCGAACGAGAAAGCCCGCCTGCTCGGCGGTCATCATTCCGTCTTCGATGTAGCGCGACAGAGGAATGACGCCGATGGCGCGCTTGCGCAGCGCGAAGGCCGGCCCCGGAGCTGCCGGCGGCAAAATGCCCTCGAAGCGTTCGCCCGTCTCGGGCAACTCGGCCGACAGCAACGGCTGGCCGCGATGGACTTCTGCGCCAACGTGGGCGGCGACAAGGCGGATGATTCGCTCGCCGTCCGCCTCGGACAGCTCCACGCCCATCGGTGCGCGGCCCGATGAAAGCCGATCCACCCAAAGGGTGCGATCAGGATTGAGCATGACTTCCACCACGTCCGGGTCTTCGAGCGCGGCAGCGATCAGCGGCCCCATCGCCGTGCGGAGCATCTGGATGCGGCGGTCGAGCGAGGTGGCGAAGGACGAAGGCGCGGCGCTCATGAGGCGCGCTCCTGCGCTTCGGCAACTGCCGCCGCGTCATCCATCCGCATCGGATCGGGATGCAGTTCCTCCACCACGTCGCGCACCAGGCTGCGTCCGCGCAGCAGGTGACGGCCCAACTGCTCCACGAACTGCTCGAACCGCGCCTTGCCCTGGGCGCGCGCCGCGTCTTGGTGCGCCTCGGGAACTGGCGTGCTGACCGTGAGGTAGTAGCGGATGAACAGCGCCAGCGTCTCGATCTGGATGTTCTGGTCGCGCTCCATGCGCTCGGCCTGGCGCGACAGGCGATCCAGCCGCTTGGCGATGGCAGCCTCGCGCTGGTCTGCCGCGTCCGGAGACAGCCAGGACGCCAAGGCAGCGGCGACGATGGACGACTTGGACACGCCTTTCTTGGCGGCCAGCTCGTCGAGTCGCGTGGCGTGCTCCGGCTGGATGAACAGGTTGAGGCGGTAGTGGCTCATAGCTCGATTCCGTCGTTGGGGTCGAGGGAAGCCAGCCGGGCCGTGCGCTGCATGGCCGGATCAAGCTGGCGAGGAAGGGGAAGCGGCAGGTCGTCGTCGTCATCGAGCAACCCGAGGTCGGCTGCGGGCGCGGCCAGCTCGGGGTCGTAGGCGAAGGTTTCGGAGAGTTCGGGCTGACGGCGCGGGCCGCCGCCGTCGTCGGCACTGCCCAGCTCATCAATGGGAACGGGAGCCGAAGCCGGTGCGGCAGGCATGGCGGGAATCGCCAACCCGCTCCAGTCGTCGGCCCGCGAGGGCGGCACGTCGGCATAGCGCCCGGCGGCAAGCACGGGCGGCGGCAGCACGCGACGCTTGAAATTGCTGTCCGCGTAGTAGCGCAGCTTCTTGGCCTTGATCGGCGCCACGCTGGACACCATCACCACGGCTTCGTCGGGCGGAAGCTGCATCACTTCGCCCGGCGTCAGCAGCGGGCGCGCGGTTTCCTGGCGCGACACCATCAGATGCCCCAGCCACGGCGCGAGCCGGTGGCCCGCGTAATTGCGCTGGGCGCGCAACTCGGTGGCCGTACCCAGCGTCTCGGAGATCCGTTTGGCGGTGCGCTCGTCGTTCGTCGCAAACGTCACGCGGACATGGCAGTTATCGAGGATGGAATGGTTCTGCCCATACGCCTTGTCGATCTGGTTCAGGCTTTGGGCGATGAGGAAGCTGCGGATGCCATAGCCGGCCATGAAGGCCAACGCCGTCTCGAAGAAGTCGAGGCGCCCCAGCGCCGGGAACTCGTCGAGCATCAGCAGCAGCTTGTGGCGGCGCTCGATGCCATCGGAGCCGTCGAGCGATTCGGTGAGCCGCCGTCCGATCTGGTTGAGGATCAGGCGAATGAGCGGCTTCGTCCGCGAGATGTCCGAAGGCGGCACTACCAGGTACAGCGACACCGGATGCTCTGCCGCGATCAGATCGGCGATGCGCCAATCGCAGCGCGAGGTGACTTCGGCCACCGTGGGGTCACGGTACAGGCCGAGGAACGACATGGCCGTGGACAGCACGCCCGAGCGCTCGTTGTCGCTCTTGTTGAGGACTTCGCGTGCAGCGGATGCCACCACGGGATGCGGGCCACCACCTTCCTCGTTCACGAGGTGCGGCGTGGTCATCATCCGATGCAGCGTCAGCTCGAACGGGCAAGCTGGATCGGAGAGGAAGTTGGCGACGCCGCGCAGCGTTTTGTCTTCGCCCGCGTAGAGCACGTGCAGGATGGCGCCGACCAGCAGCGCGTGCGAGGTCTTTTCCCAGTGATTGCGCCGCTCCAGCGCGCCTTCGGGATCGACCAGAATGTCCGCAATGTTCTGCACGTCGCGCACTTCATGCGCGCCGCGCCGCACTTCCAGCAGCGGGTTGTAGGCGGCCGACTTCGCATCGGTCGGGTTGAACAGCAGGCAGTGACTGAACCGACTGCGCCAGCCTGCGGTGATCTGCCAGTTCTCGCCCTTGATGTCGTGGATGACGGCGGATGCAGGCCAGGAAAGCAGTGTCGGCACCACCAGGCCCACGCCCTTGCCCGAGCGCGTGGGCGCGAAGGTCAGGACGTGTTCCGGGCCTTCATGGCGCAGGTACTGGTGATCGTGCTGGCCGAGAAACACGCCGGCCGGCTGTGTGAGGCCGGCCTTGCGAATGTCCTGCGCGTTCGCCCAGCGTGCCGAGCCGAAGGTCGTGACCAGGCGCGATTGCCGCGAGCGCCAGACCGACATGCCAATGGCAACCAGCACGGCGACGAGCCCGCTGCCGCCCGCCATCATGCCGCCAGTGTTGAAGACTTCCGGCGCGTAGGCATCGAAGACGAACCACCACTCAAACAGCTTCCACGGGTGGTAGACCGGCGTGCCAAGAAAGTCGAACCAGGGTGAGCCCAAGCGTAGCTGGTAGCCCAGGGCGGTGGCTGTCCATTGTGTGGCTGCCCACACTCCGACGATCACGATGCCGAATACCACGGCGATCTGACCGAACAGCACGTTCGTCCCTTGCATGACCTGGCCTCCGATTCCTCCTACGCTGATTGCTCATAGAAGAAGCGGCACTAAGGACGTGCCACAGGCGTCAGGATCGGTGCCGGGTCAGTGCCGGTCAAAGGCCGTTATGGCGGTGATTGAGGCTGAAAGAGCCAGATTTCGCGCGGAAGCGAAAGCAATAGAAACACCACAGGCGCGAGCGCGTTGCGGCGTGGTGAGGTATCAGCGAGAACTTCGTGCGGTAAAACGACGACAAGGAAGTTACTTGGATTTTTGCTCAGGCCGATCACCGAAGAAGCGCCGGTTGGCGGCTTCTGCCGCACGCAAGCAGAGTTCGTCGCCGACCTTCGATCGATCTTCCCTGCATTGGCGCTGGATCTCCTTGATGCGGTCGGGATTGGCGGCGAGCGCATCCACGGTTTCCGAAGGTTGGGAGGGGCCGCATGCGGTCAGCGCAGCAACCACCATCAGCAGCATCACTTTGTTCATGGGATCAATCCTTTCATCGAGTGGATCGTGGATTCCCGATGCTGCTCAGAGCTTCTGCTGAATCAATGGAGGCCACCCGGTCGATGAATCGGGCCAACATCTCTGGAGCCTCTGTATCGCGACACAGTAGATAGGTCGTCAGCATTGGCGGTTTACCCGCCAACGGCCGAGCCACTACACCAAGCTCACGGCTGGACGCGACGTGTGCCGCTCCGGCCAAGCCCAAGGCCAGCCCGGCGGAAACCAAGGTCATCATGAGGTCAAAAGAGGCAACGTGCTGAACGATGAGCGGCTCTCGTTCGTACTTGCGCAAGATTCGATCGACCTGACGTGCATGTCCTTCGCAAATCAATGGGTCGCCCAGCACCAGCGGGTAGTGCAGAACCTCCTCCAGCGGAATCTGCTTGAAGGCCAGAACAGGATGGCGAGCGGGCACCGCCACCATCAACTCATCCTCCCAGGCAGGCGTAACCACGATGCCATCACCTACGTCTTCGGCCATCGAAAATCCTGCGTCGTATAGCTCATCGTGCAGACCCTTGATTTGTTGGGCCATCGAAACTTCGAACAACCGAACCTCGACCTCGGGGTCTTCTTCGCGGCACTGCGCAAGTAGCGCCGGCAAGCGTGATGGCGTGATGCCGTCGGACAAGGCAATGCGCAATTGCCCGTGATAGCCATTGGAGGCAGACCTGACGCTATCGCGTGCTTGCTCCAGCGCAGCGAAGATGCGCGGTACGTGCTCCAACAGCAATCGACCCGCACGGGTCAATTGCGTGCTGCGAGTAGTGCGAACGAACAGGCGCGCACCAAGGTCTTCTTCCAGTTCCTTGATGGTGCGAGACAGCGGCGATTGGTCGATGTGTAACCGTTCAGCGGCCCGAGCAAAATGAAGCTCTTCCGCGACTGCGGTAAAACATCGAAGGTGGCGTAGCTCCACTTCTGTCCTTCCTAGCGTGTCAGCTCATCCACGTTCCGTGGGATGCAGCCGGATGCTCCACTCGTGTGTGAACACCAAGGACGCCGCCCTTCCAAACCGAAAATGTCCACGGTGCGATGCAAGCGATTCAGCCAAGACTACATAGTAAGTGATATGTTACTTACTATGCTTCGAAAAATCAATGACTGAACTCATCGTTGGGGTGGGCAACTCCCTCTCCGGACGGAAGACGAATCAGCGGCTGTCAACCGATGCTTGGAAATATCCTCGCGCAGGATTCGCCGGATTTCGACGATGGATGCGGCGGTCTCCTGCACGCTGTGTCCGGACACGATGATTTTTTCCGACTCGGCACCCTCCAGATGCGCGCTTCGATAGGGAACCAAACCATCGTCCGATTCAGCGAGAGGGCCGTTAGCCTGCCGCCTGGCAATGATCGAGTGATAGGACACCTGATCCGAAATCGGAAGCTCGCTCGTAGCTTTGACGAAAGGATCGTTTTCGTCGAGTTGGTCAATGCTGTTGGGGATGTTCTGCAAGATCGTGGCCTGTGCCGTGGCCATGGTCTCCGCGCGAGCCGGGAAGGCGTCGCCGAGGGTTGACAGCAGCGTCAATGGCAAGCGGATCAATCCGGCCACCCAACGCCCAAGTCCCTGCCCGGCAACCACGGTTCCACGGTGCGGTGTTGCAACGAATATCACGCGATCAACACCTGGGAATGGCTGAAAGCGCAAAAGGGGGTCAAGGCGGGAGCGGGTGCTCCCAAGACCGTCCAGATCGATCCTGGGATCCGATGCAGCCCACTCCCACAGTTGCTGGTCAGCCGTGGAGACCATCAGCCGCGCCAGCATTCCTCCCATGCTGTGTCCAATCAACACCAGCCCGTGGGAAGCCAAGGTTTCCTCATCAGGGTCGAAGTGATGCAAAGCTGCCGCCAGAACTTGGCGGATTGCTGCATGACTGGCTGGTACAGGCATATTCGTGGGGTAATAGATCTCCCACACTTGGAATTCGCATCGCAGCTCTTCATCAGCCAGAAGCTCATTGGCGACGTTGACCCATGCTTCGGGGCTGCTCGCCAGTCCATGCACCATCACGATGATGCGCCGCCGCGGGTCGAACGG
This sequence comes from Oryzisolibacter sp. LB2S, assembly GCF_040732315.1. NCBI lineage: Bacteria > Pseudomonadati > Pseudomonadota > Betaproteobacteria > Burkholderiales > Comamonadaceae > Alicycliphilus > Alicycliphilus soli. The sequence goes on from NZ_CP160388.1 coordinate 2,122,032, forward strand.
CTGCATCAGATACAGATGCGGCTGATCGATGCCATGCTCACGCCCAAAAAGCCCTCGCAAGGATTGCTGGTTGAATCCCGAACGCGCCAACCATAAGCCGTAGCCAGCCGTGAAGTTACCCGCCAGTGGAACGCGTTGGCCGTGGAGTTGCAGATAGTCCTGTACCAAGGGGTCATACACACCGACGATGAGTTCATGCGAGGCAAGCAGATCATCGACAGTGAGTGCATCAAAACGAAGCATTACTGTCACGTTGGGCGTTGGCATTTCGCTCCAGGCGGGAAATACCCTTGGGCGCTCGTTACCGGCGGAATATTCGCCTGATTCGTCCAGTGACTTGGGTTCTTCATCCGTTACAGCCACCAATTCGGCACCCAAGCCGTCCCTGCGATAGATGCCGCGCAGGCCTTGGAATGCCAGAGTGTTCGCAGGCAGCAACTCGCGTGGCGTGGTCGCATCGTTGGGCAGCCGGGCGTTCAAGTCGACTCGCAAAGTCCAGTCACCAACGCGGAATCCCGTTTTCGATTCGTCAGCATGTACACGAAGTGCTTGGTGCTGTAAGCCAAACAATTGCGTGACCGTTTTTTGCACCGCATAGTTGTACCAATCGCGCACCTGCGTCTGCCGCTCCTCAAACGCGCGCTCGCCGGGCGAGCGTCTGGTGAAAAAGAGATACGCGTAAGCGTGCCGAGCCGTCTCGATCCAGGCGGAAGTAGAAGCGATGCGACTATTTGGGACTGCCGTCGAGACCGACATGGCATGCTGCAACCAGAGTTCAGCCAGTGCCGACAGCCTCGTTTCGCCGTCCAAGTCCTTCATCATGGTCAACGCCTCGATGCAAGTGAGCGAGGTGTTCGTTGCGCAAACGCGCTCATCGAGCCCGGTAACGCGGATCGTCTGCAAGGTCGGTGCACTGAGTTTGCCTCTGCCGAGGAGATCGCCGCGTCGTAGGGCAACGTATTCATCCGGCGTCATCGCGCGTACAGCGACAGAAGGTTTGAATTCACTGACGACCGCGCAACCACCAAGTGCAAACGCGGCGGTAATCACGATCAACCAACGCCAGAGAGATGCAAGGAGCATATGCCTCACGATCGAGAGCTGCGTACCGGCACTGCAGAATCATTACCTGAAATGAACGGAACATTGCCCGTGAAATTGCATTTCATGCGCGGTTCTCTTTGCCCTGAACAAGAGCACGCTGGCGATGCGCCAAAATCAGCGCAATGGCGCATGAAGCTATTCGCGTGCGGCGCGAGTCCGAGCGACTGGTGAGCACAATCGGTACGCGCGCGCCCATCACGATCCCCGCACTGTCGGCTTGGCCCATGTATTCCAGTTGCTTGGCCAGCATGTTGCCGCTTTCCAGGTCGGGAACGACCAGGATGTCGGCTTGCCCGGCCACGGTGGACTTGATGCCCTTGACGCGCGCGGCATCGGGAGAGACGGCGTTATCAAAGGCCAGTGGCCCGTCGAGCACAGCCCCGGTGATCTGGCCACGATCGGCCATCTTGCACAGTGCCGCGGCATCCAGGGTCGAAAGCATGCGCGGGTTGACGGTCTCGACCGCCGCGAGGATCGCCACCTTGGGCTCGGCAATACCGATGGCGTGCGCCAAGTCGATGGCGTTGCGCACGATGTCGGCCTTGATTTCGAGCGTCGGAGCGATGTTGATGGCGGCGTCGGTGATGATGAAGGGCCGAGGGTAGCTGGCCGTCTGCATGATGTAGCAGTGCGTCAATCGACGCTCGGTGCGCAGGCAGGCTTCGGGCGCCAGGATGGCACCCAGGTACTCATCGCTGTGCAAGCTGCCTTTCATCAGCGCCTGCACCTCGCCCTTGCCAGCCAGCCGGGCGGCGGCTGCTGCTGCGGCGTGGCTGTGCGGCACATCGACGACCTCGGTGTCTCCCAGTTCCAACCCCATGTCGGCCGCAACGGCACGCAACTTGGCGAGCGGCGCCACCAATACTGGTGTGATGACGCCGGCATCGCGCGCGTCCAAGGCACCGCCCAGGCTGAGCGCGTCACAAGGGTGCACCACCGCGGTGCGAACCGGGGCCATGGTTTTGACATGGGCGATAAGACGCTCGACACCACTTGGAGGATCGGGGCGAACGCCCTCTGGGGCTTGTTCATTCATGTGATTTCTTCACCTTGCTTGCGCCAGTTGGACGCCAGCCTGACGTACCGGTGTTGTCGCTGGCCTTGACTGGCGCCCGTGCGGCTGAAGATGGCTGACCACCATCTCGGCTCGACTGGCGCACCAGCATTACCGGAACTGGCGCAATGCGCGCTACTTGCTCCGCATCGCTGCCCAGCAGCAGCCGGTTCACGCCGCGACGCCCGTGAGTGCCCAGGATGATCAAGTCGCAATCGCTCACCTCGGCCTGCTGCGCGATCTGTTCCGACACGCGTTCGGTGCCGCTTTCAAGCAGCACCGTCTCTGTGGCAATTCCTTCCCGACGGAGCCGACTTGCAGCCTCATCCAGCAACGCCTGGCCGGCTTTGAGGAAGCGTGGGCGGACATCCTTGATGTAGACCTCGGGGCGCTCGAAACCCGTGCTGTGGCGCGTTGGTTCGACGATATGCAGCAAGATCACGGTGGCGCCGCTCAGGCGTGCCAGTTCTGCCGCATGATCGAGCGCCAGGAAGGATGTGGGACTGCCGTCCAGCGGCACCAGAAATCGGGAATACATGGAACTCCTCCGGGAGGCGTTGACTGCCGCGCGGGAAACCGCCCGCAAGGGCTGCGGGCTCTCCCGACTCATGACATGTGCTGGCCACCGTTCATCGCCATGTTGCTGCCCGTCATGAAAGCAGCAGCCTCACTGGCGATAAAGGCCACCAGCGCCGCGATCTCATCCGGCTGGCCGAGGCGACCCACCGGAATCGCTTCGATGACCTTCTGGCGCACGTCCTCGCGCACCGCCATCACCATTTCGGTGGCCAGATAGCCCGGCGAGACGGTGTTGACCGTCACGCCCTTGCGTGCCACCTCCTGCGCGAGCGCCTTGGTGAAGCCATGCACGCCGGCCTTGGCCGCCGAGTAATTGGTCTGGCCGAACTGACCCTTGCTGCCGTTGATGGACGAGACGTTGACGATGCGCCCCCAGCCACGCTCCACCATCGGATCGATGAATGGCTTGGTGACATTGAACATGGAGTCCAGGTTGGTGCGCAGCACGGCGTCCCAGCCGGCCTTGTCCATCTTGCGCAGGGTCGCGTCGCGGGTGATGCCGGCGTTGTTCACCAGGATGTCAACGTGGTGGCCGTCCGCCTGAATCTGACGCGCCAAAGCCTGGGTCGATTCCCAGTTGCCGACATCGACGCCGTAGGCCGTGAACCGGTAGCCCTTGGCATCCTGCGCGTCAAGCCAGGCGGCGACCTTGTCGTTGCCGGGCGTGTGCGTGATGATGACGCGGTGGCCCGCGTCGTCCAGCGCGCGGGCAATGGCCGCGCCAAGGCCGCGATTGCCGCCAGTGACCAGGGCGGTTCGTCCCGAACTGCTCATATGCGCCTCCTCACTTTTTGGCCTTGCCCTGAGGCGCGGCGCCTGGCGCAGTCCAGGGCTGTGTCCATTGCTGACAAAACTGCGCGAAAGAGGCTGTGCCGTCGCTGGCGCCGAATACCTCGGAGACGGATGCCTGCCAGGTGGTCAGCGCTTCGCGCAGGCCATCGGCGAATGCCGCCTGGCTCTTGGCAGCAGCCTGGCCGACCGCCTGTGTGTCGCCCATACGGCCTTGGCACAGGCGCCAGAACACCTCGGACGGCAAGGTGGCAAGCGCCTGCCAGTCCGCTGCCTGTTGGAGGTTCTGGATGCGCGAGGTGGTCTCCATCACGCCACCGGCACTGAGCTGCTGCATGGCTTCGAGCCAGTGGTGGCCGCTTTCTTGAAGCAAGCGGGTGATCTGAAGCTGCAACTCGGCATTGGCCTTGTAGAGTTGGATGGGCAGTTCGTTGTTCATGTCAATGCTCCACGGTCATGATGTGCCCCTCCGGGGCGGGTGTAGGCCATGCCTGCGCAACGGCCCGATGAAAGTTGAGGGTGTATTCGTGGCGGCGTTTTGTCCTGTCAGCGCATGGCCACATAGGTTCCCGGTGCATCACCAAGCGGTGCTTGCGTCCCGCCCATGGCGGGCGGCGCGACGCGCCCGGCCGAGCGCTGTGCCAGCCATTGCTGCCATGCCGGCCACCAGGAGCCTTCGTTCAGCGGGGTCTCGGCACGCCACAGTTGCGGATCGATATAGCGATCGCCGGCCGCGCGGGTCGCCATCTGGAAGCTGCGCCGGGGGTGTCCCGGCTCGCTGACGACGCCAGCGTTGTGCCCGCCGCTGGTGAGAACAAAGGTCAGTTCCGCATCGCTGAGCAGGTGCATCTTGTACACGGACGGCCAGGGGGCGACGTGATCGCGCACTGTGCCGACGATGAACATGGGCACCTCGATGTCGGCCAGCGCCACGGGTCTCCCACCGACGCGGTAGCGCCCCTCGGCCAGGTCGTTGTCCAGATACAGGCGCCGCAGGTACTCGCTGTGCATGCGGTACGGCATGCGGGTCACGTCGGCATTCCAGGCCATCAGGTCATTGAAGGTCTGGCGCTCGCCCAACAGGTATTCGCGCACCCGTCGTGACCAGATCAGGTCGCGCGAGTTGAGCATCTGGAACGCGCCAGCCATCTGCTTGCCGTCGAGATAGCCCTTGTCCCACATGCCGGCTTCCAGCCAAGCCAGTTGACTGTCGTCGATGAAAAGCGCGATCTCGCCCGACTCGCGGAAATCGGTCTCCGATGCCAGCAGCGTCAGGCTTTGCAGACGCTCGTCGCCATCGCGCGCCATCGCGGCGGCGGCGATCGCGAGCAAGGTGCCGCCCAGGCAATAGCCGACCGCCTGCACCTTGCGTTTGGGCACGATGGCCGTGACCGCATCCAATGCGTCCATGACCCCCAGCCAGCGGTAATCCTCCAGGCCGAGGTCGCGATCGGCCGCGGTCGGGTTCTTCCATGAAAGGATGAACACCGTGTGCCCCTGATCGACCAGGTACTTCACCATCGAGTTGTGCGGCGACAGGTCCAGGATGTAGTACTTCATGATCCAGGACGGCACGATCAGTACCGGCTCCGCATGCACATCCGGCGTCGTGGGTGAGTACTGAATCAACTCGACCAGGTGATTTCGAAACACCACCTTGCCTGGGGTGACCGCCACGTCCTTGCCGACCTCGAACCCTTCGACCCCTGCAGGCGCATCGTCGAGCGCGAGGCGCCTTGCATCTTCCAGAAAGTTCATGGCGCCGCGCCACAGGTTTGCGCCCCCGCTTTGCGTGATGGCGTGCAGCACCTCGGGGTTGGTCCAGATGAAATTCGAAGGCGACCACATGTCCAGCCACTGCCGCCCGGCGAAAGTGACCATGTTCTCGTGATGGCGCGACACGCCACGCACGCCCGTGGTGGCGTTGTGCCACCACTGCTGCTGCAGCAAAAAGCCCTGGTGAATCACGTTGAAAGGCCACTGCTGCCAAGCCGGGGCGGCAAAGCGCCGATCCTGCTCCAGCGGCTCGATGCAGGTCGGGCAATCGTGCGCACTGGCAACGCGCAAGGCATAGCGCGCAAGGCGCTGCTGTTTGTGCAAACCCTTTTCGATCAAGCTGCGTTGCTTGCCTGGGGAAAGGCTCAGGTGCAACGCCCAGTCGTACCAGGCCAGCAGTCCGGCCGCCGGTGACAACCCACCCGTGCTGCGCGCCCGCCAGGCGTTCGCAAGCGTATCCAGGGCGTCAGGGCGACAGGCTTCGGGCTGCGCCAGATCGGCCTTGCCATGTGTTGCGACGATGCTCATCTTCAGCCCTTCATTTAGCTAGTAACATATTACTATCTTATCGCGTACAGGAAAAGTTGCAAGCCTTCCGCAGGGGCACCAAATTTTTCAGCCGTCCCAAGCGCAATCACTACCGATGCTGAAACTGCAGCCCCAACGATCAAGCACCTTCGATCCGCATGGAAGGCGATACAGCTTCTTGAGTTGCATCAAGTTGACCGATCCGTTCTCCCCAGGAAAGGGCCCGCAGTCCTGCCTCATCCGACAAGTTTCCGATCTTGCGTCATGGTCATTTTGCGTGTTACGATAGTAATAGATCACTAACTACATGGAGTCCAAATCGTGAGTCAACGCCCCCAGTACCTGTCCGCCGAAGATCGGCGCGCGGCCACAGTGCAAGCCGTGGTTGATCTGGCAGCCGAGCAGAACCCGGCCGAGATCACGACCACGGCGATTGCCGACCGAATGGGCCTGACACAGGGCGCACTGTTTCGCCACTTCCCCACCAAAGAAGCGATCGTGGAAGCCACGATGTCCTGGGTCGGCGAACGTCTTCTGGTCAGTGTGGACAAAGCAGCCGAGGGCGCCGCATCTCCTGCCGCGGCGCTCGAAGCGATGTTCATGACGCACATCGACTTCGTGTCCAAGCACCCGGGCGTGCCACGCATGCTGTTCGGGGAGTTGCAGCGCTCTGGCGAAACGCTCGCCAAGCGCATGGTGCAAACCCTGATCCGCCAGTACGAGCAGCGCCTGCGCCGCCTGATGGAAGCGGGCAAGGCGCAGGGCGAGCTGTGCGCGGAGCTGGACGTGGACGCCGCCGCCGTGCTGTTCATCGGCACGATCCAGGGACTGGTCATGCAGTCGCTGCTGGCCGGCAAGGTCAGCCGGATTCGTCGCGATGCGCCCGCCGTGTTCGCCATCTATCGCCGTGGCATCGAAAGCGGCACATGAAGCACCCGTCCAGTCCACAAGCGGCACGACGATCCAGCAAACCCTCCAAAGAACCGGGAGCCATGAACATGACTGCACACAGCGGGCGCGGAATCTTGATGCGTGTGATCGCCCTGATTGCCATCGCATTTGGTCTGCTGACCATCAGGGAAGGCGGCGCGGTCCTGTTTTTTGACGGCGCGGCGCGTGCCGCAGCCGGAAGCTACGTGCCGTTCGTGCTCTGGTTCAACTTCCTGGCCGGGTTTACCTACGTCATCGCTGGCGCCGGGTTGTGGATGCGCCGGCGCTGGGCCGCATGGATGGCGATGGCTATCGCGGTGGCAACGGCGCTCGTATTCCTGGCCTTCGGATTGCATGTGGCGCTGGATGGCGCTTGGGAGCGGCGCACGCTCATTGCCATGACGCTGCGCACGTTGGTGTGGGTTGGCATCGCGGCCATGGCTTGGCGTCGATCAACAGCGCATGCACCGACCACGCGCGAGCAGTGAGCATCTCTTTCCAGCGGAAACCCATCAATGACAACTCCAAACCTCCCTGTAAGAAAAGCCCGTTGGGCCGTGATCATTGTTGCCCTGCTCGCCCTTGGCGGTGCACTGGCGTTCTGGTTCACGCGCGGCCATGACAACCAGGATGCATTGCGCCTCTACGGCAACGTCGACATCCGCGAGGTTCAACTGGCTTTCCGCCAGCCGGGGCGCATCACGCAAATGGCTTTCGATGAGGGTGATGCCGTCACCACCGGCGCGCGCCTGGCCACGCTCGATGCGCAGCCGTATCGGGACGCCCTGGCAGCCGCACAAGCCCAGGTACAGGTAGCCCAAGCGGAGCTGGGCAAGCTGCGCCGCGGCCTGCGGCCGCAGGAAATCACCCAGGCACGCGAGGCGCTCAGACAAGCGCAGGCGCAGGCGCTTGACGCCGAGCGCAACTTCCAGCGCCAGAGCAGCCTGTTGGCGTCGGGTGCCAGCAGCCAGCGCACGGTCGATGCCGCACGCACTGCCAGGGATCAGGCGGCCGCGGGTGTCGAATCCGCCAAGGCCGCCCTGTCGCAAGCATCCGAAGGCTTTCGCAAGGAAGACATTGAGGCAGCGCAGGCTCGCCTTGCAGCCGCGCAGGCAGCCGCGGCGCAGGCCACCACTTCCCTGGCGGACACCGAACTGACGGCACCCAGCAACGGCACCATCATCGCGCGGGTGCGCGAGCCCGGCAGCATGGTGGCCAGCCAGAGCACGGTCTACAGCCTGAGTCTGGACAAGCCCGTGTACGTGCGCGCCTACGTGGGCGAGCGGGATCTGGGCCGCATCGCACCGGGCACCGTGGTGCACGTCAAGAGCGATTCCGGGGAAAAGGTCTATCGCGGCCAGGTCGGCTTCATCTCGCCGCGCGCCGAGTTCACGCCAAAGACGGTGGAGACAACGGACTTGCGCACGGATCTGGTGTACCGCCTGCGCATCGTCATCGACGAGGCCGACAGCGATGCCGCCCTGCGCCAGGGCATGCCGGTGACGATCGCGGTCGATGCCAAGCCGGTCTCCGGCGCGCGCGCGGGGGAGCGTTGAGATGCAGGCAGACACCGCCATGGCCGCCACGCCGGCAAGCGCTGTCGCCGCTGCCGCCGTCGTCATCGAAGGGGTGGACAAGCATTTCGGCAAGGTGCAGGCCCTACGCAGCTTGAGCGCACACATCCACTACGGACGGTTGACCGGTCTGGTCGGCCCGGACGGCGCCGGCAAGACGACGCTGATGCGGATTCTGACCGGCCTGCTGGTGCCCAACGCCGGTCGCGTCACACTGGCGGGTTTCGACGTGGTCAAGGACAACGACGCCATCCATGTCGCCAGCGGCTACATGCCGCAGCGCTTTGGCCTGTACGAAGACCTGTCGGTGATGGAGAACATGCGCCTGTACGCGCAGCTGCGCGGCATGGACGCGGATCGCAATGCCGATCTGTTTGCCGAGTTGCTGGACTTCACGCGGCTGGGGCCTTTTACGAAGCGCTTGGCCGGCAAGCTCTCCGGCGGCATGAAGCAAAAGCTGGGCCTTGCCTGTGCACTCATGGCGCGGCCCAAGGTGCTGCTGCTCGACGAGCCGGGCGTCGGTGTCGATCCGGTCAGCCGCCAGGACTTGTGGCGCATGGTGCAGGCACTGACCGACGAGGGCATGGCCGTGGTCTGGTCCACCGCCTACCTCGACGAGGCCGAGCGCTGCGAGAGCGTGCTGCTGCTGAACCAGGGGCGGCTCTTGTTCGATGGCCCGCCGCAGCAACTCACCGCGCAGCTTGAAGGACGCAGCTTCCGCCTGGAAAACGTCGGCGCCGAGCGCCGGGCGGTTCTGACCGAGGCACTCGACCTGGAAAGCGTGAGCGATGGCGTGATCCAGGGCGCCGGGGTGCGTGTGGTACTGCGGGACGGTGCGCAGGCAAGCCAAATCCAGTCGCTGGCTGATCGTGCGCGCGTAGCGCTGGCCCCGGTGCCCGCACGCTTTGAAGACGCTTTCATCGATTTGCTTGGCGGCGGCCCCGGCGGTACTTCGACACTGGCCGAGCGTCTGTCACCGGTCGAACTGGGTTCCGACATTGCCGTGTCCTGCCGCAACCTCACGAAACGCTTCGGCGAATTCACCGCCACCGACAACGTCAGCTTCGAGGTGCAAAAGGGCGAAATCTTCGGTCTGCTCGGCCCCAATGGCGCCGGCAAGTCCACCACCTTCAAGATGCTGTGCGGTCTGTTGAAACCCACTGCTGGTGAAGCGCATGTGGTGGGCCATGATCTGCGCCGCGCCACCGGCGCAGCCAAGAGTCGGCTGGGCTACATGGCGCAGAAGTTCTCGCTCTACGGCCTGCTGTCGGTGCAGCAGAACCTGGAATTCTCCGCCGGCGTTTACGGGCTGGAGGGCAACACCCGGCGCGAGCGCATAGCGGAAATGATCGAGACCTTCGATCTCTCGGACTGGCTGTCCGCCACGCCCGATTCCCTGCCGCTGGGGCACAAGCAGCGCCTGGCGCTGGCCTGTTCGCTGATGCACCGGCCACCCGTGCTGTTCCTCGATGAGCCTACTTCTGGCGTGGATCCGATCACCCGGCGCGAGTTCTGGACCCACATCAACGGCCTGGCGCGCAAGGGCGTGACCATCATGGTCACCACCCACTTCATGGACGAAGCCGAGTACTGCGACCGCGTCGCCATGCTCTCGCGCGCCCGCCTGATCGCGCTGGACACGCCCGACGCGCTCAAACGTGCCGCCGCCAATGCCGAACACCCCGATCCGACCATGGAGGACGCCTTCATTCACCTGGTGGAGTCTGCCGACCGTGAGATGGAGGCGGCCGCATGATCGCGGGTGCACAAGACAAGAAAGGAGCTGCCTCGATGCAGCCCGACTTGCGCCGTTTTGACCTGCGGCGCCTGCTGGCCCTGGTGACCAAGGAAAGCTATCAGGCGCTGCGCGACCCCTCGACGCTCTTGATCGCCTTCGTGCTGCCGGTGGTGTTGCTGCTGCTGTTCGCCTATGCGGTGTCGCTGGATGCCAAGGAGGTTCGTGTCGGCGTGGTGCTGGAATCGCCCGGCGCATCGGCGCAGTCGCTGGCTGCCGCCTTCTCGGGCACCCGCTTCCTGAACACGCACTTCGTCCATGACCGGCGCGAAGTGGCCGACCAACTCGTCTCCGGCGCGCTGCGCGGCTATGTCGTCATTCCTCAGGATTTCGAGCAACGCCTGGCCCAGCGCGGAGCAGAACCGCTGGTGCAGATCATCACCGATGGCTCCTATCCCAACACCGCCAACTACGTCGAGAACTACGCCCGCGGCGTGGTGCAGACCTGGCGTGCCGGGCTCGATGTCGCGGCACCCGCGCAGTCCGTCGTGCTGGAGCCGCGCTACTGGTTCAACCCCGAACTGGAGAGCCGCCGCGCGCTGATTCCCGGGGCCATTGCCATCGTCATGACCATCATTGGCACCATGCTCACGGCCCTGGTGGTGGCGCGCGAATGGGAGCGCGGCACCATGGAAGCGGTGCTGTCCACGCCCGCGTCGGTGGCCGAGATATTGATCGGCAAGCTGCTGCCCTACTTTGTGCTGGGCATGCTGTCCACACTCGGCGCGGCGGCGCTGGCGGTGTTCGTCTTTGGCGTGCCGCTGCGCGGTTCGCTGGCGGCGCTGCTGCTCTTGTCGGCGGTGTTCATGGTGCCGGCGTTGGGCCAGGGTCTCTTGATTTCGTCACTGGCGCGCAACCAGTTCCTGGCGGCACAGATCGCGTTGTTCACGGGCTTTCTGCCGGCCTTCATGCTCTCGGGCTTTCTGTACGAGATCGATGCGATGCCGGCGCCGATTCGTGCCATCACCTTGGCGGTTCCGGCGCGCTACTTCGTCGATTCGCTCAAGACCGTGTTCCTGGCCGGCGACATCTGGGCCGTGTTCCTGCCCAACCTGGCGGCCATGGCGGCGATCGGGGCGCTGTTCTTCCTGATCGCCAAGCGCGCCACGCGCAAGAACCTGGAGTGACGCGATGTTGACCTCCGCCTTCTCGTTCACCCGCCTGCGCGCCCAGTTCATCAAGGAAGTGCTCAGCGTGCTGCGCGACCCGCGCAGCCGCATGGTGGTGTTCGTGCCGCCCATCCTGCAGCTGCTGGTATTCGCCTTTGCCGCCACGCTGGAAGTGCGCAACGTCGACATCGCCGTCTACAACCAGGACGCGGGGCGCTGGTCGCACGAACTGGTGCAGCGCCTGGACAGCGCTCGCTTCATCACCCACGTCCGGCATGTGGACAGCCAGCGGCAGTTGCACGAGATGATCGACCGGGGTGAGGTGATCGCCGCGCTCGCCATTCCCGCGGACTTCTCGCGCACCATCGCCGCAGGCGGCAGCGGCCAGGCACAGGTTCTCGTCGATGGCCGGCGCAGCAACTCGGGCCAGATCACCGTCGCCTACCTGTCCACCATCGCCGCCGATGTCGGTGCCGAGGTCGTGCCCGACGCGCAGGCGCCAACGCCCGTGGTCGTGCGTCACTGGTTCAACCCGAACCTGGTCTACCGCTGGTTCATCGTGCCTGGGCTCACGGGCATCCTGGCGCTGTTCAGCGCGCTGCTCATCACCTCGCTGTCGATCGCGCGCGAACGCGAACTGGGCACCTTCGACCAGTTGCTGGTATCGCCCACCTCGACGCCGGAGATCATCATCTCCAAATCACTACCGGCGCTGGCCATCGGCACGCTGCTGGGCCTGTTCATGATCAGCGCGGGCGTGTTCCTGTTCGGCATTCCGTTTACCGGCTCGTTCGCGCTGCTGCTCGCCAGCCTGGTGCTGTTCATCCTGTCGGTGGTCGGTATCGGCCTGATGATTTCCGCGGTCAGCATGACCCAGCAGCAGGCCATCCTGGGGGCGTTCGCCATTGGCGTGCCGGCGGTGCTGATGTCGGGCTTTGCGACGCCGGTGGAAAACATGCCCATCGTCCTGCAATGGATGGCCCAAGCCATTCCGCTGACCCACTTCCTCATCATCGTCGAAGGCAGCTTCCTCAAGGCCATGCCGCCCGGCGACATTCTCGCCAGCCTGTGGCCGCTGGCGGTCATCGCCCTCGCCACGCTGACGATGGCCACCGTATTCGTCCGAGGACGCCTGCAATGAAAACCAAAACCCGCCACCTCTCCTCGCGCACGCCAGCCGCACCGCCGGCGTCCAGGCGCTTGCGCCCGCTCGCGCTGGCCCTGTCCTGCGTGCTGCTGACCGCCTGTGCGGCCGTGGGCCCCGACTACCGCGAGCCGCCTCCTGTGGACATCGGCAGCGGTTGGACCTTGCCTCTGGCGAGCGAATCGCAGTCCGCGGACCTGGCCCGCTGGTGGTCCGTGCTGGACGATCCGATTCTCGATCGCCTGATGAATACGGCGCTGGCGCAGAACCTGGATCTGCGTCAGGCAGCTGCACGCATCGATGAAGCGCGTGCCCTGCGCGATCGCGTGGCCGGGGAGCGTCTTCCCACCGTCGGCGCTGGGGCCAGCGTCAATCGGCGCCGTCAAAGCGAAAACGGCCCCTTGCCCGTGGGCTCGATTCCCGGCATGGACGCCACGCAGACCATCTACGACGCAGGCTTTGACGCGGCCTGGGAGGCCGATCTGTTTGGCGCCAAGCGCCGTGCGCTGGAAGGCGCCAGCGCCCGCCTGCAAGCCACCGAAGTCGAAGCACAGGGTGTGCGCATGCGCATCGTGGCCGAGGTCGCGCGCACCTGGTTCACCGCCGTTGGTGCTAGGTACGAACTGCATGCACAACAAGCCACGCTGGATACGCTGCAGCAGACCCTGGAGCTGGTGCGCCTGCGGCATGCATTGGGGGACGCATCCGCCGCCGATGTGGAGGCGGCTTATGCGCAGTGGACTGCCGTCAACGCACTGCTGCCGGACATCCAGGCACGCCAGCGCGCCGCAGTGCTGGGCCTGGGCGTGCTCTTGGGCGCTCCACCCGAGCGTGAACTGGCCTTGCTCGACGGCCCTTTGGCACCGTGGAGGCTGCTGGCCCTACCGGTGGGCGAACGTGCCGACCTGCTGCGCCGCCGCCCTGACGTGCTGGCCGCGGAACGGCGTCTGGCGGCGAGTTCCGCCGACATCGGCGTGGCCACGGCCGAGCTGTTCCCCAAACTCTCCATCGGTGTCGGCGGCGGGTTTCAGGCGCTCAGCACGGGCAACTGGTTCGATGCATCCAGTTCGCGTTTCTCCATCCTGCCGCTGATTTCCTGGCGCCTGTTCGACGGCGGTCGCGTGCGTGCCGAGATTCGGGCACGCGAGGCCGCCGAGCAGCAGGCGGCGCTCGCCTACGAGCAGGCGGTGCTGGCGGCTTTGGGCGACGCCGAGCGTGCGCTGGGCGACTATCACGGCGGGCTGGACACGTTGGAGCGCCGTGCCATGGCCCTGGATGCGGCACGAACCAGCTACGGCTACGCCAAGGCCCGCTACACCGCGGGCGATGTGGCACTGGTGGAGCTGCTGGCCGCCCAGCGCAGCCTGCACGAAGCCGAGACTGCGGCCGCACGTGCGCATACCAGCGCCGCCGTGCAATTGGTGGCGCTGTACAAGGCGCTTGGGGGTGGCTGGGAGGTATCCAGCACGACGCCAAGCGCTGCCCATTCGCCTACAGGCGCCGCCGCACCCACGCCTCGTGCAAGTCGCTTGGGCAGCCCTGCAAGCGACGCCGCGATGGAACATCTCGCAAGCCAGAGCGCGGATCGCGAAACCCTTGCCCACTTGATCATCAACAGGCCAACCGAAGGAGCCAAGCCATGACCACCACCGCCTTTTTCATTCCGCCCGTGAACCTGATGGGCGCGGGCTGTCTTCGTGATGCAGCCAAGGCCATCCAGTCCTATGGCTTCAGGAAAGCGCTGATCGTGACCGACCTTCCCTTGGTTCGTCTCGGACTGGTCGGCAAGGTGCGCGACCTCCTTGTCAGCCACGGCGTGGATGTCTTTGTTTTTCATGGAGTGCAGCCCAACCCGACGACCAAGAACGTGGCCGATGGACTGAAGCAACTGCGCGAAAACGATTGCGATTTCATCGTCTCACTCGGCGGCGGTTCGCCGCACGACTGCGCCAAGGGCATCGCACTGGTCGCTGCCAATGGCGGAACGATCAAGGATTACGAAGGCCTTGACCAATCGGCCAAACCTCAGTTGCCCTTGGTGGCGATCAACACCACGGCCGGCACGGCCAGTGAGATGACCCGCTTTTGCATCATCACCGACGAGGCACGCCACGTGAAGATGGCGATTGTCGACAAGCACACGACGCCCATTCTCTCGGTGAATGATCCTGAGCTCATGCTGCTGAAACCAGCCAGCCTGACCGCCGCCACCGGCATGGATGCTCTTACGCACGCGGTGGAGGCTTATGTTTCAACCATCGCCACGTCGATCACCGATGCCTGCGCACTCAAGGCCGTGACACTGATAAGCCAATGGCTGCGCGAGGCGGTGGCTAACGGGCGAAACGTCGAAGCACGCGAGCAAATGGCCTATGCACAGTTTCTCGCCGGCATGGCCTTCAACAATGCCTCGCTGGGTTACGTGCACGCCATGGCGCATCAATTGGGGGGCTTCTACGATCTGCCGCACGGTGTGTGCAATGCCGTTCTGCTGCCGCACGTGCAGGCCTACAACAAGCAGGTTGCTGCAGGACGCCTCGCCGACATCGCCCGCGCGATGGGAGAAAAGACCGATGGCCTGAGCAACGATGCAGCAGCAGATCTGTGCCTGGTAGCAATTCGCCGACTGTCCGCCGATATCGGCATTCCTGACGGGCTGTCACAGCTTGGCGTTCAGGCCAAGGACTTTCCCACCCTGGCCACCAATGCGCTCAAGGACGCGTGCGGACTGACCAATCCCATACAGGCGTCGCACGAGGAAATCAGTGCCATTTTCGCGGCGGCCATGTAGCCGTCGGCGTGATTTCCCGGACCCGTTTCATCCCACCATCAAGGAGTGTCTCCATGCAAACGAACGTAGGAAACCTCGATCGCATCGCGCGCGTCGTCATCGGCCTGATCCTGCTCAGCTTGCCGTTGTGGCTGGATTCACCGTGGCGCTGGCTGGGGCTCATTGGAATCATGCCGCTCGCCACCGGCCTGGCGGGCCGCTGTCCGGGCTATCGCCTGCTCGGCGTGAACACCTGCCCGATGCACCAGAAAAAGCCCGAGTGAGCATCCCATGAAACTGAATTTTCTGGGCGCTGCGCGCGAAGTCACCGGGTCGTGCTTCCTGGTGGAGGCGGCGGGCCTGCGCTTCCTAGTGGATTGCGGCATGGTTCAAGGGGGATCTGCGGCGGCGGCGCGCAACCGCGAGCCATTTCCGTTCGACCCGGCAGCTATCGATTTCGTGCTCCTGACCCATGCCCACATCGACCATAGCGGGCTATTGCCCAAACTCACGCGCGCCGGGTTCAAAGGGGCCATCTACACCACTCCCGCCACGGTTGATCTGCTGGGAGTGATGCTACCCGACAGTGCCCACATCCAGGAGAGCGATGCAAAACGCAGTGCCAAGCGGTTCCGCGGAAAGGACCCACTGCCGCCGCTGTACACGCTGCAGGATGCGCGCGAATGCCTGCAGCAGGTGCGAGGCATCGAATACGACCGGGAGTTCGCGCCCCGGGTCGGGGTGCGCGCGCGCTTTCGCGATGCCGGGCACATCCTCGGGTCGGCCATCATCGAAGTCTGGGTCACCGAGTACGGCTACCCGACAAAACTGGTATTCAGCGGCGACCTTGGCCAGCCGGGACGCCCGATATTGCGCGACCCGACACCCATCGAGGACGCCGACATCCTCGTCATCGAGTCCACCTATGGCAACCGCCAGCACAAGAATTTTTCGGCAACCGAAGAGGAGATGATCGGCATCGTCGAGAAAACCCTGTTCGAACGCGGTGGAAACGTCATCGTGCCGGCCTTCGCGGTCGGTCGAACCCAGGAAGTCCTGTACCACCTGCACCGTCTCACCAGCGAGGGGCGGCTGCGGCAGCCGAGGGTATTCGTCGATTCACCGATGGCCACGGAGGCCACTCGCATCACGCGCGAGCATCTTGAGCTGTTCGATGAGCAGGCCAAGCGCCTGGCTGGATGGCACGCCCGCGGCGAAAACCTGCCGTATCTGCATTTCACGGAAAGCGCCGAGGAGTCCATGGCGCTGAACCAGATTCGTTCGGGCGCGATCATCATTTCCGCCAGCGGCATGTGCGACGCGGGACGCATCCGGCACCACCTGCGCCACAATTTGCCGCGCAAGGAGTGCAGCGTCCTGTTCTCCGGCTTCCAGGCGCAGGGAACACTGGGCCGCCAACTGGTCGATGGCGCGGCGCGCGTGCGCATCTTCGGCGACGACATTCCGGTGCGCGCGGCGATCCACAGTGTCGATGGGCTCTCGGCGCACGCCGACCAACCAGCCCTGATGGCCTGGGCCCGAGGCTTCAAGCAAGCCCCGAAGCAAACGTTCGTGGTGCATGGGGAGTCGTCCGCCGCGCAGGCTTTGGCTGAACTCCTGCAACAGCAGCTTGGCTGGCAGGTCTCGGTGCCCGAGCACGGTCGGGTCGTTCCGTGGCCGGATTTTCTGGTGGTCGAGCGATGACACCGCCCGCTGCTCCTGACGAGCACCTGCGCGCCATCCTCGATTCACCCACATACCGCCTTGCGTATGAAGACATCGATTTGCTTGGCCAGGACGATCTGCGCCCGCTGCGTCTCCAACTCGAACTGCTCAAGCCCGAACGTGTCTTGCGTGAGCAAGGCGTGCATTCGACCGTGGTGGTGTTTGGCAGTGCGCGCGTAAGCGATGCTGTCACCGCACGCGACAGGCTCGATGTGTTGGAGCAGCGAGCGGGCACCATGCCGGGGAATCCGACGCTTGGGCGGGAACTGGCCTTGGCCCGTCGCCGCGTGGGACAGGCACGCTATTACGAAGAGGCACAGCGCTTCGCTCAACTGATCTCTGCTCGTTTCCAGCAGGAGGGGCGGTGCGATTTCGTCGTTATCACCGGTGGCGGCCCAGGCATCATGGAAGCCGCCAATCGCGGTGCTTTCGATGCAGGGGCTCGCTCGATCGGCCTCAACATCACGTTGCCGCACGAACAAGCGCCGAACCCCTACATGTGTCCGGAGCTGGCGTTCCGGTTCCACTATTTCGCGCTGCGCAAAATGCATTTCTTGCTGCATGCGAAAGGTTTGGTGGCCTTCCCCGGTGGTTATGGAACGCTCGACGAACTGTTCGAGGTACTGACCCTGATCCAGACCGGGAAGATGCAACGGATTCCGGTGGTTCTTGTCGGGCGCAGGTTCTGGCGTCGCGCAATCAATTTCGACTATTTGATCGACGAGGGCTACATCGACGCCGAGGACACCGACCTGTTCGAGCACGCTGACGATGCCGACGAAATCATTGCCGCCTTGGAGCGCTTTCACGCAAATTCCATGGTGAAAGGCATGTCAAAAAAACGCGAGACTGGAACCTGACTCCATGACAGACCAGTCCCCATCCATCAGTCCCGATTTGCAAGGCTTGAGCAGCACCGAAGCCGCGGGGCGCCTGGCGCAGGACGGCCCGAATCAGCTGCCCGGCGGCAAGCCCAAGTCCAACCTGGCCATCGTGCGCGAGGTGCTCACCGAGCCCATGTTCCTGATGCTGCTGGCCGCCGGCGGCATCTACCTGGCGCTGGGCGACAAGGGCGAAGCGCTGTTCCTGCTCGGCTTCGTCTTCGTGGTCATAGGCATCACCCTGGTGCAGGAGCGGCGCACGCAGCGCGCGCTGGAATCGCTGCGCGAACTGTCGGCCCCGCGCGCGCTGGTGCTGCGTGACGGCGTGGAGCGGCGCATCGCCGGCGCCGAGGTGGTCTGCGGCGACCTGCTGCTGCTGCACGAGGGCGACCGCATCGCCGCCGACGCACGGCTGCTGCAGGGCGAGCTGGAGGTGGACGAATCGCTGCTCACGGGCGAGTCCGTGCCCGTGGCCAAGCTGGCAGGCGCCCCGGTCGAGCCGGGCGACGGCCCCGACCTGTTCGCCAGCACCGTGATCACGCGCGGCCGGGGCCTGGCGCGGGTGCTGGCCACGGCCGGGCGCACCGCGGTGGGCCGCATCGGCGCCGACCTGGCCAGGGCCGAGGCGCCGCCCTCGCCGCTGCAGCAGCGCTCGCGCCGGCTGGTGCGCGGCCTGGGCGCGCTGGCGCTCACGCTGGCGGCGGCGCAGGTGCTGCTGGGCTGGTGGTGGAACGGCCGGCCCTTGCTCGACAGCCTGCTGGCCGGCATCGCCCTGGCCATGGCGCTGCTGCCCGAGGAAATCCCCGTCATCCTCACCGTGTTCCTGGCGCTGGGCGCCTGGCGCCTGACGCGGCTGCAGGTGCTCACGCGGCGCGTCACCGCCGTGGAGACCCTGGGCGCGATCACCGTGCTGGCGGTGGACAAGACTGGCACGCTGACCATGAACCGCATGGCCGTGGCCGAGCTGGCCACGCCCACCGGCCACTGGCAGGCACCGGGCGCGCAGGAGCTGCCCGAGGACTACCACCGGCTGGTGGAATTCGCCCTGCTGGCCACCCCGGCCGACCCGTTCGACCCGATGGAGCAGGCCATACAGCGCTTCGGCCACGACTGGCTGCAGGGCACGGAGCATGTGCACGACGGGCGCGAGCCGGTGTTCGAGTACGCGCTGTCGGGCGAGATGCTGGCCATGACGCGCGTCTACGCCAGCGGCGCGCCCGACCAGCACCTGCTGGCCACCAAGGGCGCACCCGAGGCCGTGGCCGACCTGTGCCACCTGGACACGCCGCGCCTGGCCGCCGTGCGCGCCCAGGTCCAGGCCCTGGCCGAGCGCGGCCTGCGCGTGCTGGGCGTGGCCTGCGGACGCTGGACGGGCCAGGGCGCCCAGGCGCAGGCCTGGCCACCGAGCCAGCACGACTTCGACTTCGAGTTCTTGGGCCTGCTGGCCCTGGCCGACCCGCCGCGCCCCGAGGTGCCGGCGGCCATCGCCGAATGCCGCGCCGCCGGCGTGCGCGTGGTCATGATGACCGGCGACCACCCGGCCACGGCGCGCGCCATCGCGCGCCAGGTGGGCCTGTCGGAGCGGCCCAAGGTCATCACCGGCGATGAGATCCAGGGCCTGGACGACGCCACGCTGCGCGAACGCCTGCAGCATGTAGACCTGTGCGCGCGCCTCAAGCCCGAGCACAAGCTGCGCCTGGTGCAGCTGCTGCACGCGGGCGGCGCCGTGGTGGCCATGACCGGCGACGGCGTGAACGACGCGCCCGCGCTCAAGGCCGCGCATGTGGGCATCGCCATGGGCGAGCGCGGCACCGACGTGGCGCGCGAGGCGGCCGACCTGGTGCTGCTCAAGGACAGCTTTGCCCACATCGTCGCCGCCGTGGCACAGGGCCGGCGCATCGACGCCAACCTGCGCAAGGCCACGCGCTTCGTCTTCGCCGTGCACCTGCCCATCGTGGCGCTGGCGCTGGTGCCCACGCTGGCGCACTGGCCGGCGCTGCTGCTGCCGGTGCATATCGTGCTGATGGAGCTGCTGATCGACCCGGCCTGCTCCATCGTCTTCGAGGCCGAGCCCGCGGCGGACGACTTGATGCAGCGCCCGCCGCGGCCGGTGGATGATTCGCCCTTCGCGCTGCGCGCCCTGCTGCTGCCGCTGCTGCAGGGCGCCGGCATCGCCGCGCTGCTGCTGGCCGCGCAGGCCTGGCTGCTGGCCCAAGGCTGGAGCCAGGCCCAGGGCCGCACGGTGGTGTTCGGCGTGCTGCTGGCGTGCGTGCCGCTGCTGATCCTGGCGCAGCGCAACCCGGCGCGGCCGCTGTGGCGGCCCGGTGGCGGTGCCAATCCCTGGCTGCGCCCCATGGCGGCGGCCGTGGGCCTGCTGTTGGCGGCGCTGCTGGCCATTCCCGCCCTGGGCCGGCTGCTGGGGCTGGAGGGCGCTGGCCTGGCCAAGCTGGCGGCCATGGCCGCGCTGCTGGCGCTGTGCCTGGCGTGGCTGGAGCTGTTGAGGCTTGTCATGGCACGACTCACGGCACGCACAGTGTCAGCAAGGTGAGGCTGGCATGGCTTACGCAAGCAAGGTGTCTTGTCTCGCTTTTTTGCTCCTGGCAAGTTCGGCCGTCACCGCCACCGTAGTCGGTCGTGCCGCTGAGCCCTTGCAGCCAAGCCAGAATGAAAGCTGTACACCGGAGCAAACCTTGCACTGGCGCGGTGGCACGCTGCGCCTGGAGAACGATTTGTTCACGGGCACCGACCGCAACTACACCAACGGTGTGGCGCTGAGCGTGGTTTCGCGCGATCTGCAAGGCACGCTCCGCCCGGAGTGTCTACCCCAACCGATTGCCTGGTACACCCGCTTCATCGGCTGGGCTGATCCCGAGTTCTGGCGCGACTCCGGCGCCCAGTCGGCATCGCAAAACATCGTCGTGCGCTTCGGTCAGTCCATGTACACGCCCGAGGACAAGACGCGCACCGATCTGATTTCCGACGATCGCCCATACGCCGGCCTGCTGTACCTGGGCTTGGCATGGAATCGCCGCGTCCACCCACAGGCCGCCAGCTATGAAATGCTGGATGTGCGCGAACTGACCCTGGGTGTGATTGGCCCCTGGTCGTTGGCGGAGCAATCGCAGGATCTGGTGCATCGGGTGCGGGGCATCGATCGTTTTCGCGGCTGGGACAACCAGTTGCGCAACGAACCCGCGTTCCAGATGGCGATGGAGCGCAAGTTCAAGTCGTACACAGAGGGTGCCGTCCGGCCGGGGTGGAGCGGCGACGTGATCGGCAGCTATGCCCTGCGGATCGGAAACATCGAAACCGCAGCCAGCACCGGTGTCGAGCTGCGTGCTGGCTGGAACATCCCCAATGACTTCGGCAGCTATCCGATTCGTCCCGGCGCGGAGAACCGCCCGCCCTCGGGCGTTTCCGACCTGCGCAGAACAGAGCCTCAATCAGCGCGCGCGCCCAAACCCGGAGCGCATGCATTCCTGAATCTGGAGGCCAAAGCCGTTGCCTGGGATTTCTCGCTCGACGGGAATCTGTTTCGGCACAGCCATCACGTCAGTCGACGGCCCTGGGTCGCTCAGGCAGCCATTGGCATCAGCAGCCAATGGATTGTTGCCGGGCATGGCGTGCGGCTTGCCGTGATGCGCGTCTGGAGAACCCGCGAGTTCGACCAGCAGATCGGCCATCACGCCTTCGGATCGATTGCGCTGAGCATGGAATTTTGAAAGCCCGAAGCCACGCGCCCGCCTGCGAAGCATTCACCAACAACCTCCATGGAGAATCCCGTGAGTCACCTCTTGAACCCTCGACAGCTTTTGACCATCGCCTTGTCGGTAGCCTTGGCTACCGCCGCCACGGGACAGGGCGCGCAGTCCGCCGAGGCTGCAAAGCCGATGGCGCTTCGCAGCGTCATGGAGCGACTTGGCCGTGACATGCAAGCCGTTACCGGTGCGATTTCCAAGGAGGAATGGACGCTGGTCGCCGAGTTGGCGCCAAAAATCGCCAAGCATGCCGAGCCACCCCTGGGCGAAAAAATGCGCATTCTTGGCTGGCTTGGCACGGATGCCGGGAAGTTTCGGGGTTTCGACGGGCAGGTCCAGGACGCTGCGAGCGCCATGGGGGATGCCGCCAAGCGCGGCGACGGCCAGGCCGTGATCGCCGCATTCTCCAAGACGCAGCAAAGCTGCCTCGCTTGCCACCAAAGCTTCCGGCAATCGTTCGTGGAGCAGTTTTATGGGCACCGCTGACACGCACTTGTCCCAGATCGGTTTGCATGGAACATCACGATTGGGAGCGTCACGATGAGCAACTCACAACCGAGCCTCATCCTGGTGCTCAATTGCGGCTCCTCAAGCATCAAGTTCGCCTTGTTCGATGCACAGGCGTGCCTGTTGCCGCGCCAGCCGCTGTGGCACGGCAAGGTGCAAGGGATTGCTGGGCCCGCGCCTGAGTACAGCGACAGTGGCACTGCGCAGCAGCGCATCCATCTGGATCACGAACACCCTCACACCGCCGCTCTGGCGTTGATTCAAGCGCGCATCGTGGCCCGACTTGATGGCCGCCGCATCGTGGCCATCGCGCATCGTGTCGTCCATGGCGGCAGCAGGTACTTCGAGCCAACCGTGGTGACCGATGGCACCATCGCGGAGCTGCGGGCCTTGATTCCTTTGGCGCCGTTGCATCAACCCTTTCCCCTGAAGGCCATGAGTTTGCTGTTCGAGCAGTGGCCCGGAATTGTTCAGGTAGCGTGTTTCGATACAGCCTTTCACCGCACGGTGCCGAAGGTGGAGCAGATCCTGCCGCTGCCGTACTCGGCCTGGGAACGCGGTCTGCGCCGCTACGGCTTTCACGGCCTTTCATACGACTACATGAGCCACGTTCTGCCCGAGCGCCACGGGGATCTGGCGCGCGGCCGCACCATCGTTGCACACCTCGGCAGCGGGGCCAGCCTGTGCGCAATGCAGAACCTGCAAAGCATCGCCACCACGATGGGATTTTCCGCACTCGACGGTCTGATGATGGGCACCCGTGCCGGTTCGCTCGATCCGGGCGCCTTGCTCTATCTGATGGAGATCGAAAAGCTCTCGCTGGAAGAAGTGGGCCGCACGCTTTACAACCAGTCCGGCCTGCTCGGTGTTTCCGGGATTTCGGCCGAACCGCGCGTGGTGGTGAAGCACGAGAGCGATTCCGGCGAAATCGGCGAACGCGCCCGCATCGCGTTGGCGCTCTACGTGCGCCGTATCGTGCGGGAGATTGGCGCACTGACCGCAGTCCTTGGTGGCCTGGATTTACTCGTGTTCACTGCCGGTGTCGGTGAGCACAACGCCTTCGTGCGCGAGCGCGTCTGCCGCGACCTGGCCTTTGCCGGCATCAAGCTGGATGCCGATGCCAACGCCATTGATGCCCCGGTCATCTCCACCACCGACAGCCGCGTGCTGGTCGCGGTGGAGCCTACCAACGAGGAATGGATCGCCGCGCGCTATACGCAGGAATTGATGGGCGCCGCGTGATGTCCCAGCCAGGCCGAGCGCGTTCAGCTCAACTGACTCTGTAGCCACGCAGGGATTCATCGACATAAAAGAGGGGAAATCGCATGACCACTGCTTCCACCATCCGCCAGCTCTGGCTTGCCGGCCACGGCCCCATCGTCCATGGCGACGAGACCGTCGAACGCATGGAAATCCTGGTGACCCGTTTGATTGCTGAAGGCCGTGTTGCCGACGAGACGACGGCCTACACCCTGCTTGCCGCCGCCGACCGCCTGAGCTGCGTGGCCATGAACGTGGTCGCGCACATGACCTATGCGCGCCGCATCGATCTTTCCGGCGCAGCGCTGTCAGACGCAGACTTCAAGCCCACGCCCGAAGGCCACATCGGCGGCTCGTTGAACATGGTGCAGGCCTTCGTCGGCTACCTGCTGGCCAACGTGCTCACCGGCAGCACGCGCGGCTGGATCATGGGCCAGGGCCATTGCGTCGCCGCCATCGAAGCCGTCAATGCGCTGACCGGCGATGTCTCGCCCGCGCAGCGGGGCCGCTACAACCGCAGCGAGGAAGGCCTGTCGCGCCTGTGTGCCGATTTCTATTCCTATGCCATCGATGCGCAAGGCCGCCCGGCCGTGCCGCTGGGCAGCCATGCTGGCCCCAATACCGCCGGCGCCGTGTCTGAAGGCGGCTACCTCGGCTTCGCCGAACTGCAGTACATCCACATGCCGCTGCCTGGTGAATCGCTGGTCGCATTCCTCAGCGACGGCGCCTTCGAGGAGCAGCGCGGCCCGGACTGGGCGCCGCGCTGGTGGCGCGCGCAAGACAGCGGCTTCGCTGTGCCGGTGATGATCCTCAACGGCCGCCGCATCGAGCAGCGCACCCAGATCATGCAGGAAGGGGGTGCGCAATGGCTGGCCGAAGACGTGCGCCACAACGGCTTCAACCCGGTGATCGTCGATGGCCGCGACCCGGCCGCGATCGCTTGGGCGATTGTCGAATCCGAGGGCGCGCTGCGGGCGTTTGCCGCCAGCCCGGATCGTCGGTATCCGGCGCCCCTCCCCTACGTGATCGCCGAGACCGAGAAGGGCTTCGGCTTTCCCGGTGCTGGCAGCAACGCCGCGCACAACCTGCCGCTGGGCGGCAACCCCCACACGGATGCCGCCATGCGTGGGCGGTTCAACGAAAGCGCGGCGGCACTGTTCGTTGCGCCGGCTGAACTCGACGCCGCGCTCACCGCCTTCGCAACCCACGCCGCCCAGCAGCGCCCGCTGGAAAGCGCGCATCCGATGGCGCACCGCCACCCCGCTGCGCCCAGGCTGCCCGAACCGCGCTGGGAAATATCAGGCAGCGAAGGCAGTGCGATGACGGCGCTGGATCAGTGGTTCGTTGAATTCGCCAAAGCCAATCCCGAGCTGCGCATGCGCATCGGCAACCCTGACGAATTGGCCAGCAACAAGATGGGCGGCACGCTGGCGCTGCTCAAGCACCGCGTCAACGAGCCCGAACCCGGTGTGCCTGAGGATTTGCACGGCGCCGTCATCACCGCGCTCAACGAAGAGGCCGTGGCCGCCGCCGCACTCGGCAACAAGGGTGGATTGAACCTGATCGTCAGCTACGAGGCCTTCGCCGTAAAAATGCTCGGCCTGATGCGGCAGGAAATCATCTTCGCCCGCCACCTGCGTCAGGTCGACCGGCCCGCCGGCTGGCTGTCGGTGCCACTCATCGTCACCTCGCACACCTGGGAGAACGCCAAAAACGAACAGTCGCACCAAGACCCGACCGTTGGCGAAGCGCTGCTGGGCGAGATGTCGGACACCTCGCGCGTGTTGTTCCCAGTGGATGGCAACACCGCCGTCGCCGCGCTGCGCGACGTCTATGCCGGACGCGGGCAACTGGCCTGCCTCATCGTTTCCAAGCGCGACGTGGAGAACCGTTTCGATGCCGAATCGGCGCAACGCCTGATCCGTGACGGCGCGGCCCATCTGATCGGTGACCCCGCCGAGGCCGAAGTGCAGCTCATCGCGCTGGGTGCCTACCAACTCGACGAGGCGATCAAGGCGCAGCAGCACCTTGCCGGGATGGACAAGCGCGCCTGCGTCACCGTCATCCTGGAACCTGGCCGCCTGCGCATCCCGCGCGATGCCATGGAAGCGGAATTCGTCGATGACGACGCCACCGTCAGCGCGCTGTTCCCGCAAGGCCTGCCGCGCGTCATCCTCAGCCACACGCGCCCCGAGCCCATACTCGGCATTCTGCGCCGCATCGACAACGGCCCGACCAAGACGCATGCCCTCGGCTACATCAGCCGCGGCGGCACCTTCGATGTCCCCGGCATGCTGTTCGCCAACCGCTGCACCTGGGCACATACGGTGGATGCCGCAGCGACCATGGTCGGCTGGAATCGCAAAGCACTGCTCGACAATGCACAACGCGCGGCTCTTGATGGCACCGGCGATCCCAAAGATCTATTGAGCCCGTGAGTCAGGTATGCGAATCCTGTGCCGGTCATGAAGTGCCCCGGCAGCTCCAGGCCGGTGGAGGCGATGTCCTTCGCGGTCTGCGCCAGTTTTCGACTGCGCAACGTGCCCAGCAGGTTGCATGCCAGGATCACGCATCGCCTGCACCGCTTATCCAGTCCCTGTTCGTCCAGGGAGTCGGCGCGCTGCTGCATCGCCTGCTTGGTTTCACCACCGGAGCCCAGGTTGCTCAGGCCCGCCCTGCTGCCATTCGAACCGGGTGGCCTCAATCACGCGGGCCTGCCGCTCGATGGGCAGGTGCGATTTCAGTTCCACGGTCACGCCTCCCAGGCGCTGCGCGTCGTACTGACGGCCACGCTCGGGCCGATCGTCCGGCACCTTCCACAGTCCTTCGACTACGCGCTCCATGATGCTGGTACGGCGTGGTGCCTCCAAGTGCCCGAACGTGGCTAGACACTTTGCACGGGGGCGAATGGGCCTGCCTTGGGCATACCCTCACCCTGCGTGGCATGTCCTTCAATGGGGCAGCTTGACGGCCTTCCAGCCGCTGTGGCTGAAATACTTGCCGTAGGCGTTGGAGGCCTGCGCGACCTGCACCACGCCGGCGGCGCGCTTGCCTTCTCCTTGCTTGCCCTGGGCGGCCTCGGCGCCCGCCACCAGGTCGGCCACGATGATGTGCAGCTGGGCGTCCGCCTCGGGGGGCAACTTGCAGTTTTCCACCATGTAGGCGACCTGCTGGCCGACGGCGTTGCCGAAGGCGTCGTAGTCGGCCGCCGTGGCCTTGTTTGCATGAGCCGCCGGCAGGATTTTCGTCACCGATGCATGGACGGCCGTCATGGCCTGGCGCAGCGGCGCGTCGGTGTCCCATTTCTTGCCGGCGTTGAGTTGCAACTGGTGGGTTTCGGCGCTGCCGTGGCTGTCGTGCGCGCTCGCGGCCATCGAGGTCAGAGGGACTGCCAGGGCGGCGGCCAGCAGCAGTGTGGTGAGTTGTTTCATGGAAATGCTCCGTTGAAAGTTGAACCATGCAAGGTGGCCGTGCGGGTTGCCTGGCTGCCTTGCCCTCTTCAACGAAGCGCGCGTCTGAATGTTCCATGTGTTTTGCATCTTTGGTGCACGGCCCTATTTGCGGTGCAGCAGCTCCTCCTCCGTCGCCTCCTGCGCGTAGCGACCCAGCAACAGCTGCAGCAGGCGCTCGCGCTGGGCGGTATCCAGCAACTCGCGCTCGGCCAGCAACTGGGTGATCACGCGCTGCTGCTGCGCGGCCTGCAGGCGGGCAATGGCGGCTTGCTCGGCGTCGATGGCCGCACGGTCGGGTGCGGGAGCGAAGATGTGGCGCACCAGGGCTTCGCGGCGGTGGCGTATGTCGTCCCAGTTGGATGACAGGTCGTGCAGGAACGGCGCCTCCAGCGCGTCCCAGCGCATGCGTTGCCCGGGCGTGAGCGCCAGGTAGTCCGGCAGATTCACGGCCGACACTGGGGGTGGCGCCACGCGGGCAGGGCGCAGCACCAGCGCCGCAAGAATGCCCAGGTTGAGCGCCAGCGAGACGGCCAGCAGGGTGCGGATCCAGGTGGGGTGTTTCATGGCAGATTCCTTGGCAGTCGGCAAATCTCGGTGGCGGCGCACAGCCCGCCCGGCGGCACGGGGTCGAACACGCGCGCCATGGCGGGGTCGGCGGCCGCAAACGTGGTAGGAATGGCTGCCCCCGTGCCCAGCAGCAGCCCGCCCAGCCACAGGCCCGAGGCCAGCGCCGCGCCAGCCGCCAGGCCCGTGGGCATCCAGCCCAGAAGGTCCCAGCCGGCACGCCGGGGCTTGGCGGCGCGCGATGGCCGCCGGTCGCGCAGGCGCTCCTGCAGCTGCGCCGCGAGATCGAAGCCCAGCGTGGGCGATGGCAGGGCGAGCAGTTCCTGGCGCAGCGCCCGCAGCGCATCGAGCTGCCGGCTGCAGACAGGGCAGGCCCGCAGGTGGCGCTGCAGCGCGGCCTGCCGCCGGGCAGACAGCACGTGGTCGACCAGGGCGGAAAGATCTTCGGTGCGAGGACAGGTCATGGTGGCTCCTTACGGTCAGCGTGGCATGTGCTGCAGCAGCCCGGCGCGCGCGCGGGCGATGCGGGATTTGACGGTGCCCAGGCCAATGCCCAGCACCTCGGCAATGTCCTCGTAGGGCATGTCCTCGATGTCGCGCAACAGCAGGATCTCACGGTGCTCCACCGACAGCCGCGCCAGCGCGCGCTCCAGCTCCGCGATGCGCTGGCGCGCCTGCAGCATGGCCTCGGGCGTGGGCGTATCCGCCGGTACCTGCTCATGCAGCGCGTCATCCAACGCCACGAACTCCAGGTGCCGCGCGCGACGCAGCCGGTCCAGCGCCTGGTTGCGCGCGATGCGGAACAGCCACGTGGACAGCTGCGCCTGCGGGCGCCAGCGGGGCAGCGCCTGGTAGGCGCTCAGAAAGGTTTCCTGGGTCAATTCGCGCGCATCCTCCTGTGACCGAGTCATGCGCACCAGAAAGCGGTAGATGCGATCCTGGTAACGCGTCACCAGCTCAGAGAACGCCGCAACCTCCCCGCGCTGGGCGCGGGCAATGCAGTCGGCTTCATCGGGCTGGCTCAAGGGGGGCATTGCCAGTGTCAACGAGCGGGGCGCGCAAAAGTTCCATCTTCGGGCAAGCCCTGACGAACCCGTCTTCGTCAGTCCAGCAAGACTCGCGGTTCGCTTCATGCTTCTCATCAATACGTCCGATGGCGGCATGTGGCAACGTGAACTGACCATTGCCTTAATCGGATGAACACGAGGTGAACAGAAGGTTCAGTGTTGATTCACCCCCGGTTAGTCAAAATTATTGGCATCAACAGCTCTGATGCTGTGAAAGGAACCGACGATGAAACGAAACCCACACTTCAAGCCCCGGCTGGCCACCCTGGTGCTGGCCGTCGCGGCGCTGCCGGCGGTGGCATCCAGCGACTGCGACGCCCCGGCCTCGCGATGGCAGTCGCGCGAGGCGGTGCGCCAGATGGCGGCGCAGCAGGGCTGGCAGATCGAGCGACTGAAGATTGACGACGGCTGCTACGAAATCCGTGGCACTGACGTCCAGGGCCGGCGCTTCAAGGCCAAGCTCGATCCTGAGACCCTGCAGGTGCTGAAGATCAAGTTGCGCGAGCGCGATGACCACAACAAGGACCGGGAGCGGGAGCGCGAGCGCCGGCGCGACCACACGCCGCAGGATGCGGACACTGCCCCTTCCTCACCCCTCTTTACCCCGGGCAGCGCGCCGCGCGGCCAGGTGCAATGAATCGCCTCCCCTCTTTCCAGGAGAACCCTATGTCCAGACCCCTGATCACCGCCATTGCCGCAGCCTGCGCGCTTGCCGTGCCCGCCCTCGGCCAGGCGCGCGAAGTCACCATCGCCACCCAGCTCAAGAATTACGGCGGCGACGGCGCCTACTTGGCAGTCTACCTGACCGATGCCAAGGGCGCCTACGCCGGCACGCTCTGGGTGGCCGGCGGCAAGGCCAAGTACTACAAGCACCTGGCAGACTGGAACCGCCTGTCGGCGGGCGATGCCAAGCGCCTGCAGGGCGTGACCGGCGCCAGCGTCGGCGCGGGCCGCACGCTCAAGGTGACGGCCGATCTGGCCGACGCGCTGATCGACGCCGGCTACGAGATCCGCATCGACGCCGCCGTGGAGGACATGCGCGACAGCCCCTCCGAGGTGCGGCTGCCCCTGACGGCGGCCAACGCCGGCAAGGCGCAGGCGGGCAAGCAGTACATCCAGTCGGCCAGCTTCCAGCTGAAGTAAGGAGCAAGGCATGAACTGGAAAGCCGTCCACCGATGGCTGGGTCTGAGCCTGGGCACCGTGGCCCTGGTGCTGGGCCTGTCCGGTGCCCTGCTGGCCCTGGACCCGGTGCAAGAGGCCTGGCAGGCGCCGACAGCACCGGCCGACCTGCCGGTGGCCACGCTGGTGCAACAGGTGCAGCAGGTGATGCCCGGCGTCGAGGAAATCCGTCGCCTGCCCTCGGGCGCCGTCGCCGCCTTCGGCTTCGACGGCGACCAAGCGCAGGCGCGCTACGTCGATGCAAGCAGCGGCCAGCTGCTTGGCAACTACCAGCCCTCCAGCATGCCGCGCTGGGTCAAGAACCTGCACCGCGCGCTGCTGCTGGGCGATGGCGGGCGCTGGGGCGCGGCGGCGACGGCGCTGGCCATGGCGCTGCTCTCGATCTCAGGCCTGGTGCTACTGCTGCGCCGCATGGGCGGCTGGCACCATGTGGCAGGCCGGGTGCGCGGCACGCTGGCGCAGCGCCTGCACGTGCTGGCGGGCCGGGTGGTCGTGGCCCTGCTGCTGCTGTCTTCGATCACGGCGCTCGCCATGAGCGCCTCGACCCTCGGCCTGCTCGAGCTGGAAGCCGGGTCCGAGCCCGACGTTGTTTCCAGCGCCGGCGCGGGGGCCGACCTGACGCCTGCGCAGCTGCCGCTGCTGCGCGACCTCGGCGTCGGCGAGCTGCGCCGCGTCAACCTCCCCGATGCGGGCGACCCCACCGACACCTGGCAGGTGGCGACCACGCGCGGCCAGGGCTGGATCGACCGCCACAGCGGCGATACCTTGGCTTGGCAGGACGCGACGTTGGCGCAGCGCCTGGACCACTGGGCTCGGGTACTGCACACCGGCGAGAGCGCCTGGCCGTGGGCCGTCGTGATGGGCCTCGCGGGCCTCTCCGTGTTGCTGTTCTGGCTGAGCGGAGTGCTGATCTGGTGGCAGGCTCGGCAGAACTCCATACGCATCGATGACAACAGCGCGCTGCAGCAGGCCGACGTGCTGATCTTCGTCGCCAGCGAGGGCGGCAGCACCTGGGGCTTTGCCCAGGCCTTGCATGCAGCCTTGGTGCAGGCCGGGCGGCGCGTGCACAGCGGTGCACTGGAGCACTTCCAGATCACGCCGGGCGCGCGCCAGGTATTTGTCCTGGCGGCCACGCATGGTGATGGCCAGCCGCCGGCGCATGCGCGCCATGCTCTGGAGCGCATCGCCGCGCAGGGCCGCAGCAGCGAGCCGGTGCCGGTGACAGTGCTGGGTTTTGGCGATCGCCAGTACCCGGCGTTTTGCGC
This sequence comes from Oryzisolibacter sp. LB2S, assembly GCF_040732315.1. Classification (NCBI taxonomy): domain Bacteria; kingdom Pseudomonadati; phylum Pseudomonadota; class Betaproteobacteria; order Burkholderiales; family Comamonadaceae; genus Alicycliphilus; species Alicycliphilus soli. The sequence goes on from NZ_CP160388.1 coordinate 2,152,843, forward strand.
CTATGCTCACGCAATCGACCAGGCGCTGCGCGCCCAGGGCCATCCCGCGCTACTGCCGTTGGAGCTGATCCACCAACAGTCGGCGCAACAATTCGCCCGCTGGGGCGAGGCGCTGGCCAAGGCGCTGGGCCAGCCGCTGGCGATAGTCTATCGGCCGCGCCTGCCCGCCACCACCGCGCTGACGCTGGTCGAGCGGCGCGACTACCCCGGACAGGCCGATCGGCCCACGGCCATCCTGCGCTTTGCCTGGCCACGCCAGCCGTGGTTTGCGCGTCTGCTCGGCCGCGGCCTGGGCCGCTTCGAGGCGGGCGACCTGGTGGGCATCGTGCCGCCGGGGGACGCGGTGGCGCGCTATTACTCGCTGGCGTCGGGCAGCGCCGACGGCTTTCTGGAAATATGCGTGCGCCAATGGCCCGACGGCGTGTGCTCGACGCACCTGCTGGGGCTCAGGCCGGGCGACAGCACGCAGGCCTTCATCCGCGCCAACCCGGGCTTTGCCCTCAGCGGTCGGCCGCCGAGCGTGCTGCTGATCGGCGCCGGCACCGGCGTGGCGCCACTGGCCGGCTTCATCCGGCGCAACGACGGGCGCACGCCGATGCACCTGTACTTCGGCGCGCGCGACCCGGCCACCGACTACTACTTTGGGGCCGAGATCGAGCGCTGGCAGGCCGAGCAGCGCGTGGTCAGCGTCAACACCATCTTCTCGCGCGTGCCCGGCGGCGGCTACGTGCAGGAAGTCCTGCACCGCGACGCCGAACGCCTGCGCAAGTTGCTGGCCGCCGGCGCCGCCGTGCGCGTGTGCGGCAGCCGCCCCATGGCCCAGGGCGTGACCCAGGTGCTTGATGCGCTGCTGGCGCCGCTGGGCCTCGACGTGAACGCGCTGAAAGCCAAGGGGCGCTATGCCGAAGACCTGTTCTGAGCCCTTGCACCGGCTGCAACTGCACGGGCCGACCATGGCCACGCGCTGGGCCGTGAGCTGCGACGTGCCGCCGGCGCTGGACGCGAATGCGCTGCGCCAGGCGCTGGCTGAAGCGGTCGTACAAGTCGATGCCCAGATGTCGCCCTGGAAGCCGGAAAGCGCACTGAATCAGCTCAACCGGTCGCCGGTAGGCGATTGGCTGGCACTGCCGGCGCAGATCCTTGAGGTGCTGGCCCGCGCGCTCGAAGTCTGCCGCCTGAGCGACGGAGCGTTTGATCCCGCCGTCGGCGCACTGGTCGATGCCTGGGGCTTTGGCGCGGCACGCGACGCGCCGGACGCCGAGGCCATCCGCGCCGCTCGCAATACCGAACGCCTGCCGACACCGCAAGCCCTTGAGCTGGATCTGGCCGCGGGCCTGGCGCGCAAGCACTCGCCACTGCAGCTCGATCTGTGCGGCATCGCCAAGGGCTATGCCGTGGATCGTATGTGTGCCGTGCTCACCGGACACGACGTGTGCCACGCCCTGGTCGCACTGGACGGCGAGCTGCGCGCCATCGGCCCCCAGGCCAGTGGCGCGCCCTGGGCGGTGGCACTGGAGAGCCCGCGTGCAGGCCTGCGCGCCGCGCACGGCGTGATCGAGCTGCAGGATCTGGCCGTGGCCACGTCGGGCGATTACCGGCACTTCGTCCAGGTGGGCCAGGCACGCCTGGCGCACAGCATGGACGGGCGCAGCGGCAAGCCGGTGAACAACGGCGTCTCCAGCGTCACCGTGCTGGCGCCCCGTTGCATCGATGCCGACGCCTGGGCCACCGCCTTGCTGGTGGCAGGCCCTGGCCAGGGCCTGGCGCTGGCGCATCGGCACGGCCTGGAGGCCTTGTGGCTGCTGCGCCGGGGCGAGGCACTGGTTGAGCTGGGCTCGGGCCGCTTCGCCGCAGCCGCACCGGCGGGTACGGCATGAACGCGCGGTGAATGACGCGTTCAGCGTCAGTTCACCGGCACCGGCGCAAACTGCAGCCACAGTCGATCGTGACTGCAGTGCACCTCAAGGAGAACGTCATGCAAGTCGCCACCACCATCGCCTCTATCGGCATCGCCGCCGCCCTGATGGGCAACACCGCCCTGGCCGGCGATCACGCTGATCGCACGCAGCGCCACGCCAGCCGCGCCGAGCGCATCGAAGCGCTGAACGCACCCTGGCAGGCCATTCCCAACTCAGCCGAGGCGGGCACGCCCGGTCATGGCTGGCAATACTTCTTCAACCCGCAGGCAGCGCGCGCCGTCGTCATCAGCCCCGATGGCCATTACTACCTCAGTCGCGGCAAGGGGCTGCGCTGGATCGCCGCAGCCCAGCCAGCAGCGGAAACGGCAACGGCGCCCTGGCAGGCCATCGCCAACGCGGCCCAGGCCGGCATGCCCGGGTTCGGCTGGCAGTACTTCTTCGACCCGATTGCCCCCCATGCGGTGGTGATCAGCCCCGACGGCCATTACTACCTCAGCCAGGGCGAGGGCCTGCACTGGGTGGCCGCGGCGCAGCAGCCGGCGCGCGTAGATGCGGCCGGTGCGTGAGGGGCGGCCCGGCGACAGCGTGCGCGATGATGTGAGGCCATGAACAAACGCCGCCACATCCCCCTGTCCATGCCGGACCCTGACCCACAGGCCTGTTCGCTGGCCATGCGCATTGCCGTCTGCCAAAAAGTGCCGCTTTTTGCCGACCTCGATGCGCAGCAGCTGGCGCAGGTCAACCGGCATTGCCATGCGCGGAATGTCGGCGCCGGCGCATCCATCTACCTTGAGGGCGATGCCGCGACGCATCTGTACGTGGTGGCCATCGGCGCCGTCAAGACCACGCGTCTGGCAGCCGATGGGCGCGAGTCGCTGATCGACCTGCTCACCCCTGGCGACTTCTTTGGCGCCCTGCCGGTGCTGGGGCAAAAGCATTACGTCGACAGCGCCACCGCCCTGACGCCGGCCTGCCTGCTGGGCCTGGATGCACCTGAGTACGACGCCATCCTGCAAGAAATTCCGCAAGTCGCCGTGGCCACGCTCAAGGGCGTAGCGCACCGGCTGACGCAGTCGCAGCACGCCATTCACATACTGGCCGGGGCGCCGCTGGAGCGGCGCCTGGCAGCTTTGCTGCTGGTTCTTGCCGACAAGGCCGGCAAGCGCTGGAACGGGGCCATGCTGCTGGACGTGCCGCTGGCGCGCGAGGACCTGGCCGCCATGGCCGGTGCGGCCACCGAATCGGTCAGCCGCTTGCTCAGCCAGTGGCAGCGCGCGGGCTGGATCGACGCCGGCCGGCGCTGGGTCGCCATCGTCGATGCAGCGCGCCTGGAGCAAGTGCGCGACGGCATGGTTTGAGTCAGCGCCAAAGTCGGCTGCTGTTGATTGACGTTTCTCATGGAGCAATCCGGCGGGTCTGCCTACAGTGAAGGCATCCCTCAACCAGACCGTCATACAAGGAGAAAACCATGACCAACACCAACAGCAACACCCGCACCACCTTGCGCGCCGAGGGCTTTTCCTGCCCATCCTGCGTGACGAAGATCAAGAAAAGCGTCGGTGCGATGGCTGGCGTGAGCCACGTCAAGGTGCACTTCGCGTCGGCGCGCATTGAAGTCGATCACCACCCCGAGACCGTCAGCGCGGACGATCTCATCGCCGCCGTCGCCAAGGTGGGCTACACCGCGCGCGCCTCGGCGTTCTGACGCACCACCACGGCCCCCGCGCCGCTCACTCCACGAGCAGCACACCGCCGCGCCCGGCGGTGGCGGCTGCCCCTGTCCCGCTTGACCACCTTTGGAGGCCAACCCCATGAACAAGATCAACGCATGGATCAACGGCCGCTGGACGACTCCCGCCCTGTCCGGCCTGCTGATCCTGGCTTCATTCACCGCCTCCAAGGGCTACGGCGCCATCCTCGCGGCCCAATGGCTGATGGTCGCCGCCGCCATCGTCGCCGGCGCGCCCATCGTGCGCAACGCCGTGCGTGCGCTCGCCGTGCGCCACATCAGCATCGACCTGCTGGTGAGCATTGCCGCCATCGGCGCGCTGATCATCGGCGAGTATTGGGAGGCGGCGGCCGTCACCTTCCTGTTTGCCATTGGTCACGCGCTGGAATCGGCCACCTTGAACAAGACCCGCGCGGCGCTGGCCGAGCTGATCGCCGTGGCGCCGGACACGGCCGTGGTGATGCGCAAGGGCGAGCAGGTGGAAATCCCCGCCGCCAGCGTCGCCATGGGCGAGGTGGTGCTGGTGAAGAACGGTGCCAAGGTGCCGGTCGATGGCGAGGTGATCGCCGGCACCGGCGCGCTCGACGAGGCGTCGATCACGGGCGAATCCATCCCGGTGGAGAAGTCTAAGGGCGACCACGTCTTTGCCGGCACCCTCTCGCGCGGCGGCTTCCTGCAGGTGCTGGCCACCGGCATCGGCGCCGACACCACGCTGGCGCGCATCATTCACCGCGTGGAAGACGCGCAGGACGCCAAGGCGCGCACGCAGAAATTCATGGACCGGTTTTCGTCCTGGTACACCCCCGCCGTGGTCGTGCTGGCGCTGCTGGCCGGCCTCATCAGCGGCAGCGTGGTGCTGGGCCTGACCCTGCTGGTGGTGGCCTGCCCCGGGGCGCTGGTAATCTCCATTCCCGTATCCATCGTCGCCGGCATTGGCCGCTCGGCGCGCGACGGCATCCTGATCAAGGGTGGCGAGTTCCTGGAGACCGCGGCAAAGATCGACGTCGTGGCCGTGGACAAGACCGGCACGCTGACCAAGGGCCGCCCACAGCTCACCGACGTCGTGGCGCTGGCCCCGGGCATGGACAAGAACCAGGTGCTGGCCTGGGCCGCTCGCGCCGAGGCCGGCTCCGAGCATCCGCTGGCTCGTCCCATCCTGGAAGCGGCGGAGCAAGCAGGCATCGCGGTGGCCGCGCTGCCCGAGAAGATCGAGCCTGTGATCGGCAAGGGCATCACCGCGCACGTCGATGGCAAGCGGGTGCTGATTGGCAACCTGGCCCTGCTCGAACAGTTTGGCGTCGCCGATACGGTGAGCGCGGACCGCCAGGCACACGAACTCGCCACCCAGGGGCGCACGCCCATGATCGTTGCCGTGGACGACCAGGTGCTGGGCGTGATCGCCGTGGCCGACGAGATCCGGCGCGACGCCGCCGCCATGGTGGCCGCGCTGCACAAGGCGGGTGTGAAGAAGGTCGTCATGCTCACCGGCGACGTCAAGCCGGTGGCCGATGCGGTGGCCGCCGCCACCGGCATCGACGAGGTGCACGCCGGCCTGCTGCCCGAGGACAAGCTCGACATCGTCGCCCACCTGCAGCGCGCCGGCCACGTCGTCGCCATGGTCGGCGACGGCGTCAACGACGCCCCGGCGCTGGCGACCGCCGACGTCGGCGTGGCCATGGGCGCAGCCGGCTCGGCCGTGGCGGTGGAGACCGCCGACATCGCGCTGATGGGCGACGACCTGCTCAAGCTGCCCGAGGCCATCTCGCTGGCGCGGCGCACGCTCTCCAACATCCGCCAGAACATCGTCATCGCTCTGGCGACCGTCGGCCTCCTGCTGGCCGGTGTGCTGATGGGTGGGGTGACCATGGCCGCCGGCATGCTGTTCCACGAAGGCTCGGTATTGATCGTGATTGCCAATGCCATGCGGCTGCTGCGGCGCGCGACACCGGCGCACTCAGCGCCCTTGTCGACAGTGGCGAGAGAGTCGGCTCCATCCATTTGAGCGGTGCACATGATCGTTGCCTCGGCCTCTGGCATCTCGGTGCCAGAGGCCTTGCTCCCATCCCAGCCGCTGCACTGCCGCAAGAATCTTGCCGGAACCTGAGTGTTCGATGAATTCAGAAACAAGAAAGGACGAAATTAATGGGCACAAAACCCTCTTGCAGCTTGAGACTGCACGTTATGTTCTCGCTCAGTTCATCTGATCGACATCCCACGTCCCCGCCCCATATCCCACGACGCAACGCCATCGCGCATAGTCGTCGCAATCTGCTGCCCCAGCCGCTGCTCGATCACCGGCTTCCACGGCACCAGGCTGAACCCCATGCCGTTATCAAGCATGGCGTAGCGTCCGCTGGCAAGCATGACGGAACGCCTGTAGATCCCCGCCACGCGCCGGCCGTCGGCCACCGGGCGATGCTCGAGGCCAGTTTCGGCGGCAATATCCTTCGCGACCTGGGCCAGTTCGCGGCTGCGCAGCGTGTTCAACAGATTGCGGGCGAGGATGACGCGTTGGCCGCGTCGCTCGACCAGTCCCTGTTCGGCGAGGAAATCGACCCGCTTCTGCAGTGCGTCCTTGACCTCACTACCAAAGCCCAGGCCACCCAGCCCTAGGGCGTGTTAACACTAATTGTTTTTGCGCCCGCCATGGCACAGACTGGCAGCCATGGAGATAACGCCAGAACAATTCGCCAAGATCGAGCACTGCCTTCCCACGCAGCGAGGAAACGTCAGCCTGAGCAACTTGCAGGTCGTCAACGCCATCCTCTACGTAGCCGAGCATGGCTGCAAGTGGCGTGGACTGCCCAAGCGCTTCGGTAACTGGCACACGATCTACACGCGCATGAACCGCTGGACCAAGGCTGGGGTCCTCGACAGAATGTTCGAGGAACTGCAGAAGGCTCAGGTTGTGCGCATCAAGATCGAGGCGGTGTCACTGGACTCCACAAGCATCAAGGTGCACCCAGACGGCACGGGCGCGCTAAAAAAAACGGCCCCCAATCCATCGGCAAGTCTCGAGGTGGATGGACAACCAAGATTCATATGGTTGCCGCGGATGCTCGAACGGCCATAACGTTCTCACTGTCGCCGGGCCAGGCCGGCGATGCCCCACAAGGGCGCGAACTGCTCGCCAGCCTGGGCGCCCCGAACCGGCCGCTGCACCTGCTCATGGACAAGGCCTACGAGGGCAACGAGACGCGCCAGTTGGCGCTCGATTTGGGCTACATCCCCGTCGTGCCACCGCTGCGTACCCGCGTCGAGCCTTGGGAGTACGACCGCGAGATGTACAAGCGCCGCAACGAGGTTGAGCGTCTATTCCGCCGCCTCAAGGGCTTCCGGCGCATCTTCACGCGGTTCGAGAAACTCGACATCATGTTCCTCGGCTTCATCAGCTTTGTACTCGTCGCTGATGGGCTTCGGATGTGTTAACAGGCCCTAAGCCACCACCGATCAGTTGCTGGTCGAGCCAGGTGGCTCCGATCACGCGGGCCTGCCGCTCGATGGGCAGGTGCGATTTCAGTTCCACGGCCACGCCGCCCAGGCGCTGTGCGTCGTAGCGGCGGCCCTGTTCGGCCAGGTCGTCTGGCACCTTCCATAGTCCCTCGGCCACGCGCTCCACGATTCCTGCGCGGCGCAGGGCTTCGAGGCGGCGGACGTGGGTTGCTACCACCTCTTGCGGATCGCGGCCAGGCACCGCCTGGCCCTGCGCGATGGCAAGGTGATGGTCGGCGCGGTACAGGCCATCGCTCGCCAGCGCGGCGATGTTCTTGTCGGCCGCGCGCACGTCGGCCGATCCTTTCACCTCCACCACGGCTCCAGTCGGATAGTTCGCCAGCTCGTCGCGGGCATTGAGCGCGACGTAGTGGGCCTTGCCGTCCACGCCGTCGATGACTAGATGTAGTTTCTCACCACGTTGTTTCCATCGAAGCCGAGGCGTGTGATGGGCGGTTTGCCGGAAGTAGCAGAGTGTGGCCGGTTGAAGTTGTAGTGGTACATCCAAGGAGCCAACTCACGGGCGCGCAGCTCTGAGCTGGGATAGACGAACGCATAGGCCCATTCGCGCAGCAGAGTCTGGATGAAGCGCTCAGCCTTGCCGTTGGTGCGTGGCGTGTACGGGCGGGTGCGGATATGCCGGATGCCCAGGCGGCGCAGCAGTTTGGCAAAGCGGCGCGAGTTGTAGGCCGAGCCGTTGTCCGTCATCACCTGCTCGATCTTCACGCCCAGGCTCTTGTAGTAGCGCAGCGCCGCCAGCACGAAGGTGCACGCACTCTTGGCCGTCTCATCGGCCAGCACCAGGCTGAAGCCCACACGCGAGTGATCGTCGATGGCCACATGCAGCGCTTGCCAGCCCGCATGTGGCGTGTTCTGGGTGCGGTCACCCGTGACGCGGTGCCCCGGTCTGTCGAAACGAGCGAGTTTCTTGGTGTCCAGATGCAGCAGCTCACCAGGCGCTGCGCGCTCGTAGCGCCGCACAGGCACCGCCTGCTGCAGGGCAGGCAGATGGGTAACGCCGGCAGCCTTGCAGGCACGCGCCACCGTGCTGCGCGACAAGCCCACGCGCTCGGCAATGCGCTCATAGGTCAATCGCTGGATTCGTCGCAGCGCCACGGCACGCTCGAGCTTGCTCGCCAGGCTGCGTCGGGGGCTGCGCCGGGGCCGCGAGCTACGATCGATCAGACCGGCAGCGCCCTCGGCCGCGTAGCGACGTAGCCACTTGCGGGCCGTGTGCGTGCTGATGCCGGCGGCCGCGGCCGCCGGCATCAGGCCAATGCGATCGATCTCTTGCATCAAGTGTGCTCGCCCTTTGGGCGTCAATGAGGCATTCTTGTGGATGTTCATCCGGGGAGTCCTGAAGAAAGCTGGTTGGCGTGAGAACCGCCATCTTCCTTCACCTCGGGTGAACAACCTCTTGGGAAACGACAACTAGATAGCCCCGGTCGCGCAGTTCGTCGGCCAGTCCTTTCGCGGCCACGCGGCCGAGGATGGTGCGGCCGTCGTCCCCCGGCTCGAACACCGCCAGCTCGCGCGGCTCGCCGCGCATGGCCCGCTGCATGGTGCGGATGATGTCGCCACGCTCGCCCAGGGCGCGCAGCGTCTTTTCCGCATCGGCACGGACGGCCCAGGTTCCCGGTTGCACCTCGTCGGCCAGGCCCAGGTGCTGCAAGCGTTGCAGGCGACCGATCAGCAGCAGGCGCTGGCGTTGCAGCCGCGGTTCGTTGAAGCGTTCAATCTGCACTTGGCCGTCGTCGCCAAGCTCGCGCTTCAGAGTGCGATCCAGGCTCGTCCAGCGCTCCTGCTCCACCTCGCGCTGCAAGGTCCGCTGGATCTCCAGCTCGGTGCGCGGCCCCAGCCATTCGGTCGCCAGTTCGGCGGCGCGATGACGGAAGCCATCGGCGATGTAGTCGCCCGCGATGATGAGGTCTTTGCCGGTGTCGTCGCGCCCGCGCACGATCAGGTGGGTGTGCGGATTGTCGGTGTTCCAGTGCTCGACCGCTACCCATTCCAGCCGCGTGCCCAGGTCGGCTTCCATGCGGCCCATGAGGTGCCGCGTATAGGTGCGCAAGTCTTCCAGTTCCGCGCCGTCCTCGGGCGAGAGGATGAAGCGGAAATGGTGCCGGTCGTCGGCGCAGCGTTCCTTGAAGGCGTCGAGGTCGGTGGCATCGGTCTGCGGCCCGTAGGCTTGCCCTGGTTCGCCATCGCGGCCCACGCCATCGCGCTCGATGTAGCGCAGGTGCTTGGCGAGCGACTGGGGGCTGGCGTTGCGCTGATTGACCAGCAGGGTCTTGATGGTCACGCGCCGCGACATGGGCGTGAGCTTCGCGCCCGCGAAGCGCGCCGCCGTATGGCCGCGCCCCAGGCGCGAGCCGGGCCGCTGGCCGGTGCCGGCGCCCTTGCCGCTGCCACCAGGGCGGCGCACCGTGGACTTGCCGCCGCTGACCTTGCCCGCCTGCTTGAGCACCTTGGAGACGAAGCCCTGGCCCTTGCCTCGGTTCTTCGGGGCGCTCGGACGCACCCGAAAATCGTCGTCGCGGCGGTCGGTCATGGCCGCTCTCCCTGCAAGCTATGGCGTGTCCGGGCGTGCGAAGCACGCGGACATGCCTGCATCGGCGCGGGCCTCGCACCCGACGCGGCACGGCGGCGAAGCTGCTGCGTGCCGCGCAACCCCCACGTGCAGACTGGCTTTCGACGCGGCCCGGTGCCGCGTCCTTTTGTCTTGCCTTCCGCCTTTGCCCCTCGCTGGCGCTCCGGGCAGCGGCGGCCCGGTGGCGCTGCTGCGTGAGCAGCCAGCACCCCGGCGAACACGGCGATGGCCGTAGGCCAGCCGCGTTCGAGGCAAGACGCCTGCACGTTGGACGGCTGCGCCGGAGGCAGCGCGAAGTGCGGTGCGAATGCACCCGCACTGCACGCGCGACGACACGGCCCAAACCACAGAGTCCGCCAGCAGAACGACACGCCCGATAGCACGATGATGCGCAGCGAATCGGCGGCGATCATGGGCGTGACTCCAGCCAGACCGGGCGCGCAACGCCGATCACGGCGGCTGCGCTGACCGGCCCGAAATACCGGCTGTCGAACGAAGCCGGATTGGTCACACTGAGCAGGAACAGTTCGTCGGGTTCGAGGCGCTGGCACTGCTGCCAGGACGGCAGCGGCCGACCCCAGCGGTCGGTGGGCAGCACGGTGGCCGAAGGCACACCGTCGATGCGGACGACGCGACCCATGATGCACACCTCCTGCGACGCGACGGCGCCCACGCGCTTGAGCAGCGGCACGCGTGTCGGCAGGTAGCCGCGCTGCGCAGCGAGCGCGGCAGCCTCTGCGGGCAGCGACACCAGCACGATGCTGCCCACGGACAAGGGACGTGGCAGCGAGCCGGCGCCGTGGCTCAGCGGATCGACGCGATACCAGCCGACCGCCACGCTGTCGGACGGGTTGTAGATCAGGCGCGGCAGCGGCTGCACGAAGGACGCCCAGGCCAGCGCAGCGAGGCCGCAGGCGGACAGGCCTGCCAGTACGAGGCGAGCGCGCACGCGGGAGCGAGGATGGGCCGTCATGGCAGCGCCCTCCCGGCCAGCCAGGCGGCGTGCCGCTCAGCGCTGTATTCGGGCAGCGCCAAGTGCGCCGCAAGCCGGTTGGCGAGCGTGCGCCAGTACGCAGGCGAAGCGGCGGACGGCGTGATACCCAGCGCCTCGATGGCGTCGATGCGCTCCAGCACCGCACGCACCTGGTTCTCGCCCTCGGCGTGCAAGAACAGGCGTGCGCCCGGCTGCACGCCGGGAATGCGCTGCGCCGCATCGAGCGGCGTGCAAGCCTGCATCACCATGAGCTGCCAGCGCACGGTGCCGTAGTCGTTGGCCTGCCAGCGGACACGGCACAGAACCGCGTTCGGCAGGAATACGGCGCAGCGCCGCCAGCGGTCGAGCCGGATGATGCGCGCAGGCTCGCCGAAGCGCAGATAGAGCTTGAAGCGTGGCTCGATGTAGGCCAGCGCCACGCGCGTCAGCAGTGCGCTGGCAGGCTGGCCAGCGAGCGCGGCCGGTGATGGTTGCAGCGCAGCCGTGGCCGCGACAGCGGCAGGCGAAGCGAATGCGGTCATGGCGTGCTCTCCCTGCGGTGTTCTGGAAACTCGCGCTCCAGCAGGCCGCGCAGCAGATCGGCCACGGTCACGCCTTGCGTGAAGGCCGATACCTTGATGCGCGCGCGCATCGCGGGCGTGATGTCGAGCGTGAGGCGAGCCGTGTAGAGGTCGCCCTTGCCCAGCGCATCGGCGTCGCCCTGACGAATCCACGCCTCGGCATGCGGATTCACAGGCGGACGCGTGCCGATGCCGACGCGCTTTGCCGTGCGTTTGCTGTTCGGCAGCGGTTTCTCGGTCATGTCGGCCACCGCAGCAGTTCGTCCACCAGGGCGGTGATTTCGCGGGCGGCAGCGCTGTCCGGCGCCGTCTCGCGTGCAAGCCGCCCAGCGGCCACGCTGTCGGCGAACACGATGCGCTGATGCACTTCCGCGCGCAGCGCAGGGAGCGGCTGTTCTGCGAGCGCCTGGCGCGCTTCGCGCCCGATCACCGTGGTACTGACGCGCCGATTGATGACGAAGGCCGCGCGCAGCGCAGGCCGGAACACCTGCGCTTCGCGGATCAGCGCCACCATCTCGGCACTGGCCCACAGGTCGTAGGGGCTGGGCTGCACAGGGATCAGCACGTGCTCGGCCGCCAGCAGCGCGGAGCGCGCCAAGGCGGCGATGCGTGGTGGCCCGTCAATGACGACGTGATCGGCCCGCCTGGCGAGTTCTGGCGCCTCTTGGTGCAGCGTTTCGCGTGCGAGGCCCACGGCACTGAACAGCCGTGGCAAGCCTTGCTGGCTTCTGCGCTGTGTCCAGTCCAGCGATGAACCCTGCGGGTCGGCATCCAGCAGGACGACGTGCTGGCCGCGCATCGCCAGCTCGCCGGCGATGTGGGTGGCGAGCGTGGTTTTGCCCACGCCGCCTTTCTGGTTGAGCAGAGCGACGATCATGGCGCGGCCCTCCGCGTTGGAAAGCCGGGCTTTTGCTCCTGCGCTTGCGGCCGCGTGGCGGTTGTCCACCGCAGCGGCGCTTTCCTACTAAAAGTTAGAGAAATTGAGTTAGGGAAGTTAGAGGGCGCGCAAACCCAATGCTGGCGCGGGTTTGCGGACGATCGGCACGCCTGATAGCACGATAGTTCCACGCCTGATAGCACGATACCCCGCACGCCTAATAGCACGACGCCATTCACAGGCTCTCCCGGAGTTATCCCCGTGCCGTCTGCGGCACGGGCCGGAACGTCAGTAGCTCCATGCCGTTGTCCGGCATCCGCTCGATGCCCAGGACGTAGCCGGGCAGCGACTGCCGCGCGACCAGCGCGCGTAGGTCGCAGGCGAAGTCGTAAGGCTTCGCGGTACTGCCCGATTTCTGGTGCAGGTAGCGAAAATCGAACTGCCAACCGTATGCCTGCTTGCCACCGTGCTTGCGCACTAGGCGGTACAGCCACCGCTCGATGCCGCCCGTCAGCCGGAAATACGCCGGGTCGATGGTCAGCACCAGGGCGGCGTCGAGCACGCCGGCATAGAACCAGTCCGGCAGGATCAATTCGATGCCCAGCGGCGTGCCGCTGGCATCGGCCAGCTCCTTCCACTCGTTGATCCACGAGAAGCGGTGCAGGCGCCGTCCGGTCGTCTCGCGAATCGACGTAGCCACGGTGGTCGATTGCAGACGATCCAGCGCCGCCTTGAGCCGCTGGTAGTCGCGCAGCGACTTGCCGCGCCCGATGAAGCGCAGGATCTCGTAGGGCGTCGCGCGCATCAGCCGCGACGGCCGCAGGCCTGCGTCCTTGGCTTCCATGATCTGGCTCGCGGCCCAGATCAGGATGTCGGCGTCCCAAATGGTGGCGATGCCATGCTCGGCCGTACCTTCCACGCGGATCATCACGTTGCCCGCACGGAAGTTGATGGGCTTGACCCGCTTGGACTTGCCGAGTGAGAAGAACGGATAGGCCATCAAGTCCTGGCTGTCGCGCGGTGCCATGTCGCCGGGCAAAGCGCGGAACAGGTCGAGCTGTTCGCGCTCCTGCGACGGTTTGGACACGGCGAAGGCCCCCCGCACGCCGCCGATCAGCGCGCACGGCTGTCGGCCGAGTGGTACTCGGCGTATTCGGGATCGGAGGTCGTCTCGAAGCTGCGGTCGGCGGCCCAGGTATCGAGATCGGCCACGGCGTACATCACGCGACGGCCGAACTTGCGAAAACGCGGGCCGCCGCCGATCACGCGCTGCTTTTCCAGCGTACGCGGCGACAGGCGCAGGTATTCGGCAGCTTCGTCGTTGGTGAGATAGCGTTGGGGCTGCGCGGCAGCGGTCGAGACAGTGGCGGCAGGCCGCAAGGGAGCGGGACGCATGGCGAAAACCTCCATCGGTTGCAGGGCTCCGGCCACACAGCGCAACCGGATGGAGGCAGTCTCAGAAAACGCGGCTGTCCTGCTCAGGGTCGTTTTGCACCCTCATCAAAACGACCCTTCTCAAACGGAGGCAGTTGTGCTAGGCGGTGATAGCCGCCGCGCATCAGCGCATCGCCGCGCCGCACCAGGCGGCGCACCTTGGAGCGCAGGCCGCCGTCGCTGTACCAATCGGCCACGGCGTCGGCGCCGAATAAGCCTTCGCCAACCTCGCGCAAGGACGCGCCCGCCAGGGTCGCGTCGAGCGCCTGCAAGGTGTGCAGTTCCAGCAGTGCGGCGGGGGGGCGGCCTGGGCCGGGCCATTGGCGCGGGCGTGTCGGGCGCATGCGTGGCGCCACGACCGCGATAGGCATAGGCCACGGCCATGCCGTCTTCCAGGCCAGGCGCCAACGAGAAGCGCAGGAAATGGCCGGGGGTGCGCGCGATCAGCGCCAGCCTCTTACCGTCGTGGAGCAGTTGCTTGTGGCCGGGGATGCGCCAGAGGGCGAACCGCTCGACATCCATGGGCGGATCGGCATCCGGGTAGAGCTGCACCACGGCATCGTGGCCGGGCAGCCAGGCCGGTTGCGCGTCGCGCGCATCCAGTGCCGGGTCTTCCAGCAGGCGCAAGCCCCAGCGCTGCGCCGCCTGCTGTGCCGCCCGCGGCCGGCGACGATGGCGCAGCCAGTCGAGCCGGTAGTCGGGATGCCTGCGCAGGTACTCCCAAGCGAGCGCGAGCGCATCCAGCCAAAGGACATACAAGTACGCAGCGGTCGGATACCAATGCGCGACGTGGTGAGGATCGACCATGACGCCTCCTCCTGCGAACAGGAATCGCCGCCACGGCGGGGACTACGCGCTACATCGCCATCGTCGAAACGTCATGGGTTGAGAAGGTAGATGGTCTGTCCGATTGGCTCCGATGCGTTGCGTTTGCCGCGGCGACAGTGTCCCGACCATGGGACGCCGTACAGACCAAGCTATCGCAGCCCGCGCTGGGCATCATGGCTATTTGGATCAGACTGGAGCGGCTCTGCCGCAAGAATCCCGATTGAGACCCGCCCGGCATGACACCAGACTGGAAAAGCCACAGTAGGCCGTATTCAGTCCGGGATGGCTCCATCACGCTCGGCCAGCCGGGTGTATTCCGACAGCGTGCGCGTGGGGCGGAAGTAGCGGTCACGCATCACAGGCTGCTGGCGCGGCCCGACGATGCCGGCCAGATCGGACAGCTTGACGGTGCCTTGCGCCGGCATCCCGATGTGATTCCGTGGCTGCGCGCCTTTGTCGAGATCTGTGAATGTGGATTTCTGTAGAAGCGCAAAAGAGTGAGACTGCACCGAATGAGTTAAAGATAACGTGGTTTTAATTGTGCTGCGACTCGACGCTTCTGTCTATGCAGAAGCGATCCGTCCAGCGCGGCCGACCGACTGGCTCCACCACCTATGACGCCGAGTTGGCTCACGCCTTCGGCGCGGCGGTGCGTGCGCTGCGGATGGAGCGCGGAATTGCGCAGGAATCACTGGCGCACCAGGCCAGCATCGAGCGTTCGCACATGGGCAAGATCGAGCGCGGTGAGCATATGCCTACGCTCGCGATCATCTTCAAGATCGCCGGTGCGCTCGAATGCAGCACAGCGGTGCTGATGAGCCAGACCGAAGGCCAACTCGCAGGGGGCCGCTCGTAGTCGCTGGCTTGGCCGATCCGGCGCACGCCGGTTCGGCAGTATCGAGGGGCGCCAAGCGTTGCGCGGCGGGGATAGCCGCAAGGCTTTCCCCTGGAGGCAAGCGAAGCGCGCAGCGCCGCAGGCGCGAAGGCGTGAGGGATTGAAGCCGAATGGCCGTGACGGCGTAGCCGGCACGGGACGCAGCCCGAAAGCCCGACGGTGCAAAGCACCGGCACGCCATGCTGTCCGTGCAACCACAGTTTCAACACGGGAAGCAGGCCGACACGGGCCACGCTCCAGCGACGGTATTGCCTTCATGCCCTGCTGCGAAAGCTGCACAGCGCCCCGCCACAACGGACGGGGCGCTGCGGCGATTACGCCGCCTGGGGCTTGCTACGCGACCAGATCAGGTCGTGCGTGCCGTTCTCGCCTTCGATCAGGCGGGCATAGACCGTTGCTGCGAAGGAAGGATCGTCGAGAGTCACCGACAGATATTCCCGCCCGGCCTCGCTGGTCTTCTTCCACGCCGCGCCGATATCGTGGCTGGTGGCCTGGAGACGGAAGTCCGGGGCTTTATCGTTGTCCCCCTTGTCGTTGGGAGTCAGCTTGACCTTGACGTTGAGCGTCAGGGTGCGAAGCGTGCCGGTGTAGCCGTCTTTGTCTGCGGTGAAGGTGCCGATGTTGGCCATGATGTTTTCTCCGTTCGGTTGAACAAGGTTCGCGCCCATCGCGTCCTTGTTGTGATCCGGCCGGCGGGGGACGGGCTGGCTGCACCGCTTGCGGTCGCAACGCAGTGGAGAACCGGAAGGCGAAAAGAATTTGCTGCGCGAGGAAGCCGCGCAGCGGCGGGGAAATTGTTTTCGCTGGACGGTTGCAGCCATGAAGCCCGAGGCGCAGCCGCGCCACCGCCAGGATTCACAACAACACAAGGACGCCTTGGGCCGAACCGCTCCGAAAGGAGATGGGACCGACTCGGCATCCCCGCACGAAGGCTTCTCCGGTGCGCTTCTTGACGCGGACCAGGTCAGCCACCCGACGACAGGCGAGAAAACCCCTGCCGCACCTTGCGGCGCCGGTCTTGAGGCGCGATGTGGAAGCTCCATAGCGATGCCGGGCGGGTTGTCCGTGAACCGTCCTGCGTGACGCGATGGACAGGAACCGCCAGCGTTGAGGACGGCACGCATCTGCACAACCTGCCGCAGCCAGCTCCAGCGTGTTCGCCAGCATCCCGCCCATTGCGGCGGGGCGCAGGCCGGGCCGATCCGGCGCAGCCGGGTCGGCGGCATCGAGGGGCGCCAAGCATCGCGCGGCGGGGATAGCCCGCAGGGCTTTCCCCTGGAGGCAAGCGAAGCGCGCAGCGCCGCAGGCGCAAAGGCGTGAGGGATTGAAGCCGAATGGCCGTGACAGCAAAGGCGGCACGGGGCGCAGCCCGAAAGCCCGGCGGCGCAGTGCGCCGACACGCTCACATCAGTGAAAACGTGCAGCGAACCGAGTGCCCAGAAGTTCGCTGCATAGGTGCATCGTTGTATCCTTGATGCAAATTTTGTTGCATCAAGATACTTTCAGCCAAATCTCATGTCCTTTGAAAATCTCTCGATTGGCCGTCTGATCATCCACGAAGTCTTTGCACGAGGCGCGGACAGGGCCTTGGTTCAGCCGACTTACGGGAACCAGCTCTTGGTGCTCCCTCAAGACGCGAGGGATGCCTTGCAAGCCCGCATCACGAATGCTCTCGGGAAATCATCTCACGGCGTCGAAATGACGATCCGAGAGACCGGGGCTGACAGCACTTGGCACAAAGCCAAGGAAATCATCCAGGCGCAGGGCAACGATGTCCAATTCGTAAATCTCTCCCAAAACATTGCCAGCAAGCTGGCGGTTGCCCAGACCAATCGCACCATTCCTGGCGGTATCGTGGTGGTCATCGAAGGCACTTGCGGCAACCCCGCCAAGTCCTTCATGTGCGTCATCAAAGCCGAGCCTCATGGGGGCTTCACCAAGCGACAAGCGGGCGGGCATTTGACCTTGGAGTACATCAAGGAACTCATTCTCACGCCTCAGGCTAAGCTCTACAAGATCGGAGCCTTCCTGCGACAAGACCCTGCGGCAGCTACGGCCCAAGAGCCCACCAATGGCTGGAGGGCCTTTTTGTTTGACGATCTGATTACTCAGGGCAACAAGCTTTCTGCAGCACAGTATTTTTACGAGTCCTTTTTGGGGCTGGCATTCCCATCCAATAGTGCATTTCAGACCAAACAATTCCATGCACTGACCAAAGATTTCATCCGCAATGCCAATGTCGATTCGGAAAAGAAAATCGACCTCTTAAATGCTCTAACCACCTATTTGAAGGCGGATCAGGCTACCACGATTCAGGTGGATGTGTTCTCCCAAAATTATCTGGGGGACGCGGCTCTGCAAGACGCATACACGGCCTACATGGGGCAAAAGAATTTCCCCAATACAGCCATCCACAAGGATCTCTCCGAAGTTCAAAGCCAATTGCGGCTGCGAAAACTCACCTTCGGGCATGACATCAAGCTCACGGCCCCTGCGGATCAGTTTGAGAACTACGTGCGAATCGAGTCCATCGACGGCGATGCCGATGAGCACGGCAACGTGCCCAAGTGGACCAAGATCACGGTGCGCGACCACATCCGAGACCAAGAGTGAACGAACAAGAAATCCTTGCGCGGTGGGAGGCCGACAAGCCCTTGTATAGGGCTTGGGCCAAACTCATCAGTCAGGAAATCGAAGGGCGACTTGTGCCCATCGTTGCTCCCACGCCCTTGGACTATTTCTTGAAGGTCCCCATGGTGCCTCGCCTCAAAGGCGACACCAGCCTGATCGACAAGGCCTTGTACCGTAGCAAGCCCTACAAGAACCCGTATGAGGACATCACCGACAAGGTGGGCATGCGGTACGTGGTACTGTTGACCACGCACATCAACACGTTCTGCTCGATCATCGAAAGCCCCGAGTGCGAAACCTTCTGGTCATGGTCCAAGGACAAGGATTACGAGGAGGAACGGCTGGCCAAGCCCTTGGAGTTCTCCTACCAGTCGGTTCACTACGTGCTGCGGTCCAAGGCGGGGGCGTCCATCGATGGGGTGAATCTCCCCGAGGGCCTTGCGTGTGAGGTGCAAATCCGCACGCTCTTGCAGCATGCTCACAGTGAACTAACCCACGACACCCTCTACAAGCCCAAGACCACCGCCAAGCCCTCGATCAAGCGCACTGTTGCCAAGAGCATGGCTCTGATCGAGGCTACGGACGAATTCTTCGAGCAAGCCATGAAGGACCTCGCCGCTGCCAGCGAGCCCCAGCGGCAACTCTTGGACTACCTGAGTACCGCCTACAGGAAGGGCACTGGTCTGGAACCTGGTCAGGAGCGATCCAATCAGCTCGTGGTCGATGCCTTCATGGAGTTTCTGCCACAGGACGCCACCGCTCGCATCGACGAATTCCTGACGGCCAAGAACTACGTTTTTGAAAAGATCAAAGAGCAAAACGGCCAGCGACATTTCTTCAATCAACCTGCTGTGCTCCTGGCGTACTTCCTCGCAGAGAAAACGCCTGCCCAGACCCGAGAGAATTGGCCTATAGGCTCGGATGATCTAGCCAAAATATTCAGTGATTTAGGTGCCGCTTTTTAAGGAGCGCATGGTTGCAGTGCGCAATTCTGATTTGGCGATTTTCCTTGAACACCGGGCGCGGCCACTGCCGCGCCCGGATTTCTGCGTTTCACCGCGCCCAGGACGGAACGGTCTGGGCGCGGTGCTGAACGCGGTTATTCCTTCGTCTCGATGATCCACCACACGGCACGCGGCAAGGCGCGCTCAGTGATGGGGTGAATGTCGGTGAGGTCGGCACGGGCCGTCCAGCCCGAGGGCGGGCGGTAGCCGCGCACATCGCCCTCGCCGTGCCAGCGGCGGGCGCGTACCGTGCCGGGAGAGTAGATCGCCGCCATGCGCGGGTGGCTGGTGGTGGTTCGGGTCATGGGGGGTTCTCCTTGCAGCGAAGCGCCCCGGTCGAGGCCGGGGCGCTTGCCTTCGGCGTGGGTCAAGCGGCTAGCGCCTCGGCGGGTTCATCGGCCATTGCCTCGGCACCCTCCGGGGCGTCCTGCTCCGTGCCTGCCTCCTGCGCGGCATCCTGCGGGCCTGCGGCCTTGAAGATGGCGGGCATCCAGCCCGTGCCATCGGCCAGCCGCTCGGCCTCGCTGGCAATGTCAGCCTTCTTGAGCTTCGCCAGCCGGGTGACGGATTCCGGTGCAAACGCGCCCACGGCATCCAGAATCACGGCCTTGGAAACGTGCTTGAAGTAGCCTTCGGCGGTCGGCTGCCACCATGCGGCCATGTCGAGGCCCACGGCCTGCGCCAGTTCCGCGCCGGGCTGGTGCGGTGTGGCGCGGGGCGTCACCACGTCCACCGTGGAAGCCACGCACACGGCCAGCAGCTTGACCAGGTCGTCTTGCGGCTTCGCCAGCAGCGCGGCGAACAGTTCGGCGCTGTCCTCCGGCAAGGCTTCGCCCGCCGCCTGTTGCAGTTCGCGCAGCGCCACGGCGGCGGGCGATTCCGGCCAGTCCGGGGCCATGCCTTCCAGCCGGTCTTGCACTTTCAGGCTCACGCCCAGCGGCAAAGAATCACGGTTGAGGCCGTAGCGGCTTTCCTGCAAGACGGTCTGCACCATGCCATGCACCACAGCGGCCAGCGCCGCTTGTGGATGCCGGGCGACTTCGATTTGCAGCGCGGCGGTGCGGTGCGCGCTCAGGCGCTGCGCCAGCCGGTCAGACATGGCGGCGCTCTTGGATTGCTCGTCGTCCTCGCCTTCGTCGTCGTTCTCGGCGTCCTCGCCGCTGAACCCTTGGCGCAGCCGCTCCAGTGTGCGCAGCGCCTTGGCCTCGGCCTCGCGCATCAAGCCGCGATGAATGACGGCCTCGCCGCTGCGGTCGATGGTGACGATCGCACCGGCTGCGGCGCGCGCGGTCGCGCCGTAGCCCTGCAAGCCATCTTCCAGCGCCTGCAACTGCTCGCCCAGGGTTTCGCCTTCCTCCTGCAAGGCGTCGACCTTGTCCTCGTCGTCGGCGTCCATCGCGGCATCCAC
Organism: Oryzisolibacter sp. LB2S; assembly: GCF_040732315.1. Taxonomy (NCBI): domain Bacteria; kingdom Pseudomonadati; phylum Pseudomonadota; class Betaproteobacteria; order Burkholderiales; family Comamonadaceae; genus Alicycliphilus; species Alicycliphilus soli. Next base: position 2,173,204 of record NZ_CP160388.1, read on the forward strand.
CGCTTCGGCGACTTCCTGCATCTTGGCTTGCAGCTTCTCGATGCGTGCGGCTTCGCGCTTGTTCGGCTCGCGCCGTTCCCTCGGCGCACGCTGGAAGGCGTGCAGGTCGGCATGGGTCACGCCCGGCGTGGCATCCACCCACGCCCAACCCTCGGCGCGGACAGTGGCGGCGATGCCTGCCAGCTTGTCTTGCGCCAGTCGTTCCAGCAGCGCGGCATCGGTCAGATACACGCCCGCATCGCCTTCCGCGAACAGGTCACGGCGGATGCCGCCGCCTGCGGCTTCGTAGCTGTCCAGCCCGACGAAGCGCACCAGCGGATGCCGGTAAGCGTTGATTTCGCGCTCGGTGAGGCGTTCGCGCAAGTGCGACGGGTGGCGCTGCCACTGCGGCGCATCGTAGAACGTGCTTTCCTGCGCGGCGTGGTCGTCGGTGATAGAAAGGGCCATCAACTGGTCAAGGCTCACGGCGTCGGCCCGATAGTCCGCCATCAGACGCGGCGAGACATTCGCCAGCTTCAAACGGCGCTGCACCACCAGCGGCGTGACGCTGAAATCCGCCGCAATGTCCTCGATGGGTCGGCCTTCGGCCACCAGCGCGGCGAAAGCCTCGAACTGGTCGGCAGGGTGCATGGCTTCACGCTGCACGTTTTCGGTGAGGCTGGCCGTGCGGGCGGTGCCATCGGCCACCAGCAGGCAAGGCACCTCCCATTCCTTGCTGATGCGGTGCTTCTTCGCCAGCAGCTTCAACGCGGCGAGGCGTCGGCCACCGGCCACGACTTCGTAATGCTCGCCATCGGCGGATGCAATCACGATCAGGTTTTGCAGCAGGCCCACGCGCTGGATGCTCGCGGCCAGCTCGTGGATGGACATGCGCGGGGTCTTGCGCACGTTGCGGCCCGTGGGGCGCAGCACCAGCCGCGACAGCGGAACCAGAATCAGGTTCTTGGTCGGGTCGGCAGCTTCCAGCGGGATAGCGGCGGCGGTATTGACGGCGCGGGTTTCGGTTTGAGTAACGGCGTTCATGGTGAATCTCCAATCGTGTGAAGCAAGGGAATGGAGGGGAACCGCCCCTCCAGCGGGGGAACGGTTCAGGCTTTCAACTGGCGCAGGCCATCGGCCAGCATCCAGAGGGCGCGATTCAGGCGCACATCGGAATCAATGCCCTGCACCGGTCGGGTTTGCTGGCGGCGTCCGTTGGCGCTGTGGCCATGCAATCCGCCCTTGGTCAAGTTCTCCTGCGTGCGGTTGAACACACTCCACAGGTCGGGGCGGCGGTCGTCGAACCGGCGCGGCATCAGGATTTGCGATTCGGTGATGGGCGCGGGCTTGTTGTCCGTGGGGTCGTACTTGAGGGCCAGCGCGGAACGGGCGAACACTTCGGCTTCGCCTTCGTCCAGCGTGATCGCGCGCATGGCATCGCGGGATTCCTTCACGCGCTCGAAGCCGCTCAACACCTCGAAAGCGCCTTCGATGACGGAACCGGCCACGTCGCCTTTGTGGGGTACGCGCACATCGGCCACGGTGTCACCACACACAAGGCCATTGCTGCAAACGAAGCGGAACATGCCGGCCAGCATCTGATAGCTGCTCGTGCCGTCATGGGAGTTCAGCAGCACGATTTCGTTAGCTTCCGCGCCGTTGATCTGGCTGGCATGGCGCAGGCGCAGCATGTGTTTCGTGTGCTCGCGCTTGCCTTCATCGCGCACGCGGGTCTGCGTCACCATGAACGGTTGAAACCCCTCCTTGCGAAGCTCGGTCAGCACGGCAGCCGTGGGGATATAGGCGTACCGCTCGGAACGGCTTTGGTGCGGGGCATCCGCGAAGATGGACGGGGCCACCCTGCGAATCTGGTCATCGGACAGCGGGTATGCGCTGCGCAGTGCCGGGGAATGGGGAGCGAAACGGTTTGCGAGTTGCATGGTCATTCTCCTGACGAAAAGAGGTTTGCTGTTCACACCGCACACCGGATTCCTAGATTCGGAGCCCAGCCTTTCGGCTGTTCGGTGCGGTCGGCACGAGGAACCCGGTTGGCCCTGTTGCCACCGTCTTTCCTGAGTTCATCGCCCGCGACGGTCAGGAGCGCGCGAACGGGCGCCGTCAAGGAGACAAGCGCAGGGTTGGTGCGGCCCGCAGCGAAGCGAGGACACGGCCCTGCGCGCCTTGACGGCGCACGGGCGCGGGCTACAGTCGCGGACAAGGTGATGAGGTCAGGGAAGACGGCTGGACATGGCAACGGCCCTCCCTGTGTGCCGAACCGCACGGCAAGCGAAGCGCGCAGGCCCGAAGCTGGAAGCCGGGCCGGAGGCGTCAGCCGAGCGGAGCGAGGGAACGATGGAAGCCCGAAGGGGCGAGACACCGCAGGCGGCTCGATGCGCTACGCGCACGACAGCGCGACCGGCCATCTCCCAGGTGGCCGGGGACGCACAGCCTTCAAAGCCGAAGATGCAACAGAATCAGGACGAGCACACGCAAGGCGTCGTGGATCTGCTGCGAATGGAATCTGGCCGATCCGGCGCAGCCGGGTCGGCGGTGTTCAAAGGCGCCAAGCCTGCGCGGCGGGGATAGCCCGCAGGGCTTTCCCCTGGAGTGCAAGCCGAAGGCGCGCAGGCATCGCGTCACATGGGCGCGATGCGAGGGGGCGTCCCGCGACGCCCCAAGGCCGGGTCAGACGATGACCCGCCCGGCTAGCCGCGCATCGCGCGCATAGGCGCTCAATCGCTTCTCGGCGCGGAACGACAGGTCGCGCTCGATCGGCAGGCCCAGCCCGCCGCGCACCGTCGCCAGTTCGCCCAGGCTGACCCAGCCGATTTCCGGCATCCCCAGGCCCAGGTCGCAAAGACCAAAGGCGTGGTCGTGGTCGTCGGGATCAATCTCCGTCAGCAGCCAGGTCGCGCCGGCATCCGGCGTGAACAGCTTGACCACGGGCGCCGGATCGAAGTCCGGGTTCTCCAGCGATTCGCGGCCATTGGCCAGCAGCACGACGCGCTGCTCGTCAGTGATGAGTGCGTTGTTCATGGTGAACTCCTGAAAGGTTACCAGGCGGAATTGCCCGGAACCGTCGCCAGGACGGCGCAGCGCAAGCAGTCAGGGGGCGTAGCCGGACGCAAGCGCGCATGGCGTGCGCCGCCCTTGACGGCGAGAACGCCGTGATACGGTGAAGGGAACAGCAAGACCACCCACACCCGCCCACTGCACACAGTCGGCTTTCGGGGCAAGCGGAGCGCGCAGGCCCGAGAGGGCCGGAGGCGTCAGGGGCCAAAGCCGAATGGCTGCGATTCGGCACGAAGCGCGGGGCGCAGCCCGCGAACCCGACGGCGGCACGCCGGGACGCCATGAGGTTGCTTGCGCTATAATTCAACAAACGTTGTACTATGGAACCATGAACGAAGATCAAGCCGTTTCCGCCCTCGGCGCCCTAGCTCACACCCAACGCCTGCGCGTATTCCGCGCCTTGGTCGTCGCAGGCTCCGAGGGGCTGACGCCCAGCGTCCTCGCCGACCAGCTCGACGTGGCCCGCAACTCTTTGTCCTTCCACTTGAAGGAACTGGCCCATGCCGGCCTCGTCACTATCGAACAGCAAGGCCGCAACCTGATCTACCGCGCCGACTTCACGCAGATGAATAGTCTGCTTGGCTACATGACCGAGCACTGCTGCCAGGGCGGCGTATGCGAAGTCACTGAATCTCCCTTCACTTGTGCCTCCTGCTGAAAGGAACTCTCCATGAAGCGCTTCCACGTCCACCTGCACGTCGATGGCCTGAACCGTGAGTTGCGAAACATCGACCAAGAGTGAAGAGCGTCACCTCATCAACAACCAGACTTGAAAGGACACCCCATGCCAAACATCCAGATTTTCGACCCGACGCTGTGTTGCAGCACCGGCGTATGTGGCGTTGAAGTGGATCAAAACTTGGTGAACTTCGCCGCCGATGTGGATTGGGCCAAGCAAAACGGTGCTCAGGTCGAACGTTTCAACCTGGCACAGCAACCCCTCGCTTTCGCCGAAAACCCGACAGTGAAAGGCTTTTTACAACGCTCGGGCCAAGAGGCGCTGCCCCTGGTTCTGGTCGATGGTGAGGTGGCTTTGGCCGGCCGCTATCCCAGCCGAAGCGAATTGACCCGCTGGGCTGGCATTGAGGCGCCCGAAGCCTCGCCAGCCCAAAACGCCTGCTGCTCTGGCGACCGCTGCTGCTAAATAAGGAGATCCCATGCACTTTCTGACCCAGCCGCCTCGCTTCCTGTTTTTCACCGGCAAAGGGGGCGTCGGCAAGACCTCCATCGCCTGCGCAACGGCCGTACAACTGGCGGCCCAGGGCCAGCGCGTGCTGCTCGTCAGCACCGACCCGGCTTCCAACGTGGGGCAGGTTTTCGGCGAACGCATCGGCAACCACATCACGGCGATTCCCGCCGTACCGAACCTATGGGCGCTGGAGATCGACCCACAGGCGGCAGCGCAAGCCTACCGTGACCGCATTGTCGGCCCGGTGCGAGGCGTGCTGCCCGACGACGTGGTGCGCGGCATCGAAGAATCCCTGTCGGGTGCCTGCACCACGGAAATCGCCGCCTTCGACGAGTTCACGGCCTTGCTGACCGACTCGGCGCTGACGCAGGATTACGCGCACATCATCTTCGACACGGCCCCTACCGGCCACACCATCCGCCTGCTGCAACTTCCGGGCGCGTGGAGCGGTTTTCTGGAAGCGGGCAAGGGCGATGCGTCGTGCCTGGGGCCGCTGGCGGGCCTGGAAAAACAGCGCAGTCAGTACAAGGCTGCGGTGGAGGCACTGGCCGACCCCTTGCGCAGCCGCATGGTGTTGGTGGCCCGTGCGCAGCGCCCCACACTGCGCGAGGCGGCACGCACCCATGAAGAACTGGCCGCCATCGGCCTGTCGCAGCAACACTTGGTCATCAACGGTGTCTTCCCCGCCGGCGAGGCCGAAAACGACCCACTCGCCGCCGCCATCTACCAAAGAGAGCAAGCCACACTGGCCACCATTCCGCAGGCACTGCAGGCCTTGCCTCGGGATCAAATCGCGCTCAAGCCGTTCAACCTCGTCGGCCTCGATGCCCTGCGTCACCTGCTGGTCGATACCGACGCCACGCATGGCGCCGATGCCATCCAGCTGCCCGACCAGATCAATGCGCCAGACTTGTCCGCCCTGGTCAACGAGATTGCCGCCGATGGACATGGACTGGTCATGGTGATGGGCAAGGGCGGCGTGGGCAAGACCACGCTGGCCGCTGCCATCGCCGTGGAGCTGGCGAGCCGGGGCTTGCCCGTGCACCTCACCACCTCCGACCCGGCCGCGCACCTGGCCGATACGTTGGAAGGCTCGCTTCCCAACTTGGCGCTCAGCCGTATCGACCCTCAGGAAGCTACGGCGCGCTACCGCCAGCATGTGATGGAAACCAAGGGCGCGCAGCTCGATGCCGAAGGCCGCGCCCTGCTGGAAGAAGACTTGCGTTCGCCCTGTACCGAGGAAATCGCGGTGTTCCAGGCGTTCTCCCGCGCCATCCGCGAAGGGAAACGGAAGTTCGTGGTGATGGACACCGCGCCCACCGGCCACACCTTGTTGCTGCTCGACGCCACCGGCGCCTACCACCGCGACATTGCCCGGCAGATGGGGGAGACGGGCGTTCACTTCACGACGCCGATGATGCAGTTGCAAGACCCCAAGCAGACGAAGGTGCTCATCGTCTCGCTCGCCGAGACCACACCGGTGCTGGAAGCGGCCAACCTGCAAGACGACCTGCGTCGTGCAGGTATCGAGCCGTGGGCGTGGGTCGTCAACAACAGCGTGGCGGCCGCGCACCCGCATTCCCCGCTGTTGCGCCAGCGCGCGCGCAACGAGCTGCGCGAGATCGACGCTGTGGCCACGAAGCACGCGCAGCGTTACGCCATCGTGCCGCTGCTGACGGAGGAACCGGTGGGTGTGGAACGCCTGCGGGCTTTGGCGAATTGGAGGGTTTCATGATCCGCGCTGCCTCGCCCATGGGCCTGTTCGAGCGCTACCTGACGCTCTGGGTCGCGCTGTGCATCCTGGCCGGGCTGGCTCTGGGCAACCTGATGCCAGAGCTGTTCAGTGCACTGGCAGCCATCGAATACGCCTCGGTCAACCTCATCGTCGCCGTGCTGATCTGGGCCATGGTGTACCCGATGATGATCGCCATTGATCTGGGTTCGCTCAAGGCCGTGGGCCGGCGACCAAAGGGGCTGGTGATCACGCTGACGATCAACTGGCTGATCAAGCCCTTCACCATGGCGGCGCTGGCGGTGCTGTTCTTTGAGTATCTGTTGGCTGATCTGATCAACCCGGGTGATGCTCAGCAATACATCGCCGGCCTGATCCTGCTGGGCGCCGCGCCTTGCACCGCCATGGTCTTCGTGTGGTCACAAATGACTCGGGGCGATCCGAATTACACGCTGGTGCAGGTCTCGGTGAACGACCTGGTGATGGTGGTGGCGTTCGCACCCATCGTCGCCCTGCTGCTGGGCGTCACCGAAATCGCCACCCCCTGGGAAACCTTGGTGCTGTCGGTGGTGCTTTACATCGTGCTACCCCTGATCGCCGGCTGGTGGACGCGCAAGCGCCTGACCGCCCAGGGTGGCGAGGCGGCCGTCTCGGACTTCACCGCGCGCATCAAGCCTGCTTCCATGCTCGGGCTGCTGCTGACCGTGGTGCTGCTGTTCGGCTTTCAGGGCCCGGTGATCCTGGCCCAGCCCACGCTGATTGCGCTGATTGCCTTGCCCATCCTGATCCAGTCCTACGCCATCTTCGCCCTGGGCTATGCCTGGGCCTGGGCCTGGCGCCTGCCGCACCCGATTGCCGCACCCTGCGCAATGATCGGCACGTCCAACTTCTTCGAGTTGGCGGTGGCCGTGGCTATTGGCCTGTTTGGCCTGAACTCGGGCGCGGCGCTGGCCACCGTGGTTGGCGTGCTGGTCGAGGTGCCAGTGATGCTGTCCCTGGTGGCTTTTGCCAACCGCACGCGCGTGCGTTTTGCAGCGTTATGACGAATGTCGGCAAACGGGTATCTGGAACCTCTCACCTAAGGAGCCCATCTATGGACAAGCCGAATGCCTGCTGCGCCTCTGCGGCGCAGCCCAACGTATCGTTGACGTCAATGAGTGACGATGCGCATCGCCGTACCGTGCGAGATGCCTATGCCCAGGTGGCTCAGGTCAGCGGCAAAGGACAAAGCGGCGGCAATGCTTCGAGTTGCTGCGGCGTCAGCGACGATGGCGCCATCAACACGCTCATCTCCACCCGTCTGGGTTACAGCCAGGCCGACTTGGATCTGGCGCCTGCTGGCGCCGATATGGGTCTGGGCTGCGGCAATCCCAAGGCCATTGCCGCACTGAAGCCGGGCGAAACAGTCGTCGATCTGGGATCGGGTGGCGGCTTCGACTGCTTCCTGGCCGTTGGCGAGGTGGGGCGCAGCGGCCAGGTGATCGGCGTTGACATGACCCCGGAGATGGTCTCCAAGGCGCGTGCCAACGCTCTGAAGGGGCAGTACGGGAACGTGGAGTTCCGCCTGGGCGAGATCGAGCACCTGCCCATCGCCGACGGTGCTGCCGACGTGGTGATCTCCAACTGTGTCATCAACCTGTCGCCGGACAAGCCCCAGGTGTTCCGCGAGGCTTGGCGCGTCCTTAAGGCCGGAGGGCGGTTGGCCATCTCCGACGTGGTCGCGACCGCCCCACTGCCCGAGGACATGCGCAATGACGCCGCGCTCGTTACCGGGTGCATGGGCAACGCATCGCTGATCGCCGATCTGGAGGCAATGATGCGTGCCGCCGGATTCGAGCAGATCCGCATCCAGCCGAAAGACGAGTCGAAGACCTTCATCGAGGACTGGGCGCCGGGACGCAAGGTCACCGACTTCGTCGTCTCGGCCACGATCGAAGCCATCAAGCCGGGCACCACGCCGTCGCATTTCTCATGACTGAAGAGCCGGTGGGTACTAAAGCGCCTGTGGACCTTGGCGAGCAGGAGAGTGTCATGGCCCACGCTGCCTCGCCTATGGGCCGATTCGAACGCTACCTGCCGCTTTGGATGGCGCTGTACGTTCCGAGCGGCCCAGCCCTGGGTCACCTCATACTTGGGCTGCTCAGCATATTGGCCGCCATCGAATACGCCTGGGCCACGGGAACACAGATCTCCAACCCTACGAATTTCTGAGTCGGCATACAGCAATGAATCCAATCACTATTTATCACAACCCCGCCTGCGGCACATCGCGCAACGTGCTCGCCATGATTCGTAACAGTGGCGAGGAGCCTGTCGTCATCGAGTACCTGAAGATACCGCCCGACCGGGCCACGTTGACGGCGCTGATCACCGCCATGGGCGTGCCGGTACGCACCGTCCTGCGCGAGAAGGGTACGCCTTATGCGGAGCTGGGTCTCGATGACCCGAAATGGAGCGACGAGCAGTTGATCGGATTCATGCTCCAGCACCCCATTCTCATCAACCGCCCCATCGTGGCCACGCCGCTGGGCACACTGCTGTGCAGACCTTCGGAAGCGGTGCTGGACATCCTGCCCCAGCCGCAGCGCGGCGCTTTTAGCAAGGAAGATGGCGAAGCCGTCGTGGACGCGGAGGGCCGCCGTGTCTGAATCCAGAATCGACCTGCCCAATATCGACACCGCGCTGTTTCAACAACCCGATGCCCGACGGCTGATGGCGCCCGAGCGTGCCACCCATCGCAGCAAAAAGGGGGCCGAAGCCCCCTCGCTCAAATCAGACCGCGTTCGGCAAACGATGTGATGCTGCTGCCCGCCACGATGATGTGATCCAACGTGCGCACATCCACCAGCGCCAGCGCCTCCTTGAGCCGCTGGGTCAGTTCCTCGTCGGCCCTGCTCGGCTCTGGATTGCCGCTCGGATGGTTGTGCGAAACGATGACCGCTGCCGCATTGAGCCGCAGCGCCTCCTTGACCAGCTCGCGTGGATACACCGATGCACTGTCGATGGTGCCTCGGAAAAGCTCGCAGTATTCGATCAGGCGATGCTGCGTATCCAAGAACAGTACTGCGAAGACTTCATGCTCAAAACCAGCCAACTTGGCGCTCAGGTACTCCTTGACCGCCACCGGCGAACTGAACGATGCACCGCGCCGCATCTTGTGCTCGATGGCCTGGCGCGCGGCCTCCAGAATCTGGTCAGTTGTCGCCAGCAGGTAGCGCCCCTGTGCGTCACGCACCATCAACGAGGCATCGAACGAGGAAAAGGACAGTTGCGACATGATCGTGCTCCGGTTGCTCGGGCGGAATTGCCCGGAACCGTGACCAGCACGGCGCAGCGCAAGCAGTCAGGGGTCGCAGACGGCCGCCAGGACGCAAGCGCGCACAAGCGCGCGCCGCCCTTGACGGCGAGAACGCCGTGATACGGTGAAGGGAACAGCCAGACCGCCCACACCCGCCCACTGCACACAGATGGCTTTCGGGCAAGCGCAGCGCGCAGGCCCGCGAGGGCCGAAGGCGTCAGGGATCAAAGCCGAATGGCCGCGATTCGGCACGAAGCGCGGGGCGCAGCCCGCGAGCCCGACGGTGGAACGCCGGGATGTGCCTTATGTTCCCACGGCAACAGCGTTGACCACGGGGATCTTCTGAGCCACGGCGGCATAGAGGTCTACGTCCGTCCGTGGCGTCCGGATTGAAATCACGAGGCTATATCGCGCTGGCAAGGCATAGCGCTCCAGTGCGGGCCGGGTGCGCCACCAACCGGCGGAAGGATAGACGGCGATGAACCCACGGCTGGCTAGTTCGGCAGCCGTGCCTGTCCAAATGTCCTGGTGCAACGAGCCGCGGTGCCGCCGCTGGCCACCCAGCAGCCACTTCGGATCGGAAGAATTAACCGGATCGCCATCGCCATCGTCTTCACGCTGCGCGGCGGCATTCAGCCGTGCAACGAACTGATCGGTGGACGCATCCAGCGGACGCTGCACGTCGAAGCGCAGCCGATGCGAAGGGTAGTGGTACTTCGACGCAACACCCCGTGCTGATGGGTTGGGCTCGATGAAATACGAAAGCGTGACGCGCATCTCAACAGGCGTGTCCTGCAATGCCTCCAGTTCATCTTTCGGCCACGGCAAGGAATGCAGATTCATATCGCGCGTCACAACCTTGCCAGGAACCTTCGCATAAGGATGCACTAAGTCTTCAACCACCAGGGTCAAGGAATCACCCGCACTCCACAATGCGCGGTCCAAGTCTGGTGCTCCCCACCCGCAATGGCGGATCAGGTTGACGTAGTGATCCTTGTTCGGCGCGGCCGGCAAGAACATCGCGCACATGGCATCGCTCCATTGCGCCGAATACACCAACAACGCACGTACGGTCCCCGGTCGAAGATGTGGGTAGGCTACCATGATCCGGGCCGCCATGCCCGCACACAGCGCCGATGCCGCGCTCGTGGCATTGCTGGTCGTGAACAAGCGCTCCTGCGGCTGATTGTGGGTGGTCAACAGGCTAAGGCTGGTCATCCACGACGCGCCGCGATCATCCTTGGCCGCATTGCCACCTTCCAGCACCACATCAGGCTTCAGCGGCCACGCGCGATCCCAGGTTCGCGTCGTGGTGGTGAACGGACTGAGGCCACCCGCTCCCGCAATGGGCCTTAAGGACGGATGCCCCTGCGTGTCGATCTTGTTGGTGCAAGCGCCCACGGTGATGGCGTTCCATGCCTGCCCTGGATCATGCACAAGGTTGGTGGCCAGGCAGTCGGGATACGTGGCCCACGCATGAGTATCACGGTCGTTGCCGGCGGAGAGCACGAACAAACGCGGGTTCTCGCCCGCGCCATCCGCATCCGCCGCGAGGCCATCAACGGCAGCCGACCATGACGAGGGCCGACCCCGATCCCGGTAGTCCGAAGCCGTCACGGCCGACGTGAACACGCGGAAGCGATCCGGAGCAGCAATTTCCGGACGCGCGACACCTTCCATGAAAAGGTAGGCATGGTGGCGCGCATCGCCCTCGTTGGTGCCTTCCGCCGGAACCAACTTGACCGACTCCAGCCGATGCGGGACGCTGATCGCGTCTGCAGAAGACAAGGCATCTGCCAGGTCGCCATAGGCGGCCAGGCCAGCCAAGCCCGTGCCGTGATCCGCCTGGTCATCCACGCCCCAAGCAGGCTCCACGGTATGCAGGTCGCCTGCATCCATCAAGGGCTCCAGCAACGGGTGCGCGCGGGTGACGCCCGAATCCAGCAGGCAGACCCGCGGCGCATCGTCCGCTGGTTGCAACTGGGCGCGCCGCAGCAGATCGTCCGCCCATTGGCGCTGCTCTCCCACATCCATGCCGTCGAAGAACTCGGCGGTCTCCTTGGCATAGCGAAGCTCGGCCACGCAGTTCAAGGTCATCACCGAACGCGAAAGCTGCTGCTGCGAGCCATACATCAACAGCACAGTACGCTCAGGAAAGTTGACCTGCTTGTCGCTGACCACGCATTCCGCCAGGCGGGCGAGCTTCTTGAAATCCTCCACCACAGCCTGCCGCTGTCCCGCGCCTCGAACCGGAAGCCACACCTCCCACCAAAAAGCAGCGGCTGGATCGGCTGGCAGCAATTCAGGCGCATCGGTCCACAACGCCCTGATCTCGGCTGCCCGGATGGATTCGATGGCGTCGAGCAACTTCCGATGGTCGAGTGCCTGATCGTTGACGCCTTTCTTCTTTGCCAGGTAGTCTGCTACGTACTGCTCGAAGTGCGCGAGCTTTCCGTCTGGAACAAAGACGTTGGCGAGGGTGCAGTTGCCTTCTTCGCGGACGCTCAGAAGTTCGATTTTTTTGGTCGCATTCGCCAGGCTCTCGAACGCCAGCGCAACATCCGGCTGGCTGGTGAACTGGATCTGCAGGCCCAGCCCGCTTTCCAGTTGCAGTGCCTGCTGGACGCGCACGGCCTCGGCCGCTACAGGCTTCAAGTCCTCGATCTGCGCTTGAAGGGAGGCGCCATGCTGTTGCCTGGGCTGAGCCGGGACGTCCATCTGCCTCACGGGCGAAGACTTCGCCGTGAATTCAACTGCTCGTGATGTGTCTCGAAGAATGAGGTGTGGACGCTTAGCTTGCGGTTGATCCGGCATGGTTCGGCATGGCCCTCTTCATTCTGATGCTGAATTTCCGGCGTTCATCGAAGGCCCGCGTCAGCGCGGCCGTCTCCACGCGGTCCTCGTCGTGCATCACCGCCTCCTTGATCGACTCGTCCACGGCGCGCCTGATTTCCGCGTAACTCAACCCCTCCGCCTTCGCCGTGAGAGCCTTGAGCGGAAAGGGCTTGGGAGCGAACTTCCCGAGCCGCGCCTGCAGAAGCTTGGCGGCCTGCGGTCCGGTCGGCAGCCGGTATTCGATCACGTCGTCGAATCGACGGAAAAGCGCGTAATCAAGTATCTCCACATGGTTGGTCGCAGCGAGGATCAGGCTATGGGACTGATCGCTCTCGATCATCTGCAGAAAGCTGTTCAGCACCCGCCGGATTTCGCCCACGTCGTTGGCGAGTCCTCGCTGCGAACCGATGGCATCGAATTCATCGAAAAAGTAAACGCCACGAACCTCGTTGATAGCGTCAAATATCTGGCGCAACTTGGCGGCCGTTTCCCCCATGAACTTGGTAATCAGCGCATCGAGCCGAACGGAGAACAAGGGAATGCCAAGCTCACCCGCAAGCACGGAGGCCGTCATCGTCTTGCCCGTGCCGGGCGGCCCCACCAACAGCAGCTTGCGTCGCGGTGACAAGCCGTGTTCGCGGATGCGTGAATGGTGCTTCTGCTCCTTCAGTATGCGATCGAGCTGCTCGGCCACTTCCTCGCTGAGCACCATATCCGCCAGCCGATTCTTCGGATAGGCGACCGTCAGCAGGTTCGCCAGTTCGCCACGAGGACGCGCCAGCGGCACAAGATTTCCCGCCACATCAGCCGGTGAGACCCGTGCCTTAGCCGCGTCGATCATGTCGCGCAGTTCTTGGGCGAGCTTGCCGTGGCCCACCTTGGCTTCCCGGGCAGCAACCTGCATGGCAACGGAATAGAAGTGCCGGTCATCCCGCTCGATGTGGGATTTCACCAACGCCTTGAGTTGTTCGGCACTAGCCATAGTGGCCTCCCACCTGCGCTGTCATGTTGCCCGATGTTCCCAGCGATTCCAGCGCAGACTGCATCAACTGATCGGCGACGTGCTCGTCGATCGCACCCAGTTCGTTCTGTTCGGCCGCCAGAACGAACAGCAGCCCGACGGGCACCTGCAATGCCTCGGCAATCTTGGTGACCGTCGAAAGTGTCGGATCGCGCTTGTTGTTTTCAAGCATAGAGAGGTACGACACAGAACAATTGGCCCGATTCGCAATCACACTTTGCGATGCTCCCCGCCGCGTCCGGCACAGTCGAATGGCTTGGCCTACATTCATTGCGGCAGTTTCTTCACGGGTTGCTTCGAGCGGACATCCGAGAAAATTTTACCATCAGTGAATTTGCCCCACTGTTGCTCCACTGTATGGAGGGCACGAAGGAACGGCAGTTGCTTCTGAATTTTCGTATCAGTGATACGCAATTCGGTGGACGTTTCCCTACCGAAAATCAAGCCGCGTGCGCGGACGGCGGCGAGGCCAGCGGCTGCACCGCCAAGCGCAGGCCCATCGCCTTCAGGATGGCGGTCAAGCTGTTGAGGGCAGGATTGCCCTTCGGCGACAGCGTTCGGTAAAGCTGTGTCGGGTTCAGGTGCGCCTGTTCGGCCACTATCTGCACACCACCGACCGCCTGCGCGAGTTGGCGCAGCACGGTCATCAGCTCGGCCTGGTCACCATCAACCAGGATACCGTTGATGACTTCGAGTGCGAGTGCCGGATCGCTGCGGTACAGCTCGGCCATCGCTTCGTCATGGGGTCTGCTTCTCATCATCCAATCTCCGTTGCCAGTCCTGCCAGTAGCCCACCGCTCGGTCTACGTCGGCGTCCTGCGTGCGCTTGTCACCACCACAAAGCAGCAGCACGAGCCGCCGGCCCGCCTGGCCGTAATACACCCGGTAGCCCGGCCCAACGTCGATGCGCAGTTCCCACACGCCATCGCGGCAGGACTTGTGGTCGCCGAAGTTGCCCTGCTCGATGCGAGCCACGCGCCGGATGACCGCCACCTTGGCCTGCATGTCCCGCAAACGTCGCAGCCAGTCGGTGTAGAGGTCCTTTTGCCTGTCGGCCGTCAGGTAGTGCTCAATTCGGTACATGAATATTTTCGTTTATATACGAATTTAAGTCAAGAAGCGAAAGAACAGCGGGTCAGTTCCCGTGGCTCAGCCGACGACCACCTCCAATGCCTGCGACGCCGGCTTGCCGGCCCGCTTCGTGCCGGGCGGCACGGCGCGTGTCGGACTCTTGCGATGGCGATAGGGCCGATAGTTGCCTTGGCTCGTGCGGGTCTTTTCACCATCCCCGACGGGGGCCGTCGTCAATGGGAAAGCCGGCGTCGCTGGCACCCAGCCGTCGATGGCGTCCCGGCGCAGGCTCGCCACCTTCTCGGCGGCAGCCCGAACGGGGTCGTCCTCCGCATGTACATACGTCATGAACATAGTGACGGTCTTGTGCGCGCTCAGCGCCATACCGACCTTGATTGGGATACCGGAGTTGGCAATGTCGGTGACTGCACGATGGCGGATGCCATGCGTTCCGACGTGCGCCACCTCCGCGCGGCCCAGGATGCGTTTCCAGCCGTTGTAATAAGTGCTGTCGGGCAACGGCTTCCTGGCATCGAAGATGGCCGGGCACACATAGGGCGAGTCGTCGATACGAGGGGCATTCGACAGGAGTTGATACGCCGTTTCGCTCATCGGCTTGGAAATGTTTCCGGTCTTGCTGTCCGGCCAGACGACGCGGCGATTCGAGAAATCGACCCATTCCCATTCGAGCGTGCGGATTTCCGACATACGCGCCGAGAACTCGAATTGCAGGCGAACCGCCAGTGTCACAGTTGGATGCTCCAGCCCCTCGGCATCCGCGCGGTCAAGATAGGCATAAAGACGCGCCAGTTCCTCGTTGGTGATGTACCGCGTCTCGCCATCTTCCCGGTACTTGGGAACATGGCGGCACGGATTCGAACCGTCGAGCCGATAGCCCCACACCTCGGCCAAGTTGAACATCTTGCGCAGGCAGGCCAGAACCCGATTGGCCGTGACGGCGATCCGCGCCATATCCCGCATCAGTGTTGTGATGTGCACCCGCGTCACATCAGGCACTTTGAGCTTGCCCAAGGCTGGAAGAATGTAGCGATCAATGTTGGCCTTGTAGGATTCGACCGTCCGGGGCTTGTTGCGCGGCTTGGAGTATTCCTCGATGAACTGTTCGCACAACTCCTTGACCGTAGGGGCCATGCGCGCGGCCAGCTTGGCGGCGCTGGGGTCGTCGCCCTTGCGCACGTCGGCCAACCAGTCCTGCGCGATCGACCGCGCCTGCTCGACGGTCAGCTCGCCGAACTGGCCAATCTTCGGCTTGCGACGCTCGCCCCAGTTCGTGCGGTACTGGAGCATGAAGACCTTGCGGCCGTGGGCGGTCACTTTGCAGAGAAAGCCAGGGACAATGGTGTCCCGCAGTTCGTAGTCCTTGCCGGTGACTTCCGCCGCATCAACAGCGGATTTGGTGAGTTTGATCTTGGCCATGACGCCTCCTAGTTCGGGATCGAACGCAGGAACCAGCCAGGAGCCACGGCATCGGAATGTCTGCCGCAATCGGTCTGGTCTAGGCGTAAGGCTAAACGGGACTAGCCTCTTGGAAAACCAAGCGCAGCAAGGCTCTGCGGGTTCCAGCGTAGTCTCATGCTAGTCTCGGGATTCAATCTCAAAATCCCCCGCCGCAAGGCGTGCCGGTTCGATTCCGGCCCCGGGCACCAAAGACAAGGCCGCACAGTTCCCAGAACGTGCGGCTTTTTCTTTTCCCCCTCTGTAGCGCCTTGCTGTGTCGTGCGCATCGGCGCATAGAAGTGCGCCGCAATCCGGGGGCATATGGGGGCACATTCGGGGGCATCAATCGTGAAACTGGGGGCACATCGCCCGCCGCAACCAATACCCCCACCCCCCAAAACCTGCGCACACAAAAATTAGAGGAACCGGTCGGTTTCCGGGGGGTGCGGGTGGACTTTTAGCCCCCCCTATCCCATGCCGGCCGGCGCGGCGCACTGGCCCCGCTTGTCATGCGCTATGCGCCCACAGCAGGCCACAGTCCACGGGCAGCATCAGCGCCCCGCCTGCGCCCTCAGTCGCCTAGCCAACAACACCGACAGGACGCCAGGCCACAGCACCAGGCGCGGCACGGCAAAGCGCCTTGCGAGGGCACCAGCCGCAGCAGTTCGGACAGCCGACAGCCGGCGCACAGCGAGCGCCACATGCACATTCCCGGGCAAAGTAGGGCCTATGCACTGACAAGCCATCAATGCAACCCTTCGGGGGGGCGCGTTTTTGCGTGTGAACAGTGTGAACAGTGAGACAACCGCATGAATGCTGGGTTTTCTTGTTCTCACCCTGTTCTCACTCACGCGGGCAATGTGAACAAACACGGGAGAAATGGACGGCATTTGCACATATGCGGGAAGCGCGCACGATGCAAGGCCATCGGCGGGCATCGCACGTGAGAAGCATGGCCCGCGCCCATGTTGCACAGTCTGGAGAATTGATCGGCCTGATTTTGGCGCGAAGGACGCCCCCGCTCCGCGCCCCACCAGGCGCCCGGCAACGCACGGCCAGGCCGTGCACTCGGGCCACCGAGTAGTAAACGGCCGTTGCCCCAGGCGCTGGCGCTGTACTCGCGTGTGCATGCCCGGCCTGGTCGGCCGCTACATGTCCAACTCAAACAGGGCGGGTGCGATGCGGTAACAGTTCGCCAAGCCATGGCCCGGCAGGCGCTGGCGGCAGTCGAAGGCACGGCCAGCACCAGGCACAAGGGCGCCATGCTCCAACAGGACGCGGCACACAGCTTGATAGTCGAAGCCCTGGCAGACTTCGGACCGGAACACCTCGGGCAGAATGAAGTACTCCACGCTGACGCCCTCCCCCAGGACGACGGGCATCTTTTCGCCAAACTCGCTTAGGTGCTGTCCGTTGCTCTTGATGGGCTCGCCATGCTCGTTCAGCATGCGCCTGTACCCCGCCCGGTGTAGCGTCTTGGCATTGTGGTCATCTGACGCCCTGTGCCACCAGGTAAAGCGGCCCTCCCCGTGCGCCTCAAGGAAGCGCCGCACCTGGCGCAGCATGTTGCGCACCTCGCCATTGCCGGCGCCACCTCGGGCCGCGAGCCACGCGTCAAAGCACGCACGCGCAGCCCATTCCGATTCACTGGAATCCCAGCCGGTTAACCCGGCTTCGGTCGCCAGCTCGCCCGCCATGGCAACCAAGGCGAAGCGGGCCGCAACCCGCTGCACCTGGCCCGATGCGCCCTCGGGAAGCCATTGGGCCGTCAGTGCCTGCACGCCATCGCGCAAGCGACGCGGCAGCGTGGCCCAATGGGCGCAGGCCCACTCAATGAAGGCCAGCCCCGGGGCGCCGTGGCATGCCGGCGCCTCGCGGGTCAAATGGCTGGAAAACGCGGCCGGGCTGGCGTGGTTATGAATGTGCTCAAAGGCGCCCATTCCAGCGCCAGCATCGGCGGGTATGTCGGCCATGCGCACCTCCTGGCCGGTGCGGGCGCGCTTCATGCCCTCGGCCATGTGGTCAGCCAACCCCAGCTCGCCAGCACTCAAGAACAGCAGACGCCAGGACAGGCGGGCACGTGGCGCACCACCACGCGTAGCGCGCGCTTTGCTTTGCTCATTCGCCAGCATGTAGGCGCACTCGCCGGCCACCTTGCCGTCAACCTGCGCCAGCTCGTCAAGTATCAGCAGCGCATCGCAGTGCTGTGCGGCAATGGCCTCCAGGGCGTTATCGGTGGTGCGCCAGCGTTGCATGTAGCTCGGGCCGCCGTTCACGCTTGCGGCCACACGTAGCGCGGTTGTCTTGCCGCTACTGCTGTCGCCGCGCAGGTGAAAGCCCCCACTTTCCATGCTCGCCGGGCGCAGCAGCGGGCCAGCGAAGGCGCAGGACACGGCGAACACCAAGCGGCTATTGCCAGCGCACAGGGCGCCGATGCGATCACGCCAGGCCGCAACATCCTTGCGCACGCGAAAGGTGTTTTCCATCTGGCTGTCAGACTGAAACACGATGCGCTCGGCATCGTCGCCTATGGTTTGGTGCGGCAGCACGTAGGCGGCGCCGCCCTCGGTAGGGTGCCAGCCGATGCGATCAGTGCAGCTTGCAAACTCACTCGGGCGGCGGGTCTGTATGTACTCGGTAAGGCGGTTACGCGCCGTGGGCGATGTGGCGATGCGCAGTCCCATATTCAGAAGCGCCGCGCGGTACTCGCCACCATCGCCAGACAGCATGCGCGAGGGCATGGCCCACTGCTTGGAACGGCCCAGCGGGTCAGCGAATTGCAGCAGGTAGCCCCAGCCGTTTCCGTCCTGGTCGCGGGTCAGGGCCGACACATCAAGACGCGAGCACAGCCACAGCGGGCGCAGCGGCTCGCCGTCGCGGCCACGGCCGTGGTAGTACACGCCGCCATCATCCACAGTGAAGGGGTCGTGTACCTCGCCGGCATCGGCGCCGGCAGGCGTGGCAGGCGTGGCGGGCGGGAAGTACTGGCCTGCGGCCGCGGCTGCATCGGTGTCAGCCTGGTGGGCGTCTATCACAGCCCGCACCGCCTGGCACACGGCGTCCAGGCCCTGCGCCTGGTGCAAGTCGTTGAAGTCCACATTGCCGGGCGCATCGTCGTCGGCCGGCATCACAGGAAACACCGCCAGCCCTTGTACAGCACGGGCGGCGGCTTCGGCCTTCACGCGGCCGGTGTTGGTGCCGGTGCGCGCCTCGGTGACGCGATCGTCGTCACCGCACAGCACCAGCAAGGCAGCAGGGTACAGGCGCCGCAGTTCACGGGCCACGTGCGACAGATTGCCCGCGTCGAAGGCCACAGCCACGGGCCAGCCTCCGAGACATTGCCCTGCTTCATGCAGGCTGGCGCATGTGGCGTACCCCTCGCCCACCAGCACCACGGCCGGCGCCTGGCCGGGCTCGCCCAGCATGTGCCACAGCCCCGACTTGCGCCCGCCCTTCTGAAACAGCTTGTCCGTTCCATTGGCGGGGCGCTCGGGGGCAATGCGTTGCACGTTCCACAGCACGCCAGCGGCATCCCTCATGGGAACCAGCGCCGTTTCATCGGCCAGGAAGCGCAGGCCGTAGGGCTGCACGTTCTTGCGTGCGAGGTAGGGGCTTGCGCCCGTGGGGCTGGCACTCTCCCACAGGGCGCGGGCCGAATCGGCGGCGGCCGCGTGCGCTGCCTGCTGGCGCTGGGCGTCAGCCCGTGCAGCCTGCTGGCGCTGGGCATCTCGCCGGGCCTGGTCGGCAGCGCTGGGCGCGGCCGGCGCTTTGCCAGCCTTGGGAAGTTCAAACCCGTGCTGCTTGGCAATATGCAGCAGCGTGGCCACCGTCACGCCGCCGCCCGCCTTGATGCTGCGCCAGGTGCTGGCCGTGGCGCTGGCATCGTATCCGTCTGCCGTGGCGCTCCAACCGTCGAACAGTTCCCGGCCTGTTTCGTCGGGGTATTCGCTTTTGATCGCCATCCCCACCCGCGCCCATTCATCACGCGGCAGGTTTGCAGGGATGTGTCCAAGGGCGGCGCGGATCAGATCGGGCGTAATGGGAGTTGTCATTCTTTTTCTGTCTCTCAACCGCGCGGCTCAAATCCAAAGCACAGGGGCCGCAGGTAATCGAGCTCCAAGATAACGAGCGCACGGATTGCACTTGCGTGATGATCGGCCTCAGAAATTGCCCGGGCGAGCCTATCCAGCAGCCGCAATGCCTCGCTGGGGTCCGGCTGTGCACACGTGTGCAGATTGGTGCGCAGATGGGTGCGCAAAGCCTCAAGGCACTTCGTCGCGTCATATTCAGCCTTGAGCCAGGGCGAGCGCGCCTTGTGCTGTGCCTCTTGAAGCTGCTCCGGGGCAAGGTGGGGCAACCCCAGCACGTCGAACTCACGGCGGGCGGCACTGTTCCAGGCCATACGATGCGCTGCGCGCTGCATGGCATTCATGGACCCGGCGCGCATTACTGCACCTCCGCGATGCGGTCCTGTACCCACTGCAACACCGCAGTCTCTGGCCAAGCCACGTGGCGCGCAGACAGGCGCACGCTACGGGGGAACTTACCGTCTTTCATGAGCTGATAGATGGTGGACTTCTTGCACCCCGTCATTCCCTCGACTTCGGGCAAACGCACCAGGCGGTCACGCGGGACGACCGGGCGGGATTGGTGGACTACTTGCATCGGTGATTTCCTTTCCGTTGAAGCTCCCGCACATCCAACATGGATCGGCGGGCGTGAAAGGACTGTCGGACATGCCACGCTAAAAAGTCGCGTGGCACTTGCGTGGCATGCGTGCGTCTGCGTCCGCACAGAGTGAAGATCGGCCGCACCCGTGGCGAGCGCGCAGCACGTTTGCCACGCAAATGCCACGCGTTTGCAACCCAACGCGGCGCCATGAGCAAGGAACACGGTCCGCCGCACCGCCGAAACCCACGTGGCCCGGCGCGATGCAGCAGACTTGCCCGCCATTACTCGCCCGCCTTGTTACCCGGTGACGCCAAATGCGCCGGCTGCTGCGAAAGCGCCGTGACGGCCCGTTCCATGACCCGCGACAGCGGCCCAAGACGGTGCACAAAGACGGCGCCAAACTCGGCGGCATCGCATCCGTTTCGTGACGCTGAAATGGCCTCTGCTGCACACGCCAGGCTTTGCACCTCGCCCCAGCACCAGGCCAGCACATCGGCCGGCGATGCGGCGGGGTTGACGATGACGGCCGGCCCGGCTGCGTTCAAATTGGGCCAACGTTCAGCCAGGTAGCCGACAGCCCCGATGACGGATGTTGGTTCGTTCATGGCATATCCCTTCGCTGCACGTTCACGATCTTCTCGGCACTTCAACCACGACCCACAACTCGGGCAGGCTCTCAAAGTGATTGACCAGGGCCGCGAGGCAAAGCCCGTAGAAGCTTTTCGGCTGGCTGTAGCTGCGCGCGGCCAGCGCCACGACAGCGCCCAATCGGTACCACTCCGACACGGCCGCGCCGGTCTCCGTTGGTGGGGCACTGAGCAGAACGGCAACACGGTCCGCAACTACTTCCAGCGCCAGCGCGCAACCTAGGTTTGCATCGTCCCATTGCCCCTGGCGATCAAGATCGGCCCGCTCGTCGGCAAGCCGCCGCAGGCTGTGAGCCACCAGGGCAAGCCCCTGCCGGGCCAGCACCAGGGCGGCCGCCTTGCCAAAGATGGGCGATGTGCCAACCTTGTTGACCGGCCCGCGCGCAAGTGCGTCGGGTGCTGTAGGTTTTGCCGTGCGCGCCATAGCTCAGGCCCTCCCCTGCGCCGCATCGCGCGCATCGGCACAGGCCACCAATTCAGCGGCCACGCTGCGCGCTTGCTCGACGGTGAACACCATCCAACATTGCGCCATGTCGCCCATCAATCCCAGATCAATGCGATCACTGTGCAGGCTGGCGCCGATGGTCAAAAACTCACCGCTGGGCAGCGTTGCGGACGACTCGCGCACGCGGCCAAAGTCGCCATCAACGCGACGGGTAAAGGTTATTCCGCTCATGCCGCCCCCCTTTGCAGCAGGACATCAAGGCGGCGCAGCGCGGCCAGGGCCTGCACGGCCTTGCGCATGGCGCTGCGGGTGTTGTCCTGGGGCTCGCGCAGGTAGTGCAGGGCCATGGACAGCGCGTTATGCGCCTCGGCATGCAGTCGAACGGGGTCGTGGGCTGTGGCCAGCTCGGGCCGATGCGGCGCAGCCGTGCGGCTGGCCAGGTGGATCACCATGGACATGGTTTCATGCTCCTTTGCGAGACTTGAAACCACCGGCCACGTTTTGAAGCGCAGCAGGTGGACGGGATGTTCAAAACACGCGCAAAGACGTGCGCCAGGTGTTACCAGACTGGCCATCCCGCCCGAAACCATGAAACACGGCACAGCGCCGTATTTGCAGAAATCCAGACGTGACAAAACCCCGCTGTCGTGGGGGCTGCAACGCTTTGCGAAAAGGTGTTTTGAAGCACCGGGCCTTTCGGCTTGCGCGTAGTGTACGCGGCGCGGGCGCGTAGGGCAAGCGCTATGCGATCTTGCGCCCGTCTCTCACCTTGGTGACGGCGAACGCTGGCGCTGCTTTCTGGTCACGCTTGCGGCCCGCCTTTGTTCTACTGAGAACATTTTCCAGGGCTCTGCGCCCTGCATAGCCAAGTTCCTTCGCCATCGCGTCAAGGGCATCGCTTTTGTTTTGGCCGGCATCCGTCCGTCTACGCAGTTCAGCCTCGAGAATGTCAATCTGATTCCCTCTACCCCAACCACTGCCGCGGTTCGCCTTGCGGTAAGCCACCAGTGCAGGCCAGTCGGCCAAATTGAATGGTGACAAGCCACCAGCCTCGGCAACAGTCCCCCAGCCCCACAGCTCAGCGGCCACAGCGACGAGCACGCATACAGCATCAACGCGCGCCGAAACTTCCGTGTACCCGCGATACTCGCCAATCCAGCCGTTCAGAATCGCATTGCACACGCCTTCAAAACCTAGCAAGCGTGGATCAAGGTCGCGCAGCCCCCCGCGCTCCATGAGCGCCTGAGGACTCAGCATGCTCTGGTCCGGTCGCAGCCGTGTGGCGTATCGCTTCTTGTCGGCAATGAACAGAGTTAGGCCAGATCTGTTTGCGTAGCACAACTTGCCAATGATTTCATCAGCAGCGCGATCCATGGGCCATGCATACCGATGCATCAACCAATCGCGCACATCGGCCAGCCTGGCAAGTTCCCCGCCCTCGCCTTCCTTGGTGCGCATGAAAAACCCACCGCTGTAGAGCCGCCACTCCCCTACGTTGTTACCCTGCATGCCAGCACCTTCCAGCCCTACACCGCATCATCGCCACCACTGTGCGGGGTCAGATAGGCCGCATACAGGCGCGCCAGGTCCTGCACCAACCAGCCCTCTGCCTTGGGGCTGGCAGGCACCAGGGAAGCGGCATGCAGGCGCCGCACGTCCAACAGCAAACCCAGGTGCTGGGGCACCCAGGCGGGTATCTCCACGCCCTCATTGCGCCAGCGGCTGGGGGTGTTGCGATGCAGGCCCGTAGCCCGGCAAAACTCACTCACCTTCCAGCCCAGCGCCGCGAGCGCCGCGTCAAATTCATCAACGGTCATAGATGCGTCCTTCATGGTGTTCGGGATTCTGACACAAAGCCCGTAACGGTGCACAATAAACAAAAGTCGCACCGTATTTAACATAACGCCCGTCGTATTGAATGTGCGATGTGGACAACTTTTGCACCTTACCGGGAAACATGAGTATTCACGCGGGGTTACGACCGTCTGCGTTTTGCTGTTTTTTTCAGCACATCAGCGTAAAAAGTTATCCACAGCGACACATCGCGCATCGTGCACGCGTGTGCATGCACCCCGGAACGCCTTGCACCCTGCACATGCGCCAGACGGCCGGCTGACCGAGGCGCCACGGGGAACCCCTTTTGCGCTCGATTCCGCGCATGTGCGAGAAAGGCCAAAACAGTACGGCCACAAACGAGGCGCCGGGCGAAGGGCGAAGGGCGAAGGGCGACGGGCGACGGGCACAGGTGCCGGGTGCCGGGTGCCGGGTGCCGGGTGCCGGGCGCCGGGCGCCGGGTGCCGGGCGCCGGGCGCAGGTGACGGGCGCAGGTGACGGGCGCAGGTGACGGGCGCAGGTGACGGGCGCAGGTGACGGGCGACGGGTGACGGGCGACGGGTGACGGGCGACGGGTGACGGGTGACGGGTGACGGGTGACGGGTGACGGGTGACGGGTGACGGGTGACGGGTGACGGGTGACGGTCTGAACGGGTCAAATTGGCAAGAATGAGACATATTTTTTTCATAATATGATTTGTTCTCACTCTGTTCTCATTCTGTTCTCACTCTGTTCACATTGGAAATTGCCCGCTAGGCCGCATGAATCCTTGATTCTTGGGTTTGTTCTCACTGTCTCACCAAAAATCAACGCCTACGCCAGGTGAAGGCCGCTGAAACAGGCGCACGGGCATAAAAAAACCGCCCGGCTGGCATGCAGCGGGGCGGGCGATGGGTGTTGTTCTGGGGCCTGCGTCGTCGCGTGTTCAGGCCGCGCGCTGGGGGAATGGAACCACGTTGCCGGCCTTGCGGCCTTCCAGGTAATCCGCCCACCACTGCATCAACCTGGCGCGTTCATCCATGTAGGTGCTCCGGTGATAGGCCGCTCGAATCTTGTTGCGCTCCACGTGTGCCAACTGGCGCTCAATCACGTCAGGGTTCCAACCGCACTCGTTCGCCACCGTGGAAAACAGTGCCCGGAACCCGTGGGCTGTGGCCGTGTACTTGTAACCCATGCGCGCCATAGCCGAGTTGAAGGTGTTTTCGCTTAGGGGCTTGCTGGGATAGGTAGGGCTTGGAAACACAAGGTCCCGATGCCCGCTCAGGGGCTGCATGACCTCCAACACCCCAAGGGCCTGGCGTGACAACGGTACGCGGTGTTCGCTGCGCATCTTCATGCGATCGGCGGGGATGACCCACAGCGCCGCCGCCAGGTCGAATTCTGCCCAGCGGGCGCCGCGCACCTCGCCCGGCCGGGCGGCCGTCAGCATGACCATGCGCAGGGCCTGTACCGTGGTGGGCTCGCCCTCATAGGCATCCAGCTTCGCCAGGAACGCGGGCAGCTCGGCAGGCGCCAGGGCGGCGCGGTGTTGCACCTCGCGGGGCTTGAGGATTTCAGCGGGCACCAAGTCAAGCATTGGGTTCGCCTCTATCCGCTCATGCGTGACGGCCCAGCGGTAGATAGCCTTTACCCGCTGCAACACGCGGCCCGCCTGGTCTCCCGCCCCCCGCGCCTCGATCTTCTTCACCATGGACATAACCTCGCCGGGCTTGATGCTTGCCATGGGGCGCGCTCCCAGGGTCGGGAATACATCCGCCTCCAGCGATGCGCGAATACGGCAGGCGGTTTCCGCCTCCCAGCGGCTGGCCTGGTGCTTCATCCAATCGGCGGCTACGGCCTGCAAGGTATTGGCCGACTCATGAGCAACCCTTGCCCTATCGGCCTTGCGTTGCTGGCCCGGGTCGTCGCCAGCCTGTAGCGCCTCGCGTGCAGCCGCTGCCAGGGCTCGGGCGTCCCTCAGGCCCACGGCGGGATACACGCCAAACGCCATGCGCTTCTCCTTGCCGCCAAACCTGTATTTCAGTCGCCAGTACTTCCCGCCCGCCCTTGTGAGTTCCAGGTACAGCCCGGCGCCGTCAAAGTATTTGCCGGGCTCGGTCAGTGTTCGGATCTTGGCATCAGTCAACTTCATGGGGGGTATCCTCGACAGTTTGGGGGCATATTTGGGGGCACATTTCGCCCGGGCTCAGACACTATCAAGGATCCATGCGGGTTTCAAGGCATAGTTTGGAAACGGCCCCGGCACCATACAGAAGGCCGCACAGTCCACAGAACTGCGCGGCCTTTTTTGTGGCCTGCACGCGGCCCCGACCTCACATGGCGTAGGGCGGCTTGTCCGCCGGCTCGGGCGGCGGCGCCGGCACATCGGGCTCCACGGGCGGCTCGGCCGGCTCGGCCGGCTGACGGTGGCTGGATGCGGGCTGTGCACGCATGGTCGGCAGCCCCCGGCCCATCAATTGTCCTGGCGCCGGATCAGCTTGCGCCCCATGTCGGTGATCTTGAAGACACCGGCCGCCGATTTCTCGATGTAGCCCCATTCGAGCAGGCGCCCGGACAGGTGATGCTTGAGCGCGTCCGGCACGGCAATCGCCTCGCCCATTTCAAGCTGCTTGAGGGTGGCGATCTCGTCCACCGTGGGTTCGAAGGTGGGTGCGTGGTACATGGGCTGGGCAGTGGCCATGATGTGTTCTCCTTCTGTGCTTGGATGATGTGGCAGCCCATGCGTTCCAGCAACAACACCTGCAGGTCAGGCGCCACGCACGTCAGGGTATTGCGGCTGGGCGCAGACCGCAAGCGGCCAATCACCCGGGAAGTCGCCATGTCTTGCCGCATGGGCCATGATCGCAGCCCCTTCATGGCCCATTCGGGGTACATCTGCTCTCATGCTCTACGCCTTCACCGCCCTCCTCGCCTTCCAGCTGCTTGGCGAACTCCTGGTGCGCCTGCTGCGCCTGCCTCTGCCCGGCGCGCTGGCGGGCATGCTGCTGTTGCTCGCCGCCCTGGTACTGGGGGGACGGGTGCCGCACGCGCTCGAGCAGACGGCCAGCGTCCTGCTGCGCAACATGATGCTGCTGTTCATTCCCGCGGTCGCCGGGGTGATGCTGCACTTTGACCGCATCGCACGCGAATGGCTGCCCTTTCTGCTCGCCTGCATTGCAGGCGCGGCCATCACGCTGGTGGTCACGGCCTGGACGCTGCGCCGCCTGCTGCACGGGGCGCCGTCAGGCGACGCGCCCGAGGGGCGATGATGGCCACATCATCCGCCCTCGGCCCCTGGCTGGCCGCGTCGCCCCTGCCCTGGCTGCTGCTGACGCTGCTGGCCTATGCGGCCGCGCTGGCGCTGTACCGGCGCAGCGGCGCCCATCCGCTGCTGATTCCGGTGTTCACGGCGGTCGTGCTCATCGTCGCCGTGCTGCTGGCCACGGGCACCCCCTACGCCACCTATCGCGAGGGCGTGGAGCTTTTGAGCTTTCTGATCGGCCCGGCCACGGTGGCGCTGGCCTTACCCCTGTATGAGCAGCGCCAGCGCATACGCGCCATGTGGCGGCCCCTGTGCCTGGCACTGCTGGCCGGCTGCAGCGCGGCCATTGTCTCGGCTGTGGGCATCGCCTGGGCGCTGGGCGCGTCGATGGACACGCTGCTGTCGCTCGCGCCGAAGTCCGCCACCATGCCCATCGCCCTGCCCGTGGCCGAGCGCCTGGGCGGGCTGCCTTCGTTCGCTGCCGTGGCCGTTGCCATCACGGGCATTGCGGGCGCCGTGCTGGCCGATCCGCTGCTGCGCCTGTTGCGCGTGCAGGACCCGGCCGTGCGCGGCTTTGCCGTGGGCCTCACGGCCCATGCCATCGGCACGGCGCGCGAGCTGCAGACCCACCCTGCCGCGGGCGCCTTTGCGGCGCTGGCCATGGGATTGAACGGCGTGGCAACTGCCGTGCTGGTGCCGCTCTTCGTAGCCTGGCTGTAGTTGCCCAGGCAGACCGACCGCTACCCCGTGGCCGCCATGTCCCTGAGCCAGTCGGCAAACGCCTGCAGCACCGGCGGCGGATGCTGCGCCGGGGTGATGAGGTAGTAGCCGCGCTCGCCGCGCAGCGGCTTTTGGCAGGCCACGACGAGCTCGCCGCGCGCCATCTCGGCCTCGATGAGCATGGGCGGCATCAGCGCCACGCCCAGGCCGTGCGCCGCCGCCACGGCCGTCATCGAGAACAGCTCGTAGCGAGGCCCGTCGAGCGCGCGCGGCGCATCCTGCACGCCCATGGCGTCGAACCATTGGCGCCAGCCATGGGGCCGCGTGCTTTGCTGGATCAAAGGCAGCCGCGCGAGCACCTGCGGCGCCACGCCCTGGTGCGCGCGCCCGGTACCGCGCGGCATGCCCGAGAGCTGCGCGGCCTGCTCCAGCAGGCGCGGACTGCAGACCGGCAGCACGTCCTCGGGCATCAGGAGCTGGGCCTGCACGCCGGGCCAGTTGGCCACCTGCTCGGGCGTACCGGCGTAGAGCGCGGCGTCAAAGCCCGTGTCGCTGAACAAAAAGGGCCGTGTCTGCGTCTCGATATGCACCACGATCTCGGGGTGGCGCTCGGCCAAGAGCGGCAGGCGCGGGATCAGCCAGCGCGTGGCAAAGGTCGCCACGGCCGCGAGCGACAGCGCTCCGCCATGGCCCTGGTGCGCCATCACGTCCAGCGTGTCCTGCTCCAGCCCCTGCAGCCGGCGCGCAACCTGGCGCGCGTAGTGCCGCCCCGCGGGCGTGAGCAGCACGCCGTGGCGCGTGCGCCGAAACAGCTGCACACCCAGCTGGTCCTCGAGCGCCAGGATCTGGCGCGACACCGCGCTCTGCGTGAGCGCGAGCTCCTGCGCCGCGCGCGTATAGCTCTCGTGCCGCGCCGCGGCCTCGAAGCAGGCCAGGGCCTGGGTGGATGGCAGATGTCTTCGCATGGGCACATCTTAGTCAGATATTCATCCTACTCATTTCTGGATGCGAATTACTCGCTTGCACCGCGGCATATCACGGGGATACGATGCCACCCATGCCGATGCCATGCCTGCAATGCATGCATCCCTTTTCGTCAACCGCACTCACACCGGAGACACCATGACCCGCGCAGCCTTCCAATGGGACGACCCCTTCCACCTCGACCAGCAGCTCACGGACGATGAGCGCGCCATCCGTGACGCCGCCCACGCCTACTGCCAGGACAAGCTCGCACCCCGCGTGCAGGACATGTTCCGCCACGAGAAGACCGACATCACCATCTTCCGCGAGATGGGCGAGCTCGGCCTGCTTGGCCCGACCATCCCCACCCAATACGGCGGGGCCGGCCTGAACTACGTGAGCTACGGCCTGGTGGCGCGCGAGATCGAGCGCGTGGACTCGGGCTACCGCTCCATGGCGTCCGTGCAGTCGTCCCTGGTCATGGTGCCGATCAACGAGTTCGGCTCCGAGGCGCAGAAGCAGAAATACCTGCCCAAGCTGGCATCGGGCGAATACATCGGCTGCTTCGGCCTGACCGAGCCCGACCATGGCTCCGACCCCGGCAGCATGGCCACGCGGGCCTACAAGGTCGATGGCGGCTACCGCCTCAAGGGCAACAAGATGTGGATCACCAACAGCCCCGTGGCCGACGTGTTCGTGGTCTGGGCCAAGGAGGTCGAGGCATCCGGCACCGTGGGCCAGATCCGCGGCTTCATCCTCGACAAGGGCATGAAGGGCCTGTCGGCCCCGGCCATCCACGGCAAGGTGGGCCTGCGCGCGTCCATCACCGGCGAGATCGTCATGGACGACGTGTTCGTGCCCGAGGAAAACGCCTTCCCCGAGATCCGTGGCTTGAAGGGCCCGTTCACGTGCCTCAACAGCGCACGCTTTGGCATCGCCTGGGGCGCCATGGGCGCGGCCGAGTTCTGCTGGCACACGGCACGCCAGTACACGCTGGACCGCAAGCAGTTCGGCCGCCCGCTGGCCGCCAACCAGCTCATCCAGAAGAAGCTGGCCGACATGCAGACCGAGATCACCCTGGGCCTGCAGGCCGCGCTGCGCGTGGGCCGCATGAAGGACGAGCACCAGAACGTGGTCGAGATCACGTCCCTCATCAAGCGCAACAACTGCGGCAAGGCCCTGGACATCGCCCGCCTGGCGCGCGACATGATGGGCGGCAACGGCATCAGCGACGAGTTCGGCGTGGCGCGCCACTTGGTGAACCTGGAGGTGGTCAACACCTACGAGGGCACGCACGACGTGCACGCCCTCATCCTGGGCCGCGCCCAGACCGGCATTGCGGCCTTCGCCAACTGATAAAAAACCATAGCTTCCCGCGCTTGTCACACAAGCGCTGGAGGCACTTTTTATTCAAATCATGAGCACAGCATCCACCGGCGCGCTGGCAGGCATCAAGGTGCTGGACCTGTCGCGCGTGCTGGCCGGCCCCTGGTGCACCCAGATGCTGGCCGATCTGGGCGCGGACGTGGTCAAGGTCGAGCGCCCCGCGGCCGGCGACGACACGCGCCACTGGGGCCCGCCGTTCCTGAAGGACGACGCGGGCAACGACACGCGCGAGGCCAGCTACTTCACCGCCTGCAACCGCAACAAGCGCAGCATCACCGTGGACATGGCCCACCCCGAGGGCCAGGCGCTGCTGCGCCGCATGGCGGCCGAGGCCGACGTGGTGGTGGAGAACTTCAAGGTCGGCGGCCTGGCCCAATACGGCCTGGACTACGCCAGCCTCAAGGACCTGAACCCGCGCCTGGTCTACTGCTCCATCACCGGCTTCGGCCAGGACGGCCCCTACGCCGAGCGCGCCGGCTACGACCTGATGGTGCAGGCCGCCTGCGGCCTCATGAGCATCACCGGCCATGCCGACGGCACGCCCGGCGGCGGCCCGCTCAAGGTCGGCGTGGCCGTGGTCGACGTGTTCACGGGCCTGTACGCCAGCAACGCCATCCTGGCCGCGCTGAATGCCCGTGACAACGCGCGCAGCGGCAGCGGCCAGGGCCAGTACATCGACATGGCGCTGCTGGACGTGGGCATGGCCGTGCTCGCCAACCAGGCCGCGGGCTTTCTCGCCACGGGCCAGGCACCGGGCCGCGCCGGCAACATCCACCCCAGCCTGGCGCCCTACCAGGACTTCGCGACGAGCGACGGCAACGTGCTGCTGGCCATTGGCAACGACGGGCAGTTCGCACGCTTTTGCGCCGCCGTCGGCCACGAGGCCTGGGCCCGCGATGAGCGCTTTGCGACCAACACCGCACGCGTGCGCCACCGCGGCGCACTGCTCGCGCTGATGGAACCGCTCATGCGCACGCGCGCCACCGCCGACTGGATCGCGCTGCTCGAGGACAAGGCCGTGCCCTGTGGACCCATCAACACCATCGCCCAGGCCTTCGACGACCCGCAGGTGCGCGCGCGCGGCCTGCGCGTGGACCTGCCGCGCACGGCCGGCGACGGCATTGCCAGCGTGGCCACCGTGGCCAACCCCATGCGCCTGTCGGCCACACCCGTCAGCTACCGCAGCGCGCCGCCTGGCCTGGGGCAGCACACCGACGAGGTGCTGCGCGAGCTGGGCCTGAGCCCCGGCGCCATCGCCGAGCTCAGGGCGCAGCGGGCGATTTGATTTCTTCGCGCCGGCCAGCCGGCGCCCCAACCCGCCGTCACCGGCATTACAGTGCTCGCACATTTCACAACAGGAGACAAAAGCATGATCCGTCGCAGCGCCCTCACCCTGGGCCTTTTGGCCTTGCTGGGCAGCGCCGCCCACGCGCAGTCGGGCTACCCCAACAAACCCATCCGCCTGCTGGTGCCGTTTGCCGCAGGCGGCACCACGGACCTGATCGCCCGCGTCATCGCAGAGCCCCTGGGCCGTGAGCTCGGTCAGCCCGTGGTGGTGGAGAACAAGGGCGGTGGCGGCGGCGCCATCGGCGCGGCCGAGACGGCGCGCGCCGCACCCGACGGCTACAACCTGGGCGTGGCCACCGTCTCCACCACGGCGACCAACCCGGCGATCAACCCCAAGATTCCCTACAACGTGTTCACCGACTTCACGCCCGTCGTGAACATCGCCGCCACGCCCAACGTGATTGCCGCCAACCCGCAGTTCGCGGGCAAGGACTACAAGGCCTTCCTCGCCGAGGTCAAGAAGAATCCCGGCAAGTACTCGTTCGGCTCACCCGGCACCGGCAGCATCGGCCACCTGATGATGGAAATGTTCATGCTGGAGACGGGCACACAGATCACCCATGTGCCCTACCGCGGCTCGGGCCCGGCCCTGAACGACGCCGTGGCCGGACAGATTCCGCTGACCTTCGACAACCTGCCCTCGGCCCTGCCATTCATCAAGGACAAGCGCCTCACCGCCCTCGTGGTGGCCGCGCCCCAGCGCCTGGCCGTGCTGCCGGACGTGCCGACGCTGGCCGAGGAAGGCCTGCCCAACGTGAACCGCATGGCCTACTACGGCATCGTCGGCCCCAAGGGCCTGCCCAAGGACATCGTGAACAAGGTCAACGCCGCCGTGCACAAGGTGCTCAAGGACCCCGCGGTGCGCAAGCGCATCGAGGACACGGGCTCGCTCATCGTCGCCGACACGCCCGAGAAGTTCGCCCAGGAGATCAAGGCAGAGTACCAGGCTTACAAGAACGTCGTCGACAAGCAAAAGCTCACCCTGGACTGACCTCCATGCCCACAGCGGGGCCCCGGCGCAGGACACAACAGGACACAATATTGAAGGCCGCGCAAAACCTGTCGCAACAGGTGGCGACCGGTCAACCAATTGGCACGGCGGCGCGTCTCACAACGACGAGCCCCTGTTTGTGATGGCAACGGAGATGTCCATGCCCCTGTTTCGACAGCCCCTGCTGCGCCTCGCCGCAATCTGCGCCCCCGGCCTTCTGGCCGCGGGCTGCGTGGCGCTGCCCGGCGATCCGTACTATGGCGACGGCGCATATGGCGGCTACGGCGGCCATTCCGGCGGCTATTACGGTGGCGTCTCCTCGTCGATCACGGTGTACGAGCAGCCCGGCGTGATCTACACGCCTCCCCCTCTGGGCTGGCGCGCCTACCCACCGCCGCCGCGCGGCTGGCGTGAGGACGCCTGGCGCGAACGCCAGTGGCGCGAGGCCCAGCGCCACCGGCACAACGAGCACCGCCATGATGACGGCCGCTGGGAGGGGCACCGCCCGCAGGGGGGCGAGCCCCCGCGTGGCGAGGCACAGCGCCCGCAGAGACCCCGCCCCAATCTCTGGCAAGGCCAGCGCCCCGAGCGCCCCGATCGCGAACCCCAGGGCCAGCGCCCCCCGCAGGGCATCAGGCTCGTGCCGGGCGGGCCGCGCCCCGATTGGCGCTGAGACCCGCATGGCCGCCCCTGCCATCCACCGCATGAATGCCCCGACACCACGCCGCATGACGCTTGGCCTGGGCCTGCTCTTGGTCGCGTGCTGCGCCCTGCCGGCCGCGGCCCAGGTGGTGCGCTGCACCGACCCCGTGACCGGCGGCGTGACCTACACCGATGGTGGCTGCCCACGCGGCGACGCGGCCCGCGAGGTCGAGCCGCGCAGGAGCCCGCAGGACATCGCCCAGGAACGCGCCCAGGCGGCCGAGGCCCTGCAGCGCAAGCATGAGCGCCAGTTGTTCGAGGCCGAGCAGCGCCGCGCGTCGCAGCAGGCCGAGCGCGCGGCCGCACACACACGCCCGCACAACGACCCCTCCCAGTCCATCGAATGCCGCCAGGCGCGCCAGAACCTTCAAGACGTGCTGGCCACGCTGGGGCGTGGCATGTATGACGAACAGTCGCGGCTCGATGCGGCCCAGCGCCAGACGGACCTGGCCTGCCTCAGCCCCGCCGACTACGCCAGGGCCGAGCAGCGGCGCGGCTACCAGCCCGCACAACCGCCGTACTACGGCCCGCCCGTGGTGGTCGTGCCGCCGCGCCCGGCCCCACCGCCGCGGCGCGACATCGTCAACTGCAACGTGTTTCGCTGCTACGACGGCAAGGGCAACGTCTACCCGCGCTGATCGGGCGCGGCAGTCAATCCCTCGCGCACCGTGGGGTAGCGCAGCACGAGGCGCAGCTCGCGCGCCATGCGCGTGGTGACCAGGCGGCGCGACTCGCCCATGAAGCTCAGCAGCGACAGCGGCAGCAGCTCCTGCGCCTGGCTGCGCAGCACGCGCGGGGGGCGCGGCAGGCCGTACAGATCGGCCGCCAGGTCGAAGTAGTCGCCCATCTTCATCTGGCTGTCGTCGGCCACGTTGTAGATGCGCTGGGGGCGCCCCCGCCACAGGGCCAATTGGCAGGCGCGCGCCAGGTCGTCGGCGTGGATGTGGTTGGTGTAGACATCGTCGGGCGCGGCCAGCACGGGTGTTGCGCGGCGCAGGCGCGCCTCGGGCGTGCCGCCCTCGCGGTCCGGCGCATAGATGCCGGGCACGCGCAGAATGCTCACGCGCACACCCGCGCGCCCCAGGTGGCGCATGGCGGCCTCGGCGTTCGCGCGGCGCTGGGCGCGCGGCGTGGCCGGCGCCAGGGGGCGCGACTCGGCCACCCAGTCTCCCGCGCAGTCGCCATACACGCCGCTGGTGGAGGCATAGACCAGCGCCCGCGGCAGCTGGCGCCGGCGCAGGGCCTGCGCCAGCGCCTGGCTGCGCGGGTCCAGCCACCAGTGCGGGCCCACCTCCTTCTGGCCCGGTGGCGGCGCCAGGTGCAGCACGCGCGTGGCCAGGCCCGCCAGGCGCGCGAGCGTGGCCGCGTCGTCCAGATTGCCCAGGAGCGCCGTGATGCCCGCGGCGCGCAGCTCGGGCAAGCGCGCGGGGGTGGAGGTCAGCGCGAGTACGCGCGGGCCGCGCGGACCCTGGCCACGCGCCACGCGCAGGCCCACGTCGCCGCAGCCGATGATGAGCAGGCGCTGGCGCCGAAAGCGCGCCGGTAATGCGCCGAGAGGGTTTTGGTTTGAGGGCAAAATCGGTCGCTTTGCTTATAGCCAGACAACGCCCCCGAGGATACCCACTGTCATGACCAGCGCCGAGACCGCATTCCAGATCAGCGTACAGCCCAGCGGCCGCAGCTTCGAGGCCCAGGCCGGCGAGGCCATCCTCACGGCCGCGATCCGCAGCGGCGTGGGCCTGCCCTACGGCTGCAAGGATGGCGCCTGCGGCTCATGCAAATGCAGAAAGCTGAGCGGATCCGTGGTGCATGGCGAGCACCAGCACAAGGCGCTGAGCGTCGAGGAAGAAGAGGCGGGCTACGTGCTCACCTGCTGCGCCAGGCCCCTGACCGACGTGGTGCTCGAATCGCGCCAGGTGACGGACGAGAGCGCCTACCCCATCCGCAAGCTGCCCGTACGCGTCAGCACCCTCACGCGCCTTTCGCCCGACGTGATGCAGCTGCGCCTGCAGCTGCCGGCGCATGACATCTTCCGCTACCACGCGGGCCAGTACATGGAATTCATCCTGCGTGACGGCAGCCGCCGCGCCTATTCGATGGCCACGGCGCCGCACCACCAGGAGGCCGCGCCCGGCGTGGAGCTGCACATACGCCACATGCCGGGAGGCAAGTTCACAACCCATGTGTTCGGCGCCCTCAAGGAGAAGGAAATCCTGCGCGTGGAGGGGCCGTTCGGCAGCTTCTACCTGCGCGAGGACTCGGACAAGCCCATGATCTTCCTGGCCTCGGGCACGGGCTTTGCGCCCATCAAGGCGCTGATCGAGCACATGCAGCACAAGGCCATCGCGCGCCCCGCCACGCTCTACTGGGGTGGGCGCCGTCCGCACGACCTGTACATGGACGCCTGGGTGCGCGAGCGCCTGGCCGAGATGCCGCAGCTGTGCTACGTGCCCGTGGTCTCCGACGCCCTGCCCGAGGACGGCTGGACGGGCCGCACGGGCTTTGTGCACCAGGCCGTGATGGACGACTTTGCCGATCTCTCCGGCCACCAAGTCTATGCCTGCGGCGCGCCCATCGTGGTCGACTCGGCGCGCGTGGCCTACAGCGCCGAGCGCGGCCTGCCACCCGAGGAGTTCTACGCCGACGCCTTCACCTCCGAGGCCGACAAGCATGGCGGCTGACGCGCCGCCCACCATTTTTTCATCACCCGCACCATCCATGAACCGCAGACGCCACCTTCTCTCGCTCGCCGCCCTGGGCGCGGCCCTTGCAAGCCCGCTCAGCCACGCACAGGACGGCCCCATCCGTCTCATCGTGCCCTACGCGCCGGGCGGGCCGCTGGACGTGACCTCGCGCGTCCTGGCCGAGCGCGTGCGCGACGCACTGGGAACCGTGGTGGTGGACAACAAGGCCGGCGCGGGCGGCAACATCGGCGCCGACCTCGTGGCCAAGGCCGCGCCGGACGGGCTGACCATTGGCATCGCTGCCACGGCCACGCATGCCGTCAACCCCTGGCTCTTCAGCCGCGTGCCCTATGACGCGGCCAAGGACTTTGCCGGCATCACGCAGATGGTGCGCGTGCCCAACGTGCTCGTGGTCAACGCCGCACGCGCCGAGCAGCTCAAGATCCACAGCGTGCAGGATCTGATCGCCTACGCGCGCGCCAATCCGGGCAAGCTCAACTACGGCAGCGGCGGCAACGGCAGCGCCGGCCATCTGGCGGGCGAGATGTTCAAGCAGAAGGCCGGCATCTTCGCGCTGCACATCCCCTACCGGGGCGCCAGCCCCGCGCAGCTGGCACTGCTGGCCGGCGAGGTGGACTTCAACTTCGACAACCTGGCCGCCGCGGCGCCCAACATCAAGGCAGGCAAGCTCAAGGCCCTGGCCGTGACCTCGCTCGCCGCGAGCCCCATGCTGCCCGGCGTGCCGCCGCTGTCGAACAGCTTCAAGGGCTTTGCCATCGACACCTGGTGGGGCCTGGTGGCGCCCGCGGGCACGCCCAAGCCCGTGATCGCCAGACTCAACAAGGCCTTCACCGACGCACTCAAGACCCCCGAGACCAAGACCCGCTTCGAGGCCCTGATGGCCGAGCCCGTGGCCACGACGCCCGAACAGTTCGACGCCTTCATGGCCGCCGAGCGCGCCAAGTACCAGCAGGTGGTGAAGGCCTCGGGCGCCAAGGTCGACTGAGGATTCCATCCGACACGCGCCCGCCGTCATCCCCACGCAGGAACGACATCCCGGACATTGATCCGGGACGGGGATCCACGGCGGCGACGAATGAATCGACTGGGATGTGCTCCTGGATCCCCGCATGCGCGGGGATGACGGGGTCGGCGGCGCCAGGCGGGTCACGCGAATCCATCGTTGCCGCAGTTGAATACAAAATTGATAGCTGTTCGCGCTTGATACACGGGGGCTTCCATCCCAGACGACCGCCGTCATCCCCGCGCATGCGGGGATCCACAGCAGCGACGAACACATGGCGCGGGGCTGGCCTCTGGATCCCCGCCTGCGCGGGGATGACGGACTCGGCGGTGCCAGGCCCCGTGGTCACGCGAATCGATCGCGGCCGCTGTGGGCAATAAAAATGCCAGCTGTCTGCGCTTAGCCTACGGTCGTTTTCATCTGATTGTCAGCGGAAACTGGCTACTGACAAGTGCAAAGCGCTGTGAATCCGTGAGCACCCTCAACACCACCAGGCCGGTGCCAGCACCCGCTCTATGCGCTGATCGGCCACGGCGGCAAGCCGTGTGGCGTCCACCATGGCGGGCGCCAGCTCGGCCAGGGGTTGGAGCACAAAGGCGCGCTCGTTCATGCGCGGGTGGGGCACGGTGAGCTCGGCACCCTCGAGGCGCAGGTCGCCGTAGAGCAGCAGATCCAGGTCCAGCGTGCGCGGCGCGTTGCGGTAGGGGCGCTCGCGCCCGGCGGCCTGCTCCAGGGCCTGCAGCGCGTGCAGCAGCGCGAGCGGCGCAAGGCGGGTCTGCAGCACGGCCACGGCGTTGAGATAGTCCGGCCCGCCCGCGTCCACGGGGGCGCTGCGGTACAGCGACGAGACCTGGCTGACCTGCGTGTCCGGCAACGCGGCCATGGCCTGCACGGCGCCGCGCAGGGCGGCGCGTGCGTCACCGAGGTTGGCGCCCATCCCTATCCAGGCCGTGACGCCGGCCTCGGCCCGCGGCGCCTGGGTCGGGCTCAAGCGCCCTCGCCCGCCGCGGGGCCGCTGGCACCACCGGCCGGCTTGCGGCGACGGCGGCGGCGCTTCTTGGGCGCGGCGCCGTCGCCCTGGGCGTCGGGCTCGGCGGGGGCCTCGGCCGGTGCGGCGCCGGTGGGCTTGGGCACGCGCCGCACCACGGGCTGGGCCTTGCGCTGGCGGGCGCGCTGCTCCTCGCGCACCTGCTCGATCATGTCCTCGCGGCGCGCATCATCGGCCAGCGAGAACTGCTGCCACCATTCGGCCAGCCCTTCCTCGACCTCGCCGACGTCGGCGCGCAGGCGCAGGAAGTCAAAACCCGCACGAAAGCGGATATGGGCCACCATGCTGAAGGGCGTGCTGCCCGAGCGCTTTTCGAAGCGCGGCTGCATGACCCAGATCTCGCGCATGTCGGCGGCCAGCTTGCCGCGGCCGGACACGTCGCCGATGCGCTTGTCGAACACCTCGTCGATGGCATCCTGCAGCGCCGGGAAGGCGTGCTCGTTGCGTGCCAGGCGCTGCTCCCAGCCGGCCTTGACGTCCTGCCAGAGCACGCAGGCGAGCAGAAAGCTCGGCGCCACGGTCTTGCCCTCGCCCACGCGGCGGTCGGTGTCGGCGAGCGCCGCCTGCACGAAGGGATGGTCGGCACGCTCGACCACCACGTCGAGCAGCGGGTAGATGCCCTTTTCCAACCCGAGCTTTTTCAGCTGCGCGATGGAGGCCAGCGCATGGCCGGTCTGCAGCAGCTTGAGCATTTCGTCGAAGAGGCGGCTTTGCGGCACGTCCTGCAAGAGCGGCTCACAGGCCAGCAGCGGCTTGGCGGTCTTGGGCTCGAGGGCGAAGCCCAGCGCACTGAGCTTGGCGGCGAAGCGCACGGCGCGGATGATGCGCACCGGGTCCTCGCGGTAGCGCGTGGCCGGGTCGCCGATCATGCGCAGCACGCGCTTTCTGGCGTCGTCCAGGCCCTTGTGGAAGTCCACCACGACCTGGGTCTCGGGGTCGTAGTACATGGCGTTGACGGTGAAGTCGCGCCGCGTGGCGTCCTCGTCCTGCGGGCCCCAGACGTTGTCGCGCAGCACGCGGCCGCTGGCGTCCACGGCGTGCTGCATGCCGGCGAGCTGCGCCTTGCTGGTGCGCTCGTTGCCGCTGACCTGCTCGGCCGCTGCGTTGTCCAGATAGGCGCGGAAGGTGGAGACCTCGATCACCTCATGCTCGCGCCCGCGCCCATGGACCACGTGCACGATGCGAAAGCGCTTGCCGATGATGAAGGCGCGCCGAAACAGCCCCTTGACCTGCTCGGGCGTGGCGTTGGTGGCCACGTCGAAGTCCTTGGGCTTGAGGCCCAGCAGCAGGTCGCGCACGGCGCCGCCGACGATGTAGGCCTCGAAGCCCGCCTGCTTGAGCGTGCGCACCACGTCGGTGGCGCGCCGGTCCACGAGCTCGGGGTTGATGCCGTGCACCGAGGCGGGCAGCTCCTCGCGCTTGCCAAAGCGGCGCTTGGCCGCGCGGCCCGCGCCGCCGCCCTTGCCCAGCAGCTTGTCGATGAAGGTCTTGATCATTGTTGTTGTGAGGCAAACAGGTCCAGGATGGGCCAGCCGCGCTCCTGCGCCAGGGCGCGCAGGCGCGGGTCGGGGTTGGTGGCCACGGGGTGATTGACCTTCTCCAGGAGCGGCACGTCGTTCATGGAGTCGCTGTAGAAGGTGCTGTCCACGTCGCCCCAGGAAAGGCCGCGCGCGGCCAGCCAGGCCTGCATGCGCCGCACCTTGCCCTCGCGCATGGTGGGCTCGCCGCGGATGTCGCCGGTGATCCAGCCATCGGCGTCGCGCTCGAGCTCGAGCGCCAGCAGCTGCTCCACGCCCAGCGCCTGGGCGATGGGGCGGGTGATGAATTCATTGGTGGCGGTGATGATGAGCACCTCGTCGCCCGCGTCGCGGTGCTTTTGCAGCAGCGCCAGCGCCTCGCCGTGGATGGCCGGCGCGATCACCTCGCGCATGAACTGCGCATGGGCCTGGGCCGCGGCGTCCGCGCCGCGCAGGCGCACTGCCTCGGTGGCAAAGCGCACGTAGTCGTGCACGTCCAGGCGCCCGGCCAGGTAATCCTCGTAGAAGGCCTTGTTGCGGCGGCCGAACTCCTCGCGGTCGGTCCAGCCGATGCGGATGGTGAACTCGCCCCACTCGTAGTCCGAGTCGAGCGGCAGCAGCGTGTGGTCCAGGTCGAACAGCGCCAGCCGTTTGCGTGGTACCGAAGGGGTGGATGTCATGCGAGTCGATGTGAGGGAAGATGGCCGGGCTGCGACGACGCCTGCGCGCTATTCGCTTTGCAGCATGGTCTTGAGCAGCGGCACGGTAATGGCACGCTGGGCACGCAGGGCAAAGCTGTCGAGCCGGTCGAGCAGCTGCATGAGGCTGCCCAGGTCGCGCGAGAAGCGCGTGAGCATGTAGTCCATGACCTCATCGGCCAGATGGATGCCGCGCGCGTCGGCCTGCTCGCGCAGCACCGCGCGGCGCTCGGATTCATCGAGCAGCTGCAGCTGGAACACATGGCCCCAGCCGAGCCGCGTGCGCAGGTCGTCGCGCAACGGCAGGTCGGCCGGCGGCAGCGCGCCCGCCGCCAGCACCCAGCGCGGCGCGCCGGCCGTGGGGTTGATGGCATTGACGAACCAGTTGAAGGCGGCCGCCTGCTGCGCCGTGGTGTAGAGCTGCACGTCGTCGAGCAGCACGGCGCTCCAGCGCTCGTCGAACGCCGACGGCAACGCGACCGAGGGGTCGAGCCAGCCCACGCTGGCGCCCTGGTCGCGCAGGGCCTCGTAGGTGGCGCGCAGCAGATGCGTCTTGCCCGTGCCGGCATCGCCCCACAGATAGGTGGGCACGGGCGAGCGCGGCGCCGCGCCGTCGCCCACCGACAGGCGCAGATGCTGCAGCGCCTGGGCATTGGGCCCGGCGTGGAAGTTGCCCAACGTGGGGCCGGTCGCCAGGCCGATGTCGAGCGCCAGTTGCTTCATGAATCGGATGCCAGCCCCCAAACATCGGCTGGCGCAGTAAATATGGGCATGTGCAGGAGGGCGGTCGCGGACTGAAAGGGAAAGGCCCAGCCCGGACTGATCATGCCGCGCGCAGGCGGCAAAGGGACGCATTCTAGTCTGTCGGCGACGCGCCGGCCCGGTGCCCACCGCACGCCGGCGGCACAGGACGGTTCGCCAGGGTATCCACCAACATGGCTCGCGCCCTGCATGGTTTAGCTTGGCCTCTTTCGCGCAGACGAAGCCCGGGACCCTGTCGGGGATGCCTGCCCGGGCAGCCACCCTCGGCCCCTCCGCAGGCAGCCCCGCACACGTCACGCATGAGGTGAAACATGTCCCAGAAAACCCTGTGGGCCCTGGCCCCCCTGGCCGCGGCGGCGCTGCTCGCCGGCTGCGGTGGCAGCAGCGACCGGCTCATCGTCGACAGCGACCCGACCAGCTGCACGGTGCGCGGCAGTGGCGGGGCGGCCGTCGTCGTCGGCTCGGGCGTCAGCGGCGACCCGGCTGCGCCGGAGGCCGCATCGGGCTACCGCCTGGGGCTCACGGCCAAGCATTCGAGCAAATACATGGCCATCGCCAACACGCCCCTGGCCACCAAGGCAGGCTGCGAGATTCTCAAGGCCGGCGGCTCCGCCGTGGACGCCGCCGTGGCCATGCAGGCCGTGCTGGGGCTGGTGGAGCCCCAGTCGAGCACCATCGCGGGCAGCGCCTTCATGATCTACTACGACGCAAAGAGCAAAAAGGTCGTCGCCTACGACGGCCGCGAGACCGCCCCGGCCGCCGCCACCAACTACTACCTCGTGCGGCAGAACCAGGACGACGCGGCCTCGCCCGCCCCCGTGCCGAGTGCGCGGCGCAGCGGCCGCTCCATCGGCGTGCCCGGCGTGATGCGCATGCTCGACATGGCGCACAAGGAGCATGGCAAGCTGCCCTGGAGCCAGTTGTTCGACCAGGGCATCAAGCTCTCGACCGACGGCTTTCTGATCCCGGGCCGGTTGGGCGCGGCCATCGCGAGCAATGCCAACAACCTGGCGCTCGACGCCAACGCCATGGCCACCTATTTCCACGCCGACGGCACGCCGCGCAAGACCGGCGAGTCCATGACCAACCTGCCCTATGCCCGGACGCTCAAAACCCTGGCCACCCAGGGCGCGGACGCCCTCTACAGCGGCGACCTGGCCAAGGCCATCGTCGCCAAGGCCGCGCAGTCCGTGGGCGACGATGCCGCAAAGACGCCCATCACCCCCAGCCTGATGACGCTTGCCGACCTGTCCGGCTACAAGGCCAAGAAGCGTGAGGCGGTCTGCACCAACTACCGCGGCACCTACCATGTGTGCACCATGTCGCCACCCTCGTCCGGCGGCATCGCCATCGCGCAGTCGCTGGGCATACTCGGCCAGTTCAACCTCGCGCAATACGGCCCCACCAACCCGGGCAACGAGGGCGGCGTGCCCAGTGTGATGGGCGTGCACCTGGTCTCGGAGGCCGAGCGCCTGGCCTACGCCGACCGCGACAAGTACGTGGCCGACACCGATTTCGTGCCGCTGCCGGCCCAGGGCCTGACCTCGCTGCTCGCCCCCGACTACCTCAGGCAGCGCGCCGCCCTCATCAGCCCGGACAAGAGCATGGGCACGGCCACACCCGGCGACTTCGGCCCCGTGCCGCAGGGCGTGGACAAGACCGACGAACATGGCACCACCCACCTGTCCGTGGTCGACGCCTATGGCAACGTGGTGTCGATGACGACCACGGTGGAATCGAGCATGGGCTCGTTCCACATGGTCGAGGGCTTTTTGCTCACCAACCAGCTGACGGACTTTTCCGCCAGCCCCGTGGACGCCAATGGCCTGCCCGTGGCCAACCGCGTCGCACCGGGCAAGCGCCCGCGCAGCACCATGGCGCCCACGCTGGTCTTCAGGGGCAGCGCGCCGGGCGACTTCGTCATGGCCACGGGCTCGCCCGGCGGGGGCGCCATCATCCAGTACGTGACCAAGACCCTCGTCGGCGCACTCGACTGGGGGCTGGACGCGCAGCAGGCCACCTCCCTCGTGAACTTCGGCGCAAGCAACAACCCCACGACGGGCGTGGATGGCTCCAACACCACGCTGGATCTGTCGGCGCTGATCAATGAGCTCAAGGCCAAGGGCCATACGGTCAACGGCAACGCCCAGTCGAGCGGCGTGGCCACCATCATGCGCGTGACGAAAGACGGCAAGACCCTGCTGGAAGGCGGCGCCGACCCGCGGCGCGAGGGCATCGTGCTCGGAGACGGCTCGCTCTGAGGCCACGCGAGCCCCGCTGCAACCCCAAGGCCCCGTCCGCTGGCGGGGCCTTTTTGTGGCGTCCCTCACCCCGCCGCAGGCATAGTCACAGGCATATATGGGCAGCGCCAGCGCCCTGCCGACTAAAATCGCGGGTTTGGTTCGATCCGCCCACCCCTTTGGAATTTCATGAGCTCCTCTGCCACCCCACCCATTTCGTACAAGGACGCCGGCGTTGACATCGACGCGGGCGACGCATTGGTCGAGCGCATCAAGCCGCTGGCAAAGAAGACCCTGCGCGAAGGCGTGATGGCCGGCATCGGCGGCTTTGGCGCGCTGTTCGAGGTGCCCAAGCGCTACCAGGAGCCGGTGCTGGTCTCCGGCACCGACGGCGTGGGCACCAAGCTCAAGCTGGCGTTCGAATGGAACATGCACGACACCGTGGGCATAGACCTCGTCGCCATGAGCGTCAACGACGTGCTGGTGCAGGGCGCCGAGCCGCTGTTCTTCCTCGACTACTTCGCCTGCGGCAAGCTCGACGTGGACACGGCCGCAGCCGTGGTCGGCGGCATCGCCAAAGGCTGCGAACTCTCGGGCTGCGCCCTCATCGGCGGCGAGACCGCCGAGATGCCCGGCATGTACCCGGCCGGTGAATACGACCTGGCGGGCTTTGCCGTCGGCGCCGTCGAGAAGTCCAGGATTCTCACGGGCCAGAACGTGCAGGCCGGCGACGTGGTGCTGGGCCTGGCTTCGAGCGGCGTGCATTCCAATGGCTTTTCGCTGGTGCGCAAGTGCATCGAGCGCGCCAGCGCGAGCGGCAGCCTGCCCGAGCAGCTCGATGGCAAGCCCTTCAAGGCTGCCATCATGGAGCCCACCCGCCTGTACGTGAAGAACGTGCTGGCCGCGCTGGCGCAGCACCCGATCAAGGCCTTGTCGCACATCACCGGCGGTGGCCTGCTGGAGAACATCCCGCGCGTGCTGCCCGACGGCCTGGCAGCCCACCTCAAGGCCGGCAGCTGGCCCAAGACGGAGCTGTTCGCCTGGCTGCAGCAGACCGCCGGCATCGACGACCAGGAAATGAACCGCACCTTCAACAACGGCATCGGCATGGTGGTCATCGTGCCGCAGGAAGCCGCCGACGCCACCGCCGCCACGCTGCGCGCGCTGGGCGAGCAGGTCTACACCATTGGCGCGATTGCCGAGCGGGGTGCCGGCGCGGCCGTCGTCGTCGCCTGACCCAGCATCTCCTGCAGGGTCGTCCGCCATGTCGTCGGGACACACGCCGCAACGCGGCCCCGAGGCCTTTCCCATGCCCGTGACCAGGGGCGCCTACGCCGCTCGCGGCGTGGCCATTGCAAGCTATGTGCTGATGGCCGCCGCGCTGCTGCTCGTCATGTGCTACGGCCTGCTGCCGGGCCTGCTGTGCGTGTGCGTGGGCTTTCTGCTCACACGCTGGCTGGCGCCGCGGCTGGTACATCTGCGCCGGCTGCTCCCTGGCGGGCGCGGCCATGCCTCCCACAGCGGTCAGAGCGTGGCCGCAGCCCTGGTCATGCTGTCGCCGCTGCTGCTCGTGGCGTTCGCGCTGTCGCACTCGCGCACCTACATCGTCGATGCGCCCCAGCAGTATCGTGAGCTGCTGGACTTCCTGGCCAGCACGGTGCTGGAGCTGCGCCAGAAGCTGCCGCCCGACATCGCGGCCCAGCTGCCCGAGGGCACGGCCGAGATCCAGCGCATCCTCGCCTCCTACCTGGCGGCCAAGGCCGGCGCCCTGGCCATGGCCGGCCGCGCATGGCTCACGGGCCTGCTCTATGCCTATGTGGGCCTGGTGATCGGAGCCCTGGCGGCCGTGCGCAGCATGGAGACGGCGCGCGGCCGGCTCACCCAGCAGCTCGTGCTGCGCGTGGCGCGCATGGGCGAGGCGTTTCGGCAGATCGTGGCCGCGCAGTTCTGGATCGCGTCGTTCAACACCGTGCTCACGGCCATCTTTCTGATCCTGCTGCTGCCGCTGTGGGACCTGAAGCTGCCCTACACCCCCGCGCTCATCACCCTGACCTTTGTGGCGGGGCTGGTGCCCATCGTCGGCAATCTGCTGTGCAACGCCGTACTCACCGTCGTCGGCCTGTCGGTATCGCCGGCCGCCGCGGTGGCCTGCCTGGCCTTTCTGATCCTGATCCACAAGGCCGAATACGTGATCAACGCCAAGGTGGTGGGCCGGCGCACGCACATCGGCGTGTGGGAGCTGCTGTCGGTCATGTTCGTCGCCGAGGCCATCTTCGGCCCCGCCGGCCTGGTGGCCGCTCCCTTGTTCTACGCCTATCTC
The DNA here is from genome assembly GCF_040732315.1 of Oryzisolibacter sp. LB2S. Taxonomy (NCBI): domain Bacteria; kingdom Pseudomonadati; phylum Pseudomonadota; class Betaproteobacteria; order Burkholderiales; family Comamonadaceae; genus Alicycliphilus; species Alicycliphilus soli. The sequence continues at coordinate 2,218,099 of NZ_CP160388.1, forward strand.
AAGAAGGAGCTCAAGGCGGCGCAGCTGATCTGACGGGCGACGCGTCTTGCCCCCAGGCTCGGCTGACGAGCGGTAAACTCACTCCAGCCTTTTCGGCTCTGGTGCCAGGACACCAGCAACCATCGAAACCACACAACGGAGACAGCTGCATGACCATTCTTGTCGCCTACGTTCCCCGCCCCGAGGGCCGGGCCGCGCTGGACAAGGGTATCGAGATCGCGACCCGGCGCAATGAGCGTCTGGTCGTCATCAACGCCGGCCCTGGCGGTCGCCAGGAAGATCCCAGCATCGTCAACGGCTATGAGGCCGAGCGCGTCGAGGAGCGCCTAGCCACATTGCCCATCACGGCCGAGTTCCGCCAGTTCGTGCGCGGCAAGAGCGCCATCGAGGAGATCGAGGAGCTGGTCGCCGCGCTGCAGGTCTCGGTGCTGGTGATCGGGCTGCGCAAGCGCTCACCCGTGGGCAAGTTGCTGCTGGGCAGCATGGCCCAGGAGATTCTGCTCAACGTGGACTGCCCGGTGCTGGCCGTCAAGGCAAGCAGCTGATCGCCGCTGGATCGCCGCGGGCCATCCCCTCCAACGCCCGCCCCCATGGCGGGCGTTTTGCTTTGTGGTGCAGCGTCCGGCGCCGATCAACCCGCGGCGCGCAGCGCCTTCACATGGCGTGCAATGGCCGGCACATCGCTCGCGCCCGTCGCGTGCGCCAGATAGGCCTCGAGATCCTCCAGCGCCAGCAATGGCTGGCCGAGTTCGGCGTAGGCAAGACCGCGGTCGCGCCACTCATCCCAGGCATCGGGCAGCAGCATGATCAGCCGATGCTGCACGGCCACCAGCGCATTCCAATCCTGGCGCGTGCGATGGATTTCCTTGAGGTTGCGCAGCATGCGCGCCAGGATGTCGCGCGTCGAGGCTGCCTGCAGGTAGAGGCCCAGGGGCACATCCTCCTGCGCAGACGCCCCCTCGTGCGCGCGAAACGGCGCGAGCCGCTCGCCCAGCGCCTCGCGCGAGAGCGAATGGCCGGTCACGGGATCGAGCACCGCCTGCCCGCCCGGCAGCAGCACCTTGACCAGGAAATGCCCGGGAAACGACACGCCATAGGCCTTCAGATCCGCGGCACCCTGGGCCAGCTCCAGCCACAGCACGGCCAGCGAGATCGGAATGCCGCGGCGCGTGCCCAGCACCAGGTGCAGGTAGCTGTTCTCGGGCGCGTAGAAATCGTTGAGATTGGCACCAAAGCCAAGCTCACCGTAGAAGAAGCGGTTGAGCACGTTCAGCCGCAGCAGCGGCTCGGCGTCCGCGGGCATGCGCCGCGCAAGCCTGGCCTGCAGGCGGTCCATCTCGTCGAGAAAGGCCTGCACATCCATGTTGGGATGGGCATCATGCGCGATGCAGGCCGCGGCCTCCAGCAGCGCAATCGCCTCGCCCTGCCCCACCTGCACCAGAGAAGCGAAATATTCCAGCGGAGTGGGTACGGGGTAGCTCAGGGTCATGCGATATGGGGCTCCTTGCGCCGCAGTCTACCTGCGCAGCAGCTCGCGCGGCTTGAGGCCGCAGGCCCACAGGGCGCCAAAGTACAGCAGCGCCGACGCACACAGCAACAGCGCCAGCAGCCCGACGCGCTGCATGCTGTGGGCACGCAGCGCCAGCCAGTCGAAATGCATCGATGCCCAGGCCAGGAACACGGCCAGCAGAGCGCCCGCCGCCGCCACCTGCAGGCCGAGCCGCCCCCAGCCCGGCAGCGGCCGGTAGCTGCCGCGGCGCATCAGCCCGGTAAGCAGCCACAGCGCGTTGATGATGGCGCCCAGACCAATCGACAGGGCCAGCCCGGCATGTGCCAGGACCGGCACCAGCAGCACGTTCATCAGCTGCGTGGCCACCAGCACCACGATGGCGATGCGCACCGGCGTGCGGATGTCCTGGCTGGCGTAGTAGCCCGGAGCCAGCACCTTGATGGCAACCAGCCCGAGCAGGCCCACGCCATAGCCCGCAAGCGCGACAGAGATCTGCCTCGCGTCGGCATCGGTCAGCGCACCATGGTGGAACAGGGTCGCCACCAGCGGCATGGCAAAGACCAGCAGCCCCACGGCGCAGGGCACGGCCAGCAGCACCACGATGCGCAGTCCCCAGTCGAGCATGGCCGAATAGCGCTCCCCGTCGCCCGCAGCCCGGGCCGATGCTAGTTGCGGCGTGAGCACCACGCCCAACGCCACCCCGAGCAGGGCCGTGGGAAACTCCATGAGCCGGTCGGCGTAGAACAGCCAGGTCACGCTGCCGGGCGTCAGATAGGAGGCAATCTGGGTGTTGATCATGAGCGAGATCTGGGCCACGCCCACACCCAGCAGCGCCGGCGCCATCAGCCTGAGAATGCGCCGCACCCCCTCGTCGCGCCAGGCGCTCTGCACGCGCGCCCAGCTCATGCCTATGCGCGGCAGCAACCCGAGGCGCAGCAACACGGGCAGTTGCACGCCCAGCTGCAGCAGGCCGCCGGCCATCACCCCGCCCACCATGGCATAGATGGGCTCGATGCCGCGCGCCTCGAGCTGCGGCGCACCGAACCAGGCCGCGGCGATCATGCACAGGTTCAGCAGCACGGGCGTGGCCGCCGGCACGGCAAAGCGCTTCCAGGTGTTGAGCACGCCGGCCGACAGCGCCACCAGCGACATGAAGCCGATATAGGGGAACATCCAGCGCGTCATGACGATGGCGGCGTCAAAGCCCTGGGGATCCTGGCGCAGCCCGCTGGCCAGCGCCCAGACCAGCAGCGGCGCCCCCACCACGCCCAGCGTGCAGGTCAGCAACAGCACCCAGAACAGCACCGTGGCCACGGCGTCGATCAGCCCATGCGTGGCCTGCTCGCCATGCTGCGTCCTGTGGGCGGCGAGCACGGGCACAAAGGCCTGGCTGAAGGCGCCCTCGGCAAACAGGCGCCGAAACAGGTTGGGAATGCGAAACGCGACGTTGAACGCGTCGGTGAGCACATTGGCCCCGAAGATGGAGGCCATGAGCAGATCACGCACCAGCCCCGTCACGCGCGAGGCCAGGGTCAGCAGGGATACGGTGGAAGCGGCTTTGAGCAGTGACACCCGGCGAAGTGTATTCGCTTGGCGCCGCGCTGGCCTCGAACCAGCAGGCGCGCTATAATTGCCGGCTTTGCTGACATCATCCTCAGACACAAGGAATACACATCATGGCATCTGGTAAGCCAGTCAAGAAGAATCCCCGCCTCGCCTCCGGCCGCAAGCGCGCGCGCCAGGGCGTCAAGCTCAACGCCGCCAACACCTCGCTGCGCTCCAAGTACCGCACGGCAGTCAAGAACGTCGAGAAGGCCGTGCTGGCCGGCGACAAGACCAAGGCCACCGAGCTGTTCGCCAAGGCCCAGTCCGTCATCGACACCATTGCCGACAAGGGCATCTTCCACAAGAACAAGGCCGCTCGCGACAAGAGCCGCCTGTCCGCCAAGGTCAAGGCCCTGGCACCCGCCGCAGCCTAATCGCCGCCTGAACGCTTCAGGCAAACAGCCCGGGTGGCCCAGCCGCCCGCCGTTTGTAACGGGTGCGCTGTCAGCAAAGCAAGGAAACCGCCTTCGTGGCGGTTTTTTTGTGCCTGTTGAGCGGCGAAGACTGTGGGCTGGGGGGCTGTTGGCGTTGCCCAGGACGTCAGCCGGGGGCGTCGGGCAGCAGGCAGGCCTCGACCACCTGCAGGTTGTTGTCCCTGGCGAAGTTGAGCACGAAGTCCCAGGCCATGGGCTCGTAGTCCTGCAGATCGCGGTGCACCACCACGCATTTGACGCCGTTCATGGCCGTGGGCACGCACCAGGGCGAATAGCTCAGGTGGCTTCCCGGGCGTGCGCCGCCGGGGCGGAACTGGCTCATGACGCCGGCCAGGCGCTCTGCCCAGTCGCTGGGGCGAAAGGTTCTCCCATCATGGGTTATGCCTTGGATGAAGACTTCTTTGGAGGTGGGAGCAACCATCTGGATCCGGTCGAAAATGCTGCGCGGGCCTCGTGCGCCCGCGTGGCGCGGATTCTAACTCTTATATAAGAGCTGGCCCGCAAAGCCCCGATGGATCACGTCTGGAAGCATGCGGACAGGCCCACCACTGCGCCGCGCCCATGCATGACTGTGATGCGCATTCTTCAATGGTGCGCCGCAGGCCACGCCCTAGAATCCAGGCTTTCCTTTTGGCCCGCAGGGCCTGTGAGTTTCCGTTCCGCTCTTGTCAGGAGAAGTCCGCATGACCGCTTTCATTGAGGCCGCATCGCCCCATGTGATGAACACCTATGGCCGCGTGCCCATCGCGCTCGAGCGCGGCCAGGGCGTACGCGTGTGGGACGTGAACGGCAAGCAGTACCTCGACGGTCTGGGCGGCATTGCGGTCAACACGCTGGGTCACAACCACCCCAAGCTGGTGCCGGCGCTGCAGGACCAGCTCACCCGGCTCATCCACACCTCCAACTACTACCATGTGCCCGGCCAGGAGCAGCTCGCCCGGCTGCTGACCGAGCGCGCGCAGATGACCAACGTGTTCTTCTGCAGCACGGGCCTGGAGGCCAACGAATGCGCCATCAAGATCGCGCGCAAGTACGGCGTGGACAAGGGGATCGAAAAGCCCGTGATCGTGGTCTATGACCACGCCTTCCACGGCCGCTCCATCGCCACCATGACGGCCACGGGCAACCCCAAGGTGCGCAACGGCTTCGGCCCGTTGCTCGAGGGCTTCATCCGCGTCGCGCCCAATGACATCGAGGCGCTGCAGGAGGCCACCGAGGGCAACCCCAACGTCGTCGCCGTGCTCATGGAGCCCATCCAGGGCGAAGGCGGCCTGCACCCCATGCGTGCCGAATACCTGCAGCAGGTGCGCAGGCTGTGCGATGCCAACGGCTGGCTGCTCATGCTCGACGAGGTGCAGGCCGGCATGGGCCGCACCGGCAAGTGGTTTGCCCACCAGTGGGCCGGCATCCGCCCCGATGTGATGACGCTGGCCAAGGGCCTGGGTTCTGGCGTGCCCGTGGGCGCGGTGCTGGCGCATGGCGCGGCCTCGGAGGTGCTCAAGCCCGGCAACCATGGCTCGACCTTCGGCGGCAACCCGCTGGCCATGCGCGCCGGTGTGGAGACCATACGCATCATGGAAGAGGACGGGCTGCTGGCCAACGCCGCCACCGTGGGCGAGCACCTCAAGAGCGCGCTCGAGAAGGCCCTGCTGCCACTTGCCGGCGTGACCGAGGTGCGCGGCCAGGGCCTGATCATCGGGGTGGAGCTAGACCGCCCCTGCGGCGTGCTGATCGAGCGCGCGGCCGCGGCCGGCCTGCTGCTGTCGGTGACGGCCGAGCGCGTCATCCGCCTGGTGCCCGCCCTCACGCTCACGCGTGCCGAGGCCGACGAAATCGTCGCCCTGCTCACCCCTGTGGTCGAGGCCTTCCTCGCCGAATGAAAGCACCCCGCACCATGAAGCATTACCTGCAGTTCTCCGACTTCAGCGCCGACGAATACAACTACCTGTTCTCGCGCGCGGCCATCATCAAGGGCAAGTTCAAGAGCTACGAGAAGTACCACCCGCTGGCCGACCGCACGCTGGCCATGATCTTCGAGAAGGCCAGCACGCGCACGCGCGTCTCGTTCGAGGCCGGCATGTACCAGCTCGGCGGCAGCGTGGTGCATCTGACCACGGGCGACAGCCAGCTCGGCCGCGCCGAGCCCATCGAGGACAGCGCGCGCGTCATCAGCCGCATGACCGACCTGGTCATGATCCGCACCTTCGGCCAGGACAAGATCGAGCGCTTTGCCGAGCACTCGCGCGTGCCCGTCATCAACGGCCTGACCAACGAGTTCCACCCCTGCCAGATCATGGCAGACATCTTCACCTTCATCGAGCACCGCGGCTCGATTGCCGGCAAGGTCGTGGCCTGGGTGGGCGACGGCAACAACATGGCCAACACCTGGCTGCAGGCGGCCGATCTGCTCGGCTTCACGGTGCATGTGAGCACGCCCGGCGGCTACGAGGTCGATGAGAAACTGGCCTTCGGCGGCCGCCAGCCGCGCGCGGGCTGCTACAAGGTTTTTGCCAACCCCATGGATGCCTGCAAGGATGCCGACCTGGTGACCACCGACGTCTGGACCAGCATGGGCTACGAGGCCGAGAACGAGGCCCGCCGCAAGGCCTTTGCCGACTGGTGCGTGGACGCCGAGATGATGGCCGCCGCCAAGGAAGGCGCCCTGTTCATGCACTGCCTGCCCGCCCACCGCGGCGAGGAAGTCATGGCCGACGTCATCGACGGCCCCCAATCCGTCGTCTGGGACGAGGCTGAAAACAGGATGCACGTGCAGAAGGCACTCATGGAGTACCTTCTGCTCGGCCGGGTTGCATGAAATGCAAGCCGGCGGCGCGCAGCGCCGGCAGCCTGTTTCGGCGCAGGCTCATATCCGCGCAGCGGATGTGAAGCGGCCACAGGCCGCGTGCCGAAGCCACAAACGCATGCACGTGCAGAAGGCACTCATGGAGTACCTTCTGCTCGGCCGGGTTGCATGAAATGCAAGCCGGCGGCGCGCAGCGCCGGCAGCCTGTTTCGGCGCAGGCTCATATCCGCGCAGCGGATGTGAAGCGGCCACAGGCCGCGTGCCGAAGCCACAAACGCATGCACGTGCAGAAGGCACTCATGGAGTACCTTCTGCTCGGCCGGGTTGCATGAAATGCAAGCCGGCGGCGCGCAGCGCCGGCAGCCTGTTTCGGCGCAGGCTCATATCCGCGCAGCGGATGTGAAGCGGCCACAGGCCGCGCGCCGAAGCCACAAACGCATGCACGTGCAGAAGGCACTCATGGAGTACCTTCTGCTCGGTCGGGTGGCCTGATCGGGCACATACCCTCCGTCACCCCGGCGAACGCCGGGGTCCAGGGACTCGGCTTCCGGATTTCACCCTTCGCCGCAATGACGGGGAAACGTAACCTACGCCGAAGAAGCCGGCGGATAGCTCACCACCCCACCCTCTCCCACCACGGCCCCCGGCGTGAGTCGCGCGGGCTCCAGCCTGCCCGGACCCATGATGTGCAGCACGGCCTCGCCACGGGCCAGCAGATGGTCGGCCACGATGCGCCGGTGGCAGCGCCACCAGAGGGCCTCGGCGCACATCAGCGCGCAGCGCCTCTCGCGCCCGAGCGCCAGCAGCTGCTCCAGCCCCGCGCGAAAGGCCGGCGTGAGCGCGTAGTCGGCATAGCGGTGAAAGCTGGCGTTGCGCCACAGGCCATTGCACTCGGGCGCCACGCCGGCGGTTCTGCCGCGCAGGCCGCCGAGCGCCGCCAGATGCAGGTAATCCATGCCCTGCCCGGCCAGCGCCGCGCCCAGGCTGGCCGCATTGAACTGGGGCTGGGCGCGCGAGCCCGGCAGCTTGCGGATGTCGACCAGGCAGGCGACGCCGTTCTCGCACAGCAGCGCCAGGAACTCCTCCAGGCTGCGGCTCGAATGCCCTATGGTGAAGAATGGCTGGGCCACGGCGTCACAGGCGCGTCAGCACCTCGCCGCGGTGCGCCGCAATGTGCTCGGTTCTGTCGCTGCGAATCTCGTACTGGGGATGCTCGGGCGTGGCGCGGTGGCGGTGGCCCTTGTAGTCGAAGTCGCTCACATGCACGGCGATGATGCGGCCGGACACGCGCCCGGCCTCGGAGTTCCAGCTCACGCGGTCGCCCACCCTGAATTTTTCGGACATCTGTGCACCTCCCGCAGCGCTCGCGCGTTGCTCACACACCTGGTCTGCCGGCACATCCCACGACACCGATGGCGCGGCATCCGCCAGCCACACCATCATGTCCGAATCCGATCACCCCTGCCTCACCTGCGGTGCCTGCTGCCATGAGTACCGCGTCGAATTTTCCGTCTACGAGCTGCAATCCATGGGTGGCTGCGTGCCCGACGCGCTGGCGCACGAGGTCCATGGCACCCGCTGGCGCATGGACGGCACGGAGCGCCATCCGGTGCGCTGCATGGCGCTCATGGGGCGCTGCGGCAAGCAATCGATCTGCGGCATCTACGCGCAGCGCCCCTCGGCCTGCCGCGCCTTCGAGATGGGCAGCGAGCGCTGCCACGAGGCGCGAGAGCGCCATGGTCTGCCGCCGCTCGAGCTGCCCTGGGACGACTATCCGCTGGCCGCATAGCATTTAAAGCGAAAATGAGCTCTAGCGCCCGTCCATCAAGCGCTGGAAGCTATCTATTCAGGAGTATTCGAATGCGCCCGTGCCGCCTCGGCGGCCGGCGTCGTCCTGCCCGCGGCACAGCCGCCGCAGCTGCTGCAGCCGCCGCCACTGCCGCAGCCGCCGGGCCCCGCGGCCAGGCCCGGGTGCACGCGGCCCAGGCGCTGGCGCCAGGCGGCGGGCAGGTAGCGCCAGGCCACGTAAGCCAGGGCCACGACGACGATCAGCGCGACGATGAGTTCCTGCAGCATGTCAGCCTCCCTGCAATGCGAGCGCAATGCGGTAGGTGATGAAGCTTGCGCCGTAGGCCAGCGCGAACAGATAGGCCGTCATCACCAGCGGCCAGCGCCAGCCGTTGGTCTCGCGCCGCACGGCGGCAATGGTCGAGATGCATTGCGGCGCAAAGATGAACCACACCAGCAGCGACAGCGCCGTGGCCAGCGACCATTGCGCGGCCAGCATGGGCGCGAGCTGCGCGGCCGTGTCGTCGGCCGAGGCGGCGATGGCGTATACCGTGCCCAGCGCGCTCACCGCCACCTCGCGCGCGGCCATGCCGGGCACCAGGGCGATGCTGATCTGCCAGTTGAAGCCGATCGGCGCAAAAATGATCTCCAGCAGCGCGCCCAGGCGGCCGGCAAAGCTGTACTGGATGGCCGCGCCCGTGGCGCCCTCGGGCGGCGCCGGGTAAGTGGAGAGGAACCACAGCAGCACCGTGACAGCCAGGATGATGCCGCCCACGCGGCGCATGAAGATGCCCGCGCGCTCCCACAGGCCCAGGGCCAGGTTGCGCGGGCTGGGCCAGCGGTAGGCCGGCAGCTCCATGAGCAGCGGCGCCGCGCCTGCGCCCCGGCGCGCCAGCCGCGCCACGGCGGCCACGGCCATCGCGCTCACGATGCCGCCCAGGTAGAGCGCGAACAGCACCAGGCCCTGCAGGTTGAACAGGCCGGCCACGGTGCGCTCGGGGATGAAGGCCGCGATCAGCAGCGCATACACGGGCAGGCGCGCCGAGCAGGTCATGAGCGGCGCGATCAGGATGGTGACGAGGCGGTCGCGCCAGTCGGGAATGGAGCGCGTGGCCATGATGCCCGGCACGGCGCAGGCAAAGCTCGACAAGAGCGGGATGAAGGAGCGCCCCGACAGGCCCACCGTGCCCATCACGCGGTCGAGCAGAAAGGCCGCGCGCGGCAGATAGCCCGATTCCTCGAGCGCCAGGATGAAGAAGAACAGGATCAGGATCTGCGGCAAAAACACCACCACCCCGCCGACGCCGGCGATCACGCCATCGGCCAGCAGGCTGCGCAGCGGCCCCTCGGCCATGTGGGCATTGAGCCATTCGGCGGCCAGCGCCGTCGCACTCTCGATCCAGCCCATGGGCAGCTCGGCCCAGCTGAACACCGCCTGGAACATCAGAAACAACGTCACGGCCAGCAGCAGCGTGCCCCACAGCGGGTGCAGCACCACGGCGTCGATGCGGTCGTCGCGCTGCAGGCGCACGGCCGGCTCGCGCACGGCCAGGCCGATGATGCGGCGCACCTCCTGGTGCAGGCGCTGCACGCGCTGGGGCTGGTCGTCCTCCAGCGCGTTCACGGCGGGCATGTGGGCAGGGATGGGGGCGGTGGCTGGTGCGGCGGCGGGCCTGGCCTCGTCGAGCCAGCGCAGCAGCTCGTCGGCGCCGTCGGCGCGCACGCCCACGGTGGCCACCACGGGCATGCCGAGCTCGCGTGCCAGCAGCTCACGGTCTATCTCTATGCCCTGGCGCCGCGCCATGTCGCTCATGTTCAGCACCAGCACCATGGGCAGGCCCAGATCACGCGCCTCCAGCACCAGGCGCAGGTTCAGGCGCAGATGCGTGGCGTCGGTCACGCAGACCAGCAGCTCGGGCCGGGCCTCGCCGGGACGCCGGCCCGTGACCACGTCGCGCGTGACGGCCTCGTCCAGGCTCTGCGCATGCAGGCTGTAGGCGCCGGGCAGGTCCAGCACACGCACGCGCCGCCCGCCGGGCGTGGTCAGCACGCCCTCCTTGCGCTCGACGGTCACGCCCGCATAGTTGGCCACCTTCTGGCGCGCGCCCGTGAGCACGTTGAACAGCGCCGTCTTGCCGCAGTTCGGGTTGCCCAGCAGGGCGATATGGGTGAACGCGGCCATTGCCTGCCCCGTCATGCCGCGCCCCCTGCCCCATTCACATGCACCAGTATCTGGGCCGCCTCATGGCGGCGCAGCGCAAACGTGGCCTGGCCCACGCGCACGGCCAGCGGGTCGGCGGCCGGAAAGCCCCTGGCAATCACGCTGACCGGCTCGCCGGGCAGAAAACCGATCTCCATCAGGCGCAGGGTCATGGCATGTGCGCGCCCATCCCCGTCGGGCGCCTGGCGCAGCCCGGCCACGGTGGCCGCAACGCCGCGCGGCAAGGTATCCAGCCCCTGGGGCTGACCATGGGCTGTGCCATTGCCTGTCTGTTGCATCTCTTGAAACGTCCGAATAAAAGTGATTCTCATTTTATGGCAACCATGCCATTGCCGTTCTGATACACCGCAAGACACGCCGCGCTGCACAATCCCGTTCTTTGACCTGTCAGCCCCCATGAGTGCACATCCCTGCCTGAGCTGCGGCGCCTGCTGCGCGAGCTTCCGCGTCGACTTCTCGGTGCATGAGACCGAGGATCTCGGTGGCCCCGTGCCCCAGGGGCTGGTGGTGGAGGTGACCGAGCACATCGCACGCATGCGCGGCACGGACCACGCACGCCCGCGCTGCGCGGCGCTGACCGGCCAGGTGGGCCAGAGGGCGGCCTGCGGCATCTACGAGTGGCGCCCCTCGCCCTGCCGTGAGTTCGAGGCCGGCAGCGACGCCTGCAACCGCGTGCGCCTGCGCCACCAACTGCCGCCGCTGGAGGGGCTCGTCGCATGAATGCCGGTCGCCACACGGCTCTGTGGGACATCTCCGCGCCCGTGCATGAGGGCTGCCCCGTGTTTCCCGGCGACGCGCCCTATGAGCAGCAATGGAGCGCCACCCTGGGCCCGGACAGCGCGGTGAACGTCAGCCGCCTCACGCTGTCGCCGCATGTGGGCACGCATGCCGACGCGCCGCTGCACTACGACAACGCCGGCGCGGCCGTGGGCGAGCTGCCGCTCGATGCCTTCATCGGCCCCTGCCGCGTGGTCCACGCCATGGGCTGCGGGCCGTTCGTGCGCTGGCAGCACATCGCCCACGCGATCGGCGCCGACCTGCCGCCGCGCCTGCTGCTGCGCACCTATGCGCGCATGCCCGTGGACCGCTGGGACGGCGCCCTGACCGCCATCGCGCCCGAGACCCTGGAGCGCCTGGCCGACGCCGGCGTGGTCCTGGTCGGCATAGATACGGCCAGCGTGGATCCGGCCGACAGCCACGATCTGCCCAGCCACCAGGTGCTGCGCCGCCGCGGCCTGCGCGTGCTCGAGAACCTGGTGCTCGACACCGTGCCCGAGGGCGACTACGAACTCATCGCCCTGCCGCTCAGACTCACCACGGCCGACGCCTCGCCCGTGCGCGCGGTGCTGCGTGCGCTCGCGCAGACGCCGTGACAAGAAGCAAGGCGTCCGCCGCTGCGCGCAAGGGAATGCCATGACCGTCGCCACCACGCTCGACCCGCTGTCCGACGTACTGCGCAGCGTGCGGCTGCGCGGCGCGGTGTTCTTCCATGCGAGCTGCCGCGCCCTGTGGGCCGTGTGGGCGCCGCCGGCGAAGACGGCAGCACCCGCCCTCGAATTCAACGCCGAGCATCTGATGTGCTACCACCTGTTCGTCAAAGGCAGCGCCTGGATCGCGGTGGATGGCGAGTCGCCACTGCAGGTGCACGAGGGCGACGTGGTCATGCTGCCGCACGGCGACGAGCACATGATCTCCAGCGCACCGGGCGTGACGGAAGCGCCCGACGGCCGCTGGGTGCTGGACAAGATGACGCCGGGCAAGCCGCTGTCCCTGACCTTCTGCGGCGGCCTGCTGGAGATGGGCCAGATGCCGCGCGACGAGGCCAGCACCATCATGGTGTGCGGCTTCATCGCCTGCGACCTGCGCCCCTTCAACCCCCTCGTCAGCGCCCTGCCCAGGCTGCTGCACCTGCCCGCCGCTGGCCTGGGCGCGTGGGTCGGGCCGGTGCTGGAGCAGGCGGTCGCCGAGTCCGGCGCGCAGCGTGCCGGCAGCGCCGCACTGCTGCAGCGCCTGAGTGAAATGGTGTTCGTCGATGGCGCGCGGCGCTACGTCGATGCGCTGCCGCCGGAATCCAAGGGGTGGCTGGGCGCGCTGCGCGACCGTCACGTGGGCCGTGCCATCGGGCTGCTGCACAGCGACCCCGCGCAGGCGTGGACGCTGGAGGAGCTGGGCCAGCGCGTGGGCCTGTCCCGCTCGGCGCTGCACGAGCGCTTTGTCGCCCTGACCGGACTGGCGCCCATGCAATACCTCGCCAACTGGCGCATGCAATGCGGCGCGCGCATGCTGCGCGAAACGCCCACCAGCGTGGCCACCATTGCCCTCGACGTGGGCTACGACTCGGAGGCCGCGTTCTCCCGCGCCTTCAAGCGCGCCACGGGCCTGCCGCCGGGCGCCTGGCGGCGTGCGCAGGCAGGTGTGCGTACCAGGGAGGCTTCATGACCGCCGCCACCACGCTCGATGCGCCGTCCGACATGCTGCGCGGCGTGCGGCTGTGTGGCGCGGTCCCAGCCCCACCGTCCGTCAGTCGTTGGACTTGATGGCGCCAGCGTGGGTCAGCCGCTCGGCCACCAGCAGCTTTTGCATCTCGGCCTGGCTCATGATGCCCAGGTCCTCGGCCACCTGGGCGATGGGCTTGCCCGTGGCGATGGCGGCCTTGGCGATGGCCGCGGCCTTTTCGTAGCCGATCAGCGGGTTGAGCGCCGTCACCAGCGTCACGGACTCGGCAATGCGCTCGTCGAGCAGGTCCTCGTTGGCGACGATGCCCTCCACGCAGTTGACCTGCAGCGTGTGGCAGGCGCGGCCCAGGTGGTGCAGGCTCTTGTGCAGCGCCCAGGCGACGAGCGGTTCGAAGGCGTTGAGCTGCAGCTGGCCGGCCTCGCAGGCCATGGTGATCGCGGCGTCGTTGCCAATCACCTCGAAGCACACCTGGTTCATCACCTCGGGGATCACCGGGTTGACCTTGCCCGGCATGATGGACGAGCCCGCCTGGCGCGCGGGCAGCTTGATGTCGGCCACGCCGGCCTGCGGGCCCGAGGACAGCAGGCGCAGGTCGTTGCTGATCTTGGACAGCTTGGCCGCGATGCGCTTGAGCACGCCCGAGATGTCGACGAAGGCGCCGGTGTCGGAGGTCGCGGCGATCAGGTTGCTCGCGGCCCTGACGGGCACGCCCGAGAGCTCGGCCAGCCGGGGCGTGACAACGTCCACATAGCCCACGGGCGCGTTGATGCCCGTGCCGATGGCCGTGCCGCCCATGTTGACCTCGCACATCAGGGAGGCGGACTCGCGCAGACGGCGCTCGTCGTCGGCGACCATGGCGGCGAAGGCCTCGAACTCCTGGCCCAGCGTCATGGGCACGGCGTCCTGCAGCTGGGTGCGGCCTATCTTCAGGATGGTGGCGAACTCGCGCGCCTTGGTCTCGAAGGCGCCGCGCAGCGCCGCCAGTGCCGTGAGCAGCTCCTGGATGCCGAACCAGGTGGCCATCTTGACGGCCGTGGGATAGGTGTCGTTGGTGCTCTGCGATGCGTTGACGTGGTCGTTCGGGTGGATCACGTCGTAGCGGCCCTTGGGCAATCCCAGGTGCTCCAGGGCACGGTTGGCGATCACCTCATTGGCATTCATGTTCGTGGAGGTGCCGGCGCCGCCCTGGATCACGTCCACGACGAACTGGTCGTGCAACTGGCCGGCGATCAGGTCGTCGCAGGCCTTGGCAATGGCGTCGGCTTGGGTGGTGTTGATCACGCCCAGCTGCAGATTGGCGTGGGCGGCGGCCTTCTTGACGAAGGCAAAGGCCCGGATCAACGCGGGCATCTGGGCCACGCTGTGGCCGGTGATGGGAAAGTTCTCGACGGCGCGGGCCGTGTGCACGCCCCAGTAGGCGTCCGGAGGAATGGTCTTGATACCAATGAAGTCATGTTCTTGACGCATGGTGAATCTGCTTTCAGACAAAAAGGTTGAACCAGCGGGGCGCTGCGCGCCCCACACGTGACAATGCCCCGGGCACCTGGCACCCGGGGCATTGGCCCGGATTATCGGCCAGGCATCGCCGCGCAGGGCCGCCGAAACCTCATGCACCACCACGGTGATTGCGGGTACTACACTGCGCGCCGTGAATTCCATGCCCGACCGCCCCTCCCTCCCCCTTCCACCCCCTGGCGCCCGGCGCCGCAGCCTGCTGCAGGCCCTGGGCCTGGCGCTGCTGCCCACGCAGGCCCTGCCGGCGCACGCCCACCCCGCCTCCAATGACGCCTGGCCCCGCGCGCTGCATGTGCCCGGCGGCGTGGCCCTGCTGGACCTGGGCCCCGCGCCCGAGCGCCCCGTGGTGCGCGCGGGCGATGTCCCGGTGCTGGTGCTGGGCGACGCCCTGGCCTGGACGGCCATCGTCGGCATCCCGCTGTCGGCCCGCGTCGGCCAGGCCCATGTGACGCTGCAGGCGACGGCCGGCGCGCCCGCGCGTCGCATCACCTACCGCGTGGCGGCCAAGCAGTACCGAGAGCAGCGCCTGAGCGTGGCGCCGCGCACCGTGGATCTGGCGCCCGAGGACCTCGCGCGCCACGAGCGCGAGCGCGCGCACCAGCAGCAGGTCATGGCCACCTTCTCCACGCCGCTGCCCGAGCGGCTCACGATGATCCAGCCCGTGCCCGGCCGGCGCTCAAGCAGCTTCGGCCTGCGCCGCGTGTTCAACGGCCAGGCGCGCAATCCGCACAGCGGCATGGACATCGCTGCCGCCACGGGCACGCCCATCGTCGCGCCGCTGGCGGGCCGGGTGATCGACGTGGGCGACTATTTCTTCAACGGCGGCACGGTCTGGCTCGACCATGGCGGCGGCCTGCTCAGCATGTACTGCCACCTGAGCGGCGTGGACTGCCGGCCGGGCGACAGCCTGCAGACCGGAGACGCCTTCTGCCGCGTGGGCGCCACGGGGCGCGTGACCGGGCCGCACCTGCACTGGGGCGTCATGCTCAACCGCACCATGGTCGACCCGGCCCTGTTCCTGCCCGCATGACGGCGCGCCTGATCCGCTTCAACAAGCCCTACGGCGTGCTCAGCCAGTTCACGCCCGAGGGGCGCTGGCGCGGCCTCAAGGACTTCATCGCCCTGCCCGGCGTCTACGTGGCCGGGCGCCTGGACGCCGACAGCGAGGGCCTGCTGCTGCTGACCGACGACGGCGCGCTGCAGGCGCGCATCAGCGACCCGCGCCACAAGATGGAGAAGACCTACTGGGTGCAGGTCGAGGGCATTCCCGACGACGCCGCGCTCGCCGCCCTGCGCGCCGGCGTGCGCCTGAACGACGGCCCCACCCTGCCCGCGCGCGTGCGCCGGCTCGACCCGGCACCCGCCCTGTGGCCGCGCGACCCGCCGATACGCGTGCGCCAGAGCATCCCGGACAGTTGGATAGAGCTCGTCATCCGCGAGGGCCGCAACCGGCAGGTGCGCCGCATGACCGCCGCCGTCGGCCACCCCACGCTGCGCCTGGTGCGCGCGGCCATAGGGCCGTACACACTCGATGGCCTGGCGCCGGGGCATTGGGACGAGGTGAAACCGGTGGTCGCGCCCCGCACACACTACCAAAAACGATAGCTGACAGCGCTCGCCCCACAAGCGCCAAAGCCGTTTTCTCTCATTTTTCTGGCGCAGAACGCAGGCGCAGCGCACCGTCGAGCACCAGCACCGCCACGGCGGCGAAGATGGGCCCGTAGCTCGGCCATTGCTCGGGGCCAATGGTCTCGCCCAGCAGCAGCGCCACCAGCGCCAGCAGCACCGGCTCCACATAGCTCAACAGGCCGAACAGCCCCAGCGGCAGCAGGCGGCTGGCAGCCATGTACAGCGCCAGCGCCACGGCGCTGACCACGCCCAGCACCGGCACCATGGCCCAGAGGTGGCCATGGCCCGCCACCAATTCGACGGACGAGGGCGCGCGCTGCACAAACCACAGCGCCGCGGGCACGAGCAGCAGCATGTCCAGCCAATGGCCGCCCAGGTGGTCGGTGGACAGCTGCCGGCGCAGCACGAAGTACACCGTGTAGCCCAGCGCCACGAGCCAGGTCTCCCACGACATGCCGCCCGCGCGCAGCACCTCGTGCGCCACGCCCAGGGCCGCGAGCAGCGTGGCCAGCCACTGCAGGCGCGAGAGCTGCTCGCGGTAGATCAGCTTGCCGGCCAGCACCATCACCAGCGGCAGCAGAAAGTAGCCCAGCGACACCGGCAGCGCCCGCCCATGCAGCGGCGCCCAGAGAAACAGCCACAGCTGCACACCCAGCAGCGCCGCGCTCGCCAGCAGGGCCAGCGCCAGAGCAGGCCGGCGCCGCACGCGCAGGGCCAGCAGGCGCACGCGCGGCCATTGCCCGCGCCAGAGCAGCAGCACCGTGGTGAACGGCAGCGTGGCCAGCACGCGCCAGCCAAAGATCTGCTCGCCATCAAGGGGCGCGAGCAGCGGCGCCAGGTAGTACATGGCGCCAAACAGAACGGACGCCACGATGGACGCGGCCAGGCCTTTGATCACGGCAGACGGGGCAAAGAAGCAAAGCCCGTGATTGTCGGCGATCGCGCCGCAAGTTATGCCCACCGGCTGTGGGCCGACCTGTGGACAAGCACCGGGACAAACCCGCGCAGGCCGCGCCCGTATTGGCTTGCGGCGCATTGCCCAAATTTCGGGCAGGCACGCAGCTCCGCTGCGGAGCCCATTGGCGCGGGTATAGTGCCGCCCCTTTGGCCTGTCTCTTTGGCCTGTCTCTTTGGCCTGTCTCTTTGGCCCTGTCCATGCCCGCATCCGCCGCCGCCCTGCTCTGCCTCGTCGTCGCCATCCATGATGGCGACACCCTCACCGCGCGCTGCGGCGGCCCCGGCGCCTGGCGGCGCGAGCGCGTGCGCATCTCCGCCATCGACGCGCCCGAGAGCCGCCAGGCCTTTGGCCAGCGTGCAAGACAGGGTCTGGCCCAGCTGTGCTTTCGCCAGCAGGCGCGCCTGTACCGCCTGGGCCACGACCACTATGGCCGCACCCTGGCCCAGGTGCACTGCCAGGGCCGCGACGTGGCCGCGGCCCAGGTGGGCGCGGGCCTGGCCTGGGTCTATGCGCCGCAGGCCGCGCAGCACCCCGACCTCGTGGCGCTCGAGCGCCAGGCGCGCCGGCGGCGCACGGGCCTGTGGTCACAAAAGCGGCCGCTCGCGCCCTGGGACTATCGGCGCCAGTACAAGCGCACTAGCAATTAAATAGCTATCAGCGCTTGCCGTACAAGCCTTGGAGGCCTATTCATTGCCAAAACGGCACAAGCAGCAGAACCTGTCGATCTGCCTGGCTCGGCTTGCAAAAAGACCCGGCATCCCCGCGCAAGCGGGGATCCACCGAAGTGCCCTGCGCCGTGGTGTTTGACCCGTCATCCCCGCGCAAGCGGGGATCCACAGAAGCCATGAAGCAACGGCGCGGGCGGCACCGGGATCCCCGCTTTCGCGGGGATGACTGCGCCGTGGTCTACGCAGAAAACGGCTTGGCACCGGGATCCCCGCGCTCGCGGAAATGACGGCGGCTTTCTCGCCAACACCCACCGCTCATTGACCGGATTCAGGCATCGAACCGCCCGCTGAGCAGCTCGCCCAGGCGCTCGGGCGGCAGGCGAAAGCCGCAGGCCTGGGCATGGCCGCCGCCGCCCATGCTCACGGCCAGGGGCGAGCAGTCGTAGCCGCGCTGCGAGCGCAGGCCCACCTTGACCTGCCCGTCCTTGCCCACGGCCCACATCAGCGCAAAGCTGCCGCTCTGGCGCGACAGCATCTCGCCCACCAGGCTGTGAAAGGCCCCCGGGGCGTTGACCATCAGCCCCTGCTGACCGTTGAAGACGAGGGGCCGCGCGCCGCCGGCCACGTCCTGCGCCAGGTGGCGGAACTTCTCGTCCATGGCCTGGCCGCGCGCGACGAAGGCCGCGGTCTCGCCGGGCGCAAAATCCGCTATCTGCTGCCAGCGCGCAAAATCGAACGGCTCCATGTCCAGCGCCGCGACAAAGCCCGCCGTCTCGGGGTATTGCCAGGCCCAGAGGTCACGGTCCTCGACAAAGCGCACCAGGTCGGGCAGCGGCGCATCGGGGTGGAAGAACTCCCAGGCCAGGCGCGCGCCGGACTTGGCCATGTCGAAGTGCAGCGCGCCGCAGCGGCATGCAAAGCCCGCAAGCTCCTCGGCCGCGCTCTTGTGGTGGTCGAGCAGCACGAGTTTTGCGGCGCGCGCGTCGATCTCGGCCAGCAGCGCGGGCGCAAAGGCGAAGTCCAGCACATAGACGGCGCGGCCATCGAGCGGCGGCAGGTCGGCCAGCGAGCTCACCTGGCCATGCGACAGGCCCAGGCATTCGACCTGCCCGCCATAGAAGCGCCAGGCCGCGAGCGCGGCGCAGAAGCCGTCGGCGCAGCGGCCGTGGTAGAGCACCAGGGGTTGGGGGTCGTCGTTGTGGGGCGCGGCCACCAGGGGCAGCGGCAAAATCGTGGAACGTGAACTCATCATCATGGCGGCGCATTGTGCCCGCCGCCCTGCCCCCATCCGCCGTGCACCCACCCTCACCACCCCACCCACCGCTGCACTTGCTGTGGCAGGACGCGCACATGGTGGCCCTGTACAAGCCCGCGGGCTGGCTGGTGCACCGCACCGGGCTCGACGGCGGCGAGACGCGCTTCGTCCTGCAGGCCCTGCGCGACCAGATCGGCCAGCATGTCTACCCCGTGCACCGGCTCGACAAGGGCACCTGCGGCGTGCTCGTCATGGCCCTGCACCCGGCCGCGGCGCGCGCGCTGGCCGATGCCTTTGCGCGCCACGCGGTCAGAAAGCAGTACCTGGCCCTGGTGCGCGGCTGGGCGCCGGCCAGCGCCGATGTCGACCACCCGCTGCGCCCCGATGACGCCCCGCCCGACGCCCCGGTGCAGAGCGCGCACACCCATGTGCGCTGCCTGGCGCGGCTCGACTACCCCGAGGCCATCGACGCGCGCCACGCCAGCACCCGCGCCAGCCTGGTGCTGGCCGAGCCCACGACCGGCCGGCGCCACCAGATCCGCAGGCACCTCAAGCACATCGCCCACCCCATCCTCGGCGACGCCACACATGGCAAGGGCCCGCTCAACCGCTGGTGGGCCGCGCGCCTGGGCCTGCAGCGGCTGTGGCTGCATGCCTGGCGCCTGGAGCTGCCCCACCCGCAGGATGGGCGATTGCTGACCATAGACAGCGGCCTGCCCTGGCCCCTCGCACAGGGGCCGGGCGACGCACCCTGGCAGGACTGGCAGCGCCTGGCCAGCCTGCCCTGGCTCTGCCCCTGACGGCACCGCCCCGCCCCGCACTGCCCTGTCCCGACCCCGAGCCCCAAGCGCCATGCCCACCCGAGCCCGCACAGCCGCCCCCATTCCACCCGACGCCGAGGACACCGACCTGCCGCGCGACGACAGCCTCTGCCCCGGCGAGGCCCTGCATGCCGACCACCTGCGCCGGCTGCTGCGCGTGGCCCTGCCCGACGCCGGCCAGCACAAGGCCGCGGGCTGGTTCGGGCAGACGGACTTTCTGTTCACGCGCCGCCATGTGGACGAGGACCAGGACGCCTACCACGACGCCCTGTTCATCACCATCTGGAAGCGCTGGGACTTCTGGCTCGGCCTGCCCGACGCAGGCGCCGCGCGCGCCAACCTGCTGAGCCAGGCCTGGGCCCGGCTGCGCCAGCCGGTGCAGCCTGCAGTCGTCGACGGCCTGCAGCGCCAGTACCGCCGCTACGACGCCAGCGGCCGGCCCGGCCCCTGGCAGCCGCTCGCGCAGGACGCCGCCTGCGCCGACGCCCTGCAGGCCTGCACCCAGGCCTGGCGCGGCGTCATCGACTACTGGCGCCTGGCCGAGGGCCAGCGCCGCGCGGGCCGGCCGCTGCGCGCGCGCCTGCACGCCGCGCTCACCCCCGAGCGCGTGCGGGCCCTCACGCTGCTGCCCGTGTTCACGCTGCGCTACAACGACTGGTACGACCCCGAGCGCAATGGCTGGTGGCAGGGCGAGGTCTGGGTGGGCGCGCGCCAGCCCGGCCAGCAAGGTGCCCGCCAATGGGGCCGCGCGCTCAAGCTGTGCTGGCGCAACGGCAACGAGCAGCCTGGGGACGAAGACGACGACGCCCACGCCTGCTACCAGATCGACATGCTGGACGACGACGCCCAGCCCCCGGGCACGGCCCACCCACCGGGCCTGCTGCTCAGCTGCGGCCAGCGCCAGAGCGACACGCGCCGCCCGCTGGGCAACGACGCCGTGCAGCACATGGCGCGGCTGCTGCGCCTGTTCACCGACATCGAGCGCCAGCTCCACACCGAGCACGAGCGCGAGCAGCGGGCGCCGCAGTCCTGCGAGCCCAATCCCGCCGCACGCGCCCCGGCCCTGCCATGCCCGTCGCCCTCGGCCCCTGATGCCCCGGATGCGCCGGACGCCACCGTCCTGGGCCCGGCCGTCATGGCCCTGTCCGACGAATGGCAGGCCATGGGCCGCAGCCACGCGGCCTTGGTGCGCGCGCAATGGGCGGACCGGCCCGCTGCCGGCGATGCGGCCACTTCGGCACCGGGCGCAGACGCTCCCCCGCCCCTGGCCGACCCGCGCGTCGCCCTGGCCCCGACCGTGCTGCAACTGGCCCGCACCGTGCACGCGCGCGCTGACGCCGACCTGTGGGCGCGCTTTCACCGCCGCTTCGGCTTTGCCCCCGGCGCCCATGAGCGCCATGCGGCCGGCCATGGCCGGGCCGTGGAGCGGCTGCTGTGGCGCGCAGACGGCACGCTGCTGGCCCGCGTGGCGGCGCATGCGGGCGCGGCCGAACCCGCATCGCCAGCCGCATCCGCATCTGCATCCGAATCCGAATCCGCATCCACATGGTGGCAGGTCGGCGCCGATGGGCAGAGCCCGGCTCCCCTGCCCCGGGACCAGTGGCCGGCCACCCCGCCCACCGCAGCCGAGGCCATGGCCCATGGCGTGACGCTGCGCGGCGGCGCCGATGGCGACCTGCTGGGCCTGGCCCAGGACGGCGGCGTGCTGTGGCGCCACCGGATCGGCGGCGCCATCCGCCACATCGCCCCCGCACCGGACGGCCACGGCCTGGCCGTGGGCACGGCCGGCGGCTACCTGGTCCTGCTGCGCAGAAGCAGCGCCACCGACCCCTACCTGGTCAGCACCTCACGCTATGTCGAGGCCTGGCGCCTGATCTTCTGGGACGACGCGCCGGAGCCGCTCCTGTGGTGACGGTGGCCGCAGGCGATGCCCGTTCCTGCTTGCAGCGCACACCACCCGTGCTCAGGCGGGGCTTCATCCCGGGGCAGTCCATGAAGCGCTGATCCGTCCAGGTCATCCCCGCCTGCACGGGGATGACGGCGGGGATGCGGATGTCGCCCACGACAACGGCTGAAAAGCTACTGTTTCAATAGCTGATTGCGCTTGCTGGCAAAGCGTCAGAGCCCGTTTTGACCAATAACTCCAACCTCAAGCCTCATCACGCGGCGCATTGCGCGCGCGGCGCTCGTTGCGCTTGCGCTGCTCGGCCTTGCGCTGGGCGCGGGCCTGTTCCTGCACCTGCGCGGCGGCCAGCCAGGCCTCGTAGTCCTGCACGCTCTCGAGCGTCACGCGCCCGATGGCGGCGCTGCGCAGGTCGGTGAGCACGATCTCGGCGGCCTTTTGCAGGTTCAGGCGCCCGCCGCTCATCACGGCGCCGCGCTTGCGTGCGATCAGCGCGAGCAGCTCGTCGTCATGCACGCCGGCCAGGGCGGCCGCGTCCAGCCCCAGCCTGTAGCGCGCATCGAGCAGCGCGGCGTAGTTGTGCTTCAAGTAGGCCAGCATCTCCAGCGCCACCTCCTCCTCGTCGTAGGCGTTGCGACCCACGGCCCCGCTGGCGGCCAGGCGATAGCCGCTCTCGGGCACGATGATGCGCGGCCACAGCATGCCGGGCGTGTCCCAGAGGTAGAAGTCATCGTCGAGCACGATGCGCTGCTCCTGCTTGGTAATGCCGGCCTCGTCCCCGGTCTTGGCCTGGCGCTTGGCCGACATGGTGTTGATCAGCGTGGACTTGCCCACGTTGGGGATGCCGCAGATCAGCACCCGCATGGGCCGCGAGAGACCGCGCCGATTGGGCGCAAGCTGGCGGCAGGCGTCAATAAGCCGGCGCGCGGGCGCGGTGTCCGAGGCATCGAGCGCAATCGCGCTGGTCTCGGGCCGCGCGTTGTACCAGGCCAGCCAGGCGGTGGTGCGCGCGGGGTCGGCCAGATCCTGCTTGTTGAGCACCTTGAGCGCGGGCTTGTGCCCCGTGAGCTCGGCCAGCAGCGGGTTGGCGCTCGAGCCCGGCAGGCGCGCGTCCAGCAGCTCGATCACGACGTCGATGTCCTTGATGCGCTCGCCTATCGCCTTGCGCGTCAGGTGCATGTGACCGGGGAACCACTGAATGGCCATGGGGCTGTACTTTCACTGATCAAAACGGGGGAAGGCGCCAAGGATAATCGCCCCATGACCTCCCACGACAAGCGCACACAGGATTCCGAGCTGCTGCTCAAGGGCGCGGTCTGCGCGCTGATCGGCGCCATCATCCTGCTCGCGCCCTACCTGGCACGCTCGCCCGACGTGCGCGAGCTCATGGCCCAGGTGTATCTGGCGGGGTGGTTTGCGCTGGTGCTGGGGGGTGCGCTGCTGGTGCGCTACGGCATCAGGCGTTGGGGCGGGCGTCATCGCCCCTGAGCGGCGTCACCACCGCCATCGCCTCCTCGCGCAGCTGCCCGGCCAGTTCCTCGGCCAGGCGCAGGCGGCGCAGCAGCCAGGGGGCCAGGTCGGCCTCGACCAGCGGCGGCAGCTGGGCCGCGCCGTCCGCCTCTTCGGGCCCCGCGGCGGGTGCGGTGGCCTGGGTCTCGCCGGTCAGCAGGGCCTGCAGTTGCTGGGCCGATGCGGCGAGCGGCTCCTGCACATCCTCGCTGCGCAGGTGGCCGCGGCGCAGCAGCAGCATGGATTTGACGGCGGTGAGCTGCGCCAGCAGTTGGTAGCAATGCGCCTGCATGCGCTCGAGCGGCGCCAGCGGCGGGCGCACGGCGCGCGGCTCCTTCCAGGCGCGGGCGGTGGCCTGCACCAGGGCGCCCAGGCTGTCGTAGGCCTCGCGCCGGGCCAGGCGCCAGGCCAGTTCCGGCCGGTTGTCCACGGCCTGCAGTTGGCCCAGGGCCAGGGCCTCGCGCGCGTGGCGCGTCTGCGCGGCCAGCGTGCGCGCCACCAGGGCCGGGATCTGCTGGCGCTCCCACGAGGGCAGCACATAGGCGAAGGCCCAGGCGATGCCGGCGCCGAGCACCGTGTCGGCCATGCGCTCGAGCAGCACGAAGGCCGGGCTGCCGCCCGCGCCCAGCAGATGCGCCTGCACCAGGCCGAGCACGGTGGCGGCCACGGCGGTGATCAGGTAGCGCTGCAGCGTGAACGCGTGCGTGACGGCCTGGGCCACGGTCACGCAGACCAGCAGCGCCCAATGCGGCAGCTCGGCCGCAAGCACGGCGGATGCCAGCACACAGCCCAGCAGCGTACCGGCCACGCGCTCGTTGCGCCGCTCCAGCGTCTGCGCGAGGCTGCCGCGCAGCACGACGACGATGGTCAGCACGATCCAGTAGGCATGCTCGCGCCAAGGCAGCAGCTGCGACAGCGCGAAGCCCGCGCCTATGGCCAGCGCAGCGCGCAGCGCGTGGCGCAGTGGCGCGGCGCGCCAGCGCCACAGGCCCAGAAAGGGCTTCCAGCCCCAGCCCGTGGGGCTGACGAACATCTGCCAGTACACGCGCACCAGCGCCAGGTCGGGCGCCAGCTCGCCGCGCGCCAGGGCGATGAGCTGGCCCACCTCGTCGTGGATATGGCCGATGCGGTAGGCCATGGCGCGTGTCAGGCGCTCCGCGCTGAAGCCTGTCTGCGCCGGCGCCTGCAGCGCGCCGAGGTCGGGGCGCGGCCTGTCCTGCGGCGCGGGCTTGCGCCCGAGCAGCAGCGCGTCGGCCAACGCCTCGAGGGCGTCGGCCTGGGCCAGCAGCTCGGTGCGCAGCAGCGCCAGGGCGCCGGCCTCCTCGGGGCGGCGGCGCACCTGCTCCAGATCGAGGGCGCTGGCCAGCAGGTGGTCGCGCATCTCCAGCGCGCACAAGAGCATGCCTGCGAGCTCCTGCTGGCGCGCACTGCCGGGGGTTTCGAAGACGATGTCGCGCGCCGACTGCAGCTGGTCGGCCAGCGTGGCCTGGCGCAGCAGCAGTGATCCCATGAGCGGGTTGTCGCGCTCGCCCACGGCGACCACGGGCGTGAACTGCACGGCCTGCAGCCGCATCAGCGCCGCGAGCGAGAGCAGCACGTCGCTGATGAGCTGCACGCGGTAGCGCCCGTTGAGCAGGTGGTTGGCCAGCACGGCCCCGGGCAGGAACAGCAGCGCACCCAGCGCGAAGTGGGAAGTGGTCACCAGGGCCGCGCGCCAGCCCTCGCCCTCGGGTGGTGGGGGCACGGCCATGGAGAACACCATGGCCAGCACCGCGGCTATGGCCACGGGCGCACCGCGCTTGCCCCAGGCCATGGCCAGAAAGGCCAGAAAGGCCGCGGGCACGATGACCAGGCCCAGCAGCCAGGGCTGGTCATGCAGACGCTGCACCACGAGGAACAGCGGCATGGCCAGGAGTGGCGCGGGCAGCATGTGCAGCAGCTTGCCGCGGCGCGGCGCGGGTGTGTCCGGCGGGATGGCGGCGATGACGCCCACCGTGGCGGCGGCCGCTGCGGCGCTGCCGAGCAGCACATGCACCAGCGTGGAGATGACGAGCAGCCCCAGCGCCCCCGCGGCGCCATTGGCAACGTAGTGCGACAGCAGCACGCGGCGCGCCGTGCGCAGGCGGGATTCAAAGGTGCGGGGCATGGCGCGAATGTAGCGCGCGTCGCTGAAGGGTCAGCCGAGCTGGCGCGGGTCCATGTACTGCTGGCGCCATTCCTCGAAGGGCAGCTGGTCCTGCGCCTCTATGTCCCTCTGGTCGGCCAGCGACTGCGCGGCCAGCGCCTCGTAGCGCGCCTGCTGCGCCGCGCTCCAGGGCAGGGCCAGCAGCCGGTCGCGTGCCTGCTGCGAGCGCGCAAAGGCAAAGGCCTCGAAGCCGCAGCCGGGCTGCTCCCGCATGGCCGCGAGCACGCGCGCAGACGGCGCCAGCGTGCTGTCGGCCAGCACGGCCTGGGCGTGGCGCAGGGCCTGGCCGTAGTCGTCCGTGCCCTGGGTGCGATCCAGCGCCGCGGCGATGGGCGCGCATTCGGACAGGATCTGCCCGGCCCATTCGGTCAGCGCAACGCTCTGGCCGCCCTGCTGCAGCAGCAGGCCGGGTTCGCGCCCCCGTTCGGCCGTCTGGTGCTGGTTGTGCTTGCACTCGGCGATTTCGGCAGGCGTGTCGGGCGGGCTGTCGGTCAGCAGGCAGTGGAGCAGAAAGACGTCCAGCAGGCGCATGGTCTGCGCCGTGATGCCCACGCTCTCGAACGGGTCCAGGTCCATGAGGCGCACTTCGACATACTCCACGCCGCGCTCGCGCAGCGCGTGCAGCGGGCGCTCGCCGCGGCGCACGGTGCGCTTGGGGCGGATGGTGCCGTAGAACTCGTTCTCTATCTGCAGCAGGCTGGTGCCGAGCTGGTTGTAGTCGCCGCCGATGTTGCGTATGCCTATGGCCTCGTAGGCCGGATAGGGCTGCGTCAAGGCCTCGTGCAGCGAGTCGGCATAGCCCGACAGGCCGTTGTAGCTCACGTCGATGCTGGCCTGGGCGTCGCTCTGGTAGCCCAGGCGCCCCATGCGCAGCGAGGTGGCATGGGGCAGGTACAGCGCCTGGCCCGCGTCGCCCAGCGGCTGTAGGCTGTGCGCGCGGCCCTCGACGAAGCAGGGGCAGAGCGCGGGCGAGGCGCCAAACAGGTACAGCAGCACGAAGGCGTTGCGGCGGAAGTTGCGGATCAGCGCAAAGTATTCCTCGCTCGTCACGCCGGGCAGCGACCAGTTGTAGTGAATGCCCGAGATGGTCTGCATGCGCCGCCCGTAGCGGTGCGCCAGGCCCATGCGGTAGATGCTCTTGGCGCGGCCGATGTGCGAGTTGCCATAGCGGCCGATGGGAATGGTCTCGTCCGTGGGCAGGCCGCAGGGCATGCTCGACACCCACAGCAGCTCGCCGCCCTCCTGCTGCAGGGTGCGCAGCACGTACTGGTGGATCTCGGTGAGCTCGTCGAGGCAGGCCTCGACGCTTTGGTGCGCGCCGGTGATGAGTTCGATCTGCGATTCGCTGTAGTCGGTGGTGATGCTCGGGTGCGTGAGGGCCGAGCCCAGCGCCTGCGGATGCGGCGTGAGCGCCAGGCCCCCGGTGGGCAGGACGCGCAGACCTTCTTTTTCCATGCCGCGGCGCATGCCCGCCAGGCGGTCGGCCGGCAGGGCTGCGATTCGCTGTTGCAATGTGCTCATTGTGTGCGCTTGGCTTGTTCTGAAAGGGGCTGGAACATAGCACGCCCGGCCGCTGCCCCGCTGACGGCCGCCGCAAGCGCCGGCGCGCAGCGGGGACTCTGCGCCCTACGCCCGCACCGCGGCCGCCATGGCCAGGCCGATCTCGTTCTGGCCCTGGGCCAGGCCGCTGGCCGGCACCTGCTCGCCCGCGCGCTCGCACACCTCGGCCAGGCGCGCGGCCAGCTGCTCGGGCACATCGCCCCCCTGGCCCAGGTGGATGCCGCGGGTGAGCGTGATGTGCGCGGCCTCGAAGCTGCCCGCGCCGGCGCAGAGGATGGTGCGCGTGGGCGCGCTCTCGTGCGCCAGCACCAGCATGGCGGGCACCACGGCCTCGGGCGCGAGCCGCGCCAGCACCTCTTCGGGCATCAGCCCCTCGGTCATGCGCGTGGCGGCCGTGGGCGCGAGCGCGTTCACGTGGATGCCATGCTTGGCGCCCTCGATGGCCAGGGTCTGCATCAGCCCCACCTGGGCGAGCTTGGCCGCGCCGTAGTTGGCCTGGCCGAAGTTGCCGTACAGGCCCGTCGACGAGGTCGTCATGACGATGCGGCCGTAGTTCTGCGCCTGCATCAGCGGCCACACGGCCTTGCAGCAATGCGCCGCGCCCATCAGGTGCACCTGCACCACGAGGGCGAAGTCGGCCATGTCCATCTTGGCAAAGCTCTTGTCGCGCAGGATGCCGGCGTTGTTCACCAGAATGTCCACGCGGCCCCAGGCGTCGGCGGCCTGCTGCACCATGGCCTGCACGGCGGCGAAGTCGGTCACCGACGCGCCATTGGCCAGCGCCTGGCCGCCCGCGGCGCGGATCTCGTCCACCACGGCCTGGGCGGCGCCGACCGAGCCGCCGCTGCCGTCCACGGCCCCGCCCAGATCGTTGACCAGCACCTTGGCGCCACGCGCCGCCAGCGCCAGCGCATGCTGGCGGCCCAGGCCGCCGCCGGCGCCCGTCACGATGGCCACGCGGCCCTGGAAGTCGAGTTTCATGTTCACGGTCTCCTGTTGAAAATCAAAAAGTAGAGCTGCTCGCGCTTGTCTGGTGCGTGCTAGAGGCCATTTTGGCATTGAATCTACCCGCCATGCAGGCCCGGCCGGGCCGCGCCGCCGCCCCGCAGCATAGCCGCCCATAATCGTCTCTCTCGCCAACTGCAGGGTATGCCATGACCAACGCCAACCAGGGCAGCACGCTGCTCGATCTGCGCATCGAGCGCACGCTGGACCTGTGGGTGCGGCGCTTCTCGCGGCCCGAATGGCGCGGCCGCCATGTCGAGGGCTGGCTGTTCGAGGGCCAGGCCGCGCGCCGCGCCGCCGAGCGGCAGCTGGCCGCGGCCGGCGTGCATGCGCGCCTGCACAGCGCCTACAAGCCGCTGGTGCAGCATTTCATCGACCAGGTGGACTGCGCGCGCCTGCGCTCCGCCCTGGTGCGCTACCCCACGGCGCAGACCGGGCCGGCGCAGCGCTTTCGGCTCGAGGCCTACCCTCTCGCGGCCCTGCTGCCGGGCGACGCGTTGCGGCTCGAGGCGCGCGCCGACGCCCTGCCCCGCTACGACGTCGAGCTGCTGCTGCAGGACGGCACGCGCATCCACCAAGAGATGTGGGCGCCCAACCGCAGCCACCAGGACGTGACCGGCGCGGCCGTGCTCTCGCCCACGGGCTGGCTGCGCGTGGGCACGCAGGCCGGTGCGGCCGACCTGCTCGACCGCGCCGAGACGACCGACTACGAGCAGGCCTTTGCCCAGATCATTCAGACCGTGCGCGACCACCCCTGGCCACGGCAGGAGCCCTACTTCGAGCGCCTGCAGATGCGCGTGGACCTGCCCGGCTACGAACAGCCCATCGCCTGGGCGGATGAGGCGATCAGCACGGCCGAGGCGCTGCACGAGGACCTGTATTTCTCGCTGCTCGAGTTCTTCCAGCAGCACAGCGGCCGCCCCGTGGGCGACCGGCGCCTGCAGCCCGGCCAGATCGTGCCCGATGTGCGCCTGGGCGCGGCCGAGGTGCGCGTGCAGGTCAGCCTGCAGCCCTTTGACGCCACGGCGCAGGATGCGCTGGCCCAGGGACCGGCAGAGGCACTGAATACGCCGCTTGCCGACCTGAGCGCCGCGCCATCGCCCGACGGCATCGCCCACACCCTGAACGCCTGGCCCGGCGAGCGCTTTGGCGCGCGCACGCGCCAGGGCCGCGCCGTGTGGGGGCAATATGTGCGCGGCGCTCAGCAGCCGGTGTTCATCAGCGGCGGCCAGCATGCCAACGAGACCTCGGGCGTGGTGGGGGCGCTGCGCGCGGCCCAGGCGCTGCTTGCGCAGCCGAGCGCGCATTTCGCGCTGATCGCGCTCGAGAACCCCGACGGCTACGCCCTGCACCGCGAACTGTGCCGCCAGCACCCGGGCCACATGCACCACGCGGCGCGCTACACCGCCCTGGGCGACGACGTGGAATGCCGCGACGGCGCCCCGCTGTACGAGCGCGAGGCGCGCCAGCAGGCGCTGGCCCTGTCGGGCGCCCGGCTGCACGTGAACCTGCACGGCTACCCCGCGCACGAGTGGACGCGGCCGCTGTCGGGCTATGTGCCGCGCGGCTTCGAGCAGTGGATGCTGCCCAAGGGCTTCTTCCTCATCCTGCGCCACCACGCCGGCTGGCAGCAGCCGGCGCGCGCCCTGCTAGAGGCCGTGTGCGCGCGCCTGGCCGAGGTGCCGGGCCTGGCCGAGTTCAACGCGCGCCAGCGCGCGCTCTATGAGCGCCACGCCGGCCCCATGCCCTTCGAGGTGCTGCACGGCACGGCCTGCATGCAGGTACAGACCGCGCACGACGCGCCCGTCACGCTGATCAGCGAGTTTCCCGACGAGACGGTGTGCGGCGCGGCCTTTCGCTTCGCCCACGAGGTGCAGATGCACACCGTGCTCGCGGCCGTGCAGGCCTGGCAGGAGATTGCGCCGCGCTGATGGCCGGAGGGTCATGCCCCCCCTGCCTACAATGCCGCGATGCTGCACGCTCTTGCCATCTGCCTCGGCGCCTGTGCCGGCGCCCTGGCGCGCTGGCGGCTGGGCCTGTGGCTCAACACCCAGGGCACGCTGCTGCCCTGGGGGACGC
This sequence comes from Oryzisolibacter sp. LB2S, assembly GCF_040732315.1. Lineage (NCBI taxonomy): Bacteria > Pseudomonadati > Pseudomonadota > Betaproteobacteria > Burkholderiales > Comamonadaceae > Alicycliphilus > Alicycliphilus soli. The sequence goes on from NZ_CP160388.1 coordinate 2,248,004, forward strand.
TGGCGGCCAACCTCATCGGCGGCTACCTCATAGGCCTGTGCCTGGGGCTGTTTGACTCCCTGCCGCAGCTCGACCCGGCCTGGCGGCTGCTGCTCGTCACAGGCTTTCTGGGCGCACTGACCACCTTCTCCACCTTCTCGGCCGAGGTGCTGGGCCTGCTGCAGCAGCAGCGCGTGGCGCTGGCGCTCGGCCTGGGCCTGCTGCATGTGGCCGGGTCGCTGTGCCTGACCTGGGCCGGACTGCACAGCTGGGGCCTGCTGCGCGGCGCGGTCAAACTTTGATTATTACTACTTTTTCAATAGCTTCTCGGGCTTAATACACAAGCGCTGGAGGCCTGTTTCCATAGAATCACCGCGTACACTGCGGCAACGCACCGCCGTTCAAGCGGGCGGCCATTTCTCCGATACCTTCATCATGCAAGCGAACACCGACCTCCAAGACAGCCGCCTCGCCAACGCCTGGGCCGAGCTGCACAACTACGCCGTGGCGGGCAACCCGCTGCACCCCGACTCCTACCGCCTGGCGTTCACCGACCCCGAGTTCATGCTGCGCCGCGAGACGCGCGGCATCCGCTTTCAGCTCGAGCTGCTCAAGCCCGATCTGGAGCAGGCCGAGCAAGGCATAGAGCACACCGTGGTGGTCTATGGCAGCGCACGCTTCGTCGCCCCCGAGGACGCGGCCGAGCAGCTGACCCAGGCGCGCGCCAGCGGCGACGCCGAGCGCATCCGGCGCGCCGAGCGCGCCGTGAAGAACGCCTTCTACTACGACCAAGCCCGGCGCTTTGCGCGCCTGGTGGCCGACTACAGCCAGACCCGCCCGGCGGCCGAACGCATCTACATCTGCACGGGCGGCGGCCCCGGCATCATGGAGGCCGCCAACCGCGGCGCCTACGAGGCCGGCGCGCCGACCATAGGCCTGAACATCACGCTGCCGCACGAGCAAAGCGGCAACCGCTACATCACGCCCTCGCTGTCATTCAAGTTCCACTACTTTGCGCTGCGCAAGATGCACTTCATGATGCGCGCCAAGGCCCTGGTGGTATTCCCCGGCGGCTTTGGCACGCTCGACGAGCTGTTCGAGGTGCTGACCCTGGTGCAGACCGGCAAGGCCAAGCCCGCGCCCATCGTGCTGTTCGGCTCAGCCTTCTGGAAGAGCCTGGTCAACTTCGAGGCGCTGGTGGAACAAGGCACGGTCTCCGCCGACGACCTCAAGCTGTTCCACTACACGGACGACCCGGCCGAGGCCTGGGAGATCATCCGCGCGTTTTACGAGCTGTAGTCAGGGGGTCAATGGCGCTGCGCCGCGGCGCCGGCGCCCAGCCGCCACGCCAGGCGCGAGCCCAGGCCCACCACCGCGCCCACGACCCAGAACAGGCCGGCCACGCCCACCAGCGCGCTGGCCGAGCCGAACAGCAGCGGCATCACCACGCTCGAACCATTGATGGCCACGAGGCGCAGGCCCAGCGCCTCGCCATGGCGGTGCGCGGGCGTGATCTGGTGCAGCATGCTCATGATCATGGGCTGCACGGAGCCGAGCGCAAACCCGAGCAGCACCGAGCAGGCGCCCAGCGCCAGTGCGCTGGGCAGCAGCGGATAGACGGCGAACAGCAGCGCCGCGGCCACCATGGCCGCGGTGATCACGGCCGCCTCGCGCAGGTGGTCGGCGATGAGCGGCATGAGCATGCGGATCAGCGTCGCGGCAATGGCAAAGGCGCCCAGGATGGAGCCTATGACCGAGGCCGACAGCCCGCGCTCATAGCCGAGCAGCGGCACGACGAAGGTGTGCACGTCCCAGCAGGAGGACAGCACCCAGTTGACGATGAGCAGGCGGCGAAAGCCCGGCTCGGCGAGCAGGTCCCAGGCGCGCGCAGCGCCGCCGGCCTTGGGCTCCACGGGGGGCAGCTCCTGCGTGCCGCGCACCCACAGCCAGGTGGTCATGGGCAGCAGGGCCAGCAGTGCAAATGCGGCGCGAAAGCCCGTGGTGGCGCCCGCCTGCGCGCCCGCATGGTCTATCAGCAGCCCGGCGCAGAACGGCCCGAGAAAGTTGGACACCGCCGGCCCGATGGCGAGCCAGCTGAACACGCGCTTGAGCTGGCTGGCGTCGTGCGCGGCTCGGCCGACGTGACGCTGCAGCGCAATCATCGCCACGCCGGTGGCCCCGCCCGTGAGCAGGGCCGCCAGACACAGCACCGGGAACACCGGCCAGACGGCCGCAGAGCCGGCGCCCAGCATGGCCGCGGCCACGGCGCGGCGCACCGGGCGCTTGAGGCCATGCCGGTCCGCATAGCGCCCCGCGGGCAGGCCCAGGAACACCTGGGTGAGCGCGAACAGCGCCAGCAGCACGCCCACGGCGGCCGCGCTGTGGCCTTCGCGCAGGGCCAGCAGCGGCGCGGCCATGCGCATGCCGGTCATGGCGGCATGGATGCAGATCTGGCCGAGGATCAGGCGCGCAAAGCCCCAGTTCACTCGCCCTCATCCTCGATGAGCAGCCCGGACACCTGCTCCGCGCCCACGGCACCCGCGCCCGCCTCGGGCGCGGGCAGTTCCTGCACGCCGCGCAGCCGGCGCTGGATGGCGCGCGTGCGCACGTCCACCTGCTCGAACTTCTTGGCCGCCGCGTCGATGGAGCGGCGCGTGGCCTCGACCACGTCGCCGAACTTGGCGAACTCGGTCTTCACCTGGCCGAGCACACCCCAGACCTCGGAGGAGCGCTTCTCGATGGCCAGGGTCTTGAAGCCCATCTGCAGGCTGCTGAGCATGGCCGCGAGGTTGGCCGGGCCGGTGATCATCACGCGGCAGTCGTTCTGCACCGCCTCCACCAGGCCGGGACGGCGCATGACCTCGGCGAACAGGCCCTCGGTGGGCAGGTAGAGCACGGCGAAGTCCGTGGTGTAGGGTGGCGCGACGTACTTGCCGAAGATCTTTTTCGCCTCCAGCTTGATCGAAGCCTCGAAGGCGTTGCCGGCAGCGGCGATCGCCGCCTTGTCGGCCTGCTCCTGGGCATCGACCAGGCGCTGGTAATGCTCGACCGGGTACTTGGAGTCGATCGGCAGCCACACGGGCTGCTCCTCGCTCTTGCCCGGCAGGCGGATGGCGAACTCGACCAGCTCGTCGCTGCCGGGCTGGGTCTTGACGTTCTTCTCGTACTGCGCGGGCGTGAGCACGTTGTCGATGATGGCGCCGAGCTGCATCTCGCCCCAGGTGCCGCGCGTCTTCACGTTGGTCATGACGCGCTTCAAGTCCCCCACGCTGCCGGCCAGGGTTTGCATCTCGCCCAGGCCCTTGTGCACCTGCTCCAGGCGCTCGCTGACGAGCTTGAAGGACTCGCCCAGGCGCTGCTCCAGCGTGGCGTGCAGTTTCTCGTCCACGGTGCGGCGCATCTCCTCGAGCTTGGCCGCGTTGTCGCCCTGGATCGCCGCCAGGCGCTCGTTGAGCGTGCCGCGCAGCGCCTCGGCGTTGTGCTGGCTGCTGGCCACCAGGCCCGTGAGCTGCTGCGACACCGCCTCCTGCAGGCCCGAGAACTGGCTGCGCAGCTGCTGCGTGTTGCCGGCGAGCTGGTCCTTGAGCGCGCCCGACATGGCGGCGAGCTGCCCCAGCACATCGCCCTTGAGCGAATCGAGCGTGCCGCGCGTGGCCTGGGTCAGCGCCTCGAAGCGCTCCTGGATGCGCTGGCCAAACTGCTGCGTGCTCTCGGCCAGGGCCTCGCGCGTGCGCAGGCTGTCGGCCGTGAGCAGCTGCGCGGTCTGCGTGAGCTCGGCGCGAAAGGCCGCGAGCGCCTGCGTCTGCTCGCCCCTTGCCCCGCTGGCGTCGGCGCGCGCCTGCGCCAGCTCCTGCTCCAGGCGCGCATGCAGCGCGCCGAACGCGGCCTGCAGCTCGGTGCGGCTGGTGCGCGACTCCTGCGCGGCCTGGGCCAGGCGTTCATCGATCAGGGCCTGCGTGCCCTGCGTGAAGGCGCGCAGCTGCTGCCCCATGGCATCGAGCGCGCCCTCGTTCTTGGCCACGGCCAGCTGCGTGGCCTGTACGGCGGATTCGAGCGCCTGCAGGCGCGCCGGCCACTCGGGCGGCAGATCCACACGCGGGCGGCGCAGCAGCAGCACGCACAGCAACAGCACGACGAGCGCCAGCAGGGCCAGCGCAACCATCATTTCCAGGGTCATTTGAAACTTCAGTTTTGATAGCTGTCAGCGCCCGTCCATGGGACGCTGGAGCCGATTTTTATCAAGATTTTGCCGGACTGTTCACGGGCGTGAGCGCGCCGCGCCCGTCGAAGAAGGCGATGAGGTTGTCCGCCGCCAGCCGCGCCATGGCCAGGCGCGTGGGCACGGTGGCGCTGGCGATATGCGGCGTGAGCACGACGTTGGGGACTTCGAGCAGCGCCGGGTGCACGGTGGGCTCGCCCTCGAACACGTCCAGCCCCGCGGCGGCGATGCGCCGCTCCTTGAGCGCCTGGGCCAGCGCCGCGTCATCCACGATGCCGCCGCGCGCGATGTTGACCAGCGTGGCCGTGGGCTTCATGCGTGCGAGCTCGGCCGCGCCAATGGCGTGGTGCGACTCGGCCGTGTAGGGCAGCACCAGCACCAGGTGGTCGGCCTGGGCCAGCAGCTCGTCCTTGCTCACGTAGCGCGCCCTGCACTCCTGCTCCAGCGCGGGCGCGAGGCGCGAGCGGTTGTGGTAGATCACCCGCATGCCGAAGCCATGCGCGCCGCGCCTGGCAATGCCCTGGCCTATGCGCCCCATGCCCAGGATGGCCAGGGTGCTGCCATGCACCTCGGCGCCGGCAAACATGTCGTAGCGCCAGCTCTTCCACAGGCCGGCGCGCAGATAGTGCTCTGCCTCGGCCATGCGCCGCGCCGTGGCCATGACGAGGGCAAAGCCGAAGTCGGCCGTGGTTTCGGTGAGCACATCGGGCGTGTTCGTGCCCTGCACGCCCGCGGCCGTCATGGCGTCAACGTCGAAGTTGTTGTAGCCCACGGCCATGTTGGCCACGATCTTCAGGCGCGGGCAGGCCGCGAGCAGCGCGGCGTCCACGCGGTGGCTGCCGGTGGTGAAGGCGCCGTCCTTGTCGGCCAGGCGGCGCGCGAGCTCCTCCTGGCTCCACATCTCGTCGTCGGGGTTGGTCTCGACCTCGAAATGCTGCGACAGCAGGTCGATGATCTCGGGGAACACCTGGCGCGTCACCAGGATGCGGGGCTTGGACATGGCGGTACTCCCGGGCTGTCAGCGCAGCCAGATGAAGGTCATGATGATGAACAGCGGCACGAGGATGCCGAACGACCAGAGCATGTAGCCGAAGAAGCTCGGCATCTTCACGCCGCGGTCCTCGGCAATGGCCTTGACCATGAGGTTGGGCGCATTGCCGATGTAGGTATTGGCGCCCATGAACACCGCGCCGGCCGAGATCGCCGCCAGCGTCGCCGCATGGGTGGTCATCAGCACCGCCGGGTCGCCGCCCGCGGTGTTGAAGAACACCAGATAGGTGGGCGCGTTGTCCAGGAACGAGCTGAGCAGGCCGCTGGCCCAGAAGTACATGGCCGGCTCGGGCGTGCCATCGGGCCGCGTGACGGCGGACACGATGGCGCCGAACGGCCCGTTCACACCGGCCTTGAGCATGGCGATGACCGGAATGATGGTCAGGAAGATGCCCGCGAACAGCTTGGCCACCTCCTGCATCGGGCCCCAGCCGAACTGGTTGTCCGCATGCACCTGGCGCGGCGTGAGCGCGAGCGAGGCCAGCGTCACTGCGATCAGGCCCAGGTCGCGCACCAGTCCGGGCAGGCCCACGGGGGTGCCGGCAATGTCCCATTGCCGCTCGGACTTCCAGACGCCGCTCATCAGCACCAGCGCCACCACGGCCAGCAGCAGCGCGAAGTTGATCTTGCCGTCAAAGCCCAGCGCCTGGGGCTGCGAGTCGGGCGTGGGATCGCGGCGCGACAGCTCCCCGGCCTGGCGGAAAAACCAGCTGTCGAGCACATAGAACAGCACGAGCAGCACGCCCACGAGGAACAGCGTCTCGGGGAAGATGTGGCTCAGGGTCCAGAAGAAGTCCACGCCCTTGAGAAAGCCGAGGAAGAGCGGCGGATCGCCCAGCGGCGTGAGCGAGCCGCCCGCGTTGGAGACGATGAAGATGAAGAACACCACGACATGGGCCACGTGTTTGCGGTTGTCGTTGGCGCGAATCAAGGGGCGGATGAGCAGCATGGACGCGCCCGTCGTGCCCATGAAGCTGGCCAGCACCGCCCCCACGGCCAGGATGCCCACGTTGAGCGCGGGGCTGCCATGCAGGTTGCCGCGAATGTAGATGCCGCCGGCCACCGTGAACAGCGCCGTGAGCAGGATCACGAACGGGATGTATTCGGCCACCAGCGCATGCACAAAGCCCGCCGCCGCCGCGCCCGGCCCATACACAACGGCAAACGGCAGCAGAAAGGCCAGTGCCCAGGCCGCCGCCACCTTGCCGAAATGGTGGTGCCAGAACATCGGCGCCAGCAGCGGAAGCAGCGCGATCGACAGCAGAATGCCCGCGAACGGCACGCCCCAGAGTACCGAGAGCTGGCTGCCATCGATGTCCGCCGCAGCGGCCAGGGCCGGCATCAGCCCGAGGGCGATGAAGGCGGGGGTACGAAAGGGCTTCATGAATGCGGTCACTCCTTGGCTTTTCTCTGGGTTCTTCTTCGGGCCGGCACCGGGCATCGGCGCCAGCCATCAGGTGGGACTGGGAATGTCGAATACCTGGCGCAGATAGGCCAGGTATTTCTCGTCGTCGCACATGTTCTTGCCGGGCGCGTCCGAAAGCTTGGCCACGGGCTGGCCGTTGCAGCGCGTCATCTTGATGACGATCTGCAGCGGCTCGTAGCCCAGGTCGTTGGTCAGGTTCGTGCCGATGCCGAAGGCCAGCTGGCAGCGGCCATGAAAGCGCCGGTACAGCTCGATGATGCGCGGCACGGTGAGCGCGTCGCTGAAGATCAGCGTCTTGGTCAGCGGATCGACGCGCTTGTCGCGGTAATGCTGCAGCAGTCGCTCCCCCCAGGCGAACGGGTCGCCGCTGTCATGGCGCGCGCCGTCGAACAGCTTGCAGAAGTACAGGTCGAAGTCGCGCAGAAAGGCGTTCATGCCGTAGACGTCCGACAGCGCAATACCAAGGTCGCCGCGGTATTCCTTGGCCCACATCTCGAAGCCGAACACCTGGGTGTCGCGCAGCCGCGGCCCGAGCGACTGGCAGGCCTGCAGATACTCGTGCGCCATGGTGCCCAGCGGCGTGAGGCCCAGGTTCATCGCGTAGAGCACATTGCTGGTGCCCGCGAGCTGGCCCGCCCTGCCGTTGTGGCGATCGTCCGTGCCCAGGCGCGTGCACAGCTCGCGCAGCAGCTCCTCGTGCCAGGCACGCGAGAAGCGCCGACGCGTGCCGTAGTCAGCGATCTTCAGGCTCTCCAGTCCATCGCCCTGCAGCTGCGCGATCTTGGCGGCCAGACGCGCCCTGCCCTCGGCCAGGTTCGCCACCTTCTGCCGGTTGCGAAAGTAGACCTCGTTGACGATGGCCAGCACCGGGATCTCGAACAATATGGTGTGCAACCAGGGCCCGGTGATGGTGATGTCGATCTCGCCCGAGGGCAGCGCCGTCACGCGTATGTACTTCTCGTTGAGCCTGAACAGCCCGAGGAAGTCGACGAAATCACTCTTGATGAAGCGCAGCGAGCGCAGGTAGGCCAGCTCGGCCTCCCGGAACTGCAGCGTGCACAGCGCCCGGATCTCGCTGCGGATCTCGTCCACATAGGGTGCAAGCTGCACGCCCGGGTTGCGGCACTTGAAGCGGTACTCGACCTGCGCCCCCGGGAACTGGTGCAGCACGACCTGCATCATGGTGAACTTGTACAGGTCGGTGTCGAGCAGGCTGGTGATGATCATGGATGCGCGCGCCATGGCCGGCGCGGAGGATCGGCGACGGGCCATCGCCGGGGTCTGATGGGCAAATGTCTCGGTGGGGATTCTGGCTCAGCCGGCAATCCCCCAGTCGCCGCGTTGCCCTATGACGCAACGCACAGCGGCGCCAGCACCTCGCGCAGGCGCTGCGGCAGGGCGCATGGACGGCGATCCTCGCGCCCGACATAGACATGGACGAAATGACCGCAGGCCGCGCTCATCTCCTGCCCCTCGGCAAAGATGCCGACCTCGTAGCGCACGCTGCTGCCGCCCAGCCGCGCCACGCGCAGCCCGACATCGATGCGCTGCGGAAACGCCAGCGGCGCAAAGTAGTTGCACTGCGTCTCCACGACGAGCCCGATGGTTGCGCCGCCGTGGATGTCCAGCGCCCCCTGCTCAATCAGATAGGCGTTCACGGCCGTGTCGAACCAGCTGTAGTACACGACGTTGTTCACATGCCCATAGATGTCGTTGTCCATCCAGCGCGTCGAGAGCGTGCGGAACACGCGGTAGGCCTGCCTGGGCAATGGCGCGGGACGATGGCGCGGATCGGCTGCGGCCGAGGCCTGAGACTGAGGGGAATTGCTGTGGGCGCTCATGGGGCGGCCATTGTGCCAGCAGGCGCCAAGAGCATCGCGCCCCGATGCGCCAGTGCCTTTTTTGGGTGTCGGCCCTAAAAATGTTGCAACGCAACAAAAAAGACTTGCATATCGCGCAGACATCCCTAAAATTCGCTCCATGCTGCACTGCAACATGACTCAGGAGTCAGTCAGAGCAGATCTCTTAACCCGCCCTTTCAGGGCATTCAACTGGAGTAATGAAATGACGATGACCCCCGAGCAAATCCTGGCTTCCCACAAGGCTAACGTCGAGACCCTGTTCGGTCTGGGCAACAAGGCCTTCGAAGGCGTGGAAAAGTTCGTTCAACTGAACGTTGCCGCCTCGCGCGCCGCCCTGACCGAGGCCGCCACCCACGCCCAGGCCGTGCTGTCCGTCAAGGACGCACAAGAGCTGCTGGCCCTGCAAGCCGGTCTGTTCCAGCCCATGGTCGAGAAGGCCGCCGCCTACAGCCGTCATGTGTACGAGATCGCCTCGGGCACCGGCGCCGAGTTCAGCAAGGCCTTCGAAGCCCAGGCCGCCGAAGCACAGCGCAACTTCAGCAATCTGGTGGACACCGCCGCCAAGAGCGCTCCTGCCGGTTCCGAAACCACGGTCGCCGTCTTCAAGAGCGCCGTCTCCGCCGCCAACAACGCTTTCGAGTCCGTGCAAAAGGCCGTGAAGCAAGCCAGCGACGTGGCTGAAGCCAACTTCAACGCCGTCACCAGCTCGGCCACCAACGCCGCCAAGACCGTGGACGTTGCCGCCCGCAAGCGTTGATAAGGGTTTTCACCTATAATTGATCCATCGGACTTGTCGTCACTGATGGCAAGTCCCACCAGTTGTCTCCTTGGATCCCTCCGAAACTCCGCGTTTCATGGATCCCTTAGGGCCCAGTCGCAGACTGGGCCTTTTTTTTGCGTCCGCAGGATTCCCCTTGCGCCGCGCCGCACATTTAAGAACGATTCTCGTTTGCCTTATCATCGCCCTGTCGCCTACTTCGAGAAAGATTCGACCCTCATGTCCAAAACCGTGAAATCCCTGCTGGCCATCGGCATCCTGGCAGCCGCAGGCATTGCCAGCGCACAGGAGCAAGTCATCAACCTGTATTCGGCACGCCACTACCCCACGGACGAGGCCCTGTACAGCGGCTTCACCAAGGCCACGGGCATCAAGGTCCAGCGCGTGGACTCCGACGACGCCGGCATCATGGCGCGTCTGAAGGCCGAAGGTTCTGCATCGCCGGCCGACGTGATCCTGCTCGTCGATGCCGCACGCCTGTATCGCGGCGAGGTCGATGGCCTGTTCCTGCCGGTGCGCTCCAAGGTGCTCGAGGACGCGATCCCGGCCAACCTGCGCGCCACGCCCACGGCCGATGGCGGCATTTCGTGGTTCGGCCTGTCCACCCGGGCCCGCGTCATCGTCTACAACAAGGCCCGCGTCAACCGCGAGGACGTGGACACCTACGAGGAACTGGGCGCCCCCAAGAACAAGGAGAAGCTCTGCATCCGCTCCGGCTCGCACCCCTACAACCTGAGCCTGTTCGGCGCCGTCATGGAGCACATGGGCGAGCAGAAGACCGAGCAATGGCTCAAGGGCATGGTCGACAACATGGCCCGCTGGCCCAAGGGCGGTGACACCGATCAGATCAAGGCCGTGGCGGCCGGTGAATGCGACATCGCGGTCAGCAACAGCTACTACCTGGCGCGCCTGATGCGCTCGGACAAGCCCGCCGACAAGGCCGTCGTGGAAAAGGTCGGTGTGGTCTTCCCCAACCAACAGTCCTGGGGCACGCACCTGAACATCGCCGGCGGCGCCGTGGCACGCCACACCAAGCATGAGGCCAACGCCATCAAGTTCCTGGAATACCTGGCCAGCCCCGAGGCACAGAACTACTTTGCCAACGCCAACAATGAGTGGCCCGCGGCCAAGGGCGTCGTGCTCGAGAACCCGGCCCTCACGGCCATGACCGGCGGCAAGCCGTTCAAGAGCGAGACCATTCCCATCGGCGCCGTGGGCGCCAACTCCACCAAGGTGCAGCAGATGCTCGACCGCGTCGGCTTCCGCTGATCCGGCGGCCCTCCCCCTTGCACAACCCGGCCCCGGCCGGGTTTTCTTTTGCGCGACGCGACCCATCGCCGCCATAATTGACGTTTACGTCAACGTTACCCACAGGAGACAGCGAATGGAGATCAAGGGCAAGGTATTCATCGTCACGGGCGGCGCCTCGGGCCTGGGCGAAGGCACGGCGCGCATGCTGGCCGCAGCAGGCGGCAAGGTCGTGATCGCCGACATGCAGGCCGACAAGGGCGAGACACTGGCCAGGGAGATCGGCGGCGCCTTCGTGCGCTGCGACGTGAGCAGCGAGGCCGACGGCCAGGCCGTCGTCGCCCAGGCCCTGTCCATGGGCAAGCTCATGGGCCTCGTCAACTGCGCCGGCATCGCCCCCGCGGAGAAGACCGTGGGCAAAAGCGGCGCCCATGCGCTGGCCAGCTTCAGCAAGACGATTGCCGTGAACCTCGTGGGCACGTTCAACATGATCCGCCTCGCGGCCGAGGCCATGAGCCGCAACGAGCCCGAGGCCACGGGCGAGCGCGGCGTGCTCATCTCCACGGCCAGCGTGGCCGCATACGATGGGCAGATCGGTCAGGCCGCCTATTCGGCATCGAAGGGTGGCGTGGTTGGCATGACTCTGCCGATTGCGCGCGACCTGGCCAAGAGCGGCATCCGCAACATGACCATCGCCCCGGGCATCTTCGGCACCCCTATGCTGTTCGGCATGCCCCAGGAGGTGCAGGACGCGCTGGCCGCCAGCGTCCCCTTCCCCAGCCGCCTGGGCCGCCCCGAGGACTATGCCCGGCTGGTGCGCCACATCTTCGAGAACGACATGCTCAACGGCGAGGTGATCCGCCTCGACGGCGCCATCCGCATGGCACCGAAGTGACGCACGAGCAATAGCCACAAGCGCGGTAATCCCCCCCACAAATCCAGCGTGCTGAGAAGTAGAGACTCTTCGCGCCGGAGGCGCTCGCAAAAAAGTGGTGAAGCCATCTCAGGGAGAGGTAATGCGTGCAAAGGTGGGGAAGCCCTTGCGTTGCTGGAAATCTGGGGGCAAGCGCAGGGACAGGATCCGTTTACGCCCCCGCGCTGGCCTGTGCCGCCTGGCGGATCTGCTCGAAGCGCTCGGCCTGCTCGCGGCGCAGCGACTTGCGCAGCACGGCGGCCTCCCAGCGGCGGCGCTCGTCGTGGCCCTGGGGCGTGTGCGGCGGCACGGGCGTGGGCTTGCCCGCGTCGTCCACCGCCACCATCGAGAAGAAGCAGCTGTTCACATGCCGCACCACCTGGCTGCGGATGTTCTCGGCCACGACCTTGATGCCTATCTCCATCGACGACTTGCCCGTGTGGTTGACGCTGGCCAGAAAGGTGACGAGCTCGCCCACATGGATGGGCTGCAGAAACATCACCTGATCGACGCTGAGCGTCACCACATAGCAGCCCGAGTAGCGGCTGGCGCAGGCATAGGCGACCTGGTCGAGCAGCTTGAGGATGGCGCCGCCGTGGACGTTGCCGGAGAAGTTGGCCATGTCGGGCGACATGAGCACGGTCATGCTGAGTTGGTGCGCGGGCAGGTTCATGCGGAACATTGTAGAAACTGGCAGGCCGCGACGCGGCGACAATGGCGGGCTTTGCCTGCACGCACCGCCCCATGTCCACACCCTTTTTTGACGCCGTCATCATCGGCGCCGGCGCCGCCGGCCTGTTCTGCGCCGCGCGGGCGGGCCAGCGCGGGCTCAAGGTGCTGCTCATAGACCATGCCGACAAGGTGGCGGAGAAGATCCGCATCTCGGGCGGCGGGCGCTGCAACTTCACCAACCGCGACCTCGACGTGCGCGCGCCGCACCGGCACTTCGTGGGGCAGAACCCGCAGTTCTGCCGCTCGGCCCTGTCGCGCTACACGCCGCAGGACTTCATCGCGCTGGTGCAGCGCCACGGCATCGCCTTTCACGAGAAGCACAAGGGCCAACTGTTCGCCGACGATTCGGCCGAGGACATCATCGCCATGCTGCTCGCCGAATGCGCCGACGGCGGCGTGCAGCGCTGGCAGCCCTGCGGCGTGAAGAATGTGGCGTTTTTGGCCTCCAGCGCAGAGCAGGCAATCGCTGGCAGCTATCAAATCGATACCGACCGTGGCCCGGTGCAGGCGCGCAGCCTGGTCATTGCCACGGGCGGCCTGTCCATCCCCAAGATCGGCGCGAGCGACCTGGGCTACCGGCTCGCGCGCCAGTTCGGCCTGCCGCTCGTGGCGCAGCGCCCGGGCCTGGTGCCACTGACCTTCGACGGCGCGGACTGGGCGCCCTATGCGCATCTGGCGGGCCTGGCGCTGCCGGTGGAGATCAGCACCGGCGCGAAGAAGGAGCGCATGGCCTTCCACGAGGATCTGCTGTTCACCCACCGCGGCCTGTCGGGCCCGGCCGTGCTGCAGATCTCGAGCTACTGGCAGGCCGGACAGCCGCTCACCATCAATCTGGCGCCGGGCGTGGACCTGGCCGAGGCGCTGCGCGAGGCCAAGGCACGGTCGAGAAGGCGCATCGCCAACGAGCTCGCCACCCTCGTGCCCAGCCGCCTGGCCGAGGCCTGGGCCAGCACCGATGCCGACTGGCAGCGCCCCATCAACGAGGCCAGCGACAAGGCCCTGGCGCGCCTGGCCGAGCGCCTGGCGCAATGGCAGCTCACGCCCATGGGCACCGAAGGCTACAAGAAGGCCGAGGTCACGCTCGGCGGCGTGGACACGCGCGCGCTGTCGCAGCAGACCATGGAGGCCAAGGCCCAGCCGGGCCTGTACTTCATCGGCGAGGTGGTTGACATCACGGGCTGGCTCGGCGGCTACAACTTCCAGTGGGCCTGGGCCAGCGCCGCGGCCTGCGCCCAGGCGCTGGCGCAGGGTTGAGCCCTACAGCCCGAGCGCGAGCTGCGCCTCCTCGCTCATCATGGAGCGATCCCAGGGCGGGTCGAACACCAGGTTCACGGTGATGTCGGCCACGCGCGGCAGGGCCAGCACCTTGTCGCAGACCTCGTTGGCGATCGACTCGCCCATGCCGCAGCCCGGGGCGGTGAGCGTCATGTCGATGACCACGCGCACCTTGTCGGCCTCGTCCGACGGCGAGAAGTCCAGGCGGTAGACCAGTCCCAGATCGACGATGTTGACCGGGATCTCGGGGTCGTAGCAGGTGCGCAGCGTGTCCCAGATGAGCGGCTCCAGGTCGTCGATGTGCAGGTCCTCGGGCACGGCGACGGTCTCGGGCGGCTGCTTGCCGATGGCGTCGGCGTCCTGGCCCTTGAGGCGCATGAGCTGGCCCTCGACGAGCAGCGTGAACGACGAGCCCAGCGCCTGCGTGATCTGGGCCAGCATGCCCTGCTCGAGCTCCACGGGCTGGCCGCTCGGGATGGTCTCGACCATGACGTTGCGGCGCACCAGCACGTCCTCGCGGTGGCGGCGGTTCATCATGGCTGGCCCTCCTCGGTCGACACGGGCTGGCCGTCGTTGTCGGCAATGGCGTGCATGAGCGCGTGCCAGCCGAGCAGCGCGCATTTGATGCGGCTCGGGTACTGGCGCACGCCCGACAGGCTCACGAGCTTGCCCAGCGGCGCCTCCTCGGGGTCTTCCTCGCCCGTGAGCACGGCGCGGAAATGCTGCTGCAGCTCCTGCGCCACGGCCAGGTCGCGGCCCTTGACGGCCTCGGTCATCATGGACGTGGACGCCATGCAGATGGCGCAGCCCTGGCCAGTGAAGCGGATGTCGGCCACACGGTCACCGTCGAGCTGCAGTTCCACCGCGATGCGGTCGCCGCAGGAGGGGTTGGTGCCCTGTGCCTGGTGCGTGGGCGCGGCCAGGTGGCCGAAGTTGCGCGGCGCGCGCTTGTGCTCCAGCACCACTTCCTGGTACAGGTCGTTCTCGGCACTGCTCATTGAAAAACCTTCACGGCATGGGCCACGGCGGCGACCAGACGGTCGACCTCCTCGGCGGTGTTGTACAGGGCGAACGAGGCGCGCGTGGTCGGCCCCAGGCCCAGGTGGTCGTGCAGCGGCTGGGCGCAGTGGTGGCCCGTGCGCACGGCAATGCCGCGCTCGTCAAGCAGCGTGCCGATGTCGTGCGGATGCACGTCGCGCGCCACGAAGGACACGAGCGAGGCCTGCGTGGCATGCGGCGCGAGCACGGTGACGCCGTCGATCGCCGACAGCCCCGCCACGGCCTGCGCACGCAGCGCGTGCAGGTGCGCGTCGATGGCGCCGCGCCCCACGCTGTCGATGAAGCGCGCGGCCGCCGCCAGCCCCACGGCGCCGGCGACGTTGGGCGTGCCGCCCTCCAGGCGCGCGGGCAGCGGGGCCCAGCCGGCCTCCTCATAGCTGACCCAGTCGACCATGTCGCCGCCCAGGCGCAGCGGATACAGAAGTTGTAGCGCCTCGCGCTTGCCTACCAAGGCGCCCGTGCCCATGGGGCCATAGATCTTGTGGCCCGAGAAGGCCATGAAGTCGCAGTCCAGGTCGGCGATCGCCGGCATCTCGTGGCCCACGGCCTGGGCGGCGTCCAGCACCGTCAGCGCGCCGGCGGCGCGCGCCAGGCTCAGCATCTGCTCGTACGGCGGGCGTTCGCCCGTGGCGTTGGCGCAGGCGGTGATGGCCAGCACGCGCGTGGCGGGCGTGAGCAGGGCCTCCAGGTCCCGCACATGCACACGGCCCTGGGCGTCGGGCCGCAGCACGACAAGCTCGGCGCCCGTCATGCGCGCGGCCTGCTGCCAGGGCACGAGGTTGGCGTGGTGCTCCAGGCCGCTGACGATGATGCGGTCGCCCGCGCGCAGCCAGGCCTTGGGCGCCCCCGCGGCCCACAGGCCCTGGGCGACGATGTTGAGGGCCTCGGTCGTGCCGCTCGTGAAGACGAACTCGTGCGCGCGGCCCGCGCCGACGAAGCGCTTGAGCTCGACACGCGCGGCCTCGAACGCGTCGGTGGCGCGCTGGCTCAGCGTATGCACGCCGCGGTGGATGTTGGCGCGGTCATGCTGCTCGAAGCGCTGCAGCGCCTGCTGCACGGCCAGTGGCGTCTGCGTGGTGGCCGCGTTGTCCAGATAGGCCAGCGGCTGGCCATGCACGCTCTGGGCGAGTATGGGGAACTGCGTGCGCAGATCGGCCACGGAGAGCACTTCAGCCATGGTGCACCTCCGCCTCGCCCTGCAGCTGCGCCGCGACGGCGCGCGTGAGCCAGCCGGCGCGCAGCCACTGGGCCAGCAGGCCGTTGTCCTCAGAGCCCAGGCAGCGCTCGAGCAGCGCGCGCGCCATGCCCTCGATGATGAGGGCGCGCGCGCTGGCCTCGTCCAGGCCGCGCTGGCGCGCGTAGAACAGCGCCTCCTCGGGCAGCGCGCCCCAGGTGGCGCCATGCGCGGCCTGCACGTTGTCGTGCAGGATCTCCAGGTGCGGGCGCAGGATCAGGCGCGGGTTGCCCGCGAGCGGCACGCCCGTGAGGCGCTGGTGCACGTCGGCCTCGTCGGCGCCCGGCGCAATCCAGGTGTGGGCGTTGGCCACCACATGCGCCCTGCCCTGGGCCAGCGCGAGGGTCTGCACGCTGCTTACGCCATGCGCGGCCTCGATGCGGGTGTAGGACTGCTGGTCCAGCTTGTCGGCGCCCGCGAGCAGCAGCGCGCAGCTGCGCGCCTGTGCCCCCGTGCCCTGCAGCGTGATGTGGTTGCGCTGCAGGTGGTAGCCGCCGCTGGTGGCGACCAGGGCCTGGGCATATTGCGCGCCCGCGGCCACGCTGACATGCACATGGTGGGCCACGCTGTCGGCCGCCGCGGGACGGACGATGCGCAGGTGCTGCATCGTGGCGCCCGCGCCCAGGCGCACATGGGCGTGCAGGTTCTGCGCGACCTGCTGGTGGCAGGCGCCGGCCTCGCGCTCATGGGTTTCCAGGAGCACGCATTGCACGCCGGGGTCCACGTCGACCACGAGCAGCGGCGCCTCGGCCTGGGCGCGCGGCAGGTGGCGCAGTTCGAGCCAGACGGGTTCGCGCTCGCGCCCGGGCGTGGCGCTGATGCGCAGGCGCAGACCCAGGCGGCACAGCGCGCGGTGCGCCCAGGCAAAGGGCGCGGCCTCGCCGTCGCCGGGCAGCGGCAGGCCGGCGAAGAGCTCGGCGCGCTCGGCCGGGGCGAGTGCATCGAGCCAGCGCGCGTGGATGCCGCTGGAGGCGTGGTTGCCGAACTGGTTGTGTATGGGGTGCAGCGTCCAGCCCGAGCCGTCGAGGGCCGGGGCCTCGCAGCCCTGCTCGTGCTGCGCGCCCAGCCACTGTGCGAGCGCGGGCGGCGGCAGGTGGTGGAAGGCTTCGCTGTGGCGTGCGATCCAGCCCTGCTGCTCCAGGTGCTGGCGCGCGGCGAGGATGTCGGCTCTTGCGCTGTCCATGGCCTCAGGCCTCCACGGTCTGGCGCGCGCGCGCAAAGCCCGTGCGTGCGATGCCGCGCGCGAGCTCGAGGTCGCCGGTCTCGGCGATGCAGCCCTGATCCAGGCGCAGCACGGTATCGGGCTCGAGCTGCTCGATCATCTGCAGATAGTGCGAGACGACGATGAAGGCCGTGCCGCTTGCGCGCAGCTTCTGCACCAGGGCGACGACGGCGCGCACGCCGTCCACGTCCATGCCCGAGTCGATCTCGTCGAGCATGGCAAGGCGGGGCTTGAGCAGCGACAGCTGCAGGAGCTCGTTGCGCTTTCTCTCACCGCCCGAGAAGCCCTCGTTGACCGGTCGGTTCAGCATGGCCTCGGGCAGGCCCAGCTCCTTGGCTGCCTTCTTGGCGCTCGAGAGGAAGTCGAAGGCGTCGAGCGGCTCCTGGCCGCGCGCCTCGTGCATGGCGTTCAGTGCCGTGCGGATGAAGAAGTTGTTCTTCACGCCCGGCACATCGGGCGGCGACTGGAAGGACAGGAACAGCCCGGCGCGCGCGCGCTCATGCGCGGGCAGCTGCAGCAGGTCCTGGCCGGCGAGCAGCGCCTGCCCGCCCAGCACCTGGTAATGCGGGTGGCCCGCCAGCGCCATGCCCAGCGTGCTCTTGCCGCTGCCATTGGCGCCCATGAGCACGACGAGCTGGCCGGGCTGCACATCGAGCGATACCGAGTGCAGCACGGTGCGCTCGCCAACTTGAACGCGCAGGTCGCGCACTTGCAGCAAAGGGGTGGGTTGGGTCATGTGGGTTCCTATATTTTTGATAGCTTACCGCGCTTTCCAGATGAGCGCTGGAGCCGCTTTTTATTCAAATTTCGGTATCAGCCGACCGCGCCTTCGAGCGACACGGCGAGCAAGGCCTTGGCCTCGAGCGCGAACTCCATGGGCAGCTCCTCGAGCACGGCCTGGCAGAAGCCGCCGACGATCAGCGCCGTGGCCTCCTGCGCGTCGATGCCGCGCTGCTCGCAGTAGAACAGCCGCTCCTCGGAGATGCGCGTGGTCGTCGCCTCATGCTCGACCACGGCGTCGGCGCGCGCCGTGTCCACATAGGGGAAGGTGTGGGCGCCGCAATGGCTGCCTATGAGCAGCGAATCGCACTGCGTGTGGTTGCGCGCGCCCTCGGCACCGGGATTGACGCGCACCAGGCCACGGTAGCTGTTCTGCGCATGGCCCGCGCTGATGCCCTTGGAGACGATGCGGCTGGTGGTGTTCTTGCCCAGGTGGATCATCTTCGTGCCCGTGTCCGCCTGCTGCCAGTGGTTGGACACGGCGATCGAGTGGAACTCGCCATTGGACTCGTCGCCGCGCAGCACCACGCTCGGGTACTTCCAGGTGATCGCCGAGCCGGTCTCGATCTGCGTCCACGCGATGCGCGATCGTCTGCCCGCGGCCAGACCGCGCTTGGTCACGAAGTTGTAGATGCCGCCCACACCGTTCTCGTCACCGGGGTACCAGTTCTGCACGGTGGAGTACTTGATGAAGGCATCGTCATGCGCGATGAGCTCGACCACGGCCGCGTGCAGCTGGTTCTCGTCGCGCTGCGGCGCGGTGCAGCCCTCGAGGTAGCTGACCTGGCTGCCCTCGTCGGCAATGATCAGGGTGCGCTCGAACTGGCCAGTGTTCTGCGCGTTGATGCGGAAGTACGAGGACAGCTCCATGGGGCAGCGCACACCCTTGGGGATGTAGACGAAGGAGCCATCCGAGAACACCGCCGAGTTGAGCGCGGCGTAGAAGTTGTCGCCCTGCGGCACCACCGTGCCCAGGTATTTTTCGACCAGCTCGGGGTGGTTCTGCACCGCGTGCGAGAACGAGCAGAAGATCACGCCCACGTCGGCCAGCTGCTTGCGGAACGTCGTGCCCACCGAGACCGAGTCGAACACCGCATCCACGGCCACGCCGGCGAGCGCCGCGCGCTCGTGCAGCGGCACGCCGAGCTTTTCGTAGGTCTCGAGCAGCTTCGGATCGACCTCGTCCAAGCTCTTGGGCTTTTCCTTCATGGACTTCGGTGCCGAGTAGTAGGACAGCGCCTGGAAGTCTATGGGCGCGATCTTCAGCCGCGCCCAGTCGGGCAGCTCCATGGCCTGCCAGCGCTTCAAGGCCGCCAGGCGCCAGTTGAGCAGGAACTCGGGCTCCTTCTTCTTGCGCGAGATGGCGCGTATCGTGTCCTCGTTCAGGCCCGGCGGCAGGCTGTCGGACTCGATGTCGGTCACGAAGCCATGCTGATAGGGGCGTGCAAGGGCCTGCTCCAGCGCGGGGGCCTGCTGGACGGACTGGGCATCGGCGCCGGCATCCGGCGCGCCCAGGTTGACGGTTTCAGAGGTCATGGCTGCGGCCTGTCTTAAATGTTCATATCGTATGAATCTTTTGCCAATTCGGCAAACCGATGGACTGTCCCTGTAAAGGTATCAGGGATTTCCGCAGTGCGCAGGATGCCACGGAATCCTTGCCAACAATCTCTGTAAGCCTATAATGCTTGGCTTTGCTGGCAATACCCCGTCGGCCGGATACTAGTTAGAAGACGGGGAACCCGCCGCACATGGCACCCAGGCCCGATCTTCCTGGGAACCCTCTGTGGGCACATTTTGGAAACACATTAGCTAATGACCACCATTCGCGTTAAAGAAAACGAACCTTTTGACGTTGCCCTGCGCCGCTTCAAGCGCACCATCGAAAAGCTGGGCCTGCTGACCGACCTGCGCGCCCGCGAGTTCTACGAGAAGCCCACCGCCGAGCGCAAGCGCAAGAAGGCCGCCGCCGTCAAGCGCCACTACAAGCGCGTGCGCAGCATGCAGCTGCCCAAGAAGCTGTACTGAGCACAGTTTCGGCGCCGTCCTTTCACGGATCGCCCATCAACCCGCGCTAGGGACGCCAAGCGCGGGTTTTTTGTTTTGCGGGTTTGCCACTCACTGATTCACGGAAGCAGCCATGAGCCTCAAAGACCAGATCACCGAAGACATGAAGACCGCCATGCGTGCCAAGGACAGCGCACGCCTGGGCACTATCCGCCTGCTGCAGGCGGCCATGAAGCAAAAGGAAGTGGACGAGCGCATCACGCTCGACGACGCGGCCATCGTCGCCATCGTGGACAAGCTCATCAAGCAGCGCAAGGACAGCATCGCCGCCTTCGAGGGCGCGGGCCGCCAGGACCTGGCCGACAAGGAAAAGGCCGAGCTGGACGTGCTCAAGGCCTATCTGCCCGAGCGCATGTCCGAGTCCGAAATCCTCGACGCCGTCAAGGCCATCGTCGCCGAGGTCGGCGCCAAGGGCCCGGGCGACATGGGCAAGGTCATGGGCGTGGTCAAAACCCGCCTGGCGGGCAAGGCCGACATGGGCCAGGTGTCCGCCGCCGTCAAGGCCGCGCTGGCGGGCTGAACGCCACACCCAGCGCGGGCAGTCCGGGGCGCGGCGCCCGGGCCAGGCATCCACGGCGTCATGCCACCGTGACGCGGACGAGGACGCCCACGGTCGTCGATCCAACCGCCTGAAAGCTACCAAGTAAATAGCTGCTCGCTCTTTATAGGCAGGTCCTGCAGGCTCATTTCTCTCCAAGATCACCCGACCATCGCCGGAAGCGGATGCGCCGCCGCCAACGCGTCGTCGCGGGCGTTGGCGCGCAAGGCCGCCGGGCGCTGCAGGTGGGGCAGCGCATAGTCCTCGAACACGGCCTTGCGCTCGAGCATGCCGAAGTGCATGTAGTAACCGAGCACCGAGGCCATGTAGAGGTCGGCCACGGTGAAGCCATCGCCCGCCAGGTGCGCCCTGCCGGCCACGGCCTGCTCCAGCGTGCGCATCAGGTCGGCCTCGTTGCCGTAGCCCGCCTGCGATGAGGGCGCCAGCGCGCCGTACTTGCGCGCGGTGAGGAACGACTCCAGCGGCCCGGCGGCGAAGAACAGCCAGCGGTAGCACAGTCCGCGCGGCGCCGTGCCGGGCGGCGGCAGCAGCGCCTTGTGCGGCACCAGGTCGGCAAGGTGGGTGCAGATGGCGGCGCCCTCGGTAATGACCACGCCAGCGTGGCGCAGCGCGGGCACCTTGCCCATGGGGTTGATCGCCAGGTATTCAGCCCCCTTCATCGTGGTGCCGTAGTCCATGATGACCTCCTCGTAGGGCAGGCCGGTTTCCTCCAGCATCCAGCGCGTGACGCGGCCGCGGGAGATGGGATGGGTGTAGAAGGTCAGGGTGTCGTCGCGCATGGTGGGCTCCTTTGCAAGTGGTGAAGGAACCGCAGTCTGCGCCGGGGCGCTGTCAATTCCTGTCAGCAGTCTCGCGCAGCTTTTCCCGCTGCCAGCGCCGCAGCAACTGGTGGCGCTGCGCCGGGTAGCGGCGGCCGGTGTCTTCCAGCGCCAGCACCCGGTCGGCGCGGAAGTGGCGGAAGTCGCCGCGCAGCTCGCACCAGCCCGCCAGCAACCGCACCTGGTCGAGGAAGGCCATGGCAAAGGGCCACACCACCCGCTCGGTGACGGCTCCGTCCGCGTCGGCATAGCGCATGCGCACCGCATGGCCCGCGCGGATGGCGTGGCGCAGCGTGGAGACCCAGGGCTCGGGCGGCGGGCCCTGCCATCCCGGGGCGAAGAGGCCGCTGGTTTCCACCTCCAGCCGCAGGGCATCGGGCAGGATGCCAGCGATGCGCTCCATGGCCTGCGTGGCGGCCGCGGCCAGTTGCGGGTCGGCGTGGGCGGCCACCCACCGGGCGCCGAGCAGCAGGGCCTCCAGCTCCTCGGGCGGAAACATCATCGGCGGCAGCAGGAAGCCGGGGCGCAACTGGTAGCCCACGCCCGCATCGCCCGCCACGTCGGCGCCCTGCGCGCGCAGGGTGTTGATGTCGCGGTACAGCGTGCGCGGGCTCACGCCCAGGCGCTCGGCCAGCGCGGCGGCGGTGACGGGCCTGCGGCGGCGGCGGAGTTCGTCCAGCAGTTGCAGCAGGCGGGCGGAGCGCACCGGACGGCTCATGCCACAACCCCCTGCGCAAAGTATTCCTGCAGAAACTCCACGCACACGCGCACCTTGGCTGAAAGCTGCAGCCGCGTGGGATAGACGGCCCACACGTTGGCTTCCTGCCGCCATTCGGGCAGCACCTGCACGAGACGCCCCGCGCGCAGGTGCGCGCCCACGTCCCAGAGCGAGCGCAGCGCGATACCACAGCCATCCACGGCCCACTGCACCACCATCTCGCCGTTGTTGGCCGACAGCGGCCCGGTCACCTTCACCGTCTCCTCCTGCGCTCCCGCGCGCAGGCGCCACACGCCGAACGGGTGGTCGCGCTCCTTGATCACCAGGCAGTCGTGCGCGGGCAGCTCGGCCAGGCTGCGCGGCGTGCCCCGGCGCGCGAGGTACTCGGGCGCGGCGCAGAGCACGCGGTGGTTGTCGGCCAGGCGCCGCGCGATCAGGTGCGGTGCGATCTCGTCGCCCACGCGCACGTCCAGGTCAAAGCCCTCGCCCGCGACGTCAACGAGCCGGTCGAAGACCTCCAGCCGCACCTGCAGGCCCGGGTGGCGCCGCACCAGGCGCGAGAGCGCGGGCGCGACCACGTTGCGCCCGAAGCCGAAGCTGCTGGAGATACGCAGCAGCCCCTGCGGCTCGCGGCGCGTGACGGCCACCTCCTGCAAGAGCTGGTCCATGTCGTCGAGGATGCGCTGCGCCCAGTGGAACACGCGCTCGCCTTGGTCGGTGACCGTGACGCGACGCGTGGTGCGATGCAGCAGCGGCACGCCCAGCTCCTGCTCCAGCAGGCGGATGCGCTTGCTCACGTAGGCGGGCGAAGCCGACAGCGCCTGCGCCGCCGCGGCAAAGCCGGCCTTGCGCACCACGGTGCAGAAGACACGCAGGTCGTCGGTGGGCGGGATTTTCTGCACGATATGTGAACAGTACAACCACAGAATCGCACATTGTATGAATCCCGTCATCAGTGAACAATGGCGGTCATCACATCCCGGAGAACCACCGCATGCAAACCACCTACAAGATCGCCGTCCTGCCCGGCGACGGCATCGGCCGCGAAGTCATGCCTGAGGGCCTGCGCGCCGTGCAGGCCGCGGCCGCACGCTTTGGCCTGGCGCTGGAGCTGCACCCCTTCGACTGGGCGCACTGCGACTACTACCAACAGCACGGCAAGATGATGCCCGACGACTGGAAGGCCCAGCTCTCGGGCATGGACGCCATCTACTACGGTGCCGTGGGCTGGCCCGCCACGGTGCCCGACCATGTGTCGCTGTGGGGGTCGCTGCTCAAGTTCCGGCGCGAGTTCGACCAGTACATCAACCTGCGCCCGGTGCGCCTGTTCGAGGGCGTGCCCTGCCCGCTCGCGGGCCGCAAGCCCGGCGACATCGACTACCTGGTCGTGCGCGAGAACACCGAGGGCGAGTACACATCGCTCGGCGGCATCATGTACGAGGGCACGGACCGCGAGGTCGTGATCCAGGAATCGGTCTACTCGCGCCACGGCGCCAACCGCCTGCTCAAATTTGCCTTCGACCTGGCCCAGAGCCGCGCGAGAAAGCATGTGACGCTCGCCACCAAGAGCAACGGCATCGCCATCAGCATGCCCTGGTGGGACCAGCGCGCCGAGGAGGTGGCCCAGCAGTATCCCGAGGTGACGCTGGACAGGCAGCACATCGACATCCTCACGGCGCGCTTCGTGCTGCAGCCCGGGCGCTTCGACGTGGTGGCGGCCACGAATCTGTTCGGCGACATCCTCTCCGACCTGGGGCCGGCCACCACGGGCACGATTGGCCTCGCGCCCTCGGCCAACCTCAACCCGGACCGGACCTTCCCCAGCCTGTTCGAGCCCGTGCACGGCTCGGCGCCCGACATCTACGGGCGCAATATCGCCAACCCGATTGCCATGATCTGGTCCGGCGCGCTCATGCTGGACTTTCTGACCCACGGCCAGGGCGCGGGCCGGCAGGCGCATGACGCCATCGTCGCGGCCATCGAGGAGGTCATCAGGAGCGGGCCACGCACGCCCGACCTGGGCGGCGATGCCAACACCACGCAGGTGGGCGAGGCCATCGCGACGCTGATCGCCAAGGGCTGATATGCTCCTTAATTGATAGCTGTCAGCGCTTGCCATATAAGCGCTGGCGGCTATTTTTTCTCAGTGTTTCATAGCACAACAACCTTGCTCGCAAGGGAGCAAAACACCGCGCCCTATACTCCCGCCCCTGATGAAAACAGGATCTGAAGCGGGGCCCCTCGCCATGCGCATGGCGGCCCTCTTGCGCCCCTTGAGCTATCTGGGCCTGGCCGGCCTTGCCGCCTGCGCCGGAAGCCCGACAGGCCACAACCCCGCACCCGTGGCGGCCCCGGTGGCCACCGCCCCCGCCCCCATCAAGATCGGCATTGCCCTGGGCGGCGGCGCGGCCAAGGGATTTGCGCACATCGGCGTGCTCAAGACGCTCGAGGCCAACGGCCTGGCGCCGGCCGTCGTGGCCGGCACCAGCGCGGGCAGCGTGGTCGGCGCGCTGTACGCGAGCGGCATGAACGCCGCCGAGCTGCAGCGAAAGGCCGTGGCCCTGGACGAGTCCAGCATCCGCGACCTGCAGCTGTCCTCGGGCGGGTTGGTGCAGGGCCAGAGGCTAGAGGACTATGTGAACGAGCAGGTGCGCCGCAAGAGCCTGGAGCAGCTGCCCAAACCCTTCGTGGCCGTATCGACGAGGCTCGAGGACGGCGAGCGCACCGTGTTCGCGCGCGGCAACACGGGCCAGGCGGTGCGCGCGTCCAGCAGCATCCCGGGCGTGTTCCAGCCCGTGGCCATTGGCAAGTTCCATTTCGTCGACGGCGGCATCGTCAGCCCCGTGCCCGTGGATGCGGCGCGCCAGCTCGGCGCCGACGTGGTGGTGGCCGTGGACATCTCCAACAAGGCGCGCGGCAAGGCCCCCGAGCACATGCTGGGCGCGCTCACCCAGTCCATCGCCATCATGGGTCAGAGGCTCGGCCAGGCCGAGCTCGCGCGCGCCGACGTGGTGATACGCCCCGAGGTGCTGGACATGGGCCCGACGGACTTCCACCTGCGCCGCCAGGCCATCCGGGAGGGCGAAAAGGCCGCCCAGGCGGCCCTGGCGCAGCTGCGCACGCGCATCGCCCAGCTGCAGACCGAGCGCGCACAGGCCGCACAGCTGGCGCAGCAGCAGGCGCTGCAGGCGCGGCGACAGGACTGCCTGGACAGTCGCACGCGGCTGCAGAAGCTCGCGGGCATGGCGGGGCTGGGCGACTCCTGCGCCGCGCCCTGAGCTCACCTCACTCGGCGCGCAGCCGGGCCTGGTCGTCGGTAATCGCCTTTTCCTGGCCCTTGATCGCCTGCCGGTCCTGATAGACCTTTTCGGCGTCGGGCGAGGTAGCGGCCATGCGCCCATGCCGGTCGTCATGCTGCTGACGGCGTGCATCGGCCTTGAGCCGGGCCTCGTCCTGCGTCAGCGCGGCCTTGTCCTCCTTGCGCTGCAGAGAACCCTTGCCGTCTGTGGCAATGTCCTTCTTCTCGCCCTGGATCGCCTGTCTGTCCTGGTAGACACGCATCGAATCCTTGGACTCGGCGGCCATCCTGCCCTCGGCCTTGTCGGCCTTGAGCTGCCTGGCGTCCCGGGTCAGCTGCCCGCGTTCGCGTGCCAGCGCGGCCTCGTCGGCCTTGAGCTGGGCGGCAGCTTCCTGCCGGGGCGTCACCTGGGCCCAGGCGCCGGTGGCACCTCCCAGGGTAAGGGCTGCGGCTACGACCATCAGTCCGGTCGACATGTGCAATGTCATGGTTCGTACTCCTCGTGCTGTGTAGGCGTTGGGTGCCGAGGTATCCGCGTATCCGGCATCGCCGATGTGTTCATCGACTCAGGTTGGAAACCCGCGACGCGCTCGGAGTTCCGGTAATGGGGCGAGGCGCCTGCGCCGCGCGGGCCGTGTCACTCCCTCCCTCAGACAATCAAGCAGCAACGCTGTCACCGGCGTGGGCCGCTGGCCGCGCAGCGTGATCAACCCCACGGGTGGCAGCTCCACCGGCACGTCGAGCCGCAGCACATCCAGCATGCCCTGCTCTGCGAAGTGCAGCGCCACGGCCCGCGCCACGAAGGCCACGGCTCCGCGCTGCTGCATGAAGCTGAGTTGCGAAAGAAAGGAGGTCGACTCGATGATGTCCACGGGCGGGTGCAGACCATGGGCGAAGAACTGCTGCTCGAGCTTCACACGCAGCGAGGCCCAGGGCGGCGGCAGCACGCAGGGCTGCTCGGCCAGATCGGCCCACTGAACGGCACCCTGGTGCGCAAGCGCGTGGCCCGGGTGCACCACGGCCACCATGGGGTCCTCGTAGAGCGGCTCGGTCTCAAGGTCGGGCGAGGCGTAGGCCGGCTCCAGGCGGCCCACGTACAGATCCAGCTCTCCCAGGCGCAGCTTTGGCAGGAGGCGCGCCAAGTCGCCCTCCTCGATGAGCACAGTGGCCCGGCGCGAGCGCGCCTTGAGCCGCTGCACGGCCTGAACCAGCAGCACTGGCGTGGCCGACACCATGGCGCCCACGCTGGTGCGGCCGCTGGCGCCGCTGGCCTCGGCGGCGATCTCGTCGCGCGTGCGCTCGTAGCCCGCGAGCACCGAGCGCGCAAAGCGCACCACGCTGGCCCCAGCGGCCGTGGGCTGGGTGCCGCGCGTGGAGCGCTCGAACAACGGCAGGCCGAACAGGGACTCGATCTCGGCCAGCGTCTTGGAGACAGCCGGCTGCGTGAGCGAAAGAAATTCCGCCGCCCGCCCCAGGTGGTGAAACTGGTCCAGCGCCACCAGCATCTGCAGGTGACGCAGCTTGAGGTTGCTGCGCAGTACGCGGTCTATCTGTGCCATGGCCAAGCTCTCTTGACTGTCGTCATATTCATAACTGTTTTGCAATGAAGCGAGTCCGTATTTTCATTGGATTGTTATGCCACGGCGCCGAACAATGCGCTCCGGCCGATCGTTTGGTCAGAGTCCGTCCGCAGACAAAAACACAGGAGACCCCATGCAGACCCCACGCAGCAACCGCCGCCAATTCGTCCTCGGCGCCCTTGGCGCCGCCACCCTCGGTGCCGCCTCCCCCCGCCTGTTCGCGCAGGGCTGGCCCGAGCGCCCCATCACCTTCATCTGCCCCTGGCCCGCGGGTGGCACGGCCGACCAGTCGATGCGCGCGCTGTGCACCGTGGCTGGCCGCGTACTCGGTCAGGCCATCGCGGTGGAAAACCGAGCCGGCGCCTCGGGCATGATCGGCGCCAAGGCCCTGGCGTCGGCCAAGCCCGACGGCTACACCATCGGCCAGATCCCGATCTCGGTCACGCGCTTCTCGCAGCTTGGCACCCTACAGGCCGACCCACGCAAGGACTTCAGCTACATCGCTCGCACCTCGGGCCAGACCTTCGGCATCGCCGTTCCGGCCGCATCGCCGTTCAAGACGCTGCAGGATCTGGTGGCCGCCGCCAAGGCCAGGCCCGGCCAGGTGACCTACGCCCACGCGGGCGTGGGCGGCGCCACCCATGTGGGCATGGAGGAATTCGCCCTGGCCGCGGGCATACAGCTCAACCATGTGCCCTACAAGGGCGGCGCAGAGGCGCTGCAGGGCGTGCTCGGCGGCCACGTGGATGCGCTCGCCGACTCCAGCTCCTGGGCACCGCATGTCGAGGCCGGCAAGCTGCGCCTGCTGGCCACCTGGGGCGAGCAGCGCACGGCACGCTTCAAGGACACGCCCACGCTCAAGGACCTGGGATACAACGTGGTGGTCGATGCCCCCAACGGCATAGGCGCACCCAAGGGCCTGGATCCAGCCGTCCTCGCCAAGCTGCGCGACGCCTTCCGTCAGGCCGTGGCCAGCCCCGAGTTCAAGGCCGTGGCCGACAAGCTCGACGCGCCCCTGCTCTACCTGGATGGCCCAGACTACGAAAAATACGTGTACGCGGTCTATGAGAAGGAAACCATGCTCATCGACAAGCTCAGGCTGCGTGAGCTGATGCGCAACTGACCTCTCCCCCCACGGGCCTCCGACAATGATCACACCCCACACCAGCCCCGTCCTGCTGCACCTGCACCCCAACGACAACGTCTACGTCGCCAAGACTGCTCTGGCGCTGGGTCAGGAAATTCCCGAACTGGGCGTGCGCACGCGCGCCCAGGTGCCGCCTGGGCACAAGATCGCCGCGCGCCGCATCGCCGAGGGCGAGCAGGTGCGCAAGTACGACACCGTGATCGGCGTGGCCACGCGCGATCTGGAGCCGGGCGACTACGTGCACAGCCACAACCTGAAGATCGTGGACTTCTACCGCGACCCGGCCTTCGGCGCCGATGTGCGGCCCGTGGACTACGTACCCGAGGGCGAACGCGCGACTTTCCAGGGCTTTGTGCGCGCCGACGGCCGGGTGGGCACGCGCAACTTCATCGGCATTCTGTCGTCGGTGAACTGCTCGGCCACGGTAATCCGGCATATCGCAGCGCATTTCACGCCCGAGCGGCTCGCGGCCTATCCCCATGTGGACGGCGTCGTGGCCTTTGCCCAGACCAGCGGCTGCGGCATGTCCTCGCCCAGCGAGCATTTCGACGTGCTGCGCCGCACGCTGGCCGGCTATGCGCGCCACCCCAACCTGGCCGGCGTGCTCATCGTAGGCCTGGGCTGCGAGCGCAACCAGGTCAGTGCGCTCGTGGAGTCGCAGGGCCTGAAGGACGACCCGGCCAACGGCCGATTGCTGCGCACCATGGTGATGCAAGAAGTGGGCGGCACCCGCTTGACCATCGAGGCCGGCATCCGCGCCGTCGAGGAAATGCTGCCGATCGCCAATCTGGCCACGCGCCAGACGGTGAGCGCCAGCCACCTCAAGATCGGACTGGAGTGCGGCGGCTCGGACGGCTTCTCGGGCATCACGGCCAACCCTGCGCTGGGCGCTGCCATGGACATCCTGGTGCGCCACGGCGGCACGGCCATCCTGAGCGAGACGCCCGAGATCCACGGCGTGGAATTCATGCTCACGCGCCGCGCCATCAGCCCCGAGGTAGGCCAAAAGCTGCTCGACCGGCTGGCCTGGTGGGAACGATATGCCAGCGGCCAGAACGCGCAGTTCAACGGCGTGGTGGGCCATGGCAACCAGGCCGGCGGCCTGGCCAACATCTTCGAAAAGTCGCTGGGCAGCGCCATGAAGGGCGGCACCACGCCGCTGCGCGCAGTCTACGAATACGCCGAGCCCATCACCGAAAGCGGCTTCGTGTTCATGGACTCGCCCGGCTACGACCCCGTGGCCACCACGGGCCAAATCGCCAGCGGCGCCAACCTGATCTGCTTTACCACCGGGCGCGGCTCGATGTTCGGCAGCAAGCCCGCGCCCACGATCAAGCTGGCCACGAACACGCCCATGTACCAGCGTCTGACGGAGGACATGGACATCAACTGCGGCCTGATCGTCGATGGCGAATGCACGGTGCCCGAGATGGGCGGACGCATCTTCGAGCAGATCCTGCGTCACGCCAGTGGTGAACCCACCAAGAGCGAGGCCCTGGGCCTGGGGGACAATGAGTTCGTGCCCTGGCATCTGGGCATCGTCAGCTGATCGCTACATTATTAATAGCTGATAGCGCTTTACCAATAAGCGCTGGAGGCCCATTTGGTACCAATTTCATGCCTCTGACCCTGACCCGCACCGACCTGATCCGCAGCGCCAACTTCATCAACGGCGCCTGGACCGCCACACCGGCTGCACGCCTGGCCGTCACCGACCCGGCCACCGGCGCCACCATCACCGAGGTGCCCGACTCGGGCGCAGCCGAGGCCCGCGCCGCGCTCGATGCCGCGCACGCTGCCTTCCCCGCCTGGCGCAGGCTACCGGCCAGGCAGCGCGCGGCCATCATCAAGCGCTGGAATGACCTGGTGCTCGCACACCAGGACGACCTGGGCAGGCTGATCTCCCTGGAGCAGGGCAAGCCCCTGGCCGAGGGCAAGGGCGAGGTCGCCTACGCCGCCAGCTACATCGAGTGGTTTGGCGAGGAGGCCACGCGCGTGAACGGCGAGATCATCCCCGCGCCCGTGCCGGGCCGGCGCATGTTCGCGCTGCGCGAGCCCGTGGGCGTGGTGGCCGCCATCACGCCCTGGAACTTTCCCGCCGCCATGATCGCGCGCAAGATTGCGCCGGCCCTGGCCGCCGGCTGCACCGTGGTCTGCAAGCCCGCCGAGGACACGCCGCTCACCTCCTTGGCCCTGGTACTGCTGGCACAGGAAGCCGGCGTGCCGGCGGGAGTGCTCAACATCGTCACCGCCTCGCGCGAGAACACGCCCGAGGTGGTGGACGTGTGGCTCGACGACGGCCGCGTGCGCAAGGTCACCTTCACCGGCTCCACGCCCGTAGGCAAACACCTGGCGCGGCGCAGCGCCGACACGCTGAAAAAGCTCTCGCTCGAGCTCGGTGGCAACGCCCCCTTCATCGTCTTCGATGATGCCGACGTGGACGCCGCCGTCGAAGGCTTCATGGCCGCCAAGTTCCGAAACGGCGGCCAGACCTGCGTCTGCCCCAACCGCGTGTTCGTGCAGCGCGGCGTGTTCGACGCGTTCGCGCACAAGCTCGCCGCGCGTGTGGCCGCGCTCAAGGTGGGCCCGGCCAGCGACCCGGCCTCGCAGATCGGACCCATGATCAACGACCGCGCGGTCGAGAAGATCGAGCGCCATGTGCAGGACGCCATCGCCAAGGGCGCCCGCCTGCTCACCGGCGGCCAGCGCCTGGCCGCGCTCGGCCCCACCTACTACGCGCCCACCGTGCTCACCGGCGCCAGCGCCGACATGGCCTGCGCCTGCGAGGAAACCTTCGGCCCCGTGGCACCGCTGACCATGTTCGAGAGCGAAGACGAGGTGATCCGGGCCGCCAACGACACGCCCTTCGGCCTGGCGGCCTACTTCTACAGCCAAGACGTGCGCCGCATCTGGCGCGTGGCCGAGCTGCTCGAGACCGGCATCGTCGGCATCAACGAGGGCGCCATCTCGGCCGAGGCCGCACCCTTTGGCGGTGTGAAGGAGTCGGGCTACGGGCGCGAGGGATCGACGCACGGACTGGACGACTACCTGCACACCAAATATGTCTGCCAAGGCCAGCTGGACTGAACATGCCCGCACACAACCCCTTCAAATCCGCCCTGGCCGCGCGCCAGCCCCAGATCGGCCTGTGGCTGTCCATGGCCGACCCCTACCTGGCCGAAGCCGCAGCCACCTGTGGCTATGACTGGCTGCTGATCGACGGCGAACATGCGCCCAACGACCTGCGCAGCACGCTGGCCGCGCTGCAGGCCGTGGCCGCCCACCCGGGCCAGCCCGTGGTGCGCGTGGTGGAGGGCAGCACGGCCCTCATCAAGCAGATGCTGGACATAGGCGCCAAGACCCTGCTCGTGCCCATGATCGACACGGCCGAGCAGGCCCGCGCCGTCGCTGCCGCCACACGCTACCCGCCCCTGGGCGTGCGCGGCGTGGGCAGCGCCACGGGGCGTGCCTCGCAGTGGAGCAGCCGCAGCGACTACCTGGACGTGGCCGACGACGACATCTGCCTGCTGGTCCAGGCGGAGACCACCACGGCGCTCGCCAACCTGGCGGACATCTGCGCCGTGGATGGCGTGCACGGCGTGTTCATCGGCCCGGCGGACCTGGCCGCATCCATGGGCCACCGCGGCAACCCCGGCCACCCCGAGGTGCAGGCCGCGATCGAGGCCGCCATGAAGACCATCATCGCCAGCGGCAAGGCCGCGGGCACGCTGACCTCCGACCCGAAACTCGCGCGCCGCTACCTGGACCTGGGCTGCACCTTCGTCGCCGTGGGCGTGGACGTGCTGCTGTTCACCCAGGCGGCACGCAAGCGCCGCGCAGAGCTCGCCGGCCAACCCGCAGGCGCCGAGCCGCCGCCCAGCGCCGCGTACTGACAGGGGGAATAATCGGGCGGTGCATGCTCCAGCCACCATGACCGCCTCTCAATCCCCCCATCCTCCGCCCGATCTACCCTTCTCCCAGTCCTGCGAGAAAAACCAGGCCCCCATCCTCGCCGTGCTGCGGCAGGCCTTTGCCGACCGCCGCCGGGTGCTGGAGATAGGCTCGGGCACGGGCCAGCATGGCGTGTACTTCGCGCCGCGCCTGCCGCACCTCGTCTGGCAGACCAGCGACCTGGCCGAGAACCACGCCGGCATACGCGCCTGGCAGGCCGCCCATCCCGCGCCCAATCTGCGCGCGCCGCTGCTGCTGGACCTGGCCCACGGCGACTGGCCCGATGGCGCATACGACGCCGTGTTCAGCGCCAATACCACGCACATCGTCGCCTGGCCGCTGGTACAGAACCTGTTTGCGCTCGCCGGCGGCCACCTGCCCGCGGGTGGCCTGCTGGCGCTCTACGGCCCGTTCAACTACGGCGGGACCTTCACCAGCGAGAGCAACCGCGCCTTCGACGCCTGGCTGCGCCAGCGCGACCCGAAAAGCGGCATACGCCACTTCGAGGACATCGCAGCGCTGGCCGCGCAGCACGGCCTGACGCTGGCGCAGGACCACGCCATGCCGGCCAACAACCGCCTGCTGGTGTTTCGCCGCGGCGCCGGCGCCGCTGGCGTAGAGTGACACCCTTCGCCCATCCATCGCCCCGCATTCCATGACCGAACCCCCCGCCGCCCGGCCCATAGGCGTCTTCGACAGCGGCATAGGCGGCCTGAGCGTGCTCCAGGCCCTGCGCCACGAGCTGCCACACGAAGACTTCGTCTACCTGGCCGACAGCGGCAACGCCCCCTATGGCGACGCCAAGGGTGAGGCCTTTGTGCAGCAGCGCACGCTGGCGATTGCGCGCTGGCTGCGCGCGCAGCATGGCATCAAGGCCCTGGTGGTGGCCTGCAACACGGCCACGGCCGCGGCCGTGGAGCGGCTGCGCGCCACGCTGCCCGACCTGCCCGCCATCGGCGTGGAGCCCGCGCTCAAGCCCGCGGCCGCCTGCAGCCAGACCCACCATGTGGGCGTGCTGGCCACGCGCGGCACCGTGGGCAGCGCGCGCTTTCAACGGTTGCTGGCGGCCCATTCGGCGCACACGCGGTTTGCCGTGCAGCCCTGCGACGGCCTGGCCCGGGCCATAGAGCAGAGCACCGAGGAGCCCCTGCCGGCCACCGAGTCTGCAGCAAAAATAAGAGCGCTTTGCGCCCAGTACACGGGCGCTCTAGGCCTGTTTGGTCTGAAAACCGGCGAGATGGACACGCTGGTGCTGGGCTGCACCCACTATGTGTTCGCCAAGGACGCGCTGCGCGCCCTGGTCGGCCCCGACGTGCAGATTCTGGACACCGGCGCCGCCGTGGCGCGCCAGACGCGCCGCATCCTGACCCAGGCCGGCACGCTGGCGGACGAGCAGGCCGACGCAGAGGGCAGCATCCGCCTCTACACCACGGGCCGGCTCGATGCGCTGCAGGCCGCGGCCGGGCGCTGGCTGGACCTGCCCGCCGCATGCTGCTCGGCGCTGCCGGCCGATGGTGGCAGGTCGGGGCCGTAGGCCGGGCAAGGTGGCGGCCGGCCCTCGGATGGCCAGGCCTTATTCGGCCTGGATCTTCGAGCTCTTGATCACGCCGGCCCAGTTGGAAAAGTCGGCCTTCACGCGCTCGCCGAGCTGCTGCGGACCCAGGTAGTCGGCGCTGGCGCCCTGCTCCTGCGCCTTCTTGCGGAAGGCCGGGTCTTCCACGACCTTCTTCATGTCGGCGGCCAGCCTGTCGATGACGGGCTTGGGCACGGCGGCCGGCGCGAACAGCGCAAACCACGAGGTGGCGTTCACGCCGGGGTACCCGGCCTCGGCCGTGGTGGGCACATCGGGCAGGCTGGCCAGGCGCTCCTTGCCCGTGACGGCCAGCACGCGCAGCTTGCCCGCGGCGATGTGCGGCATGAACGGCGGCGCGGTGCCGAAGGTCAGGTCCACCTGGCCGCCGAGCAGGTCCTGCAGCGCCGGGCCCGTGCCCTTGTAGGGCACGTGGACCATCTTGATGCCACCCTGCTGCTCCAGCATGGCGCCGGTCACATGCTGCAGCGAGCCATTGCCCGACGAGGCGTAGTTGAGCCGCCCGGGGTTGGCCTTGGCATAGGCGATCAGCTCTTGCAATGTCTTCACCGGCAGGCCCTCGCGCACGACGATGATCTGCGGCGCCGAGAGCACGTTGGCGATCGGCTGGAAGTCCTTCTGCTCCCACTGCGGGGCCTTGGCCAGATGCGGCGAGATGACGTGAAAGCCCGAGTACTGCATGAGCAGCGTGTAGCCGTCGGGCTCGGCGCGCTTGACGATGCCCGCCGCGATGGCGCCGTTGCCGCCGCCCTTGTTGTCCACCACCACCGACTGGCCCAGCACGGGCGCGAGCGCCTGCGCCGCCATGCGCGCCGCAATGTCGGTGGTGCCGCCGGCTGCGGCCGGCACGACGAAGGCCACGGTCCTGGCGGGGTATGCGCCCTGGGCCCAGGCGCCGGAGAGCGCGGCCGCGGCCAGGGCGGCGATGGTGAATTGCTTGCGTGTAATGTGCATTCGCTTGTCTCCTCGGGTGGTGAAAATCAGATGGCGGCGCGCGCCTGCGCACGCTCGCGGATGGCGGCAAAGTCCGCCGGCACCGGGTGCAGGTGCAGCCGCTGGCCGGCCTTGGCGATCTGGCTCGGCACCTCGTGGCCTATGAGCGCCGGCAAGCGCGCCACGGCGTCCAGCAGCGCGGCGAGATCGACGCCCGTGTCATAGCCCATGAGCGCGAGCGCATGCACGAGCTCCTCGGTGCACACATTGCCCGTGGCGCCCGGCGCGTAGGGGCAGCCGCCCAGCCCGCCGAGCGAGGCATCGAACCGGCTCGCCCCGGCATCGATGGCGGCCAGCACATTCGCCAGGCCCATGCCGCGCGTGTTGTGAAAGTGCAGCGTGAAGGCCAGCTGCTGCCAGCGCGCGAGCGCCTGCGCCGTGAGCCTTGCGACCTGCGTCGGGTAGGCCATGCCCGTGGTGTCGCACAGCGTGATGCCGGTCACGCCCAGGTCGGCAAAGCGCTGCACCCAGTCGCTCACCACCTCCTCGGCCACATCGCCCTCCATGGGGCAGCCGAAGCTGCAGGACAGCGATACGTTGACCGGCACCCGCGCGGCCTGGGCCATGGCCACGACCTGCGCGAGCGCCGCGAACGACTGCGCGCGTGTCATGCGCAGGTTGGCCAGGTTGTGCGTCTCGCTCACCGACATGACGAGGTTGAGCGCGTCGGTGCGCGACTCGATGGCGCGCTCGGCGCCGCGCGCATTGGGCACGAGTGCGGTGTAGACGACGCCCGGCCGGCGCGCTATCTCGCGCATCACGATCTCCGCGTCGCGCAGCGCGGGGATGGCCGTGGGCGAGGTGAACGAGGTGACCTCTATCTTGGCCAGGCCCGCCGCCGAGAGCGCATTCACGAGCGCGATCTTGTCCTCGGTGGGCACGAACTGCGCCTCCATCTGCAGGCCATCGCGCAGGCCCACGTCGCACAGTGCAATGCGCCGCCCGGCGCCCTGCCACACACCGCTGCACACGGCATTCACTGGATCACCCCCTTGCTGCGCAGCAGCGCGATCTGCTCGGCCGTGATGCCTGCCTCGGCGAGCACCGCATCGGTGTCGTCGCCCAGGCGCGGAGCGCTCGTGCGAATGCTGCCCGGCGTGGCCGAGAGCTTGGGGACTATGCCCGGCACGGTGACCTCGTAACCGTCGCGCGTGCGCTGGGTCAGCAGCATGTCGCGCGCCCGGTAATGCGGGTCCTCGAAGATGTCCCTGGCCGTGTAGACCTTGCCCGCCGGCACGCGGGCCGCGGCGAGCAGCTCCATGACCTGGGCCACGGTGCGCTCGGCCGTCCAGGCGCCAATGGCGGCGTCGATCTCGGCCACGCGCGCCACGCGGCCGGCGTTGTCGGCCAGCTGCGGGTCGGCCTCCAGGTCCTGCCGGCCTATGGTGGCCATCAGGCGCTTGAAGATGCTGTCGCCATTGCCGGCCACCAGCACCCAGCCGTCCTGGCAGGCGTAGGCATTGCTGGGCGCAATGCCCGGCAGCGCGCTGCCCGCAGCCTCGCGCACGGCGCCAAAGGCGCTGTATTCGGGGATCAGGCTTTCCATGCAGTTGAACACGGCCTCGTGCAGCGCCACATCGATGACCTGGCCCGCGCCGCCATTGGCCTTGCGGTGGTAGAGGGCCATCATCACGCCGATGGCGCCATGCAGCGCGGCCAGCGTGTCGCCTATCGACACGCCCACGCGCACCGGCACGCGGCCGGGCTCGGCCGTCAGATGCCGCAGGCCGCCCATGGCCTCGCCGATCACACCAAAGCCCGGCAGGTCGCGGTAGGGCCCGGTCTGGCCATAGCCCGAGATGCGCAGAATCACCAGCCCCGGGTTGAGCGCGTGGAGCTGCTCGGGCGACATGCCCCAGCCCTCGAGCGTGCCGGGGCGGAAGTTCTCGATGAGCACATCGGCCTCGGCGATCAGGCGGCGCGCAATCTCCTGGGCCTCGGCCTGACGCAGGTCCAGCGCCACCGAGCGCTTGTTGCGCGACTGCACCTGCCACCAGACCGAGGTGCCCTCCTTGATGAGGCGCCAGTTGCGCAGCGGGTCGCCCGTGCCCGTGGCCTCTATCTTCACCACGTCGGCACCAAACTCGCCCAGTGTCTTGCCGCAGAACGGCCCGGCGATGAGCTGGCCCATCTCGATCACGCGCACGCCGGCAAGCGCGGCGGGCGTGAGGGTGGCTGTGTCTTGCATGCCATGTCTCCTGAAAATCAGGCGCGCATCATGCGCCGGCTCTGGTGGCCACTCAAAGCGCTTTGGCGCGACGCTGCCATCGCCATCCGGCATGGCAGTGCGCGCTCGCAGTACCATCGCCCGCCATGAAGCTGGACCCGCTTTCCCTGCGCCTGTTCGTCGCCGTCATGGAGAACGGCGCCATCGCGCGCGCCGCCGCGCGCGAGCACATCGCCGCATCCGCCGCCAGCCGCCGCCTGGCCGAGCTGGAAGACCAGCTGCGCGTGGAGCTGTTTGCACGCAGCAACCGCGGCACCGAACCCACGGCCGCGGCCTATGCGCTGCTGCAGCTGGCGCGCGGCGTGCTCAACGACCTGGACGGCATTGCCACGCAGATGCGCGACTACCGCGCCGGCGTACGCGGCCATGTGCGCGTGGTGGCCAACATCTCGGCCGTCACGCAGTTTCTGCCGCACGAGCTGCAGCGCTTCATGGCCGCGCACCCGCAGGTCGATGTGCGCCTGGTGGAGCAGATCAGCAGCGCCGTGGCGCAGTCGGTGGCCGAGAACGCGGCCGACCTGGGCATACTGAACCACGGCAGCTATGGCGAGCGCGTCACGCTGCTGCCCTACCGCGAGGACGAGCTCGTGCTCATCGTGCCCACGGGCCATGCGCTGGCGCGCCGCCCCAGCGCCCGCCTGGCCGACGCGCTGGACTGCGACTTCGTCGGCATGCACCCGGGCAGCGCCATCAACCACCTGCTTGCGCGCGCAGCGGCCGAGCTGGAGCGGCCCCTGCGGCTGCGCATGCAGGTCACGAGCTACGACGCGCTGTGCCTGATGGTATCGGCCGGCCTGGGCGTGGCCGTGCTGCCGCGCGGCAGCGCGCAGAACCTGCGCGGCTCGCTGGCGATTCGCGCCGTCACTCTGGCCGAGCCCTGGGCGCGCCGACGCCTGTCGCTGTGCGTGCGCGCGCACGAGCCGCTGTCGGGCGCGGCCCGGCTGCTCGTCGAGCATCTGCGCGCGGCCCCCGAGGAGCAGGCCGCATGAACCGCAGGCTGCGCTGCGACCTCTTCTGCCAGGTCATAGACAACTTTGGCGACATCGGCGTGTGCTGGCGCCTGGCGGCCGAGCTCGGCGCCCGCGGCCACGCCGTGCGCCTGTGGACGGACGACGCGAGCGCCCTGACCTGGATGGCGCCGCAGGGCGCCGCGGGCGTGCAGGTGCGGCCCTGGCCGACCGAGGCGCCGCCGGATGGGCCGGGCGACGTGGTGGTCGAGGCCTTCGGCTGCGAGATTCCTGCAAATTTCATAGCTGCCATCGCACGCCAGGCAAGCGCTGAAGGCCAAAAACCCTTGTGGATCAACCTCGAATACCTGTCGGCCGAGGGCTATGTGGAGCGCTGCCACGCCCTGCCCTCACCGATCATGAGCGGGCCCGGCGCGGGCCTGACGCGCTGGTTCTTCTACCCGGGCTTCACGCCGCGCACCGGCGGCCTGCTGCGCGAGCGGGACCTGGCGGCGCGCCAGGCGGCCTTCGACCGCCCGGCCTGGCGCGCGCGCCACGGCTTGGCGGCGGACACGCTGGCCGTCTCGCTGTTCTGCTACGAGCCGCCGTCGCTCGCGCAGCTGCTCGCGCAGCTCGCGCCCCGCGGCGATGCGCGGCTCTTGGTCACGCCGGGGCGTGCCACGGCGGCGGTTTTGCATGAAATCGGCCTCAATCCCTTATGGAACAAGCGCGAGCAGCTCTCAATTTCATATCTTGAACCCTGCGCCCAGCCCGCGTTCGACGAGATGCTCTGGGCCTCTGACCTGAACCTGGTGCGCGGCGAGGACTCGCTGGTGCGCGCGCTCTGGGCCGGCCAGCCCTTTGTCTGGCACATCTACCCTCAGCATGACGACGCGCACCACGCCAAGCTGCTCGCGTTTCTCGACTGGCTGCAGGCGCCCGCCTCGCTGCGACGTTTTCACCTGCTGTGGAACGGGATGGAAGCCGCGCCGACGCTGCCCCCGCTCGACGCCGACACGCTCGCCGAATGGCGTGACTGCGCCCTCGCTGCGCGCGCGCGGCTGCTGGAACAAGCCGATTTATTGACCTTACTGTTGGGGTTTGTGGCCGAGAAAAGCTAGAATGCTTGGCTTTGCGCCACCTCTAGGCTGCACGTTTGCGTGTCCAGCCGGCGCCCCCGCCGCGGAACATGCGCCGGGGTGGAAGGCGGGCCCCCGCGGTCACGCCCGCCCGCCCCGTCTTGTGGAGCGGCCCAACCTTACCTTCCCAAGCAAGCCATGAAAATCGCTCAAGAAATCCGCGCCGGCAACGTGATCATGCAGGGCAAAGACCCGATGATCGTTCTCAAGACCGAATACGCCCGTGGCGGCCGCGGCGCCGCCACCGTGCGCATGAAGCTCAAGTCCCTGCTGGGCAACATGGGCACGGAAGTCGTCTTCAAGGCCGACGACAAGATCGACAACGTGATCCTGGACAAGAAGGAGTGCACCTACTCCTACTTCGCCGACCCGATGTACGTTTGGATGGACGCCGAGTACAACCAGTACGAGGTCGAGGCCGGCAACATGGGCGACGCCATCAGCTACCTGGAAGACGGCATGTCCGCCGAAGTCGTGTTCTATGACGGCAAGGCCATCTCGGTCGAGCTGCCCACCACCGTGGTGCGCGAAATCACCTGGACCGAACCCGCCGTCAAGGGCGATACCTCCGGCAAGGTCTTGAAGCCCGCCAAGATCGCCACCGGCTTCGAGGTCGCCGTGCCGCTGTTCGTGGACCAGGGTGACAAGATCGAGGTCGACACCCGCACCGGCGAATACCGCAAGCGCGTGTAAGCCGCGCCGGCCGCCACAAGACAAAGGGAACGTCCAGTACGTTCCCTTTTTTGTTGCCCGGCCGCATGACAGCGGTGCGGCCCTGTCAGGCGAAGAGCGCCTGCTCCAGAGGCCGGTACCTGGCCTCGCCCACGGCCTCGCGGATCTTCGGGGCCAGTTCGGTAAGCGCCTCGTAGCCGGCGGCGCGCTCGACCGCCAGATGCAGGCGAAAGCCGCGCAACCCCAGGCCCGCGGTGAGTTCGGACGCGATGAGGTAGGCCGTCTGGTAGCGCTCGCCCTCGGAGCGGCCGCCACCCGCGCCGCCGTCGCCCGGCATGGTCGCCTGCGTATGCGGCAACCGGGGCGCCCGCGCCGGCTGCGCCGGGCCGGCCAATGCGAGCAGGCCGGAGTCGATCATGAACTGCACATCGGCCTCGGTGATGCCCAGGACGGCCGTGGCATCGAGCACCTGCTGCAGACTGCGCGAGCCATCAAACAGAATGAAGGCCGAGCGCTGACGTTGAGACAGCGCACCGTGACGCTCCTTGAGCGTCTGCTGCCCGAGTTCGGTCTTGACGAGAATCATGCACACCTCTTGGTAGACGTCACACTACGGCGTCGCCACGCCGCACGAGTTTCAGCTTGCCACGAATGTATGCAATTGTGAATAAGTGGTCGCCTTGATTCGGTGATGCTCACAGGCCGTCGGGCGCCACCACCGGCACCTTGCCGGGCCGCGTGGCCAGACTCACCAGCCAGGCCACGACCAGGCCCGCCGGCACGCCGAACACGCCCGAGGAAATGGGGTGTATGCCGAACCACAGGCCATCGGGCACCAGCAGGCTGGGCATCCAGTCGCGCACGCCCTCGACCTGCGAGAGCAGGTAGTAGATGGTGACCGCCAGGCCGGCCACCATGCCGGCCACGGCGCCGCGCCGCGTGGTGCCGCGCCAGAAGATGCCCAGCACCATGACCGGCACGAAGGCCGATGCGGCAATGGAGAACGACGCCGAGACCATGGGCAGGATCTCCGACGGCTTGAGCGCGGCCACAAAGGCCGCCGACAGCGCCACGGTCAGCAGCGCGAACTTGGTCAGAATCACGCGCTGCTCGGGCGAGGCGCGGCGGCGACGCTTTTGCTGAAAGTACAGGTCACGCACCAAGGCGTTGCTGATGGTCAGGAGCAGGCCGTCGGCCGTGGACAGCGCCGCCGCCAGCCCGCCCGCGGCCACGAGGCCGGAGATGACATAGGGCAGGCCGCCAATCTCTGGCGTGGCCAGCATGATGAGGTCGGCGCCGAAGTGGATCTCGCCGAACTGCACGACGCCGTCACCGTTCATGTCCTCGATCGACAGCAGCGCGGGGTCGACGCTGGCCCACTGCGCCATCCAGTGCGGCAGCTCGTTGAAGCTGCTGCCCACGAGATTGTTCATGACCTCGTACTTCACGAGCACGGCCAGCGCCGGCGCGCTCAGGTACAGCAGGGCGATGAAGACCAGCGACCAGGCCACGGAGCTGCGCGCCGCCGCCACCGAGGGCACGGTGTAGTAGCGCGTGAGCAGGTGCGGCAGGCCGGCCGTGCCCACCATGAGGCAGAACATCAGCGCGAGGAAGTTGCGCCGCGAGTTCTCGAAGGCCTGCTGCTGCGCCGGCGTGCCCTGCGGGTCGCCCGCAAAGGGCTGGCTGTGGCGCGGCAGGCCGCCGAGTGCGCGTGCGTGCTCGTAGTTGACCTGCATCTCGCGCGTCCAGCGCTCGCGCGCGCTGGCCTCGTCGCGCGGCATGGTGGCCAGCTCTCGGCTGGCGGCGACGATCAGCCCCACGTCGGCGTTCTGGGCACGCAGGCGCTGCAGGTGGGCGCGTGCGGTCTCGCGCTCGCGCGCCAGCGCCGCGGGCACATCGGCGAGCCGCGCCTCGTAGTCGCGCGCACGCCTCAGATAGGCGGCGACCACCTGGTGCTCGACATCGGAGGCCAGCAGCGCGTCCTCCAGATGCGCGATCTTTTCGATCTGCGCGCCCACGACGAAGGGCGCCGTCGGGTTGCCCATCTGCTTGTAGGCCAGCCAGGACACGGGGATCAGAAAGGCCAGAAGAATCACCATGTACTGTGCCACCTGCGTCCAGGTGATGGCCCGCATGCCGCCCAGAAACGAGCACAGCAGCACGCCGCCCAGGCCGAGCATGATGCCGATCTCGAACTGCACCCCGGTGAGGCGCGAGGCGATCAGGCCCACGCCGTAAATCTGCGCGACCACATAGGTGAAGGAGCACAGCACGGCCGCCAGCGCCGCGATGATGCGCGGCCAGCGCCCACCAAAGCGCACCTGGAAGAAGTCGGGGATGGTGTAGAGGTTCATGGCGCGCAGATGCGGCGCCACCAGCATGGCCACGAGCACGAAGCCGCCCGTCCAGCCCAGCAGATAGGCCAGCCCGCCGGGCTGGTCCGGCGTGCCCGAAAAACCCTGCAGGTACAGGGCCCCCGACAGGCTGATGAAGGAGGCCGCACTCATCCAATCCGCCGCCGCGGCCATGCCGTTGTACATGGGCGGAATGCGACGGCCGGCCACGTAGTACTCGTCGGCGTCCGTGGTGCGGCCATAGACGCCGATGGCGGCATAGGCCATCACCGTGAGGAACAGGAAGATGGGGCCTATCCACTGGCGCGACAGGCCGCGCTGCTCGGCCCAGGCCATCAGGGCCACAAAGCCGAGCAGGCCCGCCACATACAACGCCACGATGCGGTTCAGGCGCCCGACATAGGAGCGCTGCACAGCGCGCTCAGTCATCGGCGCTGGCGCCCCCGTCCCTGCGCTGTGCGGCCTGGTCCTGCCGCTCGAAGCAGTTCATCGCCACGCAATACACGCCGACGATGACGATGAACACCAGAACCGCCCCCTGCGAAGCGATCCAGTAGCCCAGTTGCCATTGCCCCACCGTGATCTGCAGGTCGCGCGCAAAGTAGCAGGCGACGAACGACACCAGCGCCCACACCACGAGCAGGCCGGCCTTGAGCCAGAGGTGGCGCGCATCGTGCAGGTCGGGCGCGAACGGCGCCCCCGCATGCTCGCCCTCCACCAGTCCTTCGGTGAACGTCCTGCGCTGTGGCATGGCCCGGGGCGCGTGGCTCAGGCGGCCAGCTTCTGCCAGGTGTCGATCACGCTGTCGGGGTTGAGCGAGATCGAGGTGATGCCCTCGGCGGCGAGCCACTGCGCAAAGTCGGGATGGTCGCTGGGGCCCTGGCCGCAGATGCCCACGTACTTGCCCTGGGCACGGCAGGTGGCGATCACGCCCTTGAGCAGGGTCTGCACGGCCGGGTCGCGCTCATCGAAGTCTGCGGCGAGCAGTTCCAGGCCCGAGTCGCGATCCAGCCCCAGGGTCAGCTGGGTCAGGTCGTTGGAGCCGACGGAGAAACCGTCGAAGTACTCGAGGAAGCGGTCGGCCAGCACGGCGTTGCTCGGCACCTCGCACATCATGATGAGCTTGAGATCGTTCTCGCCG
The DNA here is from genome assembly GCF_040732315.1 of Oryzisolibacter sp. LB2S. NCBI lineage: Bacteria > Pseudomonadati > Pseudomonadota > Betaproteobacteria > Burkholderiales > Comamonadaceae > Alicycliphilus > Alicycliphilus soli. The sequence goes on from NZ_CP160388.1 coordinate 2,290,980, forward strand.
CGCTTCAAGCCATGCTCGGCCAGCAGGCTGGTCACGCGCTCGGCCTGCTTGAGGGTACGCACGAACGGCACCATGACCTGCACGTTGGTCAGCCCCATCTCGCCGCGCACGCGGCGGATGGCCTCGCATTCCATGGCGAAGGCCTCGCCGAAGTCCTCGCTGATGTAGCGCGCCGCGCCGCGGAAGCCCAGCATGGGGTTTTCTTCCTCGGGCTCGTAGCGGCTGCCGCCGATGAGCTTGCGGTACTCGTTGCTCTTGAAGTCCGACAGACGCACGATGACGGGCTTGGGCCAGAAGGCCGCGGCAATCGTCGCCACGCCCTCGGCCACCTTGTCCACGTAGAAGGCGCGCGGGCTCGCATGGCCACGGGCCACGCTCTCCACGGCCTTCTTCAGGTCGGCATCGACGGCAGGATAGTCAAGGATGGCCTTGGGGTGCACGCCGATGTTGTTGTTGATGATGAATTCGAGGCGCGCCAGACCCACGCCCTCGTTGGGCAGCTGGGCAAAGTCGAAGGCCAGCTGCGGGTTGCCCACGTTCATCATGATCTTGGTCTTGATGGCAGGCATTTCGCCGCGCTGCACCTCGGTGACTTCCGTCTCCAGCAGTCCGTCGTAGATCTTGCCGGTGTCGCCCTCGGCGCAGCTCACCGTGACCAGCGTGCCGTCCTTGAGCAGGTCGGTGGCGTTGCCGCAGCCGACCACGGCCGGGATACCCAGCTCGCGCGCGATGATGGCCGCGTGGCAGGTGCGGCCACCGCGGTTGGTGACGATGGCGCTGGCCTTCTTCATCACCGGCTCCCAGTTCGGGTCGGTCATGTCGGTCACCAGCACGTCGCCCGCCTGCACCTTGTCCATTTCGCGGATGTCGTGCACCAGGCGCACCGGGCCGGTGCCGATCTTCTGGCCGATGGCACGGCCTTCGGCCAGCACCTGGCCCTGGCCCTTGAGCTTGAAGCGCTGCTCGGCCTGGCCCTTGGCCTGGCTCTTCACGGTCTCGGGGCGCGCCTGCAGGATGTAGAGCTGGCCATCCTGGCCGTCGCGGCCCCATTCGATGTCCATGGGGCGACCGTAGTGCTCCTCGATGACGAGGGCGTACTGGGCGAGCTGCTGCACCTCGGCGTCGGTCAGGCTGTAGCGGTTGCGCTGCTCGGGGGCCACATCCGTGGTTTTGACGAGCTTGCCCGTGGCGGCCTTTTCTTCCGCGCTGGCAAACACCATCTGGATGAGCTTGCTGCCCAGATTGCGGCGGATCACGGCCTGCTTGCCTGCCTTGAGCATGGGCTTGTGCACGTAGAACTCGTCGGGATTCACCGCGCCCTGCACCACGGTCTCGCCCAGGCCATAGCTGCTGGTGATGAAGACCACCTGGTCGAAGCCACTTTCAGTGTCGATGGTGAACATCACGCCGGCCGCGCCCAGGTCCGAGCGCACCATGCGCTGCACACCCGCCGACAGCGCCACCACATCGTGGGCAAAGCCCTTGTGCACACGGTAGGAAATGGCGCGGTCGTTGTACAGCGAGGCGAACACTTCCTTCATCTTGTGCAGCACGTCTTCGATGCCGACGACGTTCAGGAAAGTCTCCTGCTGGCCGGCGAACGAGGCATCGGGCAGGTCCTCGGCCGTGGCCGAGCTGCGCACGGCAAAGCTGGCCTGGGCGTTGCCGCCGGACAGCTGGGCAAAGGCGTCGCGCACGGCCTTTTCCAGGTCGGCGGGGAAGGGCTGGTTTTCCACCCAGGCGCGGATCTCGGCGCCGGCCTCGGCCAGCGCGCGCACGTCGTCGACGTTGAGAGCGGCCAGGCGGGCGCTGATGCGCTCGGCCAGACCTTCGTGCTTCAGAAATTCGCGGAAGGCGTGCGCCGTCGTGGCAAAGCCGGTGGGCACGCGCACGCCCTGGGGCAGCTGCGAGATCATCTCGCCGAGGCTGGCGTTCTTGCCGCCAACGACCTCGACGTCGCTCATTCTCAGGTTCTCAAACGGTACGACCAGGGCGGCCGCATCGAAACGTGCAGACATGGGAAGACTCCAGAAGTTGAAAACCGGTGTGCGCCCATGCAGCGGCCTTGGCTTTGCTGTTGTGGTTGTGGGCCGGCGCAGTGCATGGGTGGAAATTGGGAATAATGGGCGCCATTGTAGGGGCGCCGCCAAATCCCCGCCCCATCTCCCACCGCAGACCACCACCTTCCATGCTGCCCACGCACACGCGCACCGTGTTCTATATCTCCGACGGCACCGGCATCACGGCCGAAACCTTCGGCAACGCCATCCTGGCCCAGTTCGACATGAAGCCGCGCCATGTACGCCTGCCCTTCGTGGACACCGTGGACAAGGCGCACCAGGCCGTGCGCCAGGTCAATCACACGGCGGAGCTCGAGGGCAGAAAGCCCATCGTCTTCACCACGCTGGTGAACATGGAAGTGCTCAAGGTGATCCAGGCCGGCTGCAAGGGCATGCTCATGGACATGTTTGGCACCTTTGTGCGGCCGCTGGAGCAGGAGCTGGGCATCAAGTCGCTGCACCGCGTGGGACGCTTTTCGGACATCACGCGCTCCAAGGAGTATCTGGACCGCATTGAGGCCATCAACTTCAGCCTGGACCATGACGACGGCCAGAGCCACCGCGACCTCGAGGGGGCGGACGTCATCCTGATCGGCGTCTCGCGCAGCGGCAAGACGCCCACCAGCCTGTACCTGGCCATGCAATGCGGTCTGAAGGTGGCCAACTACCCGCTGATTCCCGAGGACTTCGAGCGCCGCCAGCTGCCGCCCGCGCTCGTGCCCTACCGCAAGAAGATCTTCGGCCTGACGATACAGCCCGAGCGGCTGTCCGAGATCCGCAACGAGCGCCGCCCCAACTCGCGCTACGCCAGCCTGACCAACTGCCGCTACGAGGTCAGCGAATCCGAGGCCATGATGCGCCGCGCCGGCATACGCTGGCTGTCCACAACGACCAAGAGCATCGAGGAGATCGCTACCACCATCCTGCAGGAGGTGCGACCGGAGCGGCTCGTGTACTGAGGGAGCGCAGGAGCAATATCAGTCAAAAAGGCCTGCAGCGCTTGTCCACAAAGCGCTGGCAGCTATCAATTCAAAAGCAATCAGTCTGCCCCGGCATTGCGCTTCCACGCCTGCCAGCCCTGTGCCCGCAGCTCGCAGGCCGGGCAGCTGCCGCAGCCATGGCCCCAGTCGTGCAGCCGGTCGCGCTGGCCCAGGTAGCAGGTATGGGAGTCACGCCGGATGAGCTCCACCAGCGCGTCCCCGCCGAGCCGCTGCGCCAGGGCCCAGGTGCCGGCCTTGTCCACCCACATGAGCGGCGTCTCCAGCGTCAGCCGCCGGTCCACGCCCAGGCTGAGCGCGACCTGCAGGGCCTTCAGGGTGTTGTCGCGGCAATCGGGATAGCCGGAATAGTCGGTCTCGGACATGCCCCCGACGAGCACCTCGAGCCCACGCCGGTAGGCCAGCGCCGCCGCCAGCGTGAAGAACAGCAGGTTTCGCCCCGGCACAAAGGTGTTGGGCAGGCCGTCCTGCTGCAGGGTGATGGCCACCTCCTCGGTCATGGCGCTGCCGCCCAGCTGGGCGAGCACATCCACGGTCAGCAGATGATCGGGCCCCAGGCGGCCGGGCCAGGCCATGGCCTGCATGCCGGCGCGCAGGCGCAGGCGGCACTCGAGCTCGGCGCGGTGGCGCTGGCCGTAGTCGAAGCCCAGGGTCTCGACCTCGGCGTAGCGCGACAACGCCCAGGCCAGACAGGTCGCGGAGTCCTGCCCGCCCGAGAGCAGCACCAGGGCGCGGCGCGGCTGCAGCGCGCTCATCGCGCGGCCGCCAGCGGCAGCGGGTCCTGGCGCAGCCAGCGCACGATGGCCGCCAGCACCACGCCATAGGCGGGCACAAAGAGCAGCAGGCTCACGCCGAGCTTGATGACATAGTCCACCCAGGCGATCTCCACCCAGTGCGCGGCCATGAAGGGGTTGGAGCTGCGCCAGAACGCGATGGAGAAGAACGCCGCCGTATCCAGCGCCTGGCCGAACACCGAGGCGGCCGCCGGTGCCAGCCACCAGGCGCGGCTTTGCTGGCGGATGCGGTCGAACACCTGGATGTCCAGCAACTGCCCCAGCACATAGGCGGCAAAGCTCGCAAAGGCGATGCGGAACACGAAGGCGTTGAACTCGGCGAGAGCGCCCCAGCCGTTGAAGGCGGCCTCATGGAACAGCACGCCCACCACATAGGAGGCGAGCAGCGCCGGCACCATGGCGCGCGCGATGACGCGCCGCGCCTGCGCCTTGCCGATGAGCCGCACCGTGAGATCGGTGGCCAGGAAGATGAACGGGAAGCTGAACGCCCCCCAGGTGCTGTGAAAGCCCAGCAGATTGATGGGCAGCTGCACGAGATAGTTGCTGGCGATGACGATGGCGATGTGAAACGCGACCAGCAGGGAGAGGTAGAACGGCACGCGCGACGGCTGTGCCTGAGGCAATGACATGACAGTCCTTTTTGATGGATGGGGGCGAGGGAACCCATGTTGGCGATATTGCCGGGCGGCGATTGTAGGCGCATGCGGCGCCGCCCGCCCGCAGGGCCATGCTTGATGTCCATCAAGAATGCGGCGTTGCGCCACGCCATGAGCCATGCAAGGCCGCCAGCGCGGCACACAATCAATGGCCGCAGAACCGCCGGCCCTGCCGGCACCAACAAAAAGAAAGGAAGCTGCCGTGACATCGTCTCCCGCCATCACTGCCTCGCCCTCACCGGCCGCACCGCCGGCCTCGCCTGCACCCTCCGGCGGCCCCGGCGGACCGACCCTCACGCAGCGCGTCGGGCTGTGGGCCGCCATTGCCGTCCTGCTTGTCATCGGCTTCATGCCGGCCCTGCCGGGGCTGCCACAGGCGGGTCAGATGATGCTGGCCATACTCGCCTTTGCGGTGATTCTGTGGATGACCGAGGCACTGGACTACGCTGTGAGCGCCGTCGTCATCGGCGCGCTGATGATCGTGCTGATGGCCATCAGCCCCGTGCCCGGCAAGGAGGCCGCGGGCGCCATGATGGGCACCAAGGCGGCCCTGCCCTACGCGCTGAGCGGCTTCAGCAACAGCGCCGTGGTGCTGGTGGCGGCGGCCTGCTTCATCGCCGCTGCCATGACGGCCACGCAGCTCGACAAACGCATCGCCCTGCAGGTGCTGTCGTACGTGCCGGCGCGCGCCAACCATGTGGCCATGGGCGCCATCCTGGTGGGTTTTCTGCTGTCGTTCATCGTGCCCAGCGCCACGGCGCGCGTGGCCTGCCTCATGCCCATCATGCTGGGCTTTCTGACGGCCTTCGGCGCCGACAGGCGCAGCAAGTTTGCCGCGCTGGTGGTCATCACCGCGGCCCAGACCGCGAGCGTGTGGAACATCGGCATCAAGACCGCCGCGGCGCAGAACATGGTGGCCATCGGCTTCATCGAAAGGCAGTTCGGCCAGGGCATCACCTGGGGCGAGTGGTTCGTGGCCGGTGCGCCCTATGCCGCCGCGCTGACCTTCGCGCTGTACTTCATCATGACGCGCATGCTCAGGCCCGAGATGGACCATATCGCCGGCGGGCGCGAGGCCATCGGCCAGCAACTGAGCGCCCTGGGTCCGATGACCGCCAGGCAGTGGAAGCTGCTGGGCATCACCCTGGTGCTGCTGGGCTTCTGGGCCACCGAGGGCGTGCTGCACGACGTGGACACGACCACCTCCACCATTGTCGCCATCGCCCTGATGCTCATGCCGCGCGTGGGCGTGATGGGCTGGAAGGAATCGCAAAAGGGCTTCCCCTGGGGGACCGTGCTGCTGTTTGCCGTGGGCATCGCCATGGGCTCGGCCCTGCTCAAGACCGAGGCCGCGCCTTGGCTGGCGCGCCTGATCGTGGACCATCTGGGGTTGACCCATGCCAGCGCGTTCGCCATCTTCATGCTGCTGGCGCTGTTCCTGATCGTGATCCACCTGGGCTTTGCCAGCGCGACGGGGCTGGCGTCGACCATGATCCCCATCATCATCAGCGTGCTGCAGGCGGTGCAGACGCCGGGCATCAACGCCATAGGCCTGACCATGCTGCTGCAGTTCGTCATCAGCATCGGCTTCATCCTGCCGGTGAACTCGCCCCAGGGCATGCTGGCCTACGGCACGGACACCTTCGACATCCGCGACTACGTGCGCACCGGCTTGGTGCTCACCGCCGCGGCCGTGGTCCTGCTGGCGGTGTTCTCGCTGACCTACTGGCCGTGGATGGGCTACATGACCACCGGGGGCTGATGGCGCGCGCCATGCCGCATGAGCGCATGGCGCCCCACGCCGGCCCGCGCCCGTCCGAAGCGGTCAGCCGCGCTGCGCGTGCTGCTCGAAGCAAGCTTCGAGCCGCTGCTGCCAGGCCTGGCGCTCCGCCTCGGCCGCAAAGCTGGCCTCGAAACTGTTGCGCGCGAGCTGCCAGGCGTGCTGCGCCGTGAGTGCCGGCAGCGCGGCGAAGGTCTGGCGGAAGTTGTCGTTGATGTAGCCGCCGAAATAGGCCGGATCGTCAGAGTTGACGGTGGCCACCAGGCCGGCGGCGAGCAGCTGCGGCAGGTTGTGCTGCGCGAGCTCCGGGAACACGCACAGCTTCTGGTTGGACAGCGGGCACACGGTGAGCGGTATGCGCTCGGCAGCCAGCCGGCGCACCAGCGCCGCGTCGTGCACAGCCTGCACGCCATGGTCTATGCGCTCGGCGTGGAGCACATCGAGCGCGCCCCAGATGTACGCCGGCGGCCCCTCCTCGCCCGCATGCGCCACCACATGCAGGCCGAGCTGCCGGCAGCGCGCGAACACGCGCGCGAACTTCTCGGGCGGGTGGCCGAGCTCGCTGCTGTCCAGCCCCACGCCGATGATGTGGTCCAGGAGCGGCATGGCCTGCTCGAGCGTGGCAAACGCATCCTCTTCGCTCAGGTGGCGCAGAAAGCTCATGATGAGCGCGGCCGAGATGCCGAACCTGGCGCGCGCGTCGACGCAGGCACGGTGCAGGCCGCGCACCACGGTCTCCATGGACACGCCGCGCGCGGTGTGCGTCTGCGGGTCGAAGAAGATCTCAGCGCGCACTACATTATCTGTAGCTCCTCGCGCTAGATAGGCAAGGGCCAGATCGTAAAAATCCTGCTCATGCAGCAGCACGCTGGCGCCCGCGTAGTAGATGTCCAGAAAGCTCTGCAGGTCGGTAAAGGCGTAGGCCCGGCGCAGCGCCTCCACATCGTCGTACGGCAGCGCCACGCCGTTGCGCCGCGCAAGCGCGAAGATCATCTCGGGCTCGAGCGAGCCCTCGATGTGGATGTGCAACTCCGCCTTGGGGCTGGCCGCCAGCAGATCGGGCAGGCGCTCGGGGGCGATGGTCGGCAGCGTGTGCATCAGCAGACTCCGAAGGTGATGCCGCATTCCTTGAGGTAGCGGCGGTAGGTCGTCGATGCCCTGTCGGACATCACGTGCAGCTCGGCCCGCAGGTCCAGCGGCAGCCGCTTGGGCTGCTGCGATTCGAGCACAGGCTGGTCCTGCGTGAAGATGGTGTGCTGGAAGGCGCGCAGCTTGTCGTCGGGCGTGTCGAAGTCCGCCACGGCCAGGCGAAACCACACGCGGCTGGCCTCCGGTGCAAGCGGGCAGATGAACAGGGCGATGGATTCGCGCCAGCCCTGCACGGCCGTGCTGCCGGCCTCGGGCACCTTGGTGAGCACGGCCGTGTAGGGCGCGGTCACCTCGTACTCGTATTCGACCTGGGCGGGCGCCGTGGAATGCAGGTTGGACTGGGGCTGCCAGGCCTTGCAGCCGGTCGCACGCAGGCCCGTCGCGGTCTGCTCCACCTGATAGGGGTCGATGGCCGTGGCCTCGCGCGCGCCCAGCCAGCCCTCGTGGACGAAGCCGAAATGCGACATGTCGAGAAAGTTCTCGATGATGCGCGGCGCGCTCGCCGCCACGTCATAGGGGCCGCAATTGAGCTTGCGCAGATGCGCGTCGTGCTCGGCGGCAAACGCCGGCAGCGGCGCGTCGCCCTCCTGCAGCCGCACCCAGAGCAGTCCGCAGGCCTCGCGCACGGCATGGCGGCAGGCACGGTGCAGGGGCGGCGGCGTGATGTGCGGCAGCGCGGGCACATGCACGCACTGGCCACTGCCGGCGAACTGCCAGCCGTGATAGGGGCATTCGAGCCGGCCATCGTGCACGCGCCCCAGGGACAGGCGCGCGCCACGGTGCGGGCATTGGTCGGCAAAGGCCTGAACCTGGCCCTCGCCGTCGCGCCAGAGGACGATGTTGCGCTCGAGCAGCCGCACGGCCAGCGGCGCCTGGGCCAGGTCCTGCACGGCGGCAACGGGGTGCCACAGACTTGCTTCGATCATGGTCACGGACTCCTCATGCAACGGGCGGTCTGCCCCCAGACCGGGCAAGCATACGCCGCCGCCATGAAAAAAACGGGCCACCGGTGGTGGCCCTGTGCACAGGCAGATGCGCGCGGCTTACTTGCTGTCGCCGCCCGGCACCTGGCCTTCCACGCCCTTCACGTAGAAGTTGATGCCGGTGAGGAATTTGTCGTCGGCCACCACGTCCTGCTCCAGCACGGTCTTGCCCGTGTTGTCCACGATGGGGCCCTTCCAGATCGCGAAGCTGCCATTTCTCAGGCCGTTTTTCGCCTCATCGACCTTGGCCTTGATGTCGGCGGGCACATCCTCGGCGATGGAGACGATATCGATGGCGCCCTCCTTCACGCCCCACCAGCTCTGGCCGGTCTGCCAGGTGCCGTCGAGCACGTCCTTGGTGGCCTTGGTGTAGTAGGGCAGCCAGTTGATCACGGCCGACGCCAGATGCGCCTTGGGACCATAGGCGGTCATGTCGCTGTCCCAGCCGAAGGCGCGCTTGCCCTTTTCCTGTGCGGTCTTGAGCACGGCGGGCGAGTCGGTGTTCTGGAACAGCACGTCGGCGCCGCCGTTGATCAGGCTGGTCGCGGCCTCGGTTTCCTTGGGCGGGCTGAACCATTCGTTGACCCAGACTACCTTGGTCTTGATCTTGGGGTTCACGCTCTGCGCGCCCAGCGTGAAGCTGTTGAGGTTGCGCAGCACCTCAGGGATGGGCACGGAGCCGACCACGCCCAGCGTGTTGGTCTTGGTCATGGCGCCGGCGATGATGCCCGCGAGGTAGGCGCCCTCGTAGGTGCGGCTGTCGTAGGTGCGCACGTTGGCGCTGGTCTTGTAGCCGGTGGCATGCTCGAACTTCACGTCAGGGAACTCGGCGCCGAGCTTCTGCATCACGTCCATGTAGCCGAAGGTGGTGCCGAAGATCAGCTTGTTGCCCTGGCCGATCATGTCGCGCAGCACGCGCTCGGCGTCTGGGCCCTCGGGCACGCTTTCCACATACGAGGTCTCGATGCGGTCGCCGAACTCGGCCTGCAGCTTCTGGCGCGCCTGGTCATGCGCATAGGACCAGCCGCCGTCGCCCACCGGGCCGACGTAGGCAAACGCCACCTTCAGCGGCGCGGGCTTGGCCGCGGGCGCTTCGGCGGGTGCCGGGGCCGATGCGGCCGGTGCCGGCTCCTCCTTCTTGCCGCAGCCCAGCAGGGCCGTGGCGGTGACGGCCGTCAGGGCCGCGAGCTTGAACAGGGAACGCTTGTGCAGATCAGTCATGCGGAATCCTTGCGTGGATTGATGGGGAAACACTCTCACTTGCCTTCGGTGCCCGGCACCTTGCCTTCGACACCGGCGACGTAGAAGTTGATGCCGGTGAGGAACTTCAGGTCGGCCACCTGACCGGCGGCCAGCAGTTCCTTGCCGGTGTTGTCCTTGATGGGCCCGGTCCAGACGGCGAAGCTGCCATCCTTGAGGCCTGCGCGGGCCTTCTCGACGCGGTCCTTGATGTCCTGCGGCACATCGTCGGCGATTTTCTTGAGGTCGATGGCACCCTCCTTCACGCCCCACCAGAACGAGCCGCTCTGCCATTGGCCGGCCAGCGTGTCCTCGACCACCTTGGTGTAGTACGGCGTCCAATCCACCACGGCCGAGCCCAGGTGGGCCTTGGGCGCGAAGGCGCTCATGTCGCCATCCTTGCCGAAGGCGCGCGCGCCGCGCTCCTCGGCCGTCTTGAGCACCGAGGGCGAATTGGTGTTCTGGTACATCACGTCCACGCCGCCGTTGATCAGGGTGCTGGCGGCCTCGGCCTCCTTCGGGGGGCTGAACCATTCGTTGACCCAGACCACCTTGGCCTTGATGGACGGATCGACGCTCTGCGCGCCCAGCACAAAGCTGTTGATGTTGCGCACCACCTCGGGAATGGGCACCGAGGCCACGATGCCCACGGTCTTGGTCTTGCTCATGCCGCCGGCCACGATGCCAGCCAGGTACGCGCCCTCGAAGGTCTTGGTGTCGTAGGTGGCCACGTTGTCGGCCTGCTTGTAGCCGGTGGCATGCTCGAACTTCACGTCCTTCAGATCCGCCGCCACCTTCTGCACGAACTCCTGGTAGCCAAAGCTCGTGGCAAAGATCAGTTTGTTGCCCTGGCCCGCCATGTCGCGCATGACGCGCTCGGCGTCGGCGCTCTCGGGCACGCTCTCGACGAAGGAGGTCTCGACCTTGTCGCCGAACTTCTCCTGGATGGCCTTGCGCCCCAGCTCATGCTGGAAGGTCCAGCCGCCATCGCCGATGGGGCTCACATACATGAAGGCGATCTTGAGCTTGTCGGCCGCTGGCGCAGCGGCCGGCGCCGGGGCAGCGGCGGGTGCGGCCTCCTCCTTCTTGCCGCAGCCGGCCAGGACTGCAAGGGTGACGGCAGACAGGGCCGCGGTTTTGAGCAGGGTGCGTTTGTTCAAGGTGTTCATGGCAAGGTTTGAAAAAGTCAGCTTCCCGGAAAAAAGGGTTTGCCCAGCGAGGCCGGCATGTTGACACGGATCCAGGTCGGATTGCGCGAGATCAAGACCAGCACCACGATGGTGGCCAGGTAGGGCAGCATGGACAGCAGCTGGCTGGCCACATGCACGCCGGAGGCCTGCAGGTGGAACTGCAGCATGGTCACACCGCCAAACAGATAGGCGCCCAGCAGCACGCGCGCGGGCCGCCAGGTGGCAAAGGTGGTCAGTGCCAGCGCAATCCAGCCGCGCCCGGCCACCATGCCCTCCACCCACAGCGGCGTGTAGACGGTGGAGATGTAGGCCCCCGCCAGGCCACACAACGCCCCGCCGGCGGCGACGGCCAGCAGGCGGATGCGCCGCACCGGGTAGCCCAGCGCATGGGCCGACTGGGGCGACTCGCCCACCGAGCGCAGCACCAGGCCGGCACGCGTGCGGTACAGAAACCACATGAGCAGCACGACCAGCAGCATGGTCAGATAGACCAGCGGATGCAGGCGAAACAGCGCCGGCCCCAGCACGGGCAGATCACCCAGCACGGGCCAGGAAAACTTGGGCGTGTCCGGCAGCCTGGCCTGCACATAGTTGATGCCCGCGAAGGCCGAAAACCCCACACCGAACAGCGACAGCGCCAGCCCCGTGGCGTACTGGTTGGTGTTGAGCCAGATCACCAGCCAGCCGAACAGCACCGCCAGCAGCGCGCCCGCTGCCATGCCGGCGAGCAGGCCCAGAGCAAAGCTGCCCGTGTGCACCACGGTGGCAAAGCCGGCAATGGCCGCGCACAGCATCATGCCCTCGGCGCCGAGATTGACGATGCCGGCCTTCTCGTTGATCAAGAGGCCCAGCGCCGCAATCGCCAGCACGGTGCCCGCGCTCAGCGTGCTGCCCAGCAGCAATGCGTACGACTCCATCAGCGCGCCCCTCCCTTCGCGCCCACCCAGCGCACGCGGTAGGCAATCAGCGTGTCACAGGCCAGCAGCGTGAACAGCAGCAGGCCCTGGAACACGCCGGTCAATGACTTCGGCAGGCCCAGGCGCGACTGCGCAAGCTCCCCCCCGATATAGAACATGCTCATGAGCAGCGCCGAGAACACCATGCCCACCGGGTGCAGGCGGCCGACGAAGGCCACGATGATGGCGGCAAAGCCATAGCCCGCCGGCACATAGGGCGTGAGCTGGCCAATCGGCCCGGCCACCTCGAGCGCCCCCGCCAGGCCCGCCGTTGCGCCAGAGATCAACAGCGCCGTCCACAGCGCGCGGCGCGAGGAAAAGCCCGCATAGCGCGCCGCTGAGGGCGCGAGGCCTCCCACCTGCAGCGCAAAACCGGCGCGCGTGCGAAACAGGAACACCCACAGCAGCAGCACGCCCACGAGGGCCAGCGCGGCACCGATGGTCACGCGCGAGCCGGCGAACAGCCGGGGCATTTGCGTGACGCGCTCGAACATGCGCGTCTGCGGGAAGTTGTAGCCCATGGGGTCCTTCCACGGGCCATATACCAGGTAGCCCAGGAACAGGATGGCCACATAGACCAGCATCAGGCTGACCAGGATCTCGTTGGCGTTGAAGCGGTCGCGCAGCAGCGCCGTGATGCCCGCCCAGACCATGCCGCCGACCATGCCCGCGGCCAGGATGGCCGGCACGATCCACGGCCCCGTGCCCTTGTCCGCCAGCAGGGCGATGCCCCCGGCGGCGACGGCGCCGATCACGAACTGCCCCTCGGCGCCGATGTTCCAGACGTTGGAGCGAAAGCACACCGCAAGCCCCAGCGCGATGAGCAAGAGCGGCGTGGCCTTGAGCGCCAGCTCGCCGAGCGCATAGGGCGACTTGATGGGCTCCCAGAAGAACACCTGCAGCGCACGCACCGGATCCTTGCCCAGCGCCGCGAACAGCGCCACGCCGATCAGCACGGTGATCGCCAGCGCGAGCACGGGCGAGCCATAGGCCCACAGACGCGAGGCCTGGGGCCGCATCTCAAGCTTGAGCATGCTCGCCCTCCCCGCCCGCAGCGTCTGCAGCGCCCGCAAGATGGGCCTGCACCTCGGCATGCCACAGCCCGCTCATCCATTCGCCTATGCGCGCCACCGTCGCCTCGGCGCGCGGCACGCTGGGCGACAGCCGCCCCTTGGCCAGCACATGCAGCCGGTCACATATCTCAAACAATTCGTCCAGCTCCTCACTGACCACGAGCACGGCGCAGCCCTGGTCGCGCAGCCGCAATATCTCGCCGCGAATCTGCGCCGCCGCACCCACGTCCACGCCCCAGGTAGGTTGCGAGACGATGAGCACCTTGGGGCCGGCCTCGATCTCGCGTCCCACGATGAATTTCTGCAGGTTGCCACCCGACAGTGACTGGGCCGCAGCGTCGGGCCCGCCCGCCTTGACCTGGTAGCGCGCAATGATGCCGCGCGCCTGCTCCTCGAGCCGCCCCATGCGCAGCCAGCCGCCCACGCCCACGGCATCGCCGCGCGTGAGCAGCAGGTTGTGCGCCAGGCTCATGCTGGGCACGGCGCCGCGGCCCAGCCGCTCCTCTGGCACGAAGTGCAGACCCAGGGCGCGCCTGCGCCGGGGGCTCAGGCGCGCCGCCTTCCTGCCGGCCAGCAGCACCATGTCGGGCGCGGCGCGCAGGTCCTCGCCCGACAGCGCCTGCAGCAGCTCCTTCTGCCCGTTGCCGGAGATGCCGGCAATGCCCACCACCTCGCCCGCGCGCACCACGAGGTCGATGGCGACCAAGGGCACGCCAAATGGGTCGGCGGCGGGCAGGCTCAGGCCCTGGGCGCGCAGCACCACCTCGCCCGCGCTGCCCGAGCGGTGCGCGAGCTGCGGCGGCTCGGCGCCAATCATCAGGCGCGAGAGCGAGGCATTGGACTCCTGCGATGGATCGCACACGCCCGTGACCTTGCCGCCGCGCATCACGGTGCAGGCCGTGCACAGGGCGCGAATCTCATGCAGCTTGTGGCTGATGTAGAGGATGGAGCAGCCCTCGCTGGCCAGCCTGCGCAGCACCACAAACAGCTTGTCCACGGCCTGCGGCGTGAGCACCGAGGTGGGCTCGTCAAGGATCAGCAGCTTTGGCTGGGTGAGCAGCGCACGGATGATCTCCACGCGCTGCATCTCGCCCACCGAGAGCGTGTGCACGGGACGCTCGGGGTCGATGTCCAGGCCGTACTCGGCCGCCGTGGCGCTGACGCGCCGCGCCACCTCGGCCAGCGGCAGGCTCCTGTCCTGGCCCAGCCAGACGTTCTCGGCCACGGTGAGCGTGTCGAACAGGCTGAAATGCTGGAACACCATGGCAATGCCGAGCTGGCGCGCCTCCTGCGGGTTCCTGATCTGCACGGGCCGGCCGTCGAACAGCATCTGCCCGGCATCGGGCTTGACGGCGCCGTAGATGATCTTCATCAGCGTGGACTTGCCCGCCCCGTTCTCGCCGAGCACCGCATGCACCCCTCCCGCCTGCACCGTGAGCGACACGCCGTCATTGGCCACCACGGCCGGATATTTCTTGGTGATACCCGTCAGCTGCAGCCGCGGCGCAGATGGCGCTGCCGCGGGGGCCGAGGCGGGGTGGGCGGAAGGGGGCATGGGGCGTTCGTGTCCTGGTTCTCGGTTTTGGTGCACTGCACCAAACCCGTGCACAGCACCACTGCGCACGCGTTGGAAGCTACCGTATTGATAGTATCTCAGGATAAGTGCAGTCCGATGCGCAGGTCAACATCTCACGCCACAACGCCCGCCCTCGGCGCCGTGCCGCGATTGCATTGCCGCCCTCACGCCATGGAGTGCGCGTCCCCCACATGCACGCGGTTGCCCCCCGCGCGCTGCGCCTCGTAGCAGGCCAGGTCTGCCGCATGCAGCACGGCCGCCGCATCGCGCAGACCCGGGACCAGCGACACGAGGCCAATGCTCAGGCCCAACCCATAGCTGCGCCCCTGGTATGCGGGCTCCCACGCCTGCACCGCCACACGCAGACGCTCGGCCACCATCCGGCCGCGCTCCACGCTGCTGCCGGGCAACAGCACGGCGAACTCGTCACCCCCCATGCGTGCCGCCCAGCCGCTGCTGCGCGCCTCGGCCTCAAGCAGGCTCGCAAGGCGACGCAGCACATCGTTGGCCATGGCCCGGCCCGCCAGATCGTCGACCACGGTGAAATGATCGAGATCGAGGAACAGCAGCACACCGCTGCCCTCCTGAGCATCACCCTTGGGTTGCCATTCACGCTCCGCGCGCTCGGCCAGCAACACCTGCAGGCGGTGCTCCATCTCCGTGTGATTGAGCAACTGCGTCAGGCTGTCGTGGGTGCGCTCCCATGCCTGCTGCGCCCGTGCCTCGCGCTCGGCCGTGCCATCTTCGAGCGTCCAGACCACACCGCGCGCAGGTTCGCCCGGCTGCACGAGATGCCCTCTCACCCGCACCCACAGTGCGCCACCATCCTTGCACAACAGGGGCAGCTCGCCATCGAAACCTCCATGCGCGGCGAACGCATCGTGCACCTGCTGCGCCATGTCCACGCCTTGCTCATGGGGCGCCAGCAACGCCACCAGACTGCGCCCCTGCAGTTCCTGCGGTGAATAGCCCAGCAGGCGGCAGACCTGCTGGCTCACGACCTCCACCTGCTCGGCACGGGTGACCGCGATGCCCAGGGGAACATGATCGAGGACGGACTGCAGTTGCCGCAGCAATGTCTCCGTGCCACGCTGGAGCCTGTGCCGCCCCTCCAGCAAGCGGGAGAGCAGCTGCACGACATCATCGACCTCCCCACGCGCACGAGGCCATGACTCCACGCCGGTCACCTGCGTCGGCGATGGCCCGGTCTGGGCACGAAGCCATGGCTTCGGTTCGTCCTGCTCAAGCACGGACCTGGCGCGCAGACGCAGCAGCGTCAGCGGCCGCGCGAGCCAGAGCATGGCGGCCAGCGTGAGCGCGCACACCATGGCCGTGACCCCTGCCACCAGCCCCCAGGCACGGTGCTGCGCCCCCTGCAGCGGTTCGAGCATGGCATGCGCGTCGCTCACACGGGCCACCATCCAGCGCGGCATGGGCACGCTCGCGAGACTGATGACGCGCTCGCCCAGCACCTGCGTGCCGCCCCCGCCCGAGTGGGATTGATTCACGTCGAGCCAGCGGGCATAGGCCTCGGCCAGCCCGGGCTCCTCGCTGATCTGACCGAGCACGCGCTCCAGACTCGGGTGCGAGAGGATCACCCCGTCGCGCGTAAAGACGACCAGGCGTGACTCGCTGCGCGCCGGCAGGGCCAGCGAGTGCGGCAGCAAACCTTGCGACTGCAGCCTCAGCACACCGGATACCGCCCCTATCACCCGGCCCTCGCCCCGCAGCAATGGCATGGTGAACATCACGCGCGCGTCCGCATCGGAGGTGCCGATGACCCCCGAAACCTGCGGCTTGCCATCGAGCAGGGTGCGCACCAGAAACTCGCGCTCGACGGGGTCGAGCTCGGACGCCTTGGCAAGCCGGCCATAGCGCAGATTCACGCTCAAGGTGCCGTCCTTGCGCGCCACCTGGATGGCGTCAAAGAAGCGCACCGCGGGCAAGCCCTGTTGCAGCAGCCACTCGAGCCAGGCCGGAGAATCCAGGATCTCGGGCGTGATGCCTTCGGCAACCGTGGACAGGACCTTCTGGCTCTGTTCGATCTTGCTCGCCAGCAGGCGCGCCACCAGTTCGACCTCGTCGTTCTGCTGGCTCACGAGGCGGTCCATGGCCTCCCGGCCCATGGCGTGCGACACCCACCAGGCGGCCAGCGCACCCGACAGGGCAATCGCCAGTACCGGCACCAGGAGCAGCTTGCGCACCAGGGGGCCCGGCAACCAGCCGCCACCACTCGTCTCGTCGGCCTCGGGGCCCCAGGGCCCGCCCTCGTGTGCGCGATGCGTCATGGCCGCCCCGTCACGGAAGCATCAAATGAACAAGGGAGGGGGCGGCGCATGGCGAAGGACTCGGACAAGGGATGTCCGAGCCAATATACGCAGCGCCTTCACGCCCGGCCCTGGGTGGAACCCTGTGGCACGCTCAGGAAAACCCTAGCAAACGCGCCATGCAGGCCCAGCCGCTGACAAATACGCGCAAAAGCGCGGTATTCGCCTGCGTTGGACGCACTTTCTTACAAGATGAGCCCGCTTGCGCGTCGCAGCCCGCGCCTGTCGCCCCGTGCCACCCCTACACCCCAGCGACCATCTGCAGCGCGCGCGGCTGCGGCAGGCTCAGCACGTTGCCGGTACCGGCGATGAGGCCATGCTCACGCAGATGGCGCAGCACGCGCGACAGGGTTTCCGGCGCGATGCCCAGTTGGGCCGCGATCAGGCGCTTGCGCTGGTGCAGCGTCACGCGCAGCCCGCCGTCCTCGCCGTTGTGCGCATGGCGCAGCAGCCATTGCGCGCAGCGCGCCTCGGCATCCTGCGCCAGGCGGCTGACGGCCAGCTCGGTCTGCTGGCAGTAACCCGTGGCCATGTCGCGCAGCAATGCCTGCGCCGCGGCGGGCAGGCTATCGAAGCCACGCTTGAATTCCTCGACCGGCATGCGACGCAGATGCACGCGCGTGTCGGCCACCATGTCCACGGGACAGGGTTGGTCGAGCAGTGCCGTCGCGGCGTCCAGCCAGAACGGCCCGTTGACAACGCCCAGCTGATGACGCATCACGCCCTCCTCCCGCACGCCCAGGAGCACGCGGCCGCTGTCCAAGTACAGCACGGAGGCGGGTTGCTGGTGGCGTTCACGCAGCACCTCGCCGGCGGCGGCCACCTCGATCTGGACGGACTGGTCGGAGGAAGGAGTCGGGAACATGGCACCACTGTGCCGGGTGTGCGCGGCGCCCGCTTTGAGGGATATCAAACCTGCGCCACTACACGTTTACTGACATGGATGCAACAAACGTCCTTGAAATATTACAAAAACGCTGGGCAAGACTCTGTTTCATCTATGCAGGACATGCAAACTGCCGGATGATGGTTTGGTGTGCAGTAATTGCATACAAAACACCCCTCACCCTCCCCTCCCAAGAAGAAGGATTGCTCATGCCCAAGAAGCTCATTGCCCTGGCCGCCGCAGCGTTGTGCTGCGCCGGTGCCCATGCCCAAAGTTCCGTTCAGGTCACCGGTCTGGTGGACGTGTACGCCGGCTCCATGAAGATGGCCGGCGACGGCGATCGCAGATCCGTCGTCAACAGTGGCGGCATGACCACCTCGTGGTTCGGTTTCAAGGGCACGGAAGACCTGGGCGGCGGTCTGAAGGCGAGCTTTCAGCTGACCTCCTTCTTCCAGGCGGACAGCGGCGCGCCCACGCGCGGCATCCCCAATGACACCTTTTTCTCGCGCGACGCCAACGTGAGCCTGTCGGGCAGCTTCGGCTCGGTGCTGCTGGGCCGCTGGATGGCGCCCAACTTCCTGCCGTCCGTCATCGGCAATCCGCTGGGCGACTCGTTCACCTTCTCGCCGCTGATCCTGCACATGAACGTGCCGCTGTTCAATGCCGCAAGCTGGATGTCCACCACCCCCGCCGACACCGGCTGGAGCAACCAGATCGTCTACAGCACACCCGACATCGGCGGCTTCAAGGCCAATCTGCAATACCAGTTCGGTGAGCAGGCGGGCGACAACGGCAAGAAGAACATCGGCGCCAATTTCTTCTATTTCGGCGGCCCCCTGACCCTGACCGGCTTCTATGAGCGCGACCAGGTCAGCAACCCCGGCACCAGCGTCCCGCTGGGCGCAACCACGAAGGACTGGATGCTGGCCGCAGCCTATGACTTCAAGGTGGTCAAGCCCTACCTGAGCTACGGCCAGGCCAAGGCCGACGGCCTGCCCGACAAGGCCAAGACGCTGCAGCTCGGCGCCTCGGCACCGCTGGGCGCAGGCAGCCTGCTCGCGTCCTGGGCCAAGACCGAGATGACCGCCACCAACCGCGACCGCAAGACCTTCACCGTGGGCTATGACCACTACCTGTCCAAGCGCACCGACGTGTACGCCATGTACATGAACGACCGCATCACCGGGCAGACCAAGGGCAACAGCTTCGGCGTGGGCATACGCCACCGCTTCTGACCGATACTGCCTTGGCGCAGGGCACGCGGGCGCATGGCCGCGTGCCCTTTGTGTATTGGAACCTCAGGAGAACCATCCATGCCCATGTTCGTCGACCACTCCCCCCCGGGCCAGTGCATCTTCTGCCGCCTGATCGCCGGCGAGATCCCTGCCGCCCTGGTGCACGAGGATGAGCACACCATTGCCTTCATGGACATAGGCCAGGTCACACCCGGCCATGTGCTCGTGGCCACCCGGCGCCACGCCGCCACGCTGCTGGAGACCACGCCCGAGGAGGCCGCGGCCGTGATGCGCACCGTCCACGGCGTGGCCCAGGCCGTTCAGGCGGCCTTCGACCCGCCCGGGCTCACGCTGCTGCAGGCCAACGGCGCCCTGGGCGGCCAGACCGTGGCGCACTTTCACATGCACGTGGTGCCGCGCCACGCGCAGGACGGCATCAGCTTCACCTGGCCGCGCCAGGAGCCGCCGCCCGCCGTGCTGGCCGACTACGCCGCACGCCTGCGCGCGGCGCTCTAGCCCCCCTGCCGACCACCGCGCGGCGGTGGGCAGACTCTGCTACCCTCGCCCGCACCATGTCCGTTCCGTCCGCCGCCGTCGGCCCGCTGGGGGTTCAGCCCATGACCATCCCTCCCGGCTTGGCCATCATGGTGCTGGCCCTGCTGCTGAGCATCCAGCCCGTCACCACCGACCTGTACCTGCCCGCCCTGCCCGCCCTCACGCGCAGCCTGGGCGCGCCCGTGGCGGCCGGCCAGCTCACGCTGTCCGCGCTGCTGCTCGCCTTTGGCTGCTCGCAGCTGCTCTGGGGGCCGCTGTCCGACCGCCTGGGCCGGCGGCCCGTGCTGCTCATGGGGCTGGCGCTGTACACGCTGGCCTCGGTGGGCGCGGTGCTGGCGCCGACCATGGAGCATCTCGTGGCCTGGCGCACGCTGCAGGGCGCGGCCATGGGCGCGGCCGTGATGTGCGCGCGCGCCATCGTGCGCGATCTGTACTCGCCGCTGGCGGGCGCACGCGCCATGTCCAAGGCGCTCACGGGCCTGGGGATCATCGCCTGCCTGTGCGCGCCACTGGGCGGCCTGCTGACCGAATGGCTGGGCTGGCGCGCGGCGCTGCTGGTGCTCACGGCCTATGCCGTGGCCACGCTGGCCCTGGTGGCGCTGCGCCTGCCCGAGACGCTGGCCGAGCGCAACCCGCGGGCGCTGCGCCCCGCGACCATGGCGCGCACCTGGGCACTGGTGCTGCGCACGCCGGCGTTCTGGGCCTATTCCCTGCTCACCACGGCCACCTATGGCGGGCTGTTCACCTTTCTCGCCGCATCGTCCTTCGTCTTCATCGACGTGCTGGGCACGACGCGCACGCATTACGGGCTGACGCTGCTGTCCACGGCCGTGGCCTATCTGCTGGGCACGCTGCTGTGCCGGCGGCTGCTGGCGCGCTGGGGCCTGGCGCGCACGGTGGCCATCGCCGGCGCGCTGAGCGCCAGCGGCGGCCTGCTGATGCTGCTGGCCGCCACGCTCGGCTGGCACAGCGTGGCGGCGCTGCTGCCGCCGTTCTATCTGTTCATGCTCGGCCATGGCATCCACCAGCCCTGCGGACAGTCGGGTGCCGTGGGGCCGTTTCCGCAGGCGGCGGGCGTGGCCTCGGCGCTCAACGGCTTCATGATGATGCTGGCGGCCTTTGCCATAGGCCACTGGCTCGGCGGGGCGCTGGACGGCACGGTCTGGCCGCTGGTGCAGGGCGTGGCGCTGTGGTCGGTGCTGGTCGCGGCCGTCGCCTGGACGCTGGTGCAGCGCCACACACCGCAGGAGCCGGCCCATGACCGCTGAATCCATCCCGGCCGTCGCCCTCGCGGGGCCCACGGCCTCGGGCAAGACGGCGGCGGCGCTGGCCATCGCCGAGGCGCTGGCGCCGCGGCTGCCGGTGGAGATCATCAGCGTGGACTCGGCCCTGGTGTACTGCGGCATGGACATCGGCACGGCCAAGCCCACGCGCGAGGAGCTCGCCGCCGTGCCGCACCATCTGATCGACATCCGCGACCCCCTGCAGGCCTACAGCGCGGCCGAGTTCGTGCGCGACGCCACGCGGCTGATCGAGGACATCCGCGCGCGCGGCGCGCTGCCGCTGCTCGTGGGCGGCACCATGCTGTACTTCAGGGCGCTGTTCGATGGCATCGACGACATGCCCGCGGCCGACGCCGCCGTGCGCGCCCGCCTGGAGCAGCAGGCCGCGGCGCAGGGCTGGCCCGCCATGCATGCCGAGCTCGCGCGCGTGGACCCGGTCACGGCCGCGCGCCTGGCGCCCGGCGACAGCCAGCGCATACAGCGCGCGCTCGAGGTCTGGCATGTCTCGGGCCGTCCGCTGTCGAGCTTTCACACAGCAAAAACAATAGCTGCCAGCGCCCGCCCCATAAGCGCTGGAGGCCTTTTTTCGTTGGAACCGCAGGATCGTGCCTGGCTGCACGAGCGCATCGCCCGACGCTTTCACGCCATGCTCGCCGAGGGCTTTCTCGACGAGGTGCTGCGCCTGCGCGCGCGCGGCGACCTGCATGCCGACCTGCCCAGCATGCGCTGCGTGGGCTATCGCCAGGCCTGGGAGTCGCTCGACGGCCTGCACCCCATGGCCAGCCTGCCCGAGCGCGGCATTGCCGCCACGCGCCAGCTGGCCAAGCGCCAGATCACCTGGCTGCGCGGCATGCCCGCTCGCCACGTGATCGCCTGCGACGCCGAGGGCGCCACGGCGCGGCTGGTGGACGCCGTGCGCGCCCATGTGCTGGGCGGCGCCGCGTGAGCGCCCCGCCCCTGCTCCAGGTGCGCGGCCTGGCCCGGTGCTACGGCACGCAGACGGTGTTCGAGAACGTGGCTCTCGAGGTGCGCCGCGGCGAGTTCGTCGCCATCGTCGGCGACTCGGGCGTGGGCAAGTCCACGCTGCTCAACTGCCTGGCGGGGCTGGACCACTGGGATGCGGGCCAGGTGCTGCACGAGGGCGTGGACCTGGGCCCGCTGGACGACGCCCGGCGCGCGCTGTGGCGCCGCGCCCATGTGGGCTTCGTGTTCCAGGCCTTTCACGTGCTGCCGCACCTGGACGTGGCGCAGAACGTGGGCCTGCCGCTGCTGCTGCTGCACCGCCCCGATGGCCGGCGCGTGGACGAGATGCTCGCCGCCGTGGGACTGGCCGGCCTGGGCGCGCGGCTGCCGCACGCGCTCAGCGGCGGGCAACTGCAGCGCGTGGCCATCGCGCGCGCCCTCGTGCATCGCCCGGCCCTGCTGCTGGCCGACGAGCCCACGGGCAACCTCGACCCCGGCACGGCCGCGCGCATCATGGACCTGCTCATAGCCCAGACACGCGCGCATGGCGCCGCGCTGGTGCTCGTGACCCACTCGGGCGCGGCGGCCGCGCGTGCAGACCGCGTGCTGCAGCTCACGGCCCAGGGCATGCAGGCGGCCGGCGGCCCCGCCATGGCCACGTGAGCGCCGGCGCGCTCATCCGCCGTACAGCCAGGGCTGGTCGAGCAGGCGCTCCCCGCCCAGGCGCATGGCCAGATCACGCCCCCAGCGCACCGGGCCGCTGGCATGGAAGATCCGCCCGTTGCGCTCGGAGCGCGCCTGCACCCGGGCATTGCGCTGCCAGCGGTTGAGGGCGTAGCGGCGCAGGCACAGGGACACGTCCAGGTCGTGCATGGCAAGAGACTTCTCGAGCTCCGCCGCGTCCTCTATCGCCATGCCCGCACCCTGGGCCAGATAGGGCCGCATGGGATGGGCCGCGTCGCCCAGCAGGGCCACCAGGCCGCGCGCCATCTGGTGCGCACCGGCAACGGGCGGCCGGTCGAGCAGCGGCCACAGGCGCCAGCCGTCGCCGAACTGGGGCACGGCGCGAATCAGGTCCTGCAGCGGCGTGCAGGTGTGCGCGAGCGCCGTCTCCAGGTCGGCCGCATTGGCGCCATGGTCCCAGGAGTCCAGGTCGGCCGGCGCCTGGCCATGGCGTATGGCCACGACGTTGAGCAGCTCGCCGCGGCGCAGCGGGTACTGCACCACATGCAGGCGCGGCCCGAGCCAGACGGTGACCTGCTGGCTGCGCAGCGCCGCGGGCAGCACGTCCTGACGCAGGGCGGCGCGGTAGGCCAGGTGGCCGGAGACGCGCGTCGGCGTCTCGCCCAGCAGCTGGGCCCGCATGACACTGCGCAACCCATCGGCGCCGATGAGGGCGTCGCCCTCGACCTCCATGGTCGAGCCATCGCCACGCGCGAGGCGCACCGTGACGGCATCGCCCTGCTCCACGTAGCGCTCCACGCGGTGCTCGAGGTTCAGGTGCACCAGGGAGGACTTGCGCGCCACGTCGAGCAGCATGGCGTGCAGGTCCGCGCGGTGGATGGTGGCATAGGCCGCGCCATAGCGCTCGATCACCGTCGCGCCCAGGCGCAGCATGCCGAGCTCGGCGCCGCCGAGCGCGCAGCGCACCTGCAGACGTTCGGGAAAGCTGGCCACGGCCTGCAGGGGCCGCTGCAGCCCCCAGGCCTGCAGGCGCCGCACCACGTTGGGCCCGATCTGCACGCCCGCGCCCACCTCGGTGAATGCGCGCGCGCGCTCGAACAGGCGCACCTCCCAGCCCGCTCTTGCGCTGCCCAGCGCGGCGGCCAGCCCCCCTATGCCGCCGCCCGCTATCAAGACTTGTTTCTGCATCCCCCGATTGTCTGCGCCCGAGGGGCCCGATGGGCGCGGATCGGCCCTATTCAGTCGGTCAACAGTTGTCGCAGCACATAGGGCAGGATGCCGCCCGCGCGGTAGTAGTCCACCTCGATGGGCGTGTCGATGCGCAGCGTCACCGCCACCTCCTGGGTTGAACCGTCGGCGCGGTGGATGACGACGCGCGCCTCGCTCTGCGGCGTGAGCGCGGCATCGGGCAGCACGTCGATGCGCTCGTCGCCCTTGAGGCCCAGGCTCTCCCAGGAGTCACCCGCGTGCAGCTGCAGCGGCAGCACCCCCATGCCGACGAGGTTGGAGCGGTGAATGCGCTCGAAGCTCTTGGCGATGACGGCCTTGATGCCCAAGAGCTGCGTGCCCTTGGCCGCCCAGTCGCGGCTCGAGCCCGTGCCGTATTCCTCGCCGGCGAAGATCACCGTGGGCGTGTCGCTGGCCATGTACAGCATGGCCGCGTCGAAGATGGACATCTTGCGGCCGCGCTCGGCGCCCTCGCCCTGGTACAGCGTCATGCCGCCCTCCTCGCGCGAGCCGTCGGCCAGCGGCGGGATCATCAGGTTCTTGATGCGCACATTGGCGAAGGTGCCGCGCATCATGACCTCGTGGTTGCCGCGGCGCGCGCCGTAGCTGTTGAAGTCCGCCTTGGCGACGCCATGGCGCAGCAGCCACTGGCCCGCGGGCGAGCTCTCCTTGATGGAGCCGGCGGGCGAGATATGGTCCGTGGTGATCGAGTCGCCAAACAGCGCCATGATGCGCGCGCCGCGCACGGATTCGGCATCTTTTTGGCCTTCAGCGCCCGCCCCTGCTGCGCTGGCAGCTTCGTTATCAATAGCAAACCCGGCAAAGAACGGCGGCTCCGCGATGTAGGTGCTCGCGGGCCAGGCATAGACATCGCCGCTCACGCCATGGATCTGGTCCCAGAGCGCGCCGGGCTCGGTCTTGACCTTGGCGTAGTTCTCGCGGAAGGCCTTGCCGCGCATGGCGTATTGCATGAGCTCCTGCACCTCCTGCGCGCTGGGCCAGATGTCGCCGAGGAAGATGTCACGCCCCTGCCTGCCCTGGCCCAGGGGCTCGGTCATCAGGTCGCGCAGCATGGTGCCGGCGATGGCGTAGGCCACCACCAGCGGCGGGCTCATGAGGAAGTTGGCCTTGATGTTCGGGTGGATGCGCGCCTCGAAGTTGCGGTTGCCCGAGAGCACGGCCGCGCACACCAGGTCGTTGCCGGTGATGGCCTCGTTGAGCTCGGCCGTCAGGTCGCCCGCGTTGCCTATGCAGGTGGTGCAGCCGTAGCCCGCGACGGCAAAGCCGAGTTTTTCGAGATAGGGCAGCAGGCCGGTCTCGGTCAGGTACTCGGTCACGATGCGCGATCCCGGCGCCAGCGATGTCTTGATGTGGGGCTGCACCGTGAGGCCCGCCTCGACAGCCTTTTTGGCGAGCAGACCGGCCGCCAGCAGCACGCTGGGGTTGGAGGTGTTGGTGCAGCTCGTGATGGCGGCGATCAGCACGTCGCCGCTGCCGACCGTCGGTTGGGCACCCCTGGGCGCCGGGTGCGTGGGCGCGTCGATGTGCTGGACCTCCAGGCGTGGCTTGTTGTGCACCATCTCGGCCTCGAAGCGCGGCGTGCCCTCGGCGGCCGGGCGCTCGTCAGGCACGGCTGGCGCGGCGCCGTGGTGGTGCGCCAGCGCATAGCGCAGGTGCAGACGCTCGCTCGCCTGGTTGAAGCCCGCCTCTGCCACCGGCTTGGAGAACAGGCTCGTGAACTGCTGCTTGACCTGTCCCAGATCGATGCGGTCCTGCGGCCGCTTGGGGCCGGCCACGCTGGGCGTGACCGTGCCCAGATCCAGCCGCACGACCTGGGAATAGTCGATGTCCCCGGCATTGGGGATGCCGAACAGGCCCTGGGCCTTGAGGTAGGCCTCCAGGGTCTCGATCTCCTCGTCGGTGCGACCCGTTCCGCGCAGATAGGCCAGGGTGTTGTCATCGACGGGGAAGAAGCCCATGGTCGCGCCATATTCGGGCGACATATTGCCAATCGTCGCGCGGTCGGGCACCGACAGCGAGCGCGTGCCCTCGCCGAAGAACTCGACGAACTTGCCCACCACCTTGACCTTGCGCAGCAGCTCGGTGACGGTGAGCACCAGATCGGTGGCCGTCACGCCCTCGCGCAGCCGGCCCGTGAGCTCCACGCCCACGACGTCCGGCGTGAGGAAGTACACGGGCTGGCCCAGCATGGCGGCCTCGGCCTCGATGCCGCCCACGCCCCAGCCCACCACGCCTATGCCGTTGATCATGGTGGTGTGGCTGTCCGTGCCCACGAGGGTGTCGGGGTAGTGGACGCCGCCCGCGCCGCGGTGCACGCCGCGCGCCAGGTATTCCAGATTGACCTGGTGCACGATGCCAAAGCCCGGCGGCACGACACCGAAGGTATCGAACGCCTGCATGCCCCATTTCATGAACTCGTAGCGCTCGCGGTTGCGCTTGAACTCGAGCTGCATGTTGAGCTGCAACGCCTGCTTGCTGCCATAGTGGTCCACCATGATGGAGTGGTCCACCACCAGGTCCACGGGCACCAGGGGCTCGATCTTCTTCGGGTCGCGGCCCAGGCGCTCGGTGGCGCTGCGCATGGCGGCCAGGTCGGCCAGCAGCGGCACACCCGTGAAGTCCTGCAGCACCACGCGCGCGACGACGAAGGGGATCTCCTCCTTGCGCGGCGCCGTGGCTCCCCATTGGGCCAGCTGGCGCACATGCTCGGCCGTGACCTTGCGGCCGTCGCAGTTGCGCAATACCGATTCGAGCACTATGCGTATCGACACCGGCAGGCGCCTGACCCCCGGATATTGCTGGGCCAGCGCCGGCAGCGAGAAAAACCTCCCCTCCTTGCCAGAGGGGGTGGTGAAGGTCTTGAGGGTGGAGGCAAAGTCATGAGCGGGGGTGGCAGCCATGGGGAAACTCCGTAGTAAGACGACAACGTCCCATTCTGGCAGTCCCCATCACAAACGCCAATGCGCCAGGACAATACCCACGGGGCGAGTATCAAGGGCCCGCCCGATGTCCGGGGAAATACCCATCCCCGCCTGGGGCATTGACGCCCCGCACACTCTGCCGATGCCGATACCCCCTGCAGATAATGGCAAGCCAAAACAAAAAGCCCGCCAATGGCGGGCTGTCAGCGAGTGCACACATAGTATTCACCCGCCCTGACGGACATATCCCGCGCCGCGGGACATTCACGTCAGTCGATTAAATCGCGAATTTCTCGCGATCCTGGTCCTGAATCCACTTCGGCGGCTTGCCGCGGCCCGTCCAGGTCTGGCCCGTCGCGGGGTCGCGATATTTGGGGGCCACCTTCACGCCGGCATTGCTCGATGCGCGCCCGGCACGACCGACGGGGAATACATCCTCCTGGGTCAATTCATAGGCGGCGATCAATTCGCGCACCTGTGCGACGGCGGTGGCCATTTCGCGCTGCTTGGCCTCTTTGATCTGCTGCTCAAGCGCTTCGCGCTGCTTCAAGAGCTCTTTGTAGCTTGCGGTCATAGCGGTAAATAGTGGGTTGAGAATTAATAAACGTTGCGGATTATATTGAAACAATTCCCCTTTGATTACAAGCGCCGTATATTTTTTTATGACGACAGGCGGGGCATTGGCTGACACCCGCGATCACCCGCACATTGCGCATCCCGCGCCAGGGTCAGGCTTGGGCCGGATATGCATTCCCGCCAGACTCAAATGGTTTCTGCCATGACGCGCCGCAGGCAAGTATCGAATTGCGATTGGAAGCCGCGTCCTGCCTGCGCCGCGGACATCAAATACGGGGCGACAATCGGCGCATCAATGGCTTGAGCTAATCGACATGGCACTTTATTGCATCGGTGATATCCAGGGCTGCGGCGGCGCTTTCGAGCGGCTGCTCGCCGAAATCGGCTTTTCGCCCAGTCGCGACACGGTGTATCTGCTGGGTGACCTGGTCAATCGCGGCCCGGACTCGGCCGCGGTGCTGCGCCGCTGCATGCAACTGGAGGGCAGCGTGGGCGTGCTGCTGGGCAACCACGATCTGCACCTGCTGGCCACGGCACATGGGGTGCGCCCGCCCTCAAGGCGCGACACCCTGGACGGCATTCTGCAGGCGAGCGACCGCGAGGCCATGCTCGACTGGCTGCGCCGCCAGCCGCTGGCGCGGCGCGTGCACCACGGCGGCCAGGACATGCTGCTCGTGCACGCCGGCGTGCTGCCCCAATGGTCGGCCGACGAGGTGCTGGATCTTGCGGCCGAGGTGCAGGCGCAGCTGTCGGGCGTGCGGTTGCCGGAGTTTCTACAGCGGATGTATGGCAACAGCCCCGATCACTGGAGCGCCGAGCTGCGTGGCGCAGACCGCCTGCGCGTCATCGTCAACGCACTCACCCGGCTGCGCTTTTGCACGCCCGAGGGGCGCATGGACTTCGACAGCACGGAGAGCGCGACGCAGGCCCCGGCTGGGCTGCTGCCCTGGTTCGACGCGCCGCAGCGGCGCACGCGCGACACGCTGATCGCCTTCGGCCATTGGTCCACGCTGGGCTGGTTCAGCCGGCCCGACGTGCTCGGGCTGGACACGGGCTGCGTCTGGGGCGGCGCCCTGACCGCCGTGCGCTTTGGCGCCACGCTGGCCGAGCGCGAGCCCCTGCGCGTGCAATGCCCTCAGGCGCAGCGCCCGGGCAAGTAGGCACTACAAATACAGAAGCTGCCTGCGCCTTCTGGACATGGGTTTCACCGACAAGAAGGTCTGAGAATGCCGCCCACCAGGCGCATACAGCTATTCTTTTCTAAGCAGACACGGGCCTGAGCGCCCGGCGCATGCCGCCCGACTGCCACAGCGCACCGTCGCCGCTGGCCGCCAGCACCGCCACGTCGGGGTGGCGCGCGCTCCAGGCGGGCACGGCCTCCATGCCCTGCACCATGAGCGCCGTGCCCCAGCCGTTGACGGCATGCACATCGCGCGCCAGCAGCGCCACGCCGTGCACGCCCTCGGTGGGCCAGCCGGTCTGGGGGTCGAGCACATGGTGCAGGCGCCGGCCCTGGTGCACAAAGCCGCGCTCGTAATCGCCGGATGACGCGACGATGCCAAAGCCCTCGACTTCGATGACGCCCAGCAGGCTGGCCGGCGCGCGCGGGTCGCGCACGCCCACGCGCCAGGGCCTGCCCTGCAGGCTGCCGCTGACGAGCACGTCACCGCCGCCGTTGACCAGGGCGTTGGTCACGCCCTCGCGCTCGAGCACGCGCAGACCCGCGGCCAGGATGGGCAGCTTGGCGATGCCGCCCAGGTCGAGCCGCATGCCGCGCTCCGCCAGATAGGCCGTGCCCGCGCGCGCATCCAGGTGCAGCCGGCGCGCACCCACATGGCGCAGCGCGGCGGCGATGTCGGCCGCGGCCGGCATGGCCTGCCGCCCCGGCTCGAAATGCCAGCCCGACAGCGCGCCCACCGTGGGATCAAAAGCGCCCCGGCTCTCGCGCCAGACATGCTGCGCGCTCTCGAGCACGGCCATGACCTCGGGCGTCACCGCCACGGGGTGGCGGCCCGCGGCCTCGTCGATGCGCCGCACCACGCTGTCGGCGCGGTAGCGGCTCAGTTCGGCCTCCAGGCGCTGCATCTCGGCAAAGGCCTGCGCGATGGCGGCCTGCAGATGACGCGCATCGGCGCCGTCGGCCACGATGTCCACGCGCGTGCCCATGAGGTCACGGCTTGCACGCTGCGGCCCGCTGGCCCGCGCCATGCCGGGAAGCGCCCAGGCCGCCGCGCCCAGCAGGGGCAGCGCCAGGGCAATGCGCCGGCGCGACAGCCGCCCGCCTTGCCATCCGTTGTTCATGGCACGCACTCCTCGCCTTACACCGACTGGTCGGCCATGTAGTCCACGGCGGCCTTCACGTCTTCGTCGCTGAGCGATGAGGCACCGCCACGCGCGGGCATCTGGCCCTTGGCGCCGGTAAAGCCCTCGATGGCGTGCTTGTACAGCGTGTCCTTGCCCTGGGCGATGCGCGGGCCCCAGTCGGCCTTGTCGCCGGGCTTGGGCGCACCGGCCACGCCGGCGGCATGGCACATGGCGCAGGTCTTGCCATAGACGCTCTTGCCGGCCGTGTTCTCGGCCGCGGGGGCGGGAGCGGGGGCCGGCGCCGGCGCGGGTGCCTCGGCGGCAGGCGCCGGGGCCGGAGCCGTTGCGGGCGCCTCGCTCTTGCCGCAGGCGGCCAATGCCAGCGCAGCGGCGGCCAGCACCATCGTGAGGGATGTCTTGTTCATGGAGAAAGCCTTTCTTGTATTTGCTCGTCCGAGCCAGCCGGCATCGCAGCCCGCGCCCCATGCGCCGGGCCTGCCTTCTGGCATGGGCGTCAGTTTGGTAGTTTCCAGAATTGCTTGGTTGATACAAATCAATATCCAAAGAATCATTTGGAGTGAACATTCAACCGCCCTCCGAAACGGGGCGCGCCTCACACAACACCAAGCCCGTACCGAGTCCATGGACATGCTGCGAACCTCCCATCTCCTGCGCTGGTGGGTCGTCGCGTGCTTCGTGGCCAGCCTGGGCGCGGCGCTGGTGACCTCCCTGGCACAGCCGCGCAGCATGGAGCTGGTGTGCTCGGGCGTCCATGGCACCACCATGGTGGTGCATGCCAGCACCGGCAATCCCGTGCTCGACCAACTGGGTGCGGACTGCGCACTCTGCCTGCTGGGCAGCGCGCCACCGCCGCCCCTGGCGCAGGCGCGGGCGGGCCTTCCGGCACCTCATCTGCTTCCTGCGCCGCCGTCCCTGGCGCTGGCGCCCTCCCCCACGGCCGCGCCGCCGCCGGCGCGCGGCCCACCACCGATTTCCGTTTAACACACCCTGAAAGAGGACCTCATGAGCAAGAAAGTAGACCTGGGCAATGAGACCGTCGGCATGGGCCGTCGCCGTTTCATCAACACGGCCGCCCTGGCCGGCCTGACCGTGGGCGTTGCCGCTTGCAACGACAAGCCGGCGGCCGCTCCCGCGGCCCCCAGCGCCCCGGCCCCGGCCGCCGACCATGCGGGCGGCGCGGCCGCCGGCATTCACCTCAAGCCGGGCGAGCTCGACACCTACTACGGCCTCTGGAGCGGCGGTCACAACGGTGACGTGCGCGTGCTGGGCCTGCCCTCGGGCCGTGAGATCCACCGCATCCCCTGCTTCGTGCCCGACGCGCTCGTGGGCTGGGGCATTACGAACGAATCCAAGGCCGTCATGGGCACCAAGGCCGACGGTAGCCTGCGCTACACGGTGGCCGACACGCACCACCTGCACGCCTCGTACAAGGACGGCAACTACGACGGTCGCTACGCCTGGGTCAACGACAAGATCAACGCACGCATCGCGCGCATCCGTCTGGACTACATGGTCTGCGACAAGATCACCGACCTGCCCAACGTGCAGGGCTTCCACGGCATCTTCCCGGACAAGGCCGACCCGGTCGATCCCGCGATCAACTACACCACGCGCGTGTTCTGCGGTGGCGAGTTCGCCATCCCCCTGCCCAACGACGGCAAGGACGTGAACGCGCCCGAGAAATACCGCTCGCTGTTCACCTGCGTCGACGCCGAGACCATGGAGGTGCGCTGGCAGGTGCTGATCGACGGCAACTGCGACCTGGTGGCCACGTCGTATGACGGAAAGCTCGCCGCCACCAACCAGTACAACACCGAGAACGGCATGCACTACGAGGACATGATGTCCGCCGAGCGCGACGCCTGCCTGTTCTTCAACGTGGCGCGCATCGAGGAGGCCGTCAAGGCCGGCAAGTTCAAGACCTATGGCAACAAGGTGCCCGTGGTCGACGGCACGCGCGAGGCCAACAAGGACGCCGCCACGGCCCTGGTGGCCTATGTCAGCGTTCCCAAGAACCCGCACGGCGTGAACGCCTCGCCCGACGGCAAGTACTTCATCTGCGCGGGCAAGCTCTCGCCCACCACCACCACCATCGAGCTGGCCAAGGTGCTCGACTGGTTCGACGGCAAGATGGAGAAGCTCGACGACGCCATCGTCGCCGAGGTCGAGGTTGGCCTGGGCCCGCTGCACACGGCCTTCGACGGCCGCGGCAACGCCTACACCACGCTGTTCCTGGACAGCCAGATCGTCAAGTGGAACGTGGAGAAGGCCATCGCCTTCCACAAGGGCGACAAGAACGCCAAGTACGTGGTCGACCGCATCGACGTGCACTACCAGCCCGGCCACATCAACGCCTCGCAGTCCGAAACCAAGGCTGCCGACGGCAAGTACCTGGCCGTGGGATGCAAGTTCTCCAAGGACCGCTTCCTGCCCGTGGGCCCGCTACACCCCGAGAACGAGCAGCTGATCGACATCTCGGGCGAGAAGATGGTGCTGCTGGCCGACCACCCGGTGCGCGGCGAGCCGCACGACTTCATCATCTTCAAGCGCGACATCCTCAAGCCCAAGCAGGTCTATGACCTGGACGACTCGCCCCTGGCCATCAAGGATGCCAAGGAGTCGGGCGTCACCCGCAACGGCAAGAAGGTCACGGTCAAGCTCACCTCGCAGGCGCCGGCCTTCAGCCTGCGCGAGTTCACGGTGAAGAAGGGCGACGAGGTCACGCTGATCCTGACCAACCTGGACAAGATCGAGGACCTGACGCACGGCTTCGCCCTGCCCAAGTACAACATCCAGTTCGTCATCAATCCGCTGGAGACCAAGTCGGTGACCTTCATCGCCGACAAGCCGGGCGTGTTCTGGGCCTACTGCTCCACGTTCTGCCACGCGCTGCACCTTGAGATGCGCACGCGCATGATCGTCGAGGCATGAGCGGGAACATCCCCCTGAGCGGCTGACGCCGCCTCCCCCTTCTCTCGCGCCGCGCGCGCGGGAAGGGGGACGACGCCAGTGGCCTGGCAAAGCCAGCTCCACGGCGTCTGCTGGCATGGGGCGCGCCAGCTGTGCAGATGGCGCCCAGATTTGTAGCCAAATATGCCTCCATCGCTTGCCTTTCAAGCGCTAGAAGCTATTAAATTGATAGTGTAATGTTGTCCCTCGGTCATCGGTTCGCAGCCTTTTGTCTTGCCCTGTTCATCGCGTTGGCCCTGCTGACGCCCCGCGCCCACGCCGGCGCCTATGAGGCGGAGCTGCCGGCCAACCTGGCGACGACACCCGACATGTGTTCGCTGCTGCCCTGCACCGAGGTGTTTCCGGGCGCCACGCATTTCTCCGAACGCAAGGGCCAGCCCCCTTACGTCGAGGCCTACGACAACGACTCGGCCGAGAAGAAGCTGCTCGGCTACGTCATGCTGTCGACCGACATCACCGACACGCCGGCCTACTCGGGCAAGCCCGTGGTCACGCTGATCGGCATGGACAAGGCCGGTCATTTCGTCGGCATCAAGGTGCTCAAGCATTCCGAGCCCATCCTGCTGCTGGGCATTCCCGAATCGGCGCTGATCAATTTCAACAACCAATACCTGGGCAAGTCGGTCACCGACACCATCGAGGTCGGGCCCTCGCGCCCCGACGAGAACGTCATCGGCGTGGACGCGATCTCCGGCGCCACGGTGACCGTCGTCGCGCAGAACCAGGTCGTCATGGCCTCGGGCGCGGCCGTGGCGCGCCAGACCGGCATCATCGCGCCCACGGTGCGCGAGCCGGCCCGCTTTGCCGCCAGCGGCCAGGGCTACGACTGGGCCCAGCTCGTGAAGATGGGCGCGGTGCAGCAGCTGCTCGTCAAGCCCGAGCAGGTAGGCCTTCCGCGCGGCCCCGAGCCCTTCATCGAGCTGTGGTTCGGCGACCTCAACCACCCCGACCTGGGCACGAGCCTGCTGGGCAAGTACAACCATGACCGGCTGCGCGCCAGCCTCAAGGAGGGCGAGAGCGCGCTGTTCGTGATCCGCACCGCCGGACAGGAATCGTTCAAGGGCTCGGGCTTCGTGCGCGGCGGCATCTTCGACCGCGTGCAGGTCAAGCAGGGCGCGGACTCCTTCACCTTCCGCGACCTCGATTCGATGAACCTCTACGGGCTGGAGGCCGCGGGCGCGCCGCGCTACACCGAGTCGGCCATCTTCATCATCCGCTCGCACTCGTTCTCGGCCGCCTATCCGTGGAAGTTCGCCTTCCTGGGCAACCGCGTGGACCGTGCCACGGGCCAGCGCAGCTTTGCCGTGTTCGAGTCCAAGTACTGGCTGCCCGGCGCACTGCTCGAAGGAGGCCGCCCCAAGGTCGAGGAGCCCGATGCCCCCTGGGTGCGCATCTGGAAGAGCCAGGCCATGCCCATCGGCCTGTTCGCGCTGCTGCTCGTCGCCGTGACCGTGGTCTACGCCTTCCGCGAAAAGCTCACGCGCCTATCCACGCACAAGAACAAATGGCCCGTCAACGGCTTCAAGTACACCTTCTGGGCCATCAGCATCTTCTGGATCGGCTTTGGCTACATGGCGCAGCCGTCCATCACCCAGGTGCTGACCTGGTTCCACTCCATCCTGTTCCAGTGGACCTGGTCGCTGTTCCTGTCCGACCCGTTCATCTTCCTGTTCTGGATCTTCATCATCGTCACGGTGTTCCTGTTCGGCCGCGGCCTGTTCTGCGGCTGGATGTGCCCGTTCGGCTCGCTGCAGGAGGGCATCTTCAAGATCGCCAAGGCGATCGGCCTCAAGCGCTTCCAGACCGCGCTGCCGCAGAAATGGCATGACCGCCTGAAGTGGCTCAAGTACGCGATCTTCTTCTTCCTGCTCGCCGTGTCCATGTTCTCCATGGGCTTGGCCGAGAAGCTCGCCGAGGTCGAGCCCTTCAAGACCACCTTCCTCGTCGGCGTGATGAACCGTGCCTGGCCCTACGGCCTGTTCGTGGCCGCCATCCTGGGCGTGTCCATCTTCATCGAGCGCCCCTACTGCAAGTACATCTGCCCGCTCGGCGCGTCGCTCGCCATGCCCAGCACCTTCCGCTGGTTTGGCCTGAAGCGCAAGCAGGACTGCAACAGCTGCAAGGCCTGCGCCGTGGGCTGCGGCGCCCAGGCCATCGACGCCGACGGCCGCATCGACCACCGCGAATGCCTGCACTGCCTCGACTGCATGATTCTCTACACCGACACCAAGGGCTGCCCGCCCCTGGCCAAGGAGCGCAAGCGCCGCGAAAAGGACGGCCTGGAGATCACCCCCATAGGCAAGAACGGCTACTTCATCCCCATCCACCCGGCCAAGGTGGAGGACCAGATCTCGCCCAAGGCCAAGGATGGCGTCGATCCACGCATGCCCACCGACCGCACCCTGCCCGCGCACAAGGAGGATGTGGGCCCGATCGAATGGCTGTGGCTCGAGCTGCGCGACCACCTCTGGCCCTGGAGCCGCGAGGGCTGGCGCAGCCAGAAGGCGCTGCAGATCGCGGGTCTCGCACTCGCCATTGCCGCCACCATCGCCTGGGTGCAGACGGCCCTGGGGCATATGTCCTCGGGCGCTATCATCGGCTGGTGGTTTGGCTGGAGCGTGTACGAGGTGTTGATCCGCCTGTCCGGTCGCCGATATGTGAAGGATGGCCCGTGGTGGCGCGACCAGTACCGCGTCGCCGGCGTGATGGACATGATGAGTTACGTGGGATTCAAGAACCTGATGATCGGCGCGGCCCTGTTCCTGGTGCTCAAGACGCTGGGCTGGCTGGTCGCATGAAGACCCTGTCCCGCTTGAGCCTGGCCTTGGCGCTGTGCATCGCCGGTGCCTGTCAGGCGGCGACGCTGAGCGTGCGCCCCGGCGACGACCTCGCCGCAGCCGTGGCCCGCGCCCAGCCGGGCGATGTCATCGAGGTGGCGCGCGGCCAGTACCGCGCCAACCTGCTGATCGACAAGCCGCTCACCCTGCGCGGCCTGGACCGCCCCACCGTGAGCGGCGGCAACCAGGGCGACACCATCCGCGTGACCGCGCCAGATGTGGTCATAGAGGGCCTGATCGTGCGCGACTCGGGCGACAGCCTCAAGGACCAGAACGCCGGCATCTACCTCTACCCCGGCGCGCACCGCGCCATCGTGCGCCACTGCGACCTGACCTACAACCTCTTCGGCCTGTGGATAGAGAAGGCCAACGACGTGCTCATAGAGCACAACACCATCACCGGCAAGCGCGAGTACGACTCGCCCCAGCGCGGCAACGGCGTGCAGCTCTACAACACCCGGGGCGCGAAGATCCTCCACAACAACATCAGCTTCGTGCGTGATGCCCTGTACGTGGACGTGTCGCACAACGCGGTGTTCAAGGGCAACAAGCTGCACCACAGCCGTTACGGCACGCACTACATGAACTCCTACCACAACCTGTGGGAGGACAACGACACGTACTACAACCGCGGCGGCCTGGCCCTGATGGAGGTGCGCGAGCAGGTGGTGCGCGGCAATCGCGCCTGGGGCAATTCGGACCACGGCATCATGCTGCGCACGCTGCAGGACTCGGTCATCGAGGGCAACGTCGTGGCCGGCAACAACCGCGGTTTCTTCATCTACGACGTGGAGTACATCAAGCTCAACGACAACCTGGTCGTGGACAACACCGTGGGCGTGCACCTGTCGGCCGGCTCCACGCGCAACGAGGTCGAAGGCAACGACTTCATCGCCAACCGCGAGCAGGTGCGCTACGTGGGCGCGCGCGACGAGCGCTGGGGCCAGCAGCGCGGCAACTACTGGAGCAACTACCTCGGCTGGGACCGCAACAACGACGGCCAGGGCGATGTGCAGTACGAAGCCAACGACATGGTGGACCGCCTGACCTGGCGCCACCCGGCCATCAAGCTGCTGCTGGCCAGCCCCGCGGTGCAGGCGCTGCGCCTCGTGGGCCAGCAGTTCCCCGTTTTGCGTGTGCCCTCGGTGGTCGATCCCCATCCGCGCATGCGCCCCCACCATCAAGATTGGAGTCAGTGGCGTGGCAAGCATTTCCCCGGCCAGTGAGCCGGGCATGGCGATATCGGTGCGCGGTGTGCGCAAGCATTTCGGCGCGCTGCATGCGGTCGACGGCGTGGACCTGGACATCCCCCAGGGCGAGATCTTCGGCCTCATAGGCCACAACGGCGCGGGCAAGAGCACGCTGTTCAAGATGATGCTGGGCCTGCTCGCGCCCACGGCGGGCTCCATCCTCGTGGCCGGCACCAGCGTGGGCGGGCGGCAGTTTCGCGCCGCGCGCCGCCAGCTCGGCTACCTGCCCGAGAACGTGGTGCTCTACGACAACCTCGACGGCCTGGAGACGCTGCACTTCTTCGCGCGCCTCAAGGGCGCCCCACTCGGCGACTGCGCGGCCATGCTCGACAAGGTGGGCCTGGCCCACGCCGGCAAGCGCCCGGTGCGCGAGTATTCCAAGGGCATGCGCCAGCGCCTGGGCTTTGCGCAGGCGCTGCTCGGCAACCCGCGCGTGCTGTTCCTCGACGAGCCCACGAACGGCCTGGACCCGCAGGCGATTCGCGACTTCTACGCCACGCTGCGGGGCCTTCAGCAG
Source organism: Oryzisolibacter sp. LB2S (assembly GCF_040732315.1). NCBI lineage: Bacteria > Pseudomonadati > Pseudomonadota > Betaproteobacteria > Burkholderiales > Comamonadaceae > Alicycliphilus > Alicycliphilus soli. Next base: position 2,328,011 of record NZ_CP160388.1, read on the forward strand.
CAGGGCGTGACCATCATCATCACCTCCCACATCCTGGCCGAGCTGCAGGAGCGCGTTGATCGCCTCGCCATCCTCGCCTCGGGCAAGGTGCAGGCGCTGGGCAGCGTGCACGAGCTGCGCGAGCGCACGGGCCTGCCGGTGGTCATCGAGGTCGACCTCGCGCCCCAGGACTGCCACGACGCGCTGCACGCCCTGCATGGCGCCACCGGGGTCAAGCCCGCGCAGACGCCGAGCGGCCTGCAGCTGCAGTGCCCGCGCGAGCGCAAGATGGCCGCCATCGCCACCCTCACCGCCCTGGGCGCACGCGTGCAGGACCTGCGCCTGCACGAACCCTCGCTCGAAGACATGTTCTTCGGCATTTCCGCATAAGGCCCGCATTCGGGTACCGCCATCCATGGAACTGACCCCTATCCTCACCGTCGCCGCCAAGGAGTTCCGCGACCGCATGCGCAACCGCTGGGTGCTGGCCGTGGCCCTGGTGTTCACCATCTTCTCGCTCGTCATCGCCTACTTCGGCGGCGCGCAGCAGGGCCAGGTGGGCTTTCGCTCCATCGAGTTCACCATCGCCAGCCTGGTCAGTCTGGTCATCTACCTGATCCCACTGATCGCCCTGCTGCTGGGCTTTGACGCCATCGTCGGCGAACGCGAGCGCGGCTCTCTCGACCTGCTGCTGGCCCTGCCGATCACGCGGCTCGAACTGCTGCTGGGCAAGTACCTGGGCCTGGCGCTGGCGCTCACGCTCTCGACCGTGGCCGGCTTTGGTCTGGTGGCCGTGCTGCTGTGGCGCCACATGAACGCCAATGCGCTGTTCCACTACGCGGGGTTCATGCTCAGCTCGGTGCTGCTGGGCCTGGCCTTTCTGAGCCTGGCGGTGCTGATCTCGGTGCTCGCGCGCGAGCGCACGCGCGCCTCGGGTCTGGCGATTGCCACCTGGTTCTTCTTCGTGCTGGTGTTCGACCTGCTGCTGCTGGGCCTGTTGGTGACCACGGGCGGACAGTTCGCGGGCGACGCCTTCGCCTGGCTGCTGCTGCTCAACCCGGCGGACGTGTTCCGCATCCTCAACGTGTTCTCGCTCGAGGACGTGCGCACCCTCTACGGCCTGGCCAGCGTGGTGCCGGCCTCGCTCGGCGACCCGCTCACCATGGGTGGCGTGATGGCCGCCTGGATCGCCCTGCCGCTCGTCCTCGCCCAATGGAGATTCAAGCCATGACCTGTTCCTGCATCACCCGCCGCCGCGCCCTGGGCCTGGCCTCCCTCGCCGCCCTGGCCTCTTCCGGCCTGCTGGCCGCCTGCGGCGACAAGGCCGCCGAGCAGCAATCGCTCGCGCCGGTGGAGATCGACCGCAGCACGAGCTGCGAGCTCGACGGCATGCTGCTCGCCGACTACCCCGGCCCCAAGGCGCAGATCCACTACGCGGGCCAGGACCGGCCGGCCTTCTTCTGCGACACCGTGGAGCTGTTCAACACCCTGCTCGCGGGCGAACAGGTGCGCCCCGTGCGCGCCGTCTATGTGCAGGACATGGGCCAGGCCAGCTGGGACGAGCCCAAGGGCCACTGGATAGACGCCAAGACCGCCATCTATGTGCTGGGCAGCAAGCGCCATGGCTCCATGGGCCCGACGATCGCCAGCTTTGCCCAGGAGGCCGACGCCACGAAGTTCGCGCAGGAATACGGCGGCAAGGTGCTGCGCTATGGCGACATCAAGCCGGGCATGGTGGACCTGAGCGGCGGCGCGCTTCACGACACGCGCATGTAGGAGCGGCCTGCCGCATCGCCCCACGTTCCATCGCACCGTATCGCAGGCAAGCCCCATGTCCACGGCCCCCCTGGCCCCTGCCCCATCGCCACAGCGCCGGCGCCTGCTGGCCCTGGGCGCGCTCGCCGGCCTGGCGGCACTGGCGAGCACGCCCTGGAGCCTGCCCGCGCTGCGCAGGGCCGTCGCGCCGCGGGAGGCGCTGCTGCCCGAGGCCGACGTCTGCATCGTCGCCCCACCCACGCCCCATGACCCGGCATCGGGCCTGGCGCCCACGGCCGCGCGCCCCATACCGCCCGACGCGCGCTGCCCGGTCTGCGGCATGTTTCCGGCGCGCTCGCGCGAATGGGCGGCGCAGATCATCTTCGACAACGGCGACGCGCATTTCTTCGACTCGCCCCTGTCGCTGTTCATGTACCTTCAGGATGTGGAGCGCTACAGCCCCGGCCGCAGCAGGGCGCGCATCGTGGCGCATTACGTGACCGACGCCGCAGAGGCCGACCAGGCCCGCTGGATAGACGCCCTGGGCGCCTACTACGTGCACGGCTCCTCGGCCCGCGGCCCCATGCGTGCGGGCAACCTGCCCGCGTTTGCCTCACGCGATGCGGCCCAGGCCTTCGCGCAGCGGCGCGGCGGCCAGGTGCTGGCGTATGGCGCCATCGACGCGGCGCTCATCACGCGGCTTGCGGGCCATGGCGGCCACAGCCACCACCCGCAAGCTCAGTAACATCAAAAACTGTAGCTGTCCGCGCTTGCCGCACGGGCGTTTCCGCCCGTTTTTATCAAAAATCGCCGGTGGCCGATGCGGTCACTGCGCCGAGGGCTCGGCCACCGGCTGAGGCGCCTTGAACAAGGCCGCCACCTTGCGCTTGGGCTTGATGTTGGCGGAGATGCTGCCGCGTGCGGTGACGGCCTTGGGCGTCACCTCCCAGCTCGGCGTGCCGGCGCCCGGGCTGGCCTCGTAGGGCTTGTCGAAGAAGGCGTCGCGCACCACGGCCGGCGCGGGGCGATAGCTGCTGCGCTCGCGGCTGCTGCGCGGCGATGCCTCGTCGCCCTCCTCGCGCCAGGCGCGGCGGCCGTCGTTGAAGCGCCCGCGCGGGCGCTCGTCCTGCAGCTCCAGCGGCTCGAGCTCGATCTTCTTCTTGATGAGCTTTTCGATGTCGGCCACCAGGCGCGTGTCACCGCTGCCCACCAGCGTGACGGCCAGGCCCGAGGCGCCGGCGCGCCCCGTGCGGCCGATGCGGTGCACATAGTCCTCGGCGTTGAACGGCACGTCATGGTTGAACACGGCGGGCACATCCTTGATGTCCAGGCCGCGCGCGGCCACGTCCGTGCACACGAGCAGGTCCACCTCGCCGGCCTTGAAGGCGTCCAGGGCCTTGAGGCGCTCGTCCTGGCTCTTGTCGCCGTGCAGCGCGGCCGTCCTCAGGCCGTCGCGCTCGAGCGCGCGCGCCAGGCGGGCGCAGCCGAGCTTGCTGTTGACGAAGATGAAGGCCTGGCGTATCTCGCGCTCCTTGACGATCTTGCGGATCGCACGGCGCTTGTCGTCGTCCTGCACGCTGAAAAAGCGCTGCTCGACGGTGGAGGCCGTCTCGTTGGGCCGCGCCACCTCGATGGTGACCGGGTCCTGCAGATAGCTCGAGGCCAGGCGCTTGATCTCGGGCGAGAAGGTGGCCGAGAACAGCAGCGTGGTGCGGCTCTTGGGCAGGTAGGACAGGATGCGCTGCAGATCGGGCAGAAAGCCGATGTCGAGCATGCGGTCGGCCTCGTCGAGCACCACGTACTCAACCTGGTTGAGCACGGCGTTCCTGGCCTCGATGTGGTCGAGCAGGCGCCCGGGCGTGGCCACGAGCACCTCGACGCCTTTTTTGAGCTCGAGCGTCTGCGGCTTCATGTCCATGCCGCCGAAGACGACGGTGCTGCGCAGCTTGGTGTACTTGGCGTAGAGCGCGATCTGTTGCGCCACCTGATCGGCAAGCTCGCGCGTGGGCAGCAGCACCAGCGCGCGCACCGGGTGGCGCGCGGGCGATGCCGAGCTGTTCTCGTGCCTGAGCAGGCGCTGCAAGAGCGGCAGCGAGAACGCCGCCGTCTTGCCGGTGCCGGTCTGCGCCGCGCCCATCACGTCCTTGCCGGTCAGCACTACAGGGATCGCCTGCGCCTGGATCGGAGTCATGTTCTCGTAGCCCATATCGGCTACGGCGCGCTTGAGCGGTTCGGCCAGCGCTAGGGTGGAGTACGGTTGTGTCATGAAGCCGCTATTGTCGCATTGCAGCGCAACATGGCCATGGGCCGCGCCAACTTGCGGCCCATGGATGGGGTCGGTCGGCCCTGGCGAGCGCTACAGCGCCTGGGCGCTGAAGGTGTCGCACGCGCGCACGCTGCCGGTCTTGAGCCCCTGCGTGAACCAGCGCACGCGCTGGGCGCTCGAGCCGTGGGTGAAGGCATCGGGGCGCACGGTGCCGGTCTGCTGGCGCTGCAGCGTGTCGTCGCCGATCTGCTCGGCGGCGTTGATGGCCGATTCGATGTCGCTCTCGTCCAGCCAGTTCTTGGCCTGCTGCGAGTGGTGGGCCCAGACGCCGGCGTAGCAGTCGGCCTGCAGCTCCAGGCGCACGGACAGGGCGTTCTGCTCGCGCTGGCTCACGCGCCCGCGCATGCTGTCGACCTTGCCCGTGGCGCCCAGCAGGGTCTGCACATGGTGGCCGACCTCGTGGGCGATGACATAGGCGCGCGCAAATTCACCCGGCGCGCCGAGCTGGCGGCTCATGGTGTCGAAGAAGTCCATGTCCAGGTAGACCTTGTGGTCGCCCGGGCAGTAGAACGGCCCCATGGCGCTTTGCCCCGTGCCGCAGGCCGTGGGCGTGGCGCCGCGATAGAGCACCAGCTTGGGCTCGCGGTACTGCGCCCCACCCTGGCGGAAGATCTGGCCCCACACGTCCTCGGTCGAGGCCAGCACGGTGGAGACAAAGGCTGCCTGGCGGTCCCCCTCGGGCGGGCGCTGGGCCGGCGCCTGCTGCACCTGGGGCGCGTCGCCGCCCGACAGCAGGCCTATGGTGGTCAGCGGGTTGATACCGAACACGCCCCAGCCGATCAGCGCGATGACCACCGTGCCAATGCCGATGGAGCGCCCGCCGCCGAAGCCGCCACCACCGCCGCTGCGGCGATCCTCGACATTGTCCGATTCGCGGTTGCCTTCCCATTTCATAGGATCGCTCCAATGCGCATGGCGCGTCAGGGGTGGAGAACTGTCGGCCGAGTGTCAGGCCTTGGGCAGGGTCACGCCATGCTGGCCCTGGTACTTGCCCTTGCGGTCGCGGTAGCTCACCGCGCATTCCTCGTCGCCCTGGAAGAACAGCACCTGGGCGCAGCCCTCGCCGGCGTAGATCTTGGCGGGCAGCGGCGTGGTGTTGGAAAACTCCAGCGTCACATAGCCCTCCCACTCGGGCTCAAACGGCGTGACGTTGACGATGATGCCGCAGCGCGCGTAGGTGCTTTTGCCCAGGCACACGGTGAGCACGTCGCGCGGGATGCGGAAGTACTCCATGGTGCGCGCGAGCGCAAAGCTGTTGGGCGGGATGATGCAGTGGTCACCCTCGAAGTCGACGAAGCTCTTTTCGTCGAAGTTCTTCGGGTCCACCACGGTGCTGTGGATGTTGGTGAAGACCTTGAATTCACGCGCGCAACGGATGTCGTAGCCGTAGCTGCTGGTGCCATAGCTGATGATCTTCTTGCCGTCGGCCTCGCGGATCTGGCCGGGCTCGAAGGGCTCGATCATGCCGTGCTGCTCGGCCATGCGGCGGATCCATTTGTCGCTTTTGATGCTCATGGGTAAAGACTCCTGGCATGCATTCTATCGAGCCGCCGAGAAAGCTCCTAAAAAAATAGCTGTCAGCGCTTTATTCATAGGCGCTGACAGCGATTTTTACCCATGATCCACATCAAGGCGTGACCGGGGCGCCACCTTCATACCAGCGTTTGAAGGTATCGACTTCCTCGCTGGAGAGCGCGCCCGGGTTGCCAAACGGCATCTTGCGCAGCTGCACCACCTGCTGGTAGACCTGCTGGGCGTGGCTCTTGACGTCCTCGGGCGTGTCGAACTTCACGTTCTTCTGCGCCACGGTGTTGGCGCTGTGGCACACCATGCAGTGCTTCTCCATGATGGCGTGCACCTGGGCATAGCCGGCGGCCGGCGCCTGTGCCGCGATGGCAGCCTGCGGTGCGGGCTTGAGCCAGGCCAGCACAGCCAGCAGCACCACTACGCCCACGGTGGCATAGGGCCAGGGGTGGGCGTTGCGCCCCAGCTTGAAGCCATGGCGCATGACGAAGAACTGGCGAATCGCCGCGCCGGCGAACATCATGAGGATCAGCACCAGCCAGTTCTGTCCATGGTTGTAGAGCCAGCCATAGTGGTTGGACAGCATGGCAAACAGCACCGGCAGCGTTAAATAGGTGTTGTGCACGCTGCGCTGCTTGCCGCGCTTGCCGTGGATGGGGTCCACGGGCTGGCCGGCCTTGAGCGCAGCCACCACCTTGCGCTGGCCCGGAATGATCCAGAAGAACACATTTGCGCTCATCGACGTCGCGAGCATGGCGCCCATGAGCAGGAAGGCCGCCTGGCCCGGGAAGATGCGGCAGGCCAGCCACGCCGCGATGCACACCAGCACCAGCACCAGCGCACCCACGATGGCGTCGCCGTTGTCCCTCTGGCCGAAGACGCGGCAGATGGCGTCGTACAGCAGCCAGAACACCACGAGGAAGGCCAGTGCCGCCACGATGGCCATGGCCGGAGACATCAGCGGATTGCTCGGGCTCACCAGATAGATGCCGGCATTCCACAGGTAGGACACGGTAAGCAGCGCAAAGCCGCTGAGCCAGGTGGTGTAGCTCTCCCAGTAGAACCAGTGCAGATGGTCGGGCAGCTTCGGCGGCGAGACGTTGTACTTGACCGGGTGGTAGAACCCGCCGCCATGCACGGCCCAGAGCTCGCCGGTCACGCCGTCGCGCCTGAGGTTTTCATCGACGGGCGGCGTGAGGCTGCTGTCGAGAAACACGAAATAGAACGAGGAGCCCACCCAGGCGATCGCGGTGATGACATGCAGCCAGCGCAGCAGCAGATTGGCCCAGTCCAGAAGATAGCTTTCCATGATGCTTCCACCTCGGCGCCCCGCGCGGGGCGCCAGCCAAGCTGCTCACCACTGCGGGTGCTCTGAGCAGGAAACAATGGGCCGCGCACCTTGGCATGAAGCTACCGGGACACCGCTGCGACCAACTTTGTGGACACGAAGTGTATGCACTTTTTGCCGCAGCCACCACGCACGCCGATCCGGGATTACCCGAGGCCGGCCCGGATCTAACCGTCAGTCGCCCAGGAAATGCCTGCGGTAGCGTGGCGGCAGGTCGGCCAGGCGCAGCATGATGGGCAGGTCGGCCGAGTTGAAGTCCGGGTCCCAGGCGGGCGCGCCCAGCACCTTGGCGCCCAGGCGCAGATAGCCCTTGATCAGCGCCGGGGGCTCGACCGGCGGCAGCGACGGCTCCCTGTCCACCGGCAGGGGCAGACGCGGCCGCACATGGTGTTCGATGGGCGCCATATGGGTCTGGCGCAGCTGATGCCAGATGCTCACCGCCGCGTCGCCGCTCATCACGCCGTTGTGCACCATGGGGATGCTGGCGCAGCCGATCATGGTGTCGAGGCCGTTGCGCGCCATGAAGTCACCCAGCGCCCCCCACAGGGCCATGATCACGCCGCCATGGCGATGCGCGGCATGCACGCAGCTGCGGCCCAGCTCCACCATGCGCGGGCGCAGGTCGCGCAGGCGCGTCAGGTCGAACTCGGTGTCGCTGTAGGTGCTGCCCACGCGCCTGGCCTGGGCGGGGGTGAGCACGCGGTAAGTTCCGACGACCTGGCCGCTCGCCACGTCGCGCACCAGCAGGTGTTCGCAGAAGTCATCGAACAGATCGATGTCGTGACCCGGCACCTGGCATGGCAACTGGGCACCCATCTCGCCGGCAAAGACCGCATGGCGCAGGCGCTGGGCCTCGCGCACCTCGTCCTGATGACGGGCCCAGGCCACGGCAATGCCCGCGCTCTTGCCGCTGGCCTGTGCCTCTTTGGGGGCGGTGATGACGCCGGCAGCCGGCGAAGGCATCAAAAGCGGGATTGACTCGGACATGGCAACTCCTTGACTCGGGGTTGCCAGCAAGTGTGGGCGGCCGGGATGACGCCCCGATGTCAGAAGCGCGTCGATTCGATGACGCGCTCTATCCGAGCCGCTGCAGCAGCTGCGCCGCCACGGCCACGGCGATGACCTCTGGCTCCTTGCCGGTGATGCCCGGCAGGCCGATCGGGCAGGTCACCTGCGCGAGCTCGGCGTCGGAGAACCCGCGCGCCTGCAGGCGGTGGCGAAAGGTCGCCCATTTGGTGCGGCTGCCGATCAGGCCGATGAAGCGCAGGTCGCCTTGGGCGCGCTGGCGCGTGAGGCAGGCGGCGACGATGTCCAGGTCCTCCGCATGGCTGAAGCTCATGATGAGCACCATGGACTGCGGCGCCAGCGTGGGCACGGCGGCCTGTACCGGGTCCGAGTGCTCGCACAGGGTGTCGGCATCGACCTGCGCCGGAAACACGCCGTCGCGGCTGTCTATCCAGTGCAGCGCAAACGGCAGCGGCGCGAGCACGCGCGAGAGCGCATGACCCACATGCCCGCCGCCGAACAGGGCCACCGGATGCAGCCGGGGCGCGAGGCGCTCGCGCAGCCGGGGCGCGTCCGCGGCCGTCACGCATTCAAAGCGCAGATGCACCACACCGCCGCAGCATTGGCCCAGGCTCGGCCCCAGCGCCTGGCGCAGCACGCTCGCGCGCGCCGGCCGGCCCGCCAGGTGGTCGGCCAGGCGCTCGCGCGCCTCCTGCATGGCCTGCAGCTCCAGATGGCCGCCGCCTATGGTGCCCAGGGGCTCGTCCATGTCGGCGCACACGGCCATCCAGGCGCCGCTCTCGCGCGGCACCGAGCCTTGGGTAGACTCCACCGTCACCAGGCAGACGCTCTGCGTCTGTATGCGCTCGAGCAAGCGATTCAATACCTTCACCGGCAACCACCTTCCCCCTGTACGGCGCGCCACCAGGCTGCGCCGTGGATACCGCGATACACACCATGACCTCCACATCCGATCCCGCCGGCCGCGCCCGCAGGCGCCCCTGGTGGCAACCCGCGGGCCTCATGGCCCTGGTGGCAGCCATTGTGGCCGCATGCAAGTCCGGCCCGCCCGCACCCTCGCCCCAGGACGCGCAGCCACCGGCGGCCAGTCCCAGCGCCGCCCCGCGCAGCTCGGCCGCGGGCACGCCACGCGCCTACCGCCAGGACGCGGCGCGCCATCTCTACGCGCACAACGCGCAGCGCATTTACCAGGGCAAGCTGCCGCCGCTTCTCTACGCCATCGGCGTGCTCGAGGTCGACATAGACCGCAGCGGCCGCGTGACGGCGCTGCGCTGGATGCGCGCGCCGCGCCATGCGCCCGAGGTGGTCCGGGAGATCGAGCGCACCGTGCGCGCCGCCGCGCCCTTTCCGGTGCCCGCACGCATGCAGCGCGTGACCTACACCGACACCTGGCTGTGGGACAAGTCCGGGCATTTCCAGCTCGACACGCTCACCGAAGGCCAACATTGAAGCATCCCCCTGTGGCGCTGCGCGCCTTCCCCCTTCTCTCGCGCTGCGCGCGGGAAGGGGGACGCCACCCGTGCTGCGGGGCGGCCCTTGCACGGCGGCCCTCGCTTGGGTCGCGCCAGTGTCATGGGTGGGCTGCCGGCAATGGCCTGACAGAAATTCAGGAGCCCCGGTAGGTGGAATAGCTCCAAGGGCTGACCAGCAGCGGCACGTGGTAATGCTGGTCGGCATGGGCCACGCCGAAGTCCAGGCTCACGCGGTCCAGAAAGGTCGGCTCGGGCAGCAGCACGCCCTTGGCCTTGAAATACGCGGCGACGTCGAACGTCAGCCGGTAGGTGCCTGTGCGCAGGCTGGCGTTGTCGAACAGCGGCGCGTCGGTGCGCCCGTCGTGGTTGAGCACCAGGCGCTTGATCAGCGTGGCCCGCTCGCCCTCGGTTGAATAGAGCGCAACAGCCATGCCCGCCGCGGGGCAGCCGTGCATGGTGTCCAGTACGTGGGTGCTAAGGCCCATGGGTGTCTCCTGAAACATTGGCGGCGCCGGAGCAGATGACTCCGGTCGGTCGAAGAAAGTGTATACACATTTTGTGTGCGCTTGTCATCGGACAAGGCCGCGTTTACCCTGCAGCCCATTTCCAACCGCAGGAGACCTCGATGCAACTTCGTTCCACCGCGTTGGCGGCCAGCCTGGCCCTGGCCCTGGCCAGCCTGGTTGCGTGCAGCAGCCCGCAATCGCCATCCGCCCCATCGGTACAGGCTCCGGCCACGGCACAGAGCGGCGCCGCCCAGGCCGCCGCCGCGGCCTATGACTTCGACATGGACGTGTTCCACCCGGTGGCTGCCAAAAACGGCATGGTGGCCAGCGAACAGGAGCTGGCCTCGCGCATCGGCCTGGACGTGCTCAAGGCCGGGGGCAACGCCGTGGACGCCGCCGTGGCCATGGGCTTTGCGCTGGCCGTGGCCCTGCCCAACGCGGGCAACATCGGCGGCGGCGGCTTCATGATGGTGCACGACGCCAGGACGGGCAAGAGCGTGGCGCTGGACTTCCGCGAGGTCGCCCCCTCCAGGGCCACGCGCGACATGTATCTCGACGCCCAGGGCAAGGTGATAGACGGCAAGTCGCTCTACACCCACTACGCCGTGGGCGTGCCTGGCACCGTGGCCGGCATGGAGCATGCGCTCAAGAAATGGGGCACGCTGCCGCTGTCCAAGGTCGTGGCACCGGCCGCAGAGCTGGCCGACAAGGGCTTTCCGGTCAGCGAGACCCTGGCCAAGATCCTGCAGCAGGAAAAGAAGAACATGGGCCGCTGGCCCGCCACCCAGGCCATCTTCTGGAAGAACGGCGCGCCGCTCCAGCAGGGCGACATGCTGTTGCAGAAGGATCTGGCGCAGTCGCTGCGCCTGATCGGCGAGCAGGGCGCAAAGGCCTTCTATGAGGGTGCGATCGCGCAGAAGATTGCCGCCGAGATGGCGCCGCACGCGGGCGCCATCTCGCTGCAGGATTTGAAGAACTACAAGGTGGTCGAGCGCGAGCCGGTGCGCGGCAGCTACCGCGGCTACCAGATCGTGACCATGCCGCCGCCGTCCTCGGGCGGCGCGCACCTGATCCAGATCCTGAACATGATGGAGCGCTGGCCCATGAACCAGTGGGGCGCCAACAGCGCCAGAAGCATCCACCACATGGCCGAGGGCATGAAGCTGGCCTACGCCGACCGCGCCGAGTACCTGGGCGACCCGGACTTCGTCAAGGTCCCGCTCAAGGGCCTGACCAGCAAGCGCTACGCGGACGAGCTCGCCGCCACCATCGCGCCCACCCAGGCGCGCGCGGCCAAGGACATCAAGCCCGGCAAGCCCCAGCCCTACGAGAGCGACCAGACCACGCATTACTCGGTGGTGGACAAGGCCGGCAATGCCGTGGCCGTGACCTATACGCTGAACACCAACTTCGGCAGCGGCATCGTGGCCAAGGGCACGGGCATCATGCTCAACAACGAGATGGACGACTTCTCGGCCAAGCCCGGCGTCGCCAATGCCTACGGCCTCGTAGGTGGCGACGCCAACGCCGTGGCGCCGGGCAAGCGCCCGCTGTCGTCGATGACGCCGACCATCGTGCTCAAGGACGGCAAGCCCTGGCTGGTGACCGGCAGCCCCGGCGGCGCGCGCATCATCACCACGGTGCTGCAGACGGTGGTCAACACCATAGACTTCGGCATGAACCCCGCCGAGGCCGCGGCCACGCCGCGCTTTCACCACCAGTGGACACCCGACGAGCTGCGCATAGAAAAGGGCTTCAGCGCCGACACGCTGGCGCTGCTCAGGCAATGGGGCCACAACGTGGCGCTCAAGCCCAGCATGGGCCGCACGCAGACCATTCAGATCAGGGACGGCATGCTCTACGGCGCCTCCGATCCGCGCAACCCGGACGGGCAGACGCTGGGGTACTGACGGCCCTCGACAACGCAAAGGCTCACGCAACCACGCGTGTCGCCCCGTCATCCCCGCGAAGGCAGGGATCCAGGTGCTGTCCAAGGCGTTGCTTCGTCCATGCAGTGGATCCCCGCCTTCGCGGGGATGACGGCGGGTTGTGCTGGCAATGTGCTTGGTCAACCAATGGCGCTGCTTGCGCCAACGTCAAAAGGCCACGCACCAACGGATGTGGCCTTTTTCTCTGCCGAAAGGCTCAGGCCGGCGCCTTCTGGCCCACCTCGAAGTTGGCCATGGTCTCGAGCGCACGCACCATGCCCGAATGGTCCCAGGCCGCGCCGCCATGGGCCACGCAGGCATTGAACAGCTGCTGCGCCGTGGACGTGTTGGGCAGGGCCACGCCCAGCTCCCTGGCCGCGGACAGGGCCAGGTTCAGATCCTTCTGGTGCAGGGCGATGCGAAAACCCGGATCAAACGTGCGCTTGATCATGCGCTCGGCATGCACCTCGAGGATCCTGGACGAGGCAAAGCCGCCCAGCAGCGCCTCGCGCACGCGGGCCGGGTCGGCGCCGGCGCGCGAGGCGAACAGCAGGGCCTCGGCCACGGCCTCGATGTTGAGCGCCACGATGATCTGGTTGGCCACCTTGGCGGTCTGGCCGTCGCCATTGTCGCCGACCAGCGTGATGTTCTTGCCCATGGTTTCGAACAGCGGCCGCACGCGCGCAAACACCTCCTCGGGGCCGCCCACCATGATGGACAGCGTGGCGTTCTTCGCGCCCACCTCGCCGCCCGAGACCGGCGCGTCGAGGTAGCGCGCGCCCAGGGCCTCGATGCGCCGCGCAAAGTCCTTGGTGGCCACGGGCGAGATCGAGGACATGTCCACCACCACCTTGCCGCTTGCGCCCTTGAGGCCGGCGGCCACGCCATCCTCGCCGAACAGCACCTTCTCCACGTCGGGCGTGTCGGGCAGCATCAGAAAGACGATGTCGGCGCGCTCGGCCACGCCGCGCGCCGTCGTGCATTGCGTGGCACGGCTCTCGGCGATCGGGCCTGGCACCTTGCCACGCGTGTGAACGAAGAGCTGGTGGCCGGCCGCGATCAGGTGGCCGCACATGGGCGCACCCATGATGCCCAGGCCGATGAAGCCGAGCCGGAGGGGGGATGAGGTCATGGTGGAGTCTCCTTGTTGTCGTCAATTCAATATTGATAGCTGTTCGCGCTTATCAGACGGGCGCTGCAGCCATTTTTTGCCCCATTCTTTCCAGCCAGACCAGGCCGGACTCGGTGTCCGTGGCAGGCTTGTATTCGCAGCCCACCCAGCCGCCGTAGCCGATGCGGTCCAGGTGCGCGAACAGGAAGGGGAAATTGAGCTCGCCCGTGCCCGGCTCGTTGCGGCCGGGGTTGTCGGCGATCTGCACATGGCCTATGCGCGCCAGGTGCCTGTGCAGCGTGCCGGCGATCTCTCCCTCGGTGCGCTGGGCGTGGTAGATGTCGTACTGCACATAGGCGTTGTCGGCGCCGACCTCGTCGAGGATGGACAGGGCCTGGTCCGTGCGGCTCAGAAAGAAGCCCGGGATGTCGAACGGATTGATGGGCTCGATCAGCAGACGCAGGTTGGCGGCCTTGAGGGCGCTCGCGGCGTGGCGCAGATTGCTCACAAAGGTGGCGTGCGCCTGCGCCGCATCGACACCGGCCGGCACCCTGCCCGCCAGGCAGTTGAGCTGCGGCACGCCCAGGGCCGTGGCATAGCTCACGGCCCTGACGACGCCGGCGCGAAACTCCTCAACGCGCGCCGGGTCGCAGGCGATGCCGCGCTCACCCGCGTCCCAGTCACCCGCGGGCAGGTTGTGCAGCACGGCCTTCAGGCCCGTGGCATCCAGGCGCTGCCTGATCTCGGCCGCCGTGTGGGCGTAGGGAAACTGAAACTCCACGGCCTCGAACCCGGCGGCGGCAGCGCGCTCGAAGCGATCGAGAAACGGCACCTCGGTGAACAGCATGCTGAGGTTGGCGGAAAAACGGGGCATGGCAAAACTCCAGTAAAGAAAAACAAGACTCGGCTCTCGGCGGCTGTTGTTTCACGCAGCCACGGCACGCACCGCGCACCCGGCTCGTCATCCCCGCGCAAGCGGGGATCCAGCTGGCATGCAGGCGGCCAAGGCGTTGCCGCCATGGATCCCCGCTTGCGCGGGGATGACGACGGGTTGCGCGTCAACAGCAACCAATCCAACGCCATCAATCGAGCATGGCCAGCGCGCTCGGTGCGTCGGCCTTGCTGTGGGCCAGTTCCTCGAACTCGATCACATTGTCGATCTCGGTGCCCATGGAAATATTGGTCACGCGCTCGAGGATGCATTCGATGACCACCGGCGTGCGGTGCTCGGCCATCCAGGCCTGGGCCTGGCGCATGGCCGGTGCGAAGTCCTCGGGGCGGTGTACGCGTATCGCCTTGCAGCCCAGGCCCTCGACGACCTTGACATGGTCCACGCCGTAGCCGCGCGCGGCCTCGTCCTCGGCCATGTTGATATTGTCGAAGGCCAGCTGCACGCAGTAGTCGATGGAGAACGCGCGCTGCGCCTGGCGGATCAGGCCCAGATAGCTGTTGTTGACCAGCACGTGGATGTAGGGCAGCCTGAACTGCGCGCCCACGGCCAGCTCCTCGAGCATGAACTGAAAGTCATAGTCGCCCGACAGCGCGACGATGGGGCGCTTGGGGTCTGCCACGCGCACGCCCAGGGCCGCGGGCACCGTCCAGCCCAGCGGGCCGGCCTGGCCGCAGTTGATCCAGTGGCGCGGCTTGTAGACATGCAGAAACTGCGCGCCCGCGATCTGCGACAGGCCTATGGTGGAGACAAAACAGGTGTCGCGGTCCAGGTTGCGGTTCATGCACTGGTAGACGCGCTGCGGCTTCATGGGCACGTTGTCATAGTGGGTCTTGCGCAGCTGTTCGACGCTGTTCTTGCGCCCCTGGCATTCGGCCACCCAGGCCGCGCGGTCCTTGAGCAAGCCCGCAGCCTTCCATTCACGCGCCACCTCGACGAACAGCGCCAGCGCGGCGCCCGCGTCCGAGACGATGCCCAGATCGGGCGCGAAGACGCGGCCTATCTGCGTGGGCTCGATGTCCACATGCACGAACTTGCGGCCCTTGGTATAGACCTCGACCGAGCCCGTATGGCGATTGGCCCAGCGGTTGCCAATGCCGAACACGAAGTCGGACGCGAGCATGTTGGCGTTGCCGTAGCGGTGGCTGGTCTGCAGGCCGCACATGCCGACCATCAGCGGGTGGTCGTCGGGAATGCTGCCCCAGCCCATGAGCGTGGGTATCACGGGCACGTTCACGAGCTCCGCAAACTCGACCAGCAGCGCCGCGGCATCGGCATTGATGATGCCGCCGCCCGCGACGATCAGCGGACGCTCGGCCTCGTTGAGCATGTGCATGGCCTTCTCGGCCTGGGCGCGCGTGGCCGCTGGCTTGTACACGGGCAGCGGCTCGTAGGTGGCGATGTCGAACTCGATCTCGGCCAGCTGCACGTCGATGGGCAGGTCGATCAGCACCGGGCCGGGGCGGCCCGAGCGCATCAGGTGAAAGGCCTGCTGGAAGGCGCGCGGCACCTGGGCCGGCTCGAGCACCGTGGTGGCCCACTTGGTCACGCTCCTGGCAATCGTTGCAATGTCCACGGCCTGAAAGTCCTCCTTGTGCAGGCGCGCACGCGGGGCCTGGCCGGTGATGCACAGAATCGGGATGGAGTCGGCGCTGGCCGAATACAGGCCGGTGATCATGTCGGTGCCGGCCGGGCCGCTCGTGCCTATGCACACGCCGATGTTGCCGGCCACGGCGCGCGTGTAGCCCTCGGCCATGTGGCTTGCGCCCTCGACATGGCGCGCCAGGATATGGGCGATGCCGCCGTGCTCCTTCATCGCCGCGTACAGCGGATTGATGGCGGCGCCGGGCACGCCGAAGGCGACGCTCACGCCCTCCTTTTCCAGCACGCGGACCGCGGCCTCGATCGCTTTCATTCTTGCCATGGTTTGTCTCCTTGAAGTGGAGACAACTGTAGAAAACTGTCCGCAGCAGCGGAAGGCGGGCGCGGACCATAAAATTTATTCCCCACAGGAATGAACAACGAATGGACAAGGAGACCGGCCATGGACAGGCTCGATGCCATGCAGATGTTTGTGCGCGTGGTGGAGACCGGCAGCTTCACACGCGTGGCGCAGGAGTTCGCCACCACCCAGCCCACGGTGACCAAGCAGATCGCGGCCATGGAGGCGCGCCTGAAGGTGCGCCTCTTGAACCGCAACACGCGCGGCGTGAGCCTGACCGAGCCCGGCACGCTGTACTACGAGAAGTGCAAGGCCATCGTGAACGACGTGGCCGAGGCCGAGAGCGTGGTGCAGGTGCGCCAGCATCAGGTGCACGGCCAGCTGCGCATAGGCAGCTCGGTGGCCTTCGGGCGGCGCGTGGTGATTCCGCTGGCGCTCGAGTTCATGCAGCACAACCCGCAGGTCGAGGTGGATCTGAGCTTCGAGGATCGCTACACCGACCTCGTGGCCAATGGCATCGACGTGGCGCTGCGCCTGGGTAAGCTGGCCGACTCGTCGCTGGGCGCGCGCACCCTGGGCGTGAACCCCTGGGTGCTCGTGGCCTCGCCGCAGTACCTGAAGAAGCACGGCACGCCGCGCCGCCCCTCGGACCTGAAGGACCACGCCACGCTGATCTACAGCAGCGTGCAGGGCAACGATGTCTGGCGCCTGCGGGGCGCCAGCGGCGAGGCCGTGTCCGTGCCCGTGACGGGGCGGCTGCGCTCGAACAATCTCTCGGCCCTGCTGGCCGCGGCGCGCGCACACATGGGCATTGCCGCCCTGCCCTGCTATGTGGCGCACGAGTCGATCCGGGCCGGGCGTGTGGTGGAGTTGCTCAAGACCTGCCGCCTGCCCGAGCAGGAGATCCACGCCGTCTACCCCTCACCGCGCCTGGTGCCGCAGAAGGTCCAGGCATTCATCGCATTCCTGCAGGGGCGCTTTGACAAGGACTGGTGGGAGAGCCTGCCCAGGGGCGGATAGACGGCTCGCGAAGACTCGCCCAGCCATTGCCGTTGCGCCCGCGCGCAGTGCCCGCGTCAGCCACGGTCGCACAGCGCAGTCATCCCAGCGAGGCCTGCCGCCATTCCCGTGCAGCCACCGTCATCCCCGTGTAGCCACCGTCATCCCCGTATAGCCACCGTCATCCCCGTATAGCCACCGTCATCCCCGCGCAAGCGGGGATCCATGCGTGACCCATGCGGCTGGATGTGCCGATGGATCCCCGCCTGCGCGGGGATGACGGGCCTGCGAAGTCACGCGCAAAAGAATTGCCGCCGATGCCACGCTGTAAGTCTTGCTACAGGCTCGCTTCCTAGAATCCGCCCGCCAAATGCTGCACTGCACAATTTCGTGCGCGGCGGGCCATAACGATGGAGAGAGCCTCAATGTCCAACCCCCTGTACGAACACATCAAGCGCGACCCGCGCTACGCCGCGCTGGTGCGCGACCGCAGCCGCTACGCGGCCACACTGGCGCTGCTGGTCATCGCCGCCTTCTTTGGCTTTGTGCTGCTCGTGGCCTTCATGCCGCAGGTGATCGCCACGCGCCTGTTCGAGGGCAGCAACCTCACGCTGGGCATTGCCCTGGGGTTCTCGCAGTTCGTGTTCTTCTGTCTGCTCACCTGGTTCTACGTGCGCCGCGCCAACACCGACTTTGACGCGCGCAACGCCCAGATCGTCGCCGACGCCCTCAAGAAAGCCGCATGATGCAACGCCACCTCACCCTTGCAGGCCGCGCTCTGGCGGCCCTGTCCCTGCTGCTGCCCGCGCTGGCCGCAGCCGCGCCCGACCTGGGCGCCACGCAGAAACAACCGCTGAACTGGCACGCCATCGGCATGTTCTTCGTCTTCGTGCTGATGACGCTGGGCATCACCTACTGGGCCGCCGGGCGCTCCAAGTCGGCGTCCGACTTCTACACGGCGGGCGGCGGCATCACCGGCAAGCAGAACGGCCTGGCGATCGCCGGTGACTTCATGTCGGCGGCCACGCTGCTGGGTCTGACGGCCATGATCTATGGCGACGGTGTCGATGGCTACATCTACATGGTGGCCTTCTTCGTCGGCTGGCCCATCATCCTGTTCCTCATGGCCGAGCGGCTGCGCAACCTGGGCAAGTTCACGTTTGCCGACATCACGGCCTACCGCCTGAGCCAGGGCCCGGTGCGCACCATGGCGGCCGTGAGCTCGCTCACCGTGGTGTGCTTCTACCTGGTGGCGCAGATGGTCGGCGCGGGCCAGCTCATCAAGCTGCTGTTCGGCCTGGACTACAACGTGGCCCTGGTCGTGGTCGGCGTGCTGATGATGGTCTACGTGATCTTCGGCGGCATGGTCGCCACCACCTGGGTGCAGATCATCAAGGCCTGCATGCTGCTCGCGGGCGGCACGGCCATCATGCTGCTGGCGTTCTCGCAGTTCGGCTTCAGCTTTGAAACCCTGACGACCAAGGCCATGGAGGTGCACAAGCTGGGCGCCAACATGCTCTCGCCCGGCAAGCTGCTGGCCGACCCGGTCACGGCCATCTCCATGGGCCTGGGCCTGATGTTCGGCATCGCCGGGCTGCCCCACATCCTGATGCGCTTCTTCACCGTGACCAACGCGCAGGAGGCACGCAAGTCGGTGTTCTACGCCTCGGGCATCATCGCCTTCTTCTTCAACGTGATCGCCATCATGGGCCTGAGCGCCATCGTGCTGGTGGGCACCAACCCCGAGTTCTTCGAGGGCGGCCAGGTGGGCGGCAAGCTCATCGGCGGCGGCAACATGGTGGCGCTGCACCTGGCCAAGGCCGCGGGCGGCAACCTGCTGCTGGGCTTCCTCTCGGCCGTGGCCTTTGCCACCATCCTGGCCGTGGTCGCGGGCCTGGCGCTGGCCGGGGCCTCGGCCATCTCGCACGACCTGTATGCGCGCGTGATCATGAAGGGCAAGGCCAGCGAGGCCAAGGAGATCCGCGTGTCAAAAATAGCCACCCTGTGCCTGGGCGTGGTGGCCGTGCTGCTGGGCATGGCGTTCGAGAAGATGAACGTGGCCTTCATGGTGGCCCTGGCATTTGGCGTGGCCTCCTGCGCCAACTTCCCGGTGCTGCTCATGTCCATGTACTGGAAGGGCCTGACCACACGCGGCGCGCTCGCCGGCGGCTACACGGGCCTGATCAGCTCGGTGCTGTTCGTGCTGTTCTCCAAGTCGGTGTGGGTCGATGTGCTGGGCAATGCCGCCCCGCTCTTCCCCTACACGCAGCCCGCGCTGTTCGCCATGCCGCTGGCCTTCCTCGCGATCTACGTGTTCTCCAAGCTCGACAGCAGCGCCCAGGCCCAGCAGGAGCGCCTGGCGTTTGACGACCAGTACGTGCGCGCCCAGACCGGCGTGGGCGCCGCCAGCGCGGCCGCGCACTGAGCGTGCCAGCCCCCGGCGGCGCGGACCAGCGCCCCGGGGCTACAGAATCAACAGCGCGCGAAAGTCGTTGACATTGGTGTTCGTCGGCCCGGTGAACACCAGATCGCCCAGCGGCTCGAAGAAGCCATAGGCATCGTTGCGGTCCAGATGGTCTGCGATGCGCAGCCCCCGGGCCGCGGCGCGCGCCAGCGTGTCGGGCGCGACGCGCGCGCCGGCGTTGTCCTCCACGCCGTCTATGCCGTCGGTGTCGGCCGCCAGCGCCCACACCCCCTGCTGGCCCTGCAGCGCCTGGGCCAGGCCCATGCAGAACTCACCCGCGCGCCCGCCGCGCCCCTTGGGCGCACCAGGCTGGCGTGGACGAATGCTTACCGTGGTCTCGCCGCCCGAGAGGATCACGCAGGGGCGCGCAAAGGGCTGGCCGCGCCGGGCCACGGCGCGCGCGAGCGCCGCATGCACCTTGCCCACCTCGCGCGATTCGCCCTCGATCTCGTCGGACAGCACATGGGCCGCGACGCCGGCCGCACGCGCCGCCTCGGCCGCGGCCTCGAGCGACTGCTGGGGCGTGGCGATCAAGTGCACCTCATGGCCGGCAAGGCGCGCGTCGCCCGGCTTGGGCGTCTCCAGCGTCCCGGCCTCGAGCGCGGCGCGCACGGCCGCAGGCACAGCGATCCGGTAGCGGTCCAGAATGGCCAGCGCATCGGCGCAGCTGCTCGCATCGGGCACCGTGGGGCCGCTCGCGATGACGGAGGGGTCGTCGCCCGGCACGTCGCTGATGGTCAGCGTGACCACGCGGGCCGGATGACAGGCCGCGGCCAGGCGTCCGCCCTTGATGCGCGAGAGATGCTTGCGCACGCAGTTCATCTCGCCAATCGCCGCACCGCTTTCCAGCAACGCCTGGTTGATGCGCTGCTTCTCGGCCAGGTCCAGGCCCTCTGCCGGCAAGGTCAGCAGCGCCGAGCCACCGCCCGAGATCAGACACAGCACGAGGTCGTCCTCGGTCAGCCCCTGGGTCAGCGCCAGCATGCGCTCGGCCGCCGCCAGGCCCGCGGCGTCGGGCACGGGGTGGGCCGCCTCGACAAGCTCTATGCGCTGCGCCAGGCCTTCAGGGCGCGGCGGAATATGGTGGTAGCGCGTGACCACCAGGCCCGACAGCGGCGCGTCCTGCGGCCACAGTGCCTCGAGTGCCTGGGCCATGGAGCCGCCCGCCTTGCCCGCACCCAGCACCAGGGTGCGGCCCTTCGGAACCGGCG
Source organism: Oryzisolibacter sp. LB2S (assembly GCF_040732315.1). Lineage (NCBI taxonomy): Bacteria > Pseudomonadati > Pseudomonadota > Betaproteobacteria > Burkholderiales > Comamonadaceae > Alicycliphilus > Alicycliphilus soli. Next base: position 2,348,551 of record NZ_CP160388.1, read on the forward strand.
GCAGATGCCGCGCCATGCTGTGCAGCGGCTGGGCGCGCTGCACGGCAATGCGAAAGAGCTCCAGCAAAAAGGCCTGCGGGTCTGCGCCGGGCGGCGTTGGGGTCGCGGTCATGGTGTCTCCTGAAGGGCGGGACTCTGGCATGACACGCCAGCCCCTACACCCATTGTCGGTTTACAAAAATTGTATACAACAATTGTGTCCCAGGGCTATGATGACGGCATGGAACCCTCCACCACCGATGTCATCGTCGAGAGCCTGACGCGCGCCATCGTCGAGCACCGCCTGCTGCCCGGCACCAAGCTGGCCGAGCAAAAGCTCGCGGACCACTTTGGCGTGTCGCGCACGCTGGTGCGCCAGGCCCTGTTTCAGCTCTCGCAGAACCGGCTCATCCGCCTGGAGCCGGCGCGCGGCGCCTTCGTGGCCACGCCCTCGGCCGAGGAGGCGCGCCAGGTGTTTGCCGTGCGCCGCATGCTCGAGACCGAGATGGTGCGCGCCTTCATGGCGCAGAAGACCCCGGCCATGCTGCGCGCGCTCAAGCAGCACATCGCCGCCGAGCACAAGGCCATGGAGCGCGAGGACGTGGGCCAGCGCACCGAGCTGCTCGCGGACTTTCACGTGCGCATCGCCGAGCTCATGGGCAACGAGGTGCTGGCCCAGCTGCTCGAGGAACTGCTCTCGCGCTGCGCGCTGATCACGCTGATGTACCAATCGAGCAGCGCGGCCGCGCATTCGCACGAGGAGCACGAGGCCATCGTCGCCGCCCTGGCGGGCGACGACGCCGAGGCCGTCGTGCGCCTCATGCAGCAGCACCTGGACAACGTGCAGGCGGGCCTGACCCTGGACCGCGAGCCGCCCGCCAACGATCTCTCCATGGCACTTTCCGCCATCGCCCCATGACCTACGACGCCTCTGCCCCCTACCCCCGCGACCTCATCGGCTACGGCCGCCACACGCCCCACCCGCAGTGGCCCGGCGGCGCGCGCGTGGCCGTGCAGTTCGTGCTCAACTACGAGGAAGGCGGCGAGAACTGCGTGCTGCACGGCGATGCGGCGAGCGAGCAGTTCCTGTCCGAGATGTTCAACCCCGCGGCCTACCCCGAGCGCCACATGAGCATGGAGGGCATCTACGAATACGGCTCGCGCGCCGGCGTCTGGCGCCTGCTGCGCGAGTTTGAAAGGCGCGGCCTGCCGCTCACCGTGTTCGGCGTGGCCACGGCCCTGCAGCGCCACCGCGAGGTGGCCCAGGCCTTTGACGAACTGGGCCACGAGGTGGCCTGCCACGGCCTCAAGTGGATCCACTACCAGGGCGTGCCCGAGGAGGTCGAGCGTGCCCACATGGCGCAGTGCATGGAGATCTTCGGCGAGCTCTACGGCGGCCGCGGCGACCATGGCCTGGGCTGGTACACGGGCCGCGACAGTCCCCGCACCCACCGCCTGGTGGCCGACGACGGCCGCTTTGCCTACGACAGCGACTACTACGGCGACGACCTGCCGTTCTGGATGAAGCTGCAAAGGAGCGACGGCGGCACGCACCACCAGCTCGTCGTGCCCTATACGCTGGACGTGAACGACATGCGCTTTGCCCTGCCCCAGGGCTATTCGCACGCCGACCCGTTCTTCCAGTACATGAAGGATGCGTTCGACACCCTTTATGCCGAGGGCGACCCTGCCGGCGACAACGCGCCCAAGATGATGAGCATAGGCATGCACTGCCGCCTGCTTGGCCGCCCCGGGCGCATCACGGCGCTGCAGCGCTTTCTGGACCATGTCCAGAGCCACAACAAGGTCTGGATCTGCCGCCGCATCGACATCGCGCGCCACTGGGCCGAGCGCTTTCCGCGTCCCGCGGAATAAGAACAAAAAAAGGCCGCAGCGCTTGTCATACAAGCGCGAGCAGCTCACTTTTTGATAGGAGACACCATGGCCCTGACCCTGGACCAACTCAACGCCGCCCCCGCCGCCGAGGCCGTGGCCCTGCTCGACGGCCTGTACGAGCATTCGCCCTGGATTGCCGAGGCCGCGCTGGCCCGGCGGCCCTTCAAGTCGCTCGCCCAGCTCAAGCACGCCATGGTGCAGGTGCTGCAGAACGCCGGCGTCGAGGCACAGCTCGCGCTGATCCGCGCCCACCCGGAGCTCGCCGGCAAGGCCATGGTCAGCAACCAGCTCACGGCCGAGTCGACCAACGAGCAGAGCAAGGCCGGGCTCACCCAGTGCACGCCCGAGGAATTCGCGCGCATCCAGCGGCTCAATGCCGACTACAACGCGCGCTTTGGCTTTCCCTTCATCCTGGCCGTGCGCGGGCCGCGCGGGCTGGGCCTGACCAAGGCGGAGATCATCGACACCTTTGCGCGGCGCCTCTCCAACCACCCCGACTTCGAGCGCGCCGAGGCGCTGCGCAACATCCACCGCATCGCCGAGATCCGCCTCAATGACAAGTTCGGCTACGAGCCGCAGCTGGGCAACGACGTCTGGGACTGGCAGGAGAAGCTCGCACAGCACACCGACCCCGGTTATGCCGAGCTCGGCCAGCTCACCGTGACCTACCTCACCGACGCGCACCGCGCCTGCGCCCAGCGCATCAGCCACTGGATGCGCGACTGCGGCTTTGACGAGGTCGAGATCGACGCTGTGGGCAACGTCGTGGGGCGCTACCACGGCGCCAGCGACGGTGCCAAGTACCTCATGACCGGCAGCCACTACGACACCGTCAGGAACGGCGGCAAGTACGACGGGCGCCTCGGCATCTTCGTGCCCATGGCCTGCGTGCGCGAGCTGCACCGCCAGGCCAGGCGCCTGCCCTTCGGCATCGAGGTCGTGGCCTTTGCCGAGGAGGAAGGCCAGCGCTACAAGGCCACCTTTCTGGGCTCGGGCGCGCTCATCGGCGACTTCCAACCCGAGTGGCTGGACCAGCAGGACCAGGATGGCATCACCATGCGCGAGGCCATGCGCCACGCGGGCCTGTGCATCGACGACATCCCCAAACTGAAGCGCGACGCCGCGCGCTATCTGGGCTTCATCGAGGTGCACATCGAGCAGGGGCCGGTGCTCAACGAGCTCGACATACCGCTCGGCATCGTCACCTCGATCAACGGCAGCGTGCGCTATGTCGGCGAGATGGTCGGCATGGCCAGCCACGCCGGCACCACGCCCATGGACCGGCGCCGCGACGCGGCCCTGGGCGTGGCCGAGCTGGCCCTGTACATGGAGGCCCGCGCCGCGCAGGACGGCGACAGCGTGGCCACCATGGGCATGCTGCAGGTGCCCAATGGCTCGATCAACGTGGTGCCGGGGCGCTGCCGGTTCAGCCTGGACCTGCGCGCGCCCACCAATGCGCAGCGCGACGCGCTCGCGGCCGACGTGCTCGCCAGGCTCAAGGAAATCGCCGAGCGCCGCGGCCTGCAGTACAGCACCGAGCTCACCATGCAGGCCGCCGCCGCGCCCAGCGCCAGCGCCTGGCAACAGCGCTGGGAGCGCGCCGTGCAGGCCCTGGGCGTGCAGCTCTACCGCATGCCCAGCGGCGCCGGCCACGACGCCATGAAGCTGCACGAGGTCATGCCCCAGGCCATGCTGTTCGTGCGCGGGCAGAACAGCGGCATCAGCCACAACCCGCTTGAATCCACTACGGCCGACGACATGCAGCTGGCCGTGGACGCCTTTTCCCATGTCTTGAACCAACTTGCGCAGGAGGGCGCATGAGCACCTACCAACAACTGGACGCCTGGATAGACCAGCATTTCGACGAGCAGGTGCGCTTTCTGCAGGCGCTGGTGCAGGTGCCCACCGACACCCCGCCGGGCAACAACGCGCCGCACGCCGAACGCACGGCCGCGCTGATCCAGGCCTGGGGCTTCGAGGCCGAAAAGCACGCCGTGCCCGCCGCCGAGGTCCAGGCCTATGGCATGGAGTCCATCACCAACCTCATCGTGCGCCGGCCCTATGGCGACGGCGGCAAGACCATTGCCCTCAACGCCCATGGCGACGTGGTGCCGCCCGGCGAGGGCTGGACGCACGACCCCTACGGCGCCGAGATCGAGGGCGGCGCCATGTACGGCCGCGCCACGGCCGTGAGCAAGAGCGACTTCTCCACCTTCACCTTCGCCGTGCGCGCGCTCGAGGCCGTGGCCCGGCCAGCCAAGGGTGCCATCGAGCTGCACTTCACCTACGACGAGGAGTTCGGCGGCATCCTCGGCCCCGGCTGGCTGCTCGCGCAGGGCTTGACCAAGCCCGACCTCATGATTGCCGCGGGCTTCTCCTACGAGGTCGTCACGGCGCACAACGGCTGCCTGCAAATGGAGGTCACGGTGCACGGCAGGATGGCCCACGCCGCCGTGCCACACACCGGCGTCGATGCGCTGCAGGGCGCGGTGGCCATCATGAACGCGCTGTATGCCGAGAACCAGCAGTACAGCCAGGTCACGTCCCAGGTGCCGGGCATCAAGCACCCTTACCTCAACATCGGCCGCATCGAGGGCGGCACCAACACCAACGTGATACCGGGCAAGGTGGTGCTCAAGCTCGACCGCCGCATGATCCCCGAGGAGAACCCGGCCGAGGTCGAGGCGCGCATCCGCACCGTGATCGCCGAGGCCGTGGCGCAGTTCAACCAGCAGCGCGGCTACACGGGCGAGGACGCCGTGCGCGTCGATATCAAGCGCCTGCTGCTGGCCAACGCCATGACGCCGCTGGCCGGCAACCAGCCGCTGGTCGATGCCATACAGCAGCATGGCGAGGCCGTGTTCGGCGCGCGCCCGCCGGCCGTGGGCACGCCGCTGTACACCGATGTGCGCCTGTATGTGGAGCGCGGCATTCCCGGCGTGATCTATGGCGCGGGCCCGCGCACCGTGCTCGAATCGCACGCCAAGCGCGCCGACGAGCGCGTGCAGCTCGAAGACCTGCGCCGCGCCACCAAGGTCGTGGCGCGCGCGCTGCATGACCTGCTGACATGACCTGCGGACATGAGGCCAGCCACCGCGCCGCGCTACCATCGCCGGCGCCATGACTGACCCGCATCCCTTCATCACCCAGGCGCTTGGGCTTGCCGCCCAGGCGCTTTGTCTTTCCAACCCCAACCCGCGCGTGGGCTGCGTGATCACGACCGGCGACGGCCGGGTGCTGGGCCAGGGCTTCACCCAGCAGGCCGGCGGCCCGCACGCCGAGGTGGTGGCGCTGCGCGACGCCCAGGCGCGCGGCAACGACGTGCGCGGCGCGACGGCCTATGTGACGCTCGAACCCTGCGCCCACCAGGGCCGCACCGGGCCCTGCTGCGAGGCGCTGATACGCGCCGGCGTGGGCCGCGTGGTGGCGTCCATCGCCGACCCCAACCCGCTCGTGGCGGGCCAGGGCTTTGCGCGCCTGCGCGCGGCGGGCGTCGAGGTCGAGGTGGGGCCGGGCGCGGCGCAATCGCGCGAGCTCAACATCGGTTTCTTCAGCCGCATGGTGCGCGGCACGCCCTGGGTGCGGATGAAGGCCGCGGCCTCGCTCGACGGCGTGACGGCGCTGGCCAATGGCGCGAGCCAGTGGATCACCTCGCCGGCCGCGCGCGCCGACGGCCATGCCTGGCGCGCGCGCGCCTGCGCGGTGCTCACGGGCATTGGCACGGTGCTCGAGGACGACCCACTGCTCAACGTGCGCGAGGTGGCCACGCCGCGCCAGCCGCATCTGGTGATCGTGGACAGCCGGCTGCAGACGCCGCCCGGCGCGCGGCTGTTTGACGTGCCCGGGCGCGAGGTGCTGATCTACGCCGCCCAGGAGCACCCCGAGCGCCTTCCCGCGCTGCAGGCGCGCGGCGCCACCGTCATCCATCTGCCCAACGCCCATGGCAAGGTGGACCTGCCCGCCATGCTGCACGACCTGGGCCGGCGCAGCGTGAACGAACTGCACCTGGAGGCCGGGCACAAGCTCAACGGCTCCTTTCTGCGCGAGGGCCTGGTCGACGAGGTGCTGCTCTACCTCGCGCCCCTGCTGCTGGGCAGCGGCGCCCATGGGCTGTCGAGCTGGGGCGCGCTGCAAAAACTCACCGACGGCCTGCGCCTGGAGTTCCACGACGTGCAGCAGCTCGGCCCCGACCTGCGCCTCGTCGCGCGCGTGGCGGGGCGCGCGGATTTCTAGCGCTCGCAAAGACCAAGCCATTCGCGCGCACGCAAACGTTCAGGGCGCCTGGATCCCGGCTTTCGCCGGGATGACGAAGCGCCGCGCCCATGGCCGGCCCATCGCCTGCGCGCCGATATGATCGGCGCACCCATCCACACAAGCCGCCCCCAACTTGACCGCCCCCGACTACCGCCACTTTCTGCAGCAGCAATGGCCGCGCCAGCAGCCCCTGGTCGCCGCCTACACGCTGGACGGCGAGCGGGTCTGGCTCAAGCGCGCGGGGCCGCGCCATGGCATGTGGCGCTACCGCCTGCTGGGGCTGGCGGCGCGCGTGCTGGGGCTGCCCGTGCTGCAGCCCGTGCCCAACCTGGGCGGGCGCGCGGCCATAGGCACAGAGCTCATGCGCCTGCGCAGCCTGTCGGCACTGGGCCTGCGCGTACCCGAGGTGCTGGCCGCGTGCGACGACGCCTTTCTGATGCGCGACCTGGGCACGCCGGGCCGGCCCACGCCCTCGCTCGGCGACGAGATCGAGGCCGCCGTGCCCGCGGGGCCCGCCGCCGTGCTTTCGCTGTGGCGCCTGGGCCTTGAGACACTGAACGCCGTGCACGGCCAGGGCCAATGCCTGAGCCAGGCCTTTGCGCGCAACATGGTGCGCTGCACGGACGGGCAGATCGCCTGCATAGACTTCGAGGACGACCCCTCGCGCGCCCTGCCCCTGCACCTGTGCCAGCTGCGCGATGCGCTGGCCTATGTGCATTCCACGGCGCTGGCGCTCGTGCAGGCCGGCGCACAGGAGGGCGCGCGCATGGCGTGGAACGACTGGCTGGCCGGCCCGCAGCGCGGCGCCGACTTCCGTGCCGCGCTGCAGGCCACCTTGCCGCGCCTGGCCTGGCTGCGCCATCTGCCGCAGGACCGGCGCTGGGGGCGCGATGCCCAGCGCATGCGCGCGGCCTATGACCTGCTCGTTTCCTGATCGGCCACCGCCTGCCGCACCCAGGCCGTGATCGCGCGCTGGTCGGTCATGACGCGCACCTGGTCGAAGGCCTGCTGCGCCTCGGGGTAGCGCCGGCGCAGCAGGTTCAGCCATTGCTTGAGACGACCCGCGCGCTGGGGCGGATCGAGGTCGGCGCAGACCAGATCCCAGAAGCGCGCGATCTGCGGCACCAGCGCGGACCAGGCCAGGGGCGCAGGCTCGGCGCCGGCGTCATGGGCGCGAATGGCCAGCGCGAGGCCCGGGTCGGCGACGATGCCGCGGCCCAGCATGAGCGCATCGCAGCCCGACTCGGCGCGGCAGCGCAGCGCGTCGGCCAGGGTCCAGATCTCACCGTTGGCGACCACGGGCACGCGCACGGCCGCGCGGATGGCGGGGATCTGCTCCCAGTACGCGGGTGGGCGGTAGCCATCCTGCTTGGTGCGCGCGTGCACCACGAGCTCGCAGGCGCCGCCCTGCTCCATGGCCTGGGCGCATTCGCGCGCGCGGCCGGCGTCGTCGTAGCCCAGGCGCATCTTGGCCGAGACGGGCAGATGCGCGGGCACGGCGCGGCGCACGGCGGCGACCACGGCGGCAATGGTCTCGGGCTCGCGCAGCAGGGCCGCGCCGCCGCCGTGGCGGTTCACGGTCTTGGCCGGGCAGCCGAAGTTCAGGTCTATGCCCTCGGGGCCCAGGGCCGCCAGGCGCGCGGCGTTCTCGGCCATGCTCACCGGGTCCGAGCCAAGCAGCTGCGCGCGCACCGGCACGCCGGCGAGCGTGCGCCCGCCGTTGTTGAGCTCGGGGATGTAGCGCACAAAGGTCTTGTCGCTCAGCAGATTTCCCGAGACGCGGATGAACTCGGACACGCAGCGGTCCACCCCGCCCACGCGCGTGAGCACGTCGCGCAGCACGAAGTCGAGCAGGCCCTCCATGGGGGCCAGCAGCAGTGGTTTGTGCGTGTCGGACTTTTCAGTCAAATCGGCCTCCAGGGCCCAGCAGACAAGCGCCAGCAGCTACTGTTTACGTAGCTTCCGGCGTCGCGACGGCCAGGCGCCACAGCGATGTGACCTCTGCCGCGCGCGCCGCGTGCAGCGGGTCGCCGGCGTCCTGCGCCTTGCCGTGGCGCGGGCGGGCGTCCAGGCGGCCCAGCACGCGCAGGCCCGCCGCGGCGATCCAGCCGAGCAGCTCATCGCGCGTGCGCAGGCCCAGGTGCTCGGCCAGGTCGGACAGGATCAGCCAGCCCTCGCCACCCGGCGTCAGGTGATCGCGCAGCCCGGCCAGAAAGCCCCGCAGCATGCGGCTGCCCTCGTCGTACACGGCCTGCTCGATGGCGGAGCTCGGCCGCGCCGGCACCCAGGGCGGGTTGCAGACCACGAGCGGCGCGCGCCCGGGCGGAAACAGGTCGGCCGCGAGCAGCTCCACGCGTTGCTCGAGGCCCAGGCGGCCCAGGTTGTCGGCCGCGCAGGCCAGCGCACGCGGGGCGAGCTCGGTCGCGACGATGCGGGCCACGCCCCGGCGTGCCAGCAAGGCCGCGAGCACGCCGGTGCCGGTGCCGATGTCCAAGGCCAGGTCGGTGGCCGGCAGCGGCGCCTCGGCCACCAGGTCGATGTACTCGCCCCTGATGGGCGAGAACACGCCGTAATGCGGGTGGATGCGCGCGCCCAGGGCGGGGATCTCCACGCCCTTCTTGCGCCACTCGTGCGCGCCGACGATGCCCAGCAGCTCGCGCAGCGCGACCAGGCTGGGCCGACCGTCGGCCGGGCCCCAGGCCTCGGTGCAGGCGGCGCGCAGGTCGGGCGCGCGGCGCAGGGCGATGGAGTAGTCGCCCTCGACCGGAATCAGCAGCGCGCCCAGCGTGCGTGCACGCTGCGCCTGCGCCTGGCGGTGCAGGTGAAAGCGCTCGGCGGGGCTGGCGCTGGCGAGCTTCTGCGCCGCCCTGGCCGCTGCCTTCGGCGTCTTGCGGTCGGTGCGGCGCATCAGGGCCTGCAAGAGCTGGCGCGCGTTCTGGAAGTCACCGCGCCAGACGAGGGCCGTGCCCTCGCAGGCCAGGCGAAAGGCCGTGTCGGCGGGCAGGGTGTCGTCGGCCAGTTGCACGCGGCGCGGCGCGGCCGCACCGCCCTCGGAGCGCCACAGCGCGCTGCGCGCCTGGCCTTGCTCGCTCCATTCGATCATGGCCGGGCCGCCTGTGGTCATGGAAAGTCGATCAGTTGACCGAGCGCTTGAGGCGCACTTCCTCGATCTTCACGCCGCCGATCACGGCCGTCTTGGCGGTGTTCATCTCGCGCTTGAAGCCGGCCATTTCGTGAAAGCGCAGGGCGCGCTCGTTGCGCAGCGGCACCCAGGCCGTGACGGTGGTGCAGCCCTCTTCGTGCAGGCCGTCGCGCGCGGCGTCCCACAGGGCCACGCCCACGCCCTTGTCCCAGTGGGAGGGCGCGGCGTAGATGGCCCAGATCTCGCCCGTGGTGTTGCGGGTCTTTTCATCGCGCGAGCGGTCGAAGCCGACGAAGCCGACGATCTTGTCGCCGTCCACGGCCACCTGGACCTGGGGCTCGCAATACTCAATGGCCTCGCGCCAGTAGGCCTGGCGCTTCTCGACCGAAGACATGGATTTCAATTGATCGTCCGGCACCAGCCCCCGGTATGCCTCCAGGGCCGAGGCGGTATGGACCTGGGCAATGGCTTTGGCATCACGAAGCGTGGCGGGACGAACCTGAATACTGGACATGGGGAAACAACAACGGATGAATTTGGCGAAACTCAGTATTTTCCCTCAATTGCCCTTTTCTGCGCTAGGGGTTCAAGTTTCCTTGCTCCCATCCCCGCCATTCCACGCAAGTGCCGCCGGCTGTGGCATGCACGCCGGCGTCAGAAAAACCGGCGCACCAGTCCCATGAGCCTGTCGAAGCGCGCACCGTAGGGCGGGTACAGCAGGTGGCCCATGGACCAGCGCGACTGCACCAGCACCGACTTCTGGTGGCTAAAGCGCAGAAACCCGGCCTCGCCGTGGTAGGCGCCCCAGCCACTGTCGCCCACGCCGCCAAAGGGCAGGTTGTCATGGGCGATGTGGGTGAGCGTGTCGTTGACCGACACGCCGCCGCTCACGGTGCGGCGCAGCACATCATCGCGCACGGCATCGCTGCGGCCGAACCAGTACAGCGCAAGCGGCCGCGGACCGGCGTTGATGTGGGCGATGGCGTCGTCGATCCGCTCGTAGGAGAGCACGGGGAGCACCGGGCCAAAGATCTCCTCCTGCAGGATCTGCATGGCCGGCGTGGCGCCGAACACCAGCACCGGCGCCATCTGCCGCCCCACCCCGTCGCCTATGCCCTGGGGCGGTGCGGGCGTGCCCGGCGCACTCTGCAGCACCTGGACGTCCGCGCCCAGGGTCTGCGCCTGCTGCAGCATGGTGCGCAGGCGCGCGAGGTGGCGCGGACTGATGATGGCGGCGTAGTCCGGGTTGCCCTCGAAGTAGGGGAAGAGCCGCGCCACGGCGGTGCGGTAGGCCTCGGCAAACGCGGCCTCGCTGCCACGCGCAAGCAGCACATAGTCGGGCGCGATACAGGTCTGGCCGGCGTTGATGAGCTTGCCGTGCGCGATCTTGAGCGCGGCATCCTGCAGGTCGCAATCGGCATCGATGATGGCGGGTGACTTGCCGCCGAGCTCGAGCGTGGTCGGCGTGAGGTTGGCCGCTGCCGCCTGCGCCACCTTGCGACCCACGGCGGTGGAGCCCGTGAACACCAGATGGTCGAACGGCAGCGAGGCCACGAGCGCCGCGACGGCGGCATCACCCGGCACGACGCAGAACTCGTCGGCCGCAAAGTATTGCGCCACGAGCTCCGCGAGCCGCGCCGAGGTGTGGGGCGTGAGCTCGCTGGGCTTGAGCATGACGCGGTTGCCCGCGGCCAGCGCGTCGATGGCCGGAGCCAGGGCCAGCTGCACGGGATAGTTCCAGGGCGAGATCACGCCCACCACGCCGAGCGGCTGGCGCTCTATCCAGGCCTGCGCCGGCTGCAGATGCGGCGGCGTGCGCACCCGGCTGCGCCGGCACCAGCGCGCGAGGTGGCGCAGCGTGTGCGCTAGCTGCGTGCGCAGCACGAACAGATCGGCGATCTCGGTCAGGCGCGGCGAGCGCACGCCGAAGTCCGCCTGCACGGCGGCCGCGAGCTCCGCTCCATGGCCATTGAGGAGCTTGGACAGGCGCAGCAGGCGCTCGCGCCTGAGGGTGACGGGCACATCGGGCTGGGCCCGGCTGGCATGATGCTGGATATCGAACAGGTGGCGAACACGGTTGGGATGCATGGCGGTCATGATAGGTGGGCGATGAAGGCCAGCGCGGCGCGCATTGTGCCGGCGCATGCCGGCCCGTAAGATGGCGCGCTCCCCCCCTCCCCTGGTTTGAAAGGCCATTGCGATGAACGGTCATTGCCTCTGCGGCGCAGTCTCCTTCACGGCGCCCGACACCAAGGAAATCGGCGCCTGCCACTGCGGCTTCTGCCGCCGCTGGGGCGGCGGGCCGCTGCTGGCCGTGCACTGCGGGCCGCAGGTGCGCTTTGCGGGCGAGGACCAGATCACCGTCTACGCCTCCTCGGACTGGGCGGAGCGCGCGTTCTGCAGGCACTGCGGCACGCACCTGTACTACAGGCTGCTGGCCACGGGCGAGTACTTCATCCCGGCCGGCTGCTTCGACACGCAGGACTTCGTGCTGGCCAGCCAGATCTACGTGGACAACAAGCCCACCTACTACGCCTTCGCCAATCAGACGCCCATGCTCACCGAGGCGCAGGTGATCGCGCAGTACGCGCCGCCGGAAAATTGAATAAAAAAAACTGCCGGCGCTTGTTCAGCCAGCGCCGGCAGCTCATGTTTCAGGAGCAAATCAGGGAAGCTCGCGGGGCACCACGTCGGTGATGTCATGCGCCGGCGCGCCCTCGCTGCGGCGCGGCTGGCCGGGCTTGTTCGCCGTCCAGCGGGCCGTGCTGCGGTAGACCGTGCTCCAGCCAGTGCGCGGGTCCATGCGCATGACCCAGGGCGTGACGGGCCGGCCCGTCAGGCGCGCCCAGAGCGCGCGCACGCCCCACACGAGCGCCAGCACCGCCGCGGCGGCCACCAGGCTCAGGAAGAAGAGCACGCCCATGGCAAACACCACGAGTCGCAAGGTCCAGCGGATCACGCCGGTGACAACTTCATTCAAACCATGCCCCTTTCAGACAGATGGGCGTGCGGTCTGCGCCGCACGCCTCTATGGTAGGACTCAATCCGCCGCAGCGGCACTGCCAAAGTGAAATACCCCTGGCTCCTGCACCGGATCGACATCCACGGCGATCACGCTCTTGGGCGGATAGCGGCCCTCGAGCAGCAGCTTGGACAGCGGGTTCTCGATGCGCTGCTGTATCGCGCGCTTCAAGGGTCGCGCGCCAAACACCGGGTCGAACCCCACCTTGGCGAGCTCGGCCAGCGCGGCCGGCGACACCCGCAGCTCCAGGTCCATCTTCGCCAGGCGTGCCTCCAGCAGCTTGAGCTGTATGCGCGCAATGGCCTCGATGTGCTTGGCGTCGAGCCCATGGAAGACCACCGTCTCGTCGATGCGGTTGAGGAATTCGGGCCGGAAATGGGTTTTTAGTTCCCCCCAGACCGCTTCCTTGATGTCATCCGCGTCCTGGCCCACCATGGCCTGGATCAGCGGCGAGCCGATGTTGCTGGTCATGACGATGACCGTGTTCTTGAAGTCCACGGTGCGGCCCTGGCCGTCGGTCAGGCGTCCGTCGTCGAGCACCTGCAGCAGCACGTTGAACACGTCCGGATGCGCCTTCTCGACCTCGTCGAGCAGCAGCACGGAATACGGCTTTCTGCGCACGGCCTCCGTCAGGTAGCCGCCCTCTTCATAGCCCACATAGCCCGGAGGCGCGCCAATCAAGCGCGCGACGCTATGCTTTTCCATGAACTCGCTCATGTCGATGCGCACCAGGTGCTCTTCGCTGTCGAACAGAAAGCCCGCCAGCGCCTTGCACAGCTCGGTCTTGCCCACGCCCGTGGGGCCGAGGAAGAGGAAGCTGCCCAGCGGTCGGTTCGGATCCGACAGGCCCGAGCGCGAGCGGCGGATGGCATTGGCCACGGCGGAGATGGCCTCGTCCTGACCCACGACGCGCTCGTGCAGGCGGCCTTCCATGTGCAGCAGCTTGTCCTTCTCGCCCTGCATCATCTTGGCCACGGGAATGCCCGTGGCACGGCTCACGACCTCGGCGATCTCCTCCGCGCCCACCTGGGTGCGCAGCAGCTGGTGTTTGGCCGCGCCACCGCCGGCCTCGCTGTCCTGCGCCTCCTTCAGGCGCTTTTCCAGCTCAGGCAGGCGGCCGTACTGCAGCTCGGCGACCTTGTTGTAGTCGCCCTTGCGCTTCAAGTCATCCATCTGGATGCGGATGGCGTCTATGTCCTTCCGGATCTGCTCGCTGCCCTGGGCGCTGGCCTTCTCTGCCTTCCAGATTTCCTCCAGGTCGGCGTATTCGCGCTCGGCGCCGGCGAGTTCCTCCTCGATCAGCTGCAGGCGCTTTTGCGAGGCCTCGTCCTGCTCCTTCTTCATGGCCTCGCGCTCGATCTTGAGCTGGATCATGCGCCGGTCGAGCTTGTCCAGCGCCTCGGGCTTGGAGTCGATCTCGATCTTGATGCGCGCCGCGGCCTCGTCGATCAGGTCGATGGCCTTGTCGGGCAGAAAGCGGTCGGTGATATAGCGGTGCGAGAGCTCGGCCGCGGCGACGATGGCCGGGTCGGTGATGTCCACGCCGTGGTGCGCCTCATAGCGCACCTGCAGGCCGCGCAGGATGGCGATGGTGTCCTCCACCGACGGTTCCTCGACCAGCACCTTCTGGAAGCGCCGCTCGAGCGCCGCGTCCTTCTCGATGTACTTGCGGTATTCGTCGAGCGTGGTCGCGCCAATGCAGTGCAGCTCGCCGCGCGCCAGGGCGGGTTTCAGCATATTGCCCGCGTCGATCGCGCCCTCGGCCTTGCCGGCGCCGACCATGGTGTGGATCTCGTCGATGAACAGGATGATGCGGCCCTCGTCCTGCGCCACCTCCTTGAGCACGGATTTCAGGCGCTCCTCGAACTCGCCGCGGTACTTGGCGCCGGCCAAGAGCCCCGCCATGTCCAGCACCAGCACGCGCTTGCCCTTGAGGCTCTCGGGCACCTCGCCCGCGACGATGCGCTGGGCCAGACCCTCGACGATGGCGGTCTTGCCCACGCCGGGCTCGCCGATCAGCACCGGGTTGTTCTTGCTGCGCCGCTGCAGCACCTGGATGGCGCGGCGGATCTCGTCGTCGCGGCCAATCACGGGGTCTAGCTTGCCGGCGCGGGCGCGCTCGGTCAGGTCCAGACAGTATTTCTTGAGCGCCTCGCGCTGGCCCTCGGCCTCGGCGCTGTCCACGCCTTGGCCGCCGCGCACGGCATCGATCGCGGCCTCCAGGCTCTTGCGCGACAGGCCATGCTCCTTGGCGATCTGCGCGGCCTCGCCCTTGCTGTCCACCAGGGCCAGCAGGAACAGCTCGCTCGCGATGAACTGGTCGCCGCGCTGGATGGCCTCCTTCTCGGTGGCCTGCAGCACGCGGCCGAGCTCGGGGCTGGGCTGCACCTGGTCATGGCCCTGCACCTGGGGCAGGCGCTTGATGGCCGCCTCGGCCGCCTTCAGCAGGCCGGGGGCGCTGGCGCCGGCACGCTCGAGCAGCGCGCGCGGCCCGTCCTCCTGGCGCAGCATGGCGGCCAGCAGGTGCACGGGTTCGATGTAGGCGTTGTCGTGGCCCAGGGCGAGCGACTGGGCGTCGGCCAGGGCCTCCTGGAATTTGGTGGTGAGCTTGTCGATGCGCATGGAAACGGAATCCTCTCCATAAACAGAATTTGATTGCCCAGCACTTTGTGGCAACACCCCTTGTTTTCAAGCGCCAGCGCGTGCGGCTCTGTTCACACCACCAGCCGGTAGCCTATGCCCGCCTCGGTGCGCAGGTGGCGCGGGCGCGCCGGGTCGTCTTCGAGCTTCTTGCGCAGATTGGCCATGTGCACGCGCACGTAATGCGTGTCGCTGGCGTGGCCCGGCCCCCACACGGCCTGCAGCAGCTGCTGGTGCGTGAGCACCTTCTCCGGGTGCGCGGCCAGGTGGGTCAGCAGGCGGTATTCGATGGGCGTCAGGTGCAGTGCCTGGCCGGCACGCTCCACGCTGCGCCGCACCAGGTCGATGCTCACATCGCCAAAGCGCACCAGCGGCTCGCCCGCTGCCGTCTGGCCCTGGTGGCGGCGCAGCTGGGCGCGCACGCGCGCCAGCAGTTCGCCCGCGCCAAAGGGCTTGACCAGGTAGTCGTCGGCACCTGCATCGAGTGCGGTGATCTTGTCGGCCTCGCTGCTGCGCGCCGAGAGCACGATGATGGGCAGGGCCGACCAGGTACGCAGCTCGCGGATCAGGCCCACGCCGTCGCCATCGGGCAGGCCCAGGTCGAGCACCAGCATGTCGGGGCGGCGCGTGCCGGCCTCGATCAGGCCGCGCTGGCAGCTGGCGGCCTCGAACACCTCGTAGCCCTCGGCTGCCAAGGTCAGGCGCACAAAGCGGCGGATGTGGTCCTCGTCCTCGACGATCAGGATGCGAATTTCGTTCATGGTGTCTCTGCGGGCAATGCCTGGCTGCCATCGTCCTGCGGCGGCTCGCCACGCGGCAGCACGATGACAAAGCGCGCCCCGGCCACCCGGCCCTCCTGCTGGCGATTTTCGCCCCAGATGCGCCCGCCATGCGCCTGCACGATGGCGCGGCAGATGGCCAGGCCCAGGCCCACACCGGGGGCGGCCTGCTCCTTGCTGCCGCGCTCGAATTTCTCGAACACCGCCTCCTCGCGCCCAGGCGGCAGGCCCGGGCCGTCGTCATCGACGGTGATGCGCACCTCTTGCGCCAGCGGCGCGGCGGCGATGCGGATGGGCGTCTCCGCCGGGGTGTACTTGGCGGCGTTTTCCAGCAGGTTGGCCAGCACGCGTTCGAGCAGCGTGCCGTCCAGGTGCAGGAGCGGCAGATCGTCCTGCAGCTGCAGCGCCACCGGGTGCCGCGCCAGCAGGCCCTGGCAGGACTGCAGGGCGCTGCCCAGCACCTCTTCGAGCGGCAGCCACTCGCGGCGCAGTGGCACGCTGCCCGCCTCCAGGCGCGCCATGTCAAGCAGGTTGGCGACCAGGGCGTTCATGCGCTGGGCCGATTCGCGCATGGCGGCCGCCGTCTCGGCGTGTGCGGGCATCAGCGGCGGCTGCGCCCTTTGCAAGGTGTCGGCCAGGCCCACCAGGGCCGCCAGCGGCGTGCGCAGGTCGTGCGAGATGGCCGAGAGCAGCGAGTTGCGCAGGCGCTCGGATTCCATCTGCACCGTCGTGCTCTGCGCCACCTGGATGTAGTGGATGCGCTCGATCGAGATCGCCAGCAGCGAGGCACAGGTATCGAGCAGCTGGCGCTGCTCGGGCGTGAGCGTGCTGGTCTGTGCCGGCTGCAGCACCAGCACGCCGCGCAGGCGCATGGGGCCTTTGAGCGGCAGCAGCAGGCTGGCGCTGGCGGGCAGGGTGTTGGTGCCCCGGCCGGCGGCCTCGCCGTGGTCAAAGCACCATTGCGCCACGGCCGGGTCCACCGCCGCCGTGGCGCCGGGCTGAAGCACCAAACGGTTGTCGTCGTCGGCCACCAACAGGGCCGACTGGGCCGCAAACTCGGCACGCAAAAAGCGTGCCGCCACCTCGGCCACCTGCTCGACCTGCAGCACGGCCGAGAGCTCGCGCGACATCTGGTAGAGCCCGCGCACGCGGCGCTCGCGCTCGGTGGCGGCGCGCGCCTGGGTACGCAGGCTGGCCATGAGCTGGCCCACGACCAGCGCCACCACCAGCATCACGGCGAAGGTGATGAGGTATTGCACGTCGCTGACGCTGAAGGACAGGCGCGGCGGCACAAAGAAAAAGTCGAACAGCGCCACGCCCAGAAAGGCCGCCAGCATGGCCGGCCCGCGCCCATGGCGCAGCGCCACACCCACCACCACCAGCAAAAACAGCATGACGATATTGGTCAGCTCCAGCCAGCTGCTCAGCGGCGTGGCCAGCAGGGCCACGGCAAAGCAGGCGCCGGTAGCCAGCGCATAGCCCTGCCAAGCCAGAGGCGCGGCGGCCGCGCTGGGGCGACGCTCGGGCACGCGTTCGCGCGCGGGCAGCGGCACCTGCAGAATGTCCATGTCCGGCGTCAGCTCGGCCAGGCGCTCGGTGAGCGAGGCGCGCCAGTGCCTGCGCCCGCTGCGCCGCCCCAGCACCAGGCGCGAGAGATTGTGCTCGCGCGCGTAGCGCGCCAGGGTGTGGACCACGTCGGCCCCGGTGGGCGTGGCAATGCCCGCACCCAGCTCCTGCGCCAGCTTGAGCGCGCGCAGCGCCTGCTCGCGCGCGGCCGGCTCCACGTTCTGCTGCGAGGGCGCATCGACAAACACCGCGTGCCAGGGCAGGCCGCTTTGCGCCGCCAGGCGTGCTGCGCTGCGCACCACGGCCTCGCCACCCGCGCCCGGGCCCACGCAGGCGAGCAGCGCGTCGCGCGTGGACCATTGCGGCTGTCCACCCACATGGCCGCTGGTGCGGCGCCAGGTCTGCATCTGGCTGTCCACCCGGTCGGCCGTGCGGCGCAGCGCCAGCTCGCGCAGCGCGATCAGGTTGCCCTTGCGAAAAAAGTTGGCCGCCGCCTGCTCGGCCTGCGCCGGGATATAGACCTTGCCCGCCGCCAGCCGCGCCAGCAGCTCGTCGGGCGGCAGATCGACCACCACCACCTCGTCGGCGCTGTCGAACAGGGTGTCGGGCACCGTCTCCCACACGCGGATGCCGGTGATGCCGCCAACGATGTCGTTGAGGCTCTCCAGGTGCTGCACGTTCATCGTGCTCCACACGTCGATGCCCGCGGCCAGCAGCTCCTGCACGTCCTGCCAGCGCTTGGGGTGGCGCGAGCCGGGGGCGTTGCTGTGCGCCAGCTCGTCGAGCAGCACCAGCGGCGGCTCGGCCCCGCCCAGATGCTGCGCGCCAAAGGCCAGGGCCGCGTCCAGGTCAAACTCCTGCAGCACATGACCCCGGTGGGCCACGTCGCGCAGCACCAGCCGGGGCAGCTCGGCGGCCATGGCCTCGGTCTCGGCGCGCCCATGGGTTTCGACCAGGCCCACCACCAGCGGCCGGCCCTGCGCCTGCGCCCGGTGTGCAGCGGCGAGCATGGCGTAGGTCTTGCCCACCCCGGCCGAGGCGCCAAAGAAAATCTTCAGCCGCCCGCGCCCGACCTGCGCCGCCTCGGCGTGCACCTGGCGCAGCAGCGCGTCGGGATCGGGGCGGGTGTCGGCGGCGTCGTGCATTTCAGCGGGCATGGTCAATGGTAGTGAGGGAATCAGGCCTGCTCGTCGTCCTGCGCCGGCGCGCCGGCACTGCGGCGCACCAGCAGCCAGGCCAGGGCCACGGGCAGCAGCAGCACGGCCAGGGCAGCGAGCACGGCCAGGCCATCGGCAAGGGGTGAATCAAGCGCCATCATTACTATGTTTTGATAGCCGCTTGCGCTTATCCAGCAAGCCCTATGGCCGAAATCAATACATCAATCAGCTTGATGCCGACAAAGGGCACGATGACCCCGCCCAGGCCGTAGATCAGCAGGTTGCGCCGCAGCAGGGCAGCCGCTGGGGCAGCGCGGTACGGCACGCCCTTGAGCGCCAGCGGGATCAGCACGACGATGATGAGGGCGTTGAAGATCACCGCCGACAGGATGGCCGAGCTGGGGCTGGCCAGGCCCATGACGTTGAGCGCCGCCAGCTGCGGGTAGGTGCTGACAAAGGCCGCCGGGATGATGGCGAAGTACTTGGCCAGGTCGTTGGCGATGCTGAAGGTGGTGAGCGCGCCGCGCGTCATCAGCATCTGCTTGCCGGTCTCGACGATCTCGATCAGCTTGGTGGGGTTGCTGTCGAGGTCCACCATGTTGCCCGCCTCCTTGGCCGCCTGGGTGCCGGTGTTCATGGCCACGGCCACGTCGGCCTGGGCCAGGGCCGGGGCGTCGTTGGTGCCGTCGCCGGTCATGGCCACGAGCTGGCCCTGCGCCTGGTGCGCCCGGATCAGCGCCAGCTTGGCCTCGGGCGTGGCCTCGGCCAGGAAGTCGTCCACCCCGGCCTCGGCGGCAATGGCGGCGGCCGTGAGGCGGTTGTCGCCGGTGATCATCACGGTCTTGATGCCCATGCGGCGCAACTCGGCAAAGCGCTCCTTGATGCCGCCCTTGACGATGTCCTTGAGCTCGACAACGCCCAGCGCGCGGCGGCCCTCGGCCACCACCAGCGGCGTGCTGCCCCGGCGCGCGACCTCGTCCACCACCTGCTGCAGCTCGGGCGGAAAACTCCCGCCCAGCGCCTCAATATGCTGGCGCACGGCCTGGGCCGCGCCCTTGCGGATGCTGCGGCCCCCTCCTTCAGGGCCCGCCATGTCCACGCCGCTCATACGCGTCTGCGCCGAGAAGTGCACGAACTGGGCGCCGAGCTTTTCCACGTCACGCTCGCGCAGGTTGAAGCGCTGCTTGGCCAGCACGACGATGCTGCGGCCCTCGGGGGTTTCGTCGGCCAGCGACGCGAGCTGCGCGGCGTCGGCCAGCTGCTCCTCGCCCACGCCCGGCGCGGCGATGAAGCTGCTGGCCTGGCGGTTACCCAGGGTGATGGTGCCGGTCTTGTCCAGCAGCAGCACGTCCACGTCGCCCGCAGCCTCCACGGCGCGGCCCGAGGTGGCGATCACGTTGGCCTGCATCAGCCGGCTCATGCCCGCCACGCCAATGGCCGAGAGCAGGCCGCCGATGGTGGTCGGAATCAGGCACACCAGAAGCGCCACCAGCACCGTGATGCCCACCACCGCCCCGCTGCCGGCCTGCGCCACGGCAAACTGCGAGAACGGCAGCAGCGTGGCAATGACCAGCAGGAACACCAGCGTGAGCCCCACCAGCAGGATGGTGAGCGCGATCTCGTTGGGCGTTTTCTTGCGGTTTGCGCCCTCGACCATGGCGATCATGCGATCGACAAAGGTCTCGCCCGGGTTCACCGCCACGCGCACCACGATCCAGTCCGAGAGCACGCGGGTGCCGCCGGTGACGGCGGAAAAGTCACCGCCCGACTCGCGGATCACGGGCGCCGATTCGCCGGTGATGGCCGACTCGTCCACCGAGGCCACGCCGTCGAGCACCTCGCCGTCTGCAGGGATGGTCTCGCCCGCCTCGACCAGCACAACGTCGCCCTTGCGCAGGCTGTCGGCCTCGATGGGCAGCCATTGCAATGCGCTGCGTGCATGGTGGCCCGCTTCGTAGCGGCTGCCATCGAGCTTCTTGGCCCAGGTCTGCTTTTTCAGGCCGCGCAGGCTGGCCGCCTGGGCCTTGCTGCGGCCTTCGGCCAGGGCCTCGGCAAAGTTGGCAAACAGCACCGTGAACCACAGCCACAGGCTGACGGCCAGGATGAAGCCCGCCGGCGCCTCACCCTCGCCCGCCAGGGCCTGAAAGAACAAGAGCGTGGTGAGGATGGAGCCCAGGTAGACGACGAACATCACCGGGTTGCGCCACTGGGCCTGGGGCGCGAGCTTGGCGAGCGACTCGCGCAGCGCCTGGCGCGTGAGCGCGGGATCGAACAGGGACAGGGATTTTTTATTGTGCATGGTGTGCCTCCTCGGCAAGGACGGCGACCGCAGGCGCGGCCTGCGCCAGCAGCGCCAGGTTCAGGGCCAGCACGTTGACGCGCGGCTCGCCCCACAGGCCGAGCAAGCGGCCCTCGGTGTGCGCGGCCACCAGGGCCTGCACCTGGGCGGGGGCCAGGCCCCGTGCCTGGGCCACGCGCGGCGCCTGCAGCTGGGCGTTGGCCAGCGAGATATGCGGATCGAGCCCCGAGCCCGAGGCGGTGACGGCGTCCACCGGCACGGCGGCATGGGCCGCCAGGCCGTTGGCGCTGCGGTAGGCGCGGGCACGCTCGGCCACGGCCTCGATCAGGGCGGCGTTGGTCGGCCCCTGGTTGCTGGCGGCCGAGGCGCCGGCGTTGTAGGGCGCGCTCACCGTCTTGCTGGCATCCTGCGGGTCGGGTGCGCTGGTGCCGCTGGGGCGGGCGTGAAAGAAATGCGCCGCCGTGAAATGCTGGCCGATGAGCTGCGAGCCGACGATGGCATCGCCCTGGCGCACCAGGCTGCCCGCGGCCTGTGCCGGCAGCACCAGCTGGGCCACGCCGGTGGTGAGCAGCGGGTAGGCCAGGCCCGTCACCAGGGCCACGAACAAGGCGCCGCGCATGCAGGGGCCAAGCAGCCCCTGCAGCGGGCTGCGCTGCGCCGGGGTGCGGGCGGAAACAGAAAGGGTATGGGTGGTCATGGCAAATTTCCAATCACGGTTGCACCTGGCCGGCGAGCATTTGCAGCTGCTCGACCACGGGGCCCAGCGCCAGGGCGGGCAGGAAGGTCAGGCCGCCGACGATGAGCACCACGAACACCAGCAGGCCCATGAACAGCGGCGTGGCGGTGGGGAAGGTGCCAGGGCCCTCGGGCACGGTCTTCTTGGCGGCGAGCGAACCGGCCACGGCCAGCAGCGGCAGCAGCGTGAGGTAACGCCCCACGAGCATGGCCAGGCCGATGGTGGTGTTGAAGAACGGCGTGTTGGCGTTGAAGCCGGCAAAGGCCGAGCCGTTGTTGGCCGTGCCCGAGCTGTAGGCGTAGAGCACCTCGGAGAAGCCATGCGCGCCCCGGTTGGCCAGGCTGGCGGGCGTGTCGGGCCAGAGCATGGCCAGCGCCGTGAAGCCCAGGATGGATGCCGGGTGCGCCAGCACCGAGAGCATGACGAGCTTGATCTCGCGCGCCTCGATCTTCTTGCCCAGAAACTCGGGCGTGCGCCCGATCATCATGCCGGCCAGAAAGATGGTGAGGATGGCGTACTGGATGAGGTTGATGAGGCCCACGCCGTCGCCGCCAAACACGCAGTTGAGCATCATCTGAGCCAGCGGCACCAGGCCGCCCAGGGGGGTGAGCGAGTCGTGCATGGCGTTGACCGAGCCGGTGGTGGCCGCCGTGGTGGTGGTCACGAACAGGGCCGTGGCGGCAATGCCAAAGCGCGTTTCCTTGCCCTCCATGTTGCCGCCGCTCTGGCTGGCCGAGAGCTGCTGGTCCGCGCCCGCTGCGGTGAGCAGCGGGTTGCCGCTTTGCTCGGCGCCGTACACCAGGGCCAGAAAGCCGATGAACATCACCACGAAGGCACCCAGGAACACCCAGCCCTGGCGCCGGCGCGCCAGCATCAGGCCGCAGGTGACGGTGAGCGCCGACGGAATCAGCAGCATCGAGAGGATGTGCAAGGTGTTGGTCAGCGGCGTGGGGTTCTCGAACGGGTGCGCGGCGTTCATGCTGAAAAAGCCGCCGCCGTTGGTGCCGATGTGCTTGATGGTCTCGAAGCTGGCCACCGGGCCGAGCACGATCTGCTGGCGCGCGCCTTCGAGCGTGGTGGCCACGGCCTGGCTGTCGAGCGTCTGCGGCATGCCCTGCCAGACATAGACCAGCGCCATGACAAAGCACAGCGGCAGCATCACGCGCCAGAGCACGCGCATGAAGTCCACCCAATAGTTGCCCAGGTCCTGGCTGCTGGCGCGCGCGAGCCCACGGATGAAGCCGCCCGCCGCCGCCACGCCGGCCGTGGCGCCGCAGAACATCAGGAAGGTGATGGCCAGCATCTGCGTGGCGTTGGACAGGCTGCTCTCGCCCGCGTAGGCCTGCCAGTTGGTGTTGGTGATGAACGAGGCCGCCGTGTTGAAGGCCAGGTCCGGCGTCTGCGCGGCGTTGCCCAGGTCGTTCCACGGCAGCCAGCCCTGCAGGCGCAGCACCAGGTAGCCCAGGGCCATCATGGCGGCGTTGGACAAGAGCAGCGCCAGGCCGTAGCGCGCCCAGCCCATGCGCTCGGCCGGGTCCACGCCCAGGGCGCGGTAGCTCAGGCGTTCGAGCGCCCAGTGGCGCTCGTCTTCAAAGGCCTTGGCCAGCCAGTGGCCCATGGGCAGGGCCAGCGCGCCCATGGCCAGCAGCACCAGCGCAAAGCCGGTGAGATTGATTTCCATAGTTCCCCCTTGGAACGTATTCACAGCCGACGCAGCGCCAGGACAGCCCAGGCGGTAGCGGCAAAGAACGCGGCCGACAGGCCGATAAAGAGCAGGTCTCCCATGTCGCGACTCCCGGCGTCAGAACTGCTCCGGCCGCAGCAGGGCGTAGCCGAGGTAGACGAACAGGGCCAGCACGGCAGCGCCGGCCAGCCATTGAAGAACCAGCGGGCTGCTCATGGGCGCTCCTTGGGAGCGGTCAAGGGGTGGGGTGGTAAGTGCATGGCATTCCTCCGTTGTGCGATGGAGGAATGCTAGGTTTGGGGGTATCAGGCCGGGGTCAAGATTGCGCTGGCGGGTATCAAGAACGCATCAAGATGGGGCCATCGGCGGCAGCGCCAGGCCCCAGCGCGCCATGGCCGCGTCGTCCGTCACGCGCGCATCGACCCAGCGCGCTCCGCTAGGCGTCTGTTCCTTTTTCCAGAACGGCGCCTGGGTCTTGAGGTAGTCCATCAAAAACTCGCAGGCCTGGAAGCTCTCGCCGCGGTGCGCGCTGGTCACGGCCACCAGCACGATCTGGTCGAGCGGCGCGAGCAGCCCCACGCGGTGGATGACGCGCGCGCCGTACAGGTCAAAGCGCGCGAAGGCCGCATCGATCATGGCCTCTATGGACTTCTCGGTCATGCCCGGGTAATGCTCGAGCTCCATGGTGCGCACGCTGTCGCCCTCGTTGCGGTCGCGCACCGTGCCCACGAAGCAGCACACGGCGCCCACGCGCGCGTCCTGGGCACGCAAAGCGGCAAGCTCGGTGGAAACATCGAAGTCCTCGGTCTGGATGGAAACGCGGGTCATGGTGGCGGGGCGGCAAAATTGCGGGATTTCCAGCACTTTACCGCCCCGCCCCATGGCCCAGCAGACCATAGACACACCCGACTACACGCTCTACCCCTCGCCGCAGAACGCGCACCGCGTGGTGTTTGCGCACCAGAGCTTCGTGGCCCAGCCCTATGCGCTCATCGACCTGCCGAGCTTCGACCTGGCGGGCCGCTACAGCCTGTTTGGCGCCTACCGCAAGGCCGACGGCAAGATGGGCCAGCTCGTGAGCTTCGAGCTCGAGGCCGACCGCGAGCGCTTCGAGCGCCTGTTCGTGCCCGACTGAGCCGGGCCGCCGGCCCTGCGGCAATACCCGAGCAGGATACTAGGGTAAACCCGTATTCTTGACCTGCCTCAATGGCGCCCACGCCCTGTTGCGCTGCAATGAACGCAAGAGTCAACAACGGGAGAAAAGCGTCATGGCATTGCTCAAGCAACTCTTCACCACCGAGGTGGGTCTGTTCAGCGCTGTCGGCATCGGCTTCATGCTGTGCATGCTGGCCTTCTTCGTCTGGCTGTTCACGCGCAACGACGCGCCCAAGGACGGCGAGAAGTCCTGATGGGGCGCTGCTGACACCCGCCGCCGGGGCGCCGCATCCATCGAGGTGCCGCGCCCTTGTTGTTTGCCGTGCGGGACAATGCCGCCCATGCACGAAGACGACAACCAGATCCTGATTCCGCCCTCCTTCATCGCGCTCTAAAGCGATGCGCGCCAGCGTTTGCGCCTACCCCTGGACGAGCTGCGCGCACGCTACGAACTGTGCGAGGACCTGGCCTGCCATCTCGTGGAGCAGGCCGGGCAGATCTACCAGAGCGGCGCACGCTCCGAGGAAGGGGTGCTGCAGGGCATGCACGCGGGCCTGGCCGCGCCGGGCACGGGCGTGAGCGCGGCGGAGGCGCGCTGGATCACGCTGCGCCTGGCCGAGCTGCTGAACTGGCGCAGCCCCGAGCTGCCCGAGCCTGAGAGGGTGTGAGGCCGAGGCCGTCAGCCCCCGGTGACGGGCGGGAAGAAGGCGGCCTCGGCCCCGTCGGCCAGCGGCGTCGCCTCCTGGCCCATGACCTGGTTGAGCGCCATGCGCACGGCGCGCTCGCGCGCGAGGCTGCCGGCCCAGGGCTCGCCGCGCGCGATGAGCTCGTCGCGCAGCGCGCCCAGCGTGGCGGCACGGGTCTGCAGCCGCTCCTGCCCGACTCCCACGGCCTCACGGATGGAGGCGAAGTAGCGCACGGTGATGGTGATGGTGATGGGTGTGGTGGGCACGGTCATGACAGCAGCTCCGAGAACGGCAGAAAGCGCACGCGGTCGCCGCGCGCAATCGTCTGGCCCGCGGGGTTGTCCACCAGGCCATCGGCCCAGGCGGCCGAGGTGAGCACGCCCGAGCTTTGGTTGGCAAAGCGCTCGAGCGTGCCGTCCGGCGCATGGCGCACGCGCAGGAATTCACGGCGTTTGTCGGCCCTGGGCCAATCAAATCCAGCGGTTACAGCTATTGATTTAGGAGCGATATCGACCACGCCCTGCAGGCGCAGCACAAAGGGCCGCACGAGCAGGCAGAAGGTCACGAGGCTCGATACCGGGTTGCCCGGCAGGCCCATGAAATGCGCGCCACCCACATGACCATAGGCAAAGGGCTTGCCGGGCTTGATGGCGATCTGCCACAGGTCCAGGCTGCCCAGGCTTTGCACGGCGGGCTTGATATGGTCTTCCTCGCCCACCGACACGCCGCCGCTGGTCAGGATCAGGTCGTGGCCGCCGCTGGCCTCGCGCAGCGCGGCCACGGTGGCCTCGCGCCGGTCGGGCACTATGCCTAGGTCGGTCACCTCGCAGCCCAGGCGCTCGAGCATGGCGCGCAGCACGAAGCGGTTGCTGTTGTAGATGGCGCCGGGGGGCATCTTGTCGGGCGGCACAGCGCCGGGCATGACGAGCTCGTCGCCCGTGGAAAACAGCGCCACGCGCGGGCGCCGCGCCACCTGCAACTCGGCCAGGCCGACGCTGGCCGCAAGGCCCAGGGCGGCCGGGGTCAGGCGCGTGCCGGCGGCCAGCACCTGGGCGCCCAGGCGGATGTCCTCGCCCGCGCGGCGTATCCACTGGAGCGGCTGCGGCACGGCGTTGATGCGCACGCGCGCGCCGTCGGCGAGCGCCTCGCAGTCTTCCTGCATGACGATGGCGTCGGCCCCCGCGGGCACTGGCGCGCCCGTGAAGATGCGCGCGGCCGTGCCGGCGGCCAGCGGCGCGCCCGTCTGACCCGCGGCGATGCGCTGGGACACTTGGAGCGCGACGCCCGGGGCCGTGACGTCGGCGCAGCGCAGGGCGTAGCCGTCCATGGCGCTGTTGTCCTGCGGCGGCACCTGCAGCGGCGAGACGATGGCCTGGGCCAGCACGCGGCCGTCGGCGTCGAAGGTGCTCACGGTGTCGCTGCCGGCCAGCGGCAGGGCCCGCTCCAGCAGCTCGGCCAGGGCCTCATCCAGGGGTTTCAGGGGCGCTCTCGCGGTCATTCGCAGGTCTCCTCGGCGGGTCTTGCATAGTCAAAGCGCGCGCCCTGG
Organism: Oryzisolibacter sp. LB2S; assembly: GCF_040732315.1. NCBI lineage: Bacteria > Pseudomonadati > Pseudomonadota > Betaproteobacteria > Burkholderiales > Comamonadaceae > Alicycliphilus > Alicycliphilus soli. Next base: position 2,375,092 of record NZ_CP160388.1, read on the forward strand.
GCCAGCATCCACCGGACGATGGCGTGCGGCTCGCCCGGGTGCAGGCGCGGCAGTTGCGTGGGCTCGGGCAGCGCGGGCGCATCGCTGGCCACGGCGACGACGCGGCCGTCATGCGGGTAGAGCACGGGGCCGCCGCGGTGGTCGGGCGTGGGCGCACGCCAGACCTCGATCTTGGGCAGGTCGCTGTCCTTGAAGCCCTCGACCAGCACCCAGTCCATGCGCGCGTCGATCTGGGCCAGCAGCGCGTGCACGCTGAGCCGATGCGGCTGCTCGAACTCGCGCATCAGCGCCATGCGCCGGTCGGAGGCCACGATGACCTCCGCGGCGCCGGCCTGGCGGTGGCGCCAGCTGTCCTTGCCCTCGTGGTCGATGTCGAAGCGGTGGTGCGCATGCTTGACCACCGCCACGCGCAGGCCCTGCGCGCGCAGCAAGGGTATGAGCTGCTCGATCAGCGTGGTCTTGCCGCTGCCCGAATAACCGGCAAAGCCGAGCACCTTCATGGATGTCGTCCTTGACGCGTCATGGCCGCGCAGGCGGGAATCCACAGCGGTGAGGCTTCGAGACGCTGGCTCCCTTTGTTCCCCTGGATCCCCGCGTGCGCGGGGATGACGGGGCAAGCGCAAGCCATTGCCCACGCCTGCTGGACATGCACCGGCCACATGGCGCGCATCAGTCGCAATGCGCGGCGATATAGGCCTTGACCTGCGCGGCATCGGCCGGCAGGCGCTGCACGCGCTTCGGGAGCTGCTCTATGCCCTCGAACTTCGCGGGGCGCTCGGGCGCACGGCCCAGGGCCTCGTGAATGGTCTCGGCAAACTTGATGGGCAGGGCCGTCTCGAGCACGATCATGGGCTCGGCGCCCAGGTGCTCGCGCGCCACCTTCACGCCGTCGGCCGTGTGGGTGTCGATGATCTGGCCGAAGCGCTGGTGGACGTCGCGTATCGTGGCCAGGCGGTCGGCATGTGTGCTCTTGCCACTCTCGAAGCCGTACTGGGCGCGCGCGGCCTGGAACACCGGGTCGCCCCCGAGGTCGAAGAAGCCCTGCTGCGCCACGCCCTGCGCGAACAGGTCTCGCGTGCGCGCGGCGTCGCGGCCGACAAGGTCGAACACGAAGCGCTCGAAGTTGCTGGCCTTGCTGATGTCCATCGACGGGCTGCTGGTCTCGTGCGTGTCCGCCGAGCCGCGCACGCGGTAGGCGCCGGTGCGGAAGAACTCGTCGAGCACGTCGTTCTCGTTCGTCGCCACCACCAGGCGCGCGATCGGCAGGCCCATCTGGCGCGCCACATGGCCGGCGCAGATGTTGCCGAAGTTGCCGCTGGGCACGGTGAAGCTGACCTTTTGCCCATCGTCCTGCGTGGCCTGGAAGTAGCCCGCAAAGTAGTACACCACCTGGGCCAGGAGGCGCGCCCAGTTGATGGAGTTGACGGTGCCTATCTTGTAGCGTGCCTTGAACGCGTGGTCGTTGCTCACGGCCTTGACGATGTCCTGGCAGTCGTCGAACACACCCTCGATGGCGAGGTTGTGGATGTTGGCGTCCTGCAAGCTGAACATCTGCGCCTGCTGGAATGGGCTCATGCGCCCATGCGGGCTGGTCATGAACACGCGCACGCCCTTCTTGCCGCGCATGGCGTATTCGGCCGCGCTGCCGGTGTCGCCGCTGGTCGCGCCCAGGATGTTGAGCTCCTCGCCGCGGCGGGCCAGCTCGTACTCGAACAGGTTGCCCAGGAGCTGCATGGCCATGTCCTTGAAGGCCAGCGTGGGGCCGTTGGACAGGGCCTCGATCCACAGGTGGCCCTCGAGCCGGCGCAGCGGTACGATCTCGCGCGTGCCGAAGACCTCGGCCGTGTACGTCTTCTCGCACAGGGCGCGCAGGTCGGCGCTTGGGATGTCGTCGATGTAGAGCGAGAGGATCTCGAACGCCAGCGCGGCATAGCCCTGGTCGCGGTAGGTGGCGCGCAGCTGCGCCAGGCGCGCGGCGTCGATCTGCGGGTAATGCTCGGGCAGGTACAGGCCGCCGTCGGGCGCCAGGCCCTCGAGCAGGATGTCACAGAAGCGCTTGCGGTCCGGGTGGCCGCGGGTGGAGAGGTACAGCATGGTTGGTCGCGCCCCTCAGTTGCTCAGCTCTTCCTTGCGGATGCGCGTGATCGGTGCCAGCACCGTGGGCAGCTGCTGGATCTGGGCCAGCGCCGCATCCATGTCGCCCTCGCGCGTGTCGTGCGTGAGGATGATGAGGTCGGTCTGCGTCGATCCCTCGCCGCCCACCTCGTCGGCCTCGCGCTGCAGCACGGCATCGATGCTGATGCCGGCGCCGGCCAGCAGGCCGGTGATCCTGGCCAGCACGCCGGCCTCGTCGGCCACGCGGATGCGCAGGTAGTAGCTCGTCACCACGTCGGCCATGGGCAGCACGGGCAGGTCCTTGCCGGCCTCGCCCAGCGTGTGGCTCTGGAAGGCCAGCGGCGGCACGCGGTGCGTGGGGTCGGCCTCGATCAGGCGCGTGATGTCCACCAGGTCGGCTATCACGGCGCTGGCCGTGGGCTCGCTGCCCGCGCCCTTGCCGTAGTACAGCGTCGTGCCCACGGCGTCGCCATGCACGACGACGGCGTTCATCGCGCCCTCGACGTTGGCGATCAGGCGCTTGGCCGGCACCAGGCTGGGGTGTACGCGCAGCTCCACGCCCTTGTCGGTGCGCTTGGTGATGCCCAGCAGCTTGATGCGGTAGCCGAGCTGCTCGGCGTAGCGGATGTCGGCCGCGGCGAGCTTGGTGATGCCCTCGACATAGGCCTTGTCGAACTGCACCGGAATGCCAAAGGCGATGGCGCTCATGATCGTGGCCTTGTGCGCGGCGTCCACGCCCTCGATGTCGAAGGTCGGGTCGGCCTCGGCATAGCCCAGGCGCTGGGCCTCCTTGAGCACCACGTCGAAGTCCAGGCCCTTGTCGCGCATCTCGGACAGGATGAAGTTGGTCGTGCCGTTGATGATGCCGGCCACCCACTGGATCTGGTTGGCCGTCAGGCCCTCGCGCAGCGCCTTGATGATGGGGATGCCGCCGGCCACGGCCGCCTCGTAGGCCACGACCACGCCCTTCTCGGCCGCGGCCTTGAAGATCTCCGTGCCGTGCACGGCCAGCAGCGCCTTGTTGGCCGTCACCACATGCTTGCCCGCGGCAATGGCCTCGAGCACCAGCTGGCGCGCGATGCCGTAGCCGCCGATGAGCTCGACGACGATGTCGATGTCGGGGTTGGCGATGACCTCGCGCGCATCGCCCACCACGCGGGCGCGCTCGCCCACGATGGAGCGGGCGCGCTCCACGTCCAGATCGGCCACGCAGGCGATCTCGATGCCGCGGCCCGCGCGGCGGCGGATCTCCTCCTGGTTGCGCGCAAGCACGTTGAACACGCCACTGCCCACGGTGCCGATACCGAGCAGGCCAACTTGGATGGGTTTCATATCGAGGTTACCAGTCAAAAGTGCCCGTAGCGCCCGCCAGACAAGCGCCTTAAGCTATTAAAAATATAGTTTCATGCCGCCTTGGCGCGGCGCTGGCGATAGGCCGCCAGAAAACCGGCCAGGCGTCCGATGGCCTCACGCAGGTCATCCTCGTGCGGCAGGAAGACGATGCGGAAATGCTGGTTGTCCGAGTAGTTGAAGCCCGAGCCCTGCACCAGCATCACGCGCGTGGCGCGCAGCACCTCCATGAAGAACTGGCGGTCGTCGGCAATCGGGTACATCTCCGGGTCGAGGCGCGGGAACATGTACAGCGCGGCGTGGGGCTTGACGCAGGTGACGCCGGGAATCTGCGTGATCAGCTCATAGGCCAGGTCACGCTGACGGCACAGGCGCCCGCCGGGCTTGACCAGGTCGTTGATGCTCTGGTAGCCGCCCAGCGCCGTCTGAATGGCCCACTGCCCCGGCACGTTGGAGCCGAGCTTGAGGTTGGCCAGCATGTTCAGGCCCTCGATGTAGTCGCGCGCATCCGACTTCGGGCCCGAGAGCACCATCCAGCCCGCGCGGTAGCCGCAGCTGCGATAGGCCTTGGAGAGCGAATTGAAGGTCAGCGTGAGCACATCGGTGGACAGGCTGGCCATGGAGGTGAACTTGACGCCGTCGTAGAGCACCTTGTCGTACACCTCGTCGACCAGCAGCACCAGGTTGTGCTCGCGCGCGATCTGGATGATGCCCTTGAGCAGCTCCACCGGATACAGCACGCCCGTGGGGTTGTTCGGGTTGATGACCACGATGCCGCGCGTGCGCGGCGTGATCTTGGCGCGCATGTCCTCCAGGTCGGGCAGCCAGCCGTTGTCCTCGTCGCAGCGGTAGTGCACGGGCCTGCCACCCGAGAGCGAGGTCGCGGCCGTCCACAGCGGATAGTCGGGCATGGGCACGAGCAGCTCGTCGCCATCGTTGAGCAGCGCATTCGTGGCCATCACGATGAGCTCGCTGGCGCCGTTGCCCAGGTAGATGTCGTCCAGCGTCACGCCGGCAATGCCGAGCTGCTGGGTGTAGTGCATCACCGCCTTGCGCGCGGCAAAGATGCCCTTGCTGTCCGAATAGCCGGCCGAGTTCGGCAGGTTGCGGATCATGTCCTGCTGGATCTCCTCGGGCGCATCGAAGCCGAACGGCGCCATGTTGCCGATGTTGAGCTTGATGATCTTCTGCCCCTCGTCCTCCATCTGCTTGGCCGCATCCACGATGGGACCGCGGACATCGTAGAGAACATTGTTGAGCTTGACGGACTTGAGGATAGGCTTCATTGCGCAGGCCTGAGCGGGGATGACAGGTGAAACCTATAATTTGACCACAGATCCCCGCCCGCACGCCGGGCACTGCGCCCCGCCCACCAGACGGTCAGGCCCTCACCGCAACGCACCCATGAAATTCCAGCCAGACCGCTTCGACGTGCAGACCATCACGGCCTACGGCCCGGGCTGGATCAACGTGGATGCCGACCGCATCGACCACAGCATCATCGTCGGCGCACGCGGCCAGCGCATCGCCTGGGAATGCCAGCGCTTCGAAGACCTGACGCCCGCGCATTTCGCCCGGCTGGCCGAGCAAGAAGCCGAGGTCGTCGTCTTCGGCAGCGGCCAGCGCCTGCGCTTTCCGCCGCCGGCCTGGCTGCAGCCGCTGATGGCGCGGCGCATGGGCCTGGAGACCATGGACACCCTGGCCGCCTGCCGCACCTACAACATCCTGGCCGGCGAGGGCCGCAACGTGATCGCAGCGCTCCTGCTGGAGACCTGAATCCGCCGCTTAGAATACCGGCCTGCCTGGAGACTTGGGTGAGTGGTTTAAACCAGCAGTCTTGAAAACTGCCGACGGGCAACCGTCCGTGAGTTCGAATCTCACAGTCTCCGCCACCGCACCACACAGAACGGGCATGAATGGCCCGTTTCGCATTTCTGCGCACCGCCGTGAACCGCCTGATCACCGACGAAATTGACATCCTCGCCGAGTTGCTGCCCGCACCCGGCCCACGGGTCATCGAGCTCGGTTGTGGCGCGGCCCGCATGGCGCGGCAGATGCTGCAGCGCTGGCCCGACATGACCTATGTGGGACTGGAGGTCGATGCCATACAGCATGCGCGCAATCTGCAGGACCCACCCGCACACATGCGTTTTGTTGCCGCGGGCGCGCAGAACATTCCTTGCGAGGATGGGCTGTTCGACCTGGCGCTGATGCTCAAGTCGCTGCACCATGTTCCTCTCGATGCCATGGACCGGGCATTGGCCGAGGTGGCACGCGTGCTGCGCCCGGGCGGCCATCTGTATGTCTCCGAGCCCGTCTATGATGGGCCGCTCAACGAGATCACGCGGCTGTACAACGACGAGGGCACCGTGCGCGCCGCGGCGCAGGCGGCCGTGGATCGCGCGCTGGCCGCCGGCGCCAGCCCCTGGCTGGAAGTGGCCGAGCGGCGCTTTGACATGCCGGTGCGCTTTGCCGACTTTGCCGAGTTCGAGCGCCGCATGATGCGCCCGACATTTGCCGACCACCATATCGACGACGCCCTGCAAGCGCGCGTGGCCGCGGCGTTTGCGCCCCACTGCTCGGCGCAGGGCGCACGCTTTGTGCGACCCATGCATGTGCGGCTGCTGCAGCGCAGGCGCTAAGACAACCCTCCCCCACCCTCTTCAATCATCGCCTTGATGGGCTTGACCAAGTGCTCTTACACCTTCGGCGGCGCCTTGGTGCTGCGGTAGTACACCGTGCGCCGGGGCACCTCGAACCACTGGCACAGCTTGACCAGGCTGACCTGGATGCCGTCTTCAGCCAATCCCTGCTGAAGGCTGAGGATCATTTCTCGTCCTCGTTGCCCAGCAGGGAGGCCAGCTTTTTTCTGGCACGCAGCTCCAACATGGCTTCGCCGTAGGCCTCCTGCAGTTCACGCAGTTGCTTCTCGTACTGCTCTTTGACTTCCAACGGCTTGGTGCGCAGGGCGTTTTCCATGCCGCGCTTGCCGTCATCGACCCACTGCTCGACTTCGGAGGGGCTGAGATCGAAGGCCCGGCTGGCCTCTGAGATCGTGGTCTTGCCCTGGATGATGTCCAGAACCAGGGCGGTTTTGCGCTTGGCTGTCCAGCGCTTGATGTCGTCTTCCATCAGGGTGCTCATCGTCGTTTCCTTCAACGTTAACACCTGTGCAGGAATTCACTGGGTCAATACAGTCTCTACTTCTCAGCACGCTGGATTTGTGGGGGGATTACCCGTCCAGCTTGCCAAACGAGTCGAGAAGACACTATCGGCGAACTAGTGCCCCCTCAAGGCGCCAACTCCAATGTGGAATATGAATGGCCGGTTCAGGGCAGAAATTCAGGAGAAAAATCGATGCTTTTTCAGCATCTGAAAGCAAAAAACCCTTGCAAACCATAGATTTGCAAGGGTTTCCATTGGTGGCGGAGTGGACGGGACTCGAACCCGCGACCCCCGGCGTGACAGGCCGGTATTCTAACCGACTGAACTACCACTCCGCGTCGGTATTGCGTTCGACTCTTGCGAATCCAAGTGCAATAAAACTTGGCGACCCTACGGGGATTCGAACCCCGGTACTCACCGTGAAAGGGTGATGTCCTAGGCCTCTAGACGATAGGGTCAAAACCTAAGAACTTCCGTTCAGTTTTTGGTGGAGGTAAGCGGGATCGAACCGCTGACCTCTTGCATGCCATGCAAGCGCTCTCCCAGCTGAGCTATACCCCCAAACCTTGTCGGAACCATGGTGGATTGGGCTTTGGCTTTTGACCATATGTCTGCACCACCGAAGACCGCAACTATAGCAGAAAGATTTGGCGGCAAAACAAGAAACGGCTCATTTTTCTCTGTGAATCGCGAGCACGCCTGATCGGCCCCTTCTTTGGCACATCGCGCGATGTGCAGAAACGGGTGACACGCGCAATGCAGGCACGGCATACTCGCGCCCATGCGCCTGCCCCCCTCCGCCCTCACGCCACTGACAGCCATGCTCCTGTGCAGCGTCGCCTGGGGCGCGACGGCTGCGCCGGGCAATGCAGGCGATGCCACGCTGGCCGCAAGGCTGCGCAATGAGGCCATCGCCTACGAGCATGCCGAAGGGGTGCCACGCGACACGGCCAAGGCCGTGCAGCTGTATTGCGCGAGCGCACGCATGGGCGACATGCAGGCCCAGTACAACCTGGGATGGATGTACGCCCATGGGCGGGGCGTGGCGCGCAATGATGCGACGGCGGCCTATTTCTTCCATGCTGCGGCCGAACAGGGTCTGGACGTGGCCGCACGCATGCTCAAGGTCGTCGGGGGCGTCACCGGCGAGGTGCCCGAGTGCATGCGCCCGGCCGCGCGCGCCATTGCCCAGGCAGGCAAGCCCGGTGTGGACTACCGTACCGTCGCGCCGCGCAAGATCGTCGACCTGGTGCACAAAATGGCGCCGCAGTACCAGATCGAGCCGCAACTGGCGCTGGCCATCATTGCCGCCGAATCCAACTTCAACCCCGAGGCGGTGTCTCCCAAGAACGCTCAGGGACTGATGCAGCTGATTCCCGAGACCAGCGAGCGCTTCAACGTCAAGAACCCGTACGACCCGGCCCAGAACATCCGCGGTGGCCTGTCCTACCTGCGCTGGCTGCTGGCCTACTTCGAGGGCGACGTGGCGCTGGTGGCCGCGGCCTACAACGCCGGCGAGGGCAAGGTCGAGCGCTACCGCGGCGTACCCCCCTACCAAGAGACGCGCGCCTATGTGCAGCGCATCCTCAAGGCCGTGGGAGCGGCCTTCCACCCGTTCGACCGCAGCGTGACGCAGCCGTCACCGGCGCTTGATCGAATCCGGTTGGCTCTGCAACCCAAGTAGCGTGGACACGCTGTCGGGGACCATATAACCGCGCGTCCACGCTGTGCTACGCGCCCCCAGACACCCCGCTCACTGGGCCCAATGCGGGCGATGACGGTAAGCTGCGCCTCGATGACTACTGACAATCTTTCCACCCTGGCCCACCTCACCGACAAGGCACCGCACGAAGCCGTGCGCGTGCTCATGGTCTGCATGGGCAACATCTGCCGCAGCCCCACGGCGCAAGGCGTACTCGAGCACATGGCGACCCGCGCGCGCCTCGCCGTCACCGTGGACTCGGCCGGCACCTATGGCGCGCACGCGGGCGAGCCGCCCGACAAGCGCGCCCAAATCCATGCCGCGCGACGCGGCTACGACCTGTCGGCCCAGCGTGCGCGCCGCCTGCGTGCCGAGGACTTCACCGCATTCGACCTGGTGCTGGTCATGGACGAAGACAACGAGGCCGCGGCCGCAGCGCTCTGCCCGCCAACGGAGCGCCACCGCCTGCGCCGGCTCACGGACTTCTGCCGCACACATGCGGTGGATGAGGTGCCCGACCCGTATTACGGCAACGCCCAGGGCTTCGAGCGTGTGCTGGACATCGTGGAGGACGCCTGCGCGGGGCTGCTGGACAGCATCGCCGTAGTGAAAAGGGCCGGCACGCAGTAGGCCGAGCCATAGGAACAGCGCCAAAACTGCCGCCCTGCACATCGCTGCCGGATGCAGGGCCAATGCTGGCCGAGGCTGCTTCTCCCGAACGACAAAATTTAGAATTTCATTAACTTAGAATTTTCTAATATAAAATCGGTACTCTGTTCCACTCGCCTCAAGGAATCATTCGATGCAACCGATCCGCAAACCCTTGCTTGCCCTGTCCACCGCTGCCCTGCTGGTCGCAGGCACGGCCCACGGCGAAGAGCTGTTTGTCAATATTCACAGCGGCAATGCCATGGCCCAGGGCGCCGGACTGGTGCTCGCGGGACAGGCTCTGGAGCAAAAGGCCCAGGTACGAGTGCTGCTGTGCGACGCGGCTGCCGACATTGCCCTTGTCGGTCAACAAAACCTGCCCAAGCTCAAACCCCGCGACGCAACCACACAGCAGATGCTGCAAGGCGTCATCAAAGCAGGCGCAAAGGTTGAAGTCTGCGCGCTGTACCTGCCCAACACCGGCCACAAGCCCGCCGACCTGATCGAAGGAGTGACCCCTGCCAAGCCGCCAGAGGTCGCCGCACACCTGCTCAAGCCAGGCGTCAAGACGCTCGCGTTCTGACCGGCGGCAGGCAAAGCACAAGGCGTCCGTTCACGGGCGCCTGTTTTTTTGTCCTGCGCGGCATCACCCTTGTAGGGAAATCCGGGTTGAATTCAGCATACAGCTCGCGCGTCGGGTCATAGGTCATAGGACAGGTTCAGAATCTGTACGGCCTGTTGTGCGCGCGCCGGCAGGGAAAGGCCCCACCCGGGGTAGCGGCAGGGGCGGCTGCAAGGGGAAACTTGATAAAGTGGCGGCGATTTTTCATGGACTGCCTTCGTTGCGTTGAATGTCAATGGAACGCATTCTGGAAGTCACTCTTCAAAACTGAAACCAATAAGATTTCAGTTCGTTATTACCAACACATCCGAAACACTCCAAGGATCTCCCGCCATGGCACGCACCGTCCACTGCATCAAGCTCGGCAAGGAGGCTGAAGGCCTCGACTTCCCCCCCTACCCCGGCGAGCTGGGCAAGCGCATCTTCGAGAGCGTGAGCAAGCAGGCCTGGGGTGAGTGGCTCAAGCACCAGACCATGCTGGTCAACGAGAACCGCCTGAACCTGGCCGACGCCCGCGCCCGCCAATACTTGGCGCGGCAGATGGAGAATCATTTCTTTGGCAGCGGCGCAGACGCTGCGGCGGGCTACGTACCGCCGAGCGCGTAAGCACTTCGCCCTGCCCGCCCTGCCGCCACTGCCAACGCAGGAGGCGGCAGTTTTTTGCCCACCGGATCTTTCACCTTGCTTCCATCGACCTCGCTGCTGGAGTCGTTCCAGGCCTCGCAGATGAGCTTCATGCTCGCCATCTACCTGCTGGCCATCACGGCCGAGGCCATGTCCGGGGCGCTCGCGGCCGGGCGGCGCAACATGGACATCTTCGGCGTGTCGGTGATCGCCTTCGTCACTGCCCTGGGCGGCGGCACGATACGCGACATGATTCTGGGCCACTACCCTCTGGGCTGGACGCAGCACCCCGAATACGTGTACCTGGTGATCGGCGCGGGCCTGCTGACCACTCTGGTGGCGCATTACATGATCCGCCTCAAGCGCGTCTTTCTGGTGCTCGACGCGCTGGGGCTGGTCGCGTTCTCGCTGATCGGCTGCAGTGTGGCGCTGGAGCTGTCCTACCCCCAGCTCGTGGTTGTCATGGCCGGCATGATCACCGGCATCAGCGGCGGCATTCTGCGCGACGTGCTGTGCAACCAGGTGCCCGTGGTGTTCCGGCGCGAGCTCTATGCCAGCGTCTCGCTTGCCGTGTGCCTGCTGTTCCTCGCACTGCGCGCCTGGGACGTTGACCATGACCTGAGCGTCGCCGTGTGCTTTGCCCTGGGCCTGGCGCTCAGGCTGGCGGCCATACGCTGGCACTGGCGACTGCCCGTTTTCTCCTACCAGCAGCGCTGGGAATGATGGCCTTGCCCCATGTCTGATTCCGTATCCTGGCTGCCCGACGGCACGCCGTTTTGCAACCGGTTTGGCGACCGCTACCACGGCGAGCAGGGCCTGGCCCAGGCGCGCGACGTTTTCCTCAAGGGCTGCGGCCTGCCTGAGGCCTGGGCCGGCGCGCAGCAGTGGCGCATCCTCGAGACGGGCTTTGGCTTCGGCCTGAACTTCCTCACCACCTGGGCCGCGTGGCGCGCCGACCCCCAGCGCCCGCGACTGCTGCATTTCGTCTCGCTCGAGGCCTGGCCCGTCACGGGCGACGACCTGCTGCAGGCGGCCCGGCGCTTCCCCGAGCTCCTGCCTCTGGCCCAGCAGCTGCACGCCCAGTACTGGGGCCTGCTGCCCGGCGTGCACCGCCTGTGGTTCGAGGACGGGCGCGTGCTGCTGACCCTGTGCGTGGGCGACGCCCAGACCCAGCTGCGCCAGCAACTGTGGGAGGTCGACTCGGTCTTCCTCGACGGCTTCGCCCCCGAGCGCAACCCCGAGATCTGGAGCCTGGAGACGCTCAAGGCCATGGCGCGCCACTGCCGCCGTGGCACGCGGCTGGCCACCTGGTCGGTGGCACGCGGCGTGCGCAATGCGCTCACGCAATGCGGCTTTGAGGTCAGCAAGGTGCCCGGCCTGCCCCCGAAGCGCGACAACCTGCGGGCCAGTTTCGATCCACGCTGGGAACCGCGCAGCAGCCGCCAGCCCGCGGCGTTCACGCAGCCCGCGCGCTGCCTGGTGCTGGGCGCGGGCCTGGCCGGCGCGACCGCTGCCGCCAGCCTGGCGCGCCGCGGCTGGCAGGTGACGGTGCTGGACGCCGCGGCCACGCCCGCGGCGGGCGCCTCGGGCCTGCCCGCGGGACTGTTTGCGCCCCACCTCTCGCCCGACGACAACCTGTTCGCGCGCGTCTCGCGCGCCGGCGTGCGCGCCATGCTGCAGCAGTCCGCCGCGCTCCTGCAGCAGGGCGTGGACTGGAACCCGGCCGGCGTGCTCGAACGCCGCCCCGCGGGCCAGCTGGGCCTGCCCGCCGACTGGCAGGACGGCCCAGGCAGCGACTGGAGCATGCCGGCCGACGCCGAACACCTCGCCGCCGCCGGCCTGCCCGCCGACGCCAGCGCCTGCTGGCACGCACGCGCGGGCTGGGTGCGGCCGGCGCGCTTCATCGCGCGGCTGCTCGCACAGCCCGGCATCACCTGGCGCCCGCACAGCGCCGTGGCCCGCCTCGTGCCCACCAGCGGTGGGCCGTGGCAGGCGCTGGACGAGGCCGGCACTGCACTGACCGAGGCCGAGCTGGTCATCCTGGCCACGGGCCCGGCCAGCAATGCCCTGCTGGCGCCGCTGGGGGCCGCCCCCCTGCCGCTGCAGCCGGTGCGCGGCCAGATGTCCTGGGGCCTGCAGCCCCCGCATGCCGACGGCCTGCCGCCGTTTGCCGTGAACGGCGGCGGTGCACTCGCGGCCCATGTGCCCTGCGAGGGCGGCCTGGCCTGGCACATGGGTGCGACCTTCGAGCGCGACATGGACAGGCTGCCGCTGACGGCAGACGAGCAGGCGGCGGCCCACGCCCACAACTGGCAGCGCCTGAAGGCCCTGGTGCCGCAGGCCGCCGAAGCGCTGCGCCCGGCCTTCGAGGCGGGCGGCGACCTGCGCGCCTGGGCCGGCGTGCGCTGCACGGCGCACGACCGCATGCCCATCGTCGGCCCCGTGGCGCCGGCCGCCCTGCCCGGCCTGTGGATCAGCACCGCCATGGGCGCGCGCGGCCTCACGCGCGCCGTGCTGTGCGCCGAGCTGCTGGCGGCACGCCTGATGGGCGAGCCCCTGCCCGTGGAGGCCAAACTGGCCCAGGCCATGGGCTGCGAGCGGCTGTAGCGCCGCACCCTGGCGCAGGCCGCGCCAGCGCTTGTGCATAAGCTTATTTGCATAAGGGAAGCACAAAACAATAGTTTGAACTCATAAGCCGCACTTCTACAGTCGCGGCCATGCCTGATTTCGCGTTCATCCTCGCTGGTTTCGCCGTCGGCCTCATCGTGGGGCTGACGGGCGTGGGCGGCGGCTCGCTGATGACGCCCATCCTGATCTTCTTCTTCGGCATCAAGCCCTATCTGGCCGTGGGCACAGACCTGTTGTTTGCGGCCTTCACCAAGCTCGGCGGCACCGTGAGTCTGGCACGCCAGCGCCTCGTGCCCTGGCGCGTGGTGGCGCTGCTGTGCGCGGGCAGCATCCCGGCCGCCCTGGCCGCCCTGTGGGCGCTGCGCCACCTGGGGCCGGACAGCGCCGCCGCCCAGCGCCTCATGACCAGCACCCTGGGCGTGGCCCTGCTGCTCACGGCCGCGGCCACCTTCTACAAGGTGCTGGTGTTCTCACCCGAGCGCGCGGCCGCCGAGGCCGCACGCCGCAGCGCCCAGTTCGCCCACGCCAGCGCGCCGCGCCACTGGAGCCTGCCCGTGCTGCTGGGCGCGGTCATCGGCCTGCTGGTCACCTTCACCTCGGTGGGCGCGGGTGCGATCGGCGTGAGCGTGCTGCTGCTCGTCTTTCCGCACCTGCCGCTGCCGCGCATCATCGCCGCCGACATTGCCTACGCCGTGCCGCTGACCCTGGTCGCGGGCCTGGGCCATGCGTCCCTGGGCTCGGTCGACTGGCCGCTGCTCGCTCAGCTGCTCATGGGCTCGCTGCCGGGCATCTGGCTGGGCTCGCGCCTGGTCAGCCGCACGCCCGAGCGGCTGATCCGCTCCATCCTCTCGCTGCTGCTGGCCTGGGCCGGCGCCAAGCTGGTCCTGATCTGAATACCTGATTTCTCCCTCCCCACGCCATGTACCAATACACCGACTTCGACAAGCAATTCGTCAAGCTGCGTGCCCAGCAGTTCCGCGACCAACTGGAGCGCTGGCAGCGCGGCGAGCTCACCGACGAGCAGATGCTGCCGCTGCGCCTGCAGAACGGCTGGTACATCCAGCGCTACGCGCCCATGGCCCGCATCGCCGTGCCTTATGGCGAGATCAGCAGCCTGCAGCTGCGCACGCTGGGCCGCATCGCGCGCGAATACGACCAGCCCACGCCCGAGCTGCTGGCCCACGCCCAGGCGACGCAGGATGCGCTGGAAGCGAGCCAACCCGGCGCCACGCTGGCGGCCAAGCCGCTGAAATACGGCTACGGCCACTTCACCACGCGCACCAACTGCCAGTTCAACTGGATTCCGATCACCAAGGCGGCGGACGTAATGGACCTGCTGGCCAGCGTGCACATGCACGGCATTCAGACCAGTGGCAACGACATCCGCAACATCACCTGCGACGCCTGGGAGGGCATTGCCGAGGACGGCATCGTCGACTGCCGCCCGTTTGCCGAAATCACGCGCCAGTGGAGCTCGCTGCACCCCGAGTTCAGCTACCTGCCGCGCAAGTTCAAGATCGCCTTCAACGGCGCCGTGGAAGACCGCGCGGCGATTGGCTGGTACGACATCGGCCTGCAGGCGGCGAAGAACGAGGCCGGCGAGGTGGGCTTCACCGTCAAGGTGGGCGGCGGCATGGGGCGCACGCCCATCGTCGGCACGACTGTGCGCGAGTTTCTGCCCTGGGCGCAGCTGCTCAACTACATCGAGGCCATCGTGCGCGTGTACAACGGCTACGGCCGGCGCGACAACAAGTGGAAGGCGCGCATCAAGATTCTGGTCAAGAGCGAGGGCCAGGGCTTCATCGACGCGGTGGAGAAGGAATACCGCGACATTGTCGAGCTCGACGGCGCGCCGCATACCATCACCCAGGCCGAGCTCGACCGCGTGGCCAGCCACTTCGTCGTGCCCGAATTGAAGCCCGCCAACCTGCCCAGCAAAGTCGACCCCCAGGGCCAGCTCTACCGGCGCTGGCTGCAGCAGAACGTGCGCGGCCACAAGCTCGCAGGCATGAAGACCGTGACCCTGTCGTTCAAGCGCGTGGGCTTTGCCCCGGGCGACGCCGATGCCGACACCATGGACGCCCTGGCCCAGCTGGCCGAGCAGTTCAGCGCCGGCGAGGCACGCCTGACACACGAGCAGAACCTGCTGCTGCCCTGGGTGTTCGAGAGCGACCTGCCCGCGCTCTACGAGGCCGCGCGCAAGCTGGGCCTGGCCCAGCCCAACATCGGCCTCTTGACCGACATGATCGCCTGCCCGGGCGGGGACTTCTGCTCGCTGGCCAACGCGCGCTCGCTGCACATCGCCGCGGCCGTGACCGAGCGCTACCAGGATCTGGACGAGCTTTTCGACCTCGGCCCCATCGACCTGCACATGAGCGGCTGCATCAACAGCTGCGGCCACCACCACAGCGGCCATATCGGCATCCTCGGCGTCGACAAGGACGGCAAGGAGTGGTACCAGATCACGCTGGGCGGTGCCGACGGCTCGCAGCTCTCGGGCCCCGCCATCGGCGGCAAGGTCGTCGGCCCCTCGTTCACCGCGGCCGAGGTGCCCGGCGTGATCGAGGCCATTCTGGACACCTACCGCGAGCTGCGCCAACCGGGCGAGTTCTTCATCGACGCCCTGCGCCGCATCGGCCACGACCCCTTCAAGCAGGCCGCCAACGCCGCGCGCCATGCCAAGGCCGAGGAAGCCCTGCACTGAAACGACAAGCCACCCCGGTGATGACTATGAAAATACTAGCTAGCGACGCTCTCCCCACAAGCGCTGAAGCCGAAAAAACCTTGCAAATTGCCAACGACGCCAACCTGGCCGAGCTGGCCGCCAGCGGCGCGTTCGAGGGCGTCGAGCGCATCGAGCTGCAATTCCCCAAGTTCACCGACGGCCGCGCCTACAGCCAGGCCCTGCTGCTGCGCAGGCGCTACAAGTTCGCGGGCGACATCCGCGCCACGGGCGACGTGCTGATCGACCAGCTCGTACACATGCACCGCAGTGGTTTTTCCAGCGCCGTGCTCGCCGAGGGCGTGAACGCCAGCGCCGCCCAGCGCCAGTTCGAGCGTTTCGCCGCCTTCTACCAAGGCGACGTGCACGAACCCCGCCCCCTGTTTGCCCGGGAGGCCGCATGAGCCACGCACAAGATATGGACCTCGACCGCATCAACGCCGAGCTCGGCCACGACGCTTCGGCCCTGGTCGCCTGGGCCCTGGGCCTGGGCAAAAAAGCCATCGTCACGACGAACTTTCGCCCCTTCGAGGCCGTGATCCTGCACCTGGTCACGCGCGTGCAGCCCGATGTGCCCGTGGTCTGGATGGACAACGGCTACAACACCGAGGCGACCTACCGCTATGCCGACGAGGTGACGCGCCTGCTCGGGCTGAACCTCAAGATCTACCTGCCGCTGCGCAGCCGCGCCCACCGCGAGGCCGTGGACGGCCCCACGCCCGCCATTGGCGCACCGGGCCATGCCGCGTTCACGCAGGAAGTGAAGCTCGAACCCTTCGCCCGCGCCCTGCGCGAGACGGCACCCCAGGTGTGGTTCACCGCCCTGCGCGCCAGCGACAGCGCCGTGCGCGCGCAGATGCAGCCCGTCTCCATCAACCCCGACGGGCTCATCAAGGTGGCGCCGCTGCTGCACTGGTCCTCCAAGGACCTGCACGAATATTGCAAGGCGCACGGCCTGCCCAACAACTTCGACTACGTGGACCCGACCAAGGGCGAAGAACAGCGCGAATGCGGTCTTCACCTCGCCCACTGACCCCACCGCCGGAAACCCAACGATGAACGCCCGTACCGACACCGCCGTGCTGCAACCCGCCGCCCACCACCTGAGCAACCGCCACCTCGATGCGCTCGAGGAGGAAACCATCTTCATCCTGCGCGAGGTCGCCGCCGCCTTCGAGCGCCCGGCCCTGCTGTTCTCGGGCGGCAAGGATTCGCTGGTCATGCTCAAGTGCGCGGAGAAGGCATTTGGCACAGGCCGCATCCCCTACCCGCTCCTGATGATCGACACCGGCCACAACTTCCCCGAGGTGACCGACTTCCGCGACTTTCGCGCTAAAGAATTGGGCGCCGAGCTCATCGTGCGCAGCGTGGAGGATTCCATGGCGCGCGGCACGGTGCGCCTGTCCCACCCCGGCGAGAGCCGTAACGTGCACCAGTCGGTCACGCTGCTCGAGGCCATCGAGGAATTCCGCTTCGACGCGCTGATCGGCGGCGCGCGCCGCGACGAGGAAAAGGCCCGCGCCAAGGAGCGCATCTTTTCGCACCGCGACAGCTTTGGCCAATGGCAACCGAAGGCCCAGCGCCCCGAGCTATGGACGCTGTTCAACACGCGCCTGGCGCCGGGCGAGCATTTCCGCGTCTTTCCGATCAGCAATTGGACCGAGCTCGACGTCTGGCAATACATCGACCGCGAGAACATCGCCCTGCCCAGCCTGTACTACGCCCACCAGCGCCAGGTGGTCGAGCGCCGGGGCCTCTTGGTGCCCGTCACGCCGCTGACGCCGGCCAAGGAGGGCGAACAGATCGAGACCCGCACCGTGCGCTTTCGCACCGTGGGCGACATCACCTGCACCTGCCCCGTGGAGAGCCCGGCCGCCAGCGCCGCAGACATCGTCGTCGAGACCCTGGCGGCCGAGGTCAGCGAGCGCGGGGCCACGCGCATGGACGACAAGACCAGCGACGCCTCGATGGAAAAGCGCAAGAAGGACGGGTATTTCTGATGAGCACGAACACTATGACTACGATAGCTACCGGCGCGCTCCAGGCAAGCGCCAACGGCATAAATGACCATGCATCCGCCCTGCGCTTCATCACCTGCGGCAGCGTGGACGACGGCAAGAGCACGCTGATCGGGCGCCTCTTGGTCGACAGCCGCGCCGTGCTGCAGGACCACATCGCCGGCGTCACGCGCTCGGGCGAGGTGGATCTCGCGCTGCTCACCGACGGCCTGTCGGCCGAGCGCGAGCAGGGCATCACCATCGACGTGGCCTACCGCTACTTCGCCACCGAGGAGCGCAAGTTCATCATCGGCGACGCCCCCGGCCACGAGCAGTACACGCGCAACATGGTCACGGCCGCATCGCAGGCCGACGCGGCCGTGGTGCTGGTCGATGCCACCAAGCTCGATTGGCAAAGCCCCGCCCTGCAACTGCTCGCACAGACGCGCCGCCACAGCCTGCTGGTGCACCTGCTGCGCGTGCACTCGCTGGTGTTCGCCGTGAACAAGCTCGACGCCGTGGCCGACCCGGCCCTGGCCTTCGCCCATATCCGCGCCGCGCTCGCGCGCTTTGCGCAGGAGGCGGGCATAGAGGTCGCCGCCACCGTGCCCGTCTCGGCCCTGAAGGGCTGGAACGTGGTCACGCCGGAGCCCGGCTGGGGCGGCTACGAGGGCCCGAGCCTGCTGCAAATCCTCGAGCGCCTGCCCAACCAGCCCGCCGACACCGCCCTGCCCCTGGCCTTCCCCGTGCAGTGGGTGGAAAAGTCCGCCTCCTCCTCGGCCGACACCTCCCAGGGCCGGCGCGTGTTCTGGGGCCGCATCGCCGCCGGCGGCGCCCAGGTGGGCGCGCAGGTGCAGGTCTTCCCCAGCGGCCAGAGCGCACGCATCGCCCAGGTGCTCGACCACGCGCGCCGCCCGCAGGACGTGGCCGCGGGTCTGTCGGCGGGCATAGTGCTCGACCGCGAGGTGGACGTCTCGCGCGGCGACTGGCTGCTGGCCGCGCCCGCTGCCGTGCAGGCCACCGAGGACGACTTCGACACCCCCGCGCCGCAAAGCCCCTGGCCCGCGCGGCGCGAGATCGAGGCCACCGTCGCCTGGATGGACGACGAGCCCCTGGTCGTCGGCCGCGTGTACTGGGCGCTGCATGGCCACCGCTGGGTCAAGGCCAAGGTGCGCCGCGTGGTGCACCAGCTCGACATCCACACCCTGGCCGAGCAGCAGGCCGAGCAGCTTGCGCCCAACGCCATAGGCCATGTGGAACTGCTGCTGCAGGAGCCCCTGCCCGCGGCGCCGTTTGAGCGCGCACGCGTGCTGGGCTCGCTCATCCTGGTCGACACGGCCAGCCACAAGACGGCGGGCGCGGTGCTCGTGCGATAGGCCCCTCGCGGCTTGACTGCCGTCAATGTTTCCGCGCCACAGGCATGGTCGTCCCGCCTCTCGGGACGACCATGGCCCTAGAATTGCGGGTTACACCCAATAGCTATACCTACAGAGATCCCATGACCCACGTCGTTGTCGAAAACTGCATCAAGTGCAAATACACCGATTGCGTGGATGTGTGCCCGGTGGACTGCTTCCGCGAAGGCCCGAACTTCCTCGTGATCGACCCCGATGAGTGCATCGACTGTGCCGTCTGCGTGCCCGAGTGCCCCGCCAACGCCATCTTTGCCGAGGAGGACCTGCCCAGCGACCAGTTGTCCTTCATCAAGCTGAACGCCGAGCTCACGCCCAAGTTCAAGAGCATCACCAAGCGCAA
This sequence comes from Oryzisolibacter sp. LB2S, assembly GCF_040732315.1. Classification (NCBI taxonomy): domain Bacteria; kingdom Pseudomonadati; phylum Pseudomonadota; class Betaproteobacteria; order Burkholderiales; family Comamonadaceae; genus Alicycliphilus; species Alicycliphilus soli. The sequence continues at coordinate 2,394,420 of NZ_CP160388.1, forward strand.
GGCCGCCCTGCCCGACGCCGACGAGTGGAACGGCACGCCGGGCAAGCTGCAACATCTGGAGCGCTGATCCAGGCCCCCTTCATGCAACCCGCCGCAGGCAACGCGCCCGCAACAACCGATGCCGTGATCATCGGCGCGGGCCCGGCCGGCCTGTTCCAGGTCTTTCAGCTCGGCCTGCAGGGCCTGCGCACGCATCTGTTCGATGCCCTTCCCTTCGCGGGCGGGCAATGCGCCGAGCTCTACGGCGACAAACCCATCTACGACATTCCGGCCATGGCCGCCTGCACCGGCCATGAGCTGGTGCAGCGCCTGTGCGCGCAGATCCGCCCGTTCGCACCCGGCTGGCACCTGGGCCAGCGCGTCAACCACATCGAGCCCCTGGCCCAGGGGGGCTTTCTCGTGGCCGGCGCCCATGGCACGCGGCTGCATGCGCGCGCAGTGTTCATCGCCAGCGGCGTGGGCGCCTTCGAGCCGCGCGCGCTCAAGCTGCCCGGCCTGGAGGCGTTTGCCGGCACGCAGATGCTGCACGCGCTGGCCGCCGACACCCGCCTGACGGGCCTGCGCGTGCTAGTGCATGGCGGCGGCGAGGCGGCCGTGCGGCAGGCCATCGCCTGCGCCACGGCGCCCGAGGCGCTGCGCGCCGCGCATGTCACGCTGCAGCACCGGCGCGACCAGTTCGAGGCCCCACCCGCGCTGCTCGAGGAACTGCAGGCGCTGCGCGCGGCCGGGCGCATCGAGGTCGCGGTCGGCGTGGCCAGCGCCATCGTGCAACGCCAGGAGCGGCTTGCGGCGCTGGAAATCATCACCCCCGACGGCCAGCCGCGGCAGATACCCGCCGACCGCCTCGTCGTGCGCCTGGGCCTGGTGCCGCGCCTGGGGCCAATTGCCGACTGGGGCCTGCAGCTTGAGCGCAAGCAGCTCGTGGTGGACCCGGCCACCATGGCCACCAGCATGCCCGGCATCTACGCCGTGGGCGACGCCATCAGCTACCCCGGCAAGCGCAAGCTCATCGTGAGCGCCTTTCACGAGGCCACGCTGGCCGCCTTCGGCGCCGCCGAATGGCTGGCCGGCGGCAGCATCCCGCTGGAATACACGACCAGCAGCAGGCGGCTGCAGGACCTGCTGGGCGTGGCGCCAGGCGACAGCTGAGCACCTCGTCACGCGGCTGTCACGGCGATGCCATGAAAATGTCATCGTATTGACACATGTCATTTCGATACTCGTCAGGTCGCTCTCCGCAGCCTGATACATGCTCTCCTTCACGCCTCCCGATCCCCTCGCCGCTGCCGAACGCGTCGAGGCCGCCACCGTTCCCCTGCAGCCCGCAGAACTGCCGCCCCCGACGGCCGCAACCCCACCCGCTCCTCCGGCGGCCGCAACGCCCCCTGCGCCCCCGGCGCGGCTGAGCTTCCTCGATCGCGACCAGAGCATCCTGGCCTTCAACGAGCGCGTCTTTCACTGGGCCGAGCGCGCCGACGTGCCGCTGCTCGAGCGGCTGCGCTACCTGTGCATCGTCTCCTCCAACCTCGACGAGTTCTTCGAGGTGCGCGCCGCCGCGCACAGCCCCGGTCCCCATGGCACCCATGGCCCCCATGGCGAGAACGCGGCCGGCGCCGTCACCAGCGCCGCGTTCGAGGCGCTCATGGCCCATGCCCAGAGTCTGGTGGCGCGCCAGTACCGGCTCTACAACGAGACCCTGACACCGGCCCTGGCCGCGCAGGGGCTGCGCATCGTCTCGCATGGCGAGCGCAACGCCGAGCAGCGCCGCTGGGTGCAGGACTACTTCCAGCGCCAGGTGCGCCCCCTGCTCGTGCCCGTGGGGCTGGACCCGGCCCATCCGTTTCCGCGCGTCGCCAACAAGTCGCTCAACTTCATCGTGCGCCTCAAAGGCCAGGATGCCTTTGGCCGCGCCAACGAGGTCGCCATCGTGCGCGTGCCGCGCGCTCTGCCGCGCGTCATCCGCATGCCCGCGCGCGTGGCGCCGCCCAAGGAGCAGCTGTTCGTGCTGCTCTCGAGCGTCATCCGCGCGCACCTCGAGGAGCTGTTCCCGGGCCGCGAGGTGACGGAGTTCTCGCAGTTTCGCGTCACGCGCCACTCCGACCTGGCCGTGGACGAGGAGGACGTGCGCAACCTGCGCACCGCCCTGCGCCAGGGCCTGCAGCAGCGCCACTTCGGCCAGGCCGTGCGGCTGGAGGTGTCGGCGGGCTGCTCGCGCTTTCTCTCGGACTTCCTGCAGACGCAGTTCGGCCTCGCGCCCGCGGCCGTGTTTCGCGTGCCCGGCCCGGTGAACCTCGTGCGCCTGTCGCAGCTCGTGGACCTCGCGGGCAATGCGGCGCTGCTGTTTCCCCCCTGGCGCGGGGCCTGGCCCCAGGCCATGGTGGCGGGCATGCCCGTCATGGAGCAGATGCGCGAACGCGACCTGCTGCTGCACCACCCCTTCGAGAGCTTCGACGCCGTGCTCGCCTTTCTGCGCGAGGCCGTCAACGACCCCGACGTGCTCGTCATCAAGCAGACCATCTACCGCACGGGCGCCGACTCCGAGCTCATGGAGCTGCTGCGCGAGGCCGTGCGCCGCGGCAAGGAGGTCATGGCCGTGGTCGAGCTCAAGGCCCGCTTTGACGAGGAGGCCAACATCAACTGGGCAGAGGCCCTCGAGGCCATAGGCGCGCAGGTGGTGTACGGCGTGGTCGGCCTCAAGACCCACGCCAAGATGCTGCTCGTCACGCGCCGCGAGGGGCGCACGCTGCGCCGCTACGGCCACCTGTCCACCGGCAACTACAACCCGCGCACGGCGCGCCTGTACACCGATCTGGGACTGCTCACGGCCGACGAGGACATCACGGCCGACATGGATGGCGTCTTCAACCACCTGGCCAGCCAGAACCGCCCGCCCCGGCTGCGCCGACTCATGCTCGCGCCGTTCCAGCTGCAAAGGCGCATGCTCGAGAAGATCGACCAAGTCGGCCAGGCCGCACGCGAGCGCCGGTACGCGCGCATCGTGCTCAAGATGAACGCCCTGACCGACGAGGCCCTGATGCGCGCCCTGGTGCGTGCCGGGCAGCAGGGCGCGCACATCGACCTCATCGTGCGCGGCGCCTGCATGCTGCCGGCGCAGCTGCCGGGCGTCACGGACAACATCCGCGTGCGCTCGGTCATCGGGCGCTTTCTCGAGCACACGCGGGTGTTCTACTTCGGCGCGGGCGACCATGAGGACCTGTACCTGTCGAGCGCCGACTGGATGAACCGCAACATGCTGCGCCGTGTGGAGCTGGCCTGGCCCGTCACCGACCCCGCGCTGCGCCAGCGCATCATCGACGAATGCCTCACGGCCTACCTGCACGACGACCAAGGCGCATGGCTGCAAGGCCCGGACGGCCGCTACACCCCGCCCGCCTGCACGCCGGACGGCGCGGGCGCGCAGGCCGCGCTCATGGCGCGCTACGCGCAGGCGCCCAAGGCAGCCCGCAAGAAGCGCAAATGATGGACCTCATCCTGTGGCGTCACGCCGAGGCACATGACGGCCGCGAAGGCCAGGACGACCTCACCCGCGCCCTGACGCCGCGCGGTGAAAAACAGGCCGCACGCATGGCCGCATGGCTCGATCGCCAGCTGCCCGACGGCCTGCGCGTCATGTCCAGCCCGGCCCTGCGTGCCGAGCAGACGGCCCTGGCGCTCAAGCGCAAGTTCAAGCGCCGCGCCGAGCTGCTGCCCGGCGGCCTGCCCGAGGACCTGCTCGAACTCGTGCAATGGCCCCGGGCCAAGGGCGCCGTGCTGGTCGTGGGCCACCAGCCCCAGTTGGGCCAGACGGCTGCCCGGCTGCTGGGCATGGGCAGCGGCGCCTGTTCCATACGCAAGGGTTCGGTCTGGTGGCTGCGCCAGCGCCAGCGCCTCGAGCAGAGCGAAACCGTGCTGCTCGCCGTGATGACGCCCAACTATCTGTAAACGCCGTTCATGGCACCCCGCGCTTGCCTGGCGTGGGCCTTCTCCCTCACCCCCACCCTCTCCCGCGTGCGGGAGAGGGAGCATTGGCTGCGCGCCTTTTTCAGTCCTGCACGCCCACGGCCCAGGGCGTGCGCTGCCAGTCCTCGCATTCGTCGCGCAGCAGATGGGCCGACTGGGGATAGGCCGCGGCCCAGCCCGCGCGCGTGCACAACTGCAGCCGCTGGCCGCGGCGCACGAGCTCCATGCCCTGCATGTCGGGCATGCAGCGCGCGTGGCACAGGGCAACCGCCAGGCGCAGGCAGGCAAGCTGCAGCATGAAGCCCGCGTCCTCCCAGTCCAGCTCGAGCTTGCGCAGCTTGCCGCGGTGCGCGCGCACCAGGCGTGCCAGGGCCTCGAGCTCGCCCTGGGCGAAGCCCGCGGCGTCGGTGTGCTCGAGGATGTAGGCGCCATGGCGGTGATAGCCGCTGTGGGCGATGCGGCAGCCGAGCTCGTGCAGCTCAGCGGCCCAGCCCAGCTGCTGGGCCACGGCATCCTGGCCGGGGGCCACCTGTGCAAACAGCCGCATGGCCACGTCGGCGACGCGCCGGGCCTGGGCCTCGTCCACACAGAAGCGCCGCGACAGGGCCGCCACGGCGGCCGAGCGCAGGTCCGTCGCGGGGGACTCGCGGCTCACCATGTCGTAGAGAACGCCCTGGCGCAGCGCGCCCTGGGCGACCTGCAGCTCCTCGATATCGAGCGCGTCGAACAGCGCCCGCAGCACGCACAGCCCGCCGCCGATCACGGGACGGCGGTCGTCCTTGAGCCCGGCGAGCTGCACGCGGCTCACATGGCCCGCGCGCAGCAGCTGCTGCTCCAGCCAGAGCAGGTCCGCGCGCTGAATGCGTCCCGCCGTGCGGCCGCACTGGGCCAGGATGTCGCCCACGGCACCGACCGTCCCCGATGAGCCATAGGCCACGTCCCAGAGCGAGCGCCGAAACAGCGCCTGCACCTCGTCTATCTGCGCCCTGGCGGCCGTCTGGGCGTCCGCGAAGGCGCGCTCGGTGAGCTGGCCCTCGGCAAAGAAGCGCGTGGACCAGGCCACGCTGCCCAGGCGCAGCGAGGTCATGTCCTGCGCCTCGTACTGCCGGCCCAGGATGAGCTCGGTCGAGCGCCCTCCGATGTCGAGCACCAGGCGCCGCTCCTCGGAGGGCGGCAGCAGATGCGACACGCCCTGGTAGATCAGGCGCGCCTCCTCGGGGCCGCTGACGACCTCGATGGGGTGGCCGAGCAGCGCGCTGCCGCGCGCGATGAACTCGTCGCGGTTGCGCGCCTCGCGCAGGGTCTGCGTGGCCACGGCCCGCACCTGCGCGGGGGCCACGCCCTGCAGGCGCTCGGCAAAGCGCTCGAGGCAGTCCCAGCCGCGCTGCAGGGCCTGGGCGCTGAGGTTGCGGTCCTCATCGAGCCCCGCGCCCTGGCGCACGGTTTCCTTGAGGTAGTGCACGCGCTGGATGTAGCCATGCTCGTAGCGGCCGATTTCGAGGCGAAAGCTGTTGGAGCCGAGGTCTACGGCAGCGAGCAATGTTCCTTCTTGCATGGTGTTGCGCCCCCACGGGCGTTGAATGACTCAATGAACTTTGTGGAAGATGTGCCGTGCAGTGTCGGCAATGGCCGTCATCCCAGCGAACGCGATCGAGGTGCCACCGGGTGCGCCACACCCGTCATTCCCGCGCAGGCGGGGATCGAGGTGCGACGCGGCCGTCGTTTCGTCACCGCGGTGGATCCCCGCGTTCGCGGGGATGACGGGGACTGTTGACGGGGACTGGTGACGGAGACTGGTGATGGGGACCGGCACAGGCTGCGGCCAAGGCCGCTGCATCGACACGTTGAACCATGCCGCGCAGGATAGCAGCCCGGGAGCGCGCGCCGCCTCAATACCGCTGCGGCACCAGCATGTCCGGCGGAACCGGGTGGCGGATGTAGTCGGCGTTGCGCACGCGCTCGGGCAGCAGCACCTGGGGGCGCTGCACCTCGGCGTAGGGGAACTGCGACAGCAGGTGGCTGATGCAGTTGAGCCGGGCCTGCTTCTTGTCGTCGGCCGGCACCACCCACCAGGGCGCCTCGGGGATATGCGTCTGCTCGAGCATCGCCTCCTTGGCGCGCGTGTAGTCCTCCCAGCGGCGGCGGCTCTCGAGGTCCATGGGGCTGAGCTTCCACTGCTTGAGCGGGTCGTGGATGCGCCCGAGAAAGCGCAGGTGCTGCTCCTCGTCGGTGATGGAGAACCAGTACTTGATGACGCGTATGCCCGAGCGCACCAGCATGCGCTCGAACTCGGGCACGGAGCGGAAGAACTCCTCGTACTCCTCGTCGGAACAAAAGCCCATGACGCGCTCGACCCCGGCGCGGTTGTACCAGCTGCGGTCGAACAGCACCATCTCGCCGGCCGCGGGCAGGTGGGCCGCGTAGCGCTGAAAGTACCACTGCGTGCGCTCGCGGTCGTTGGGCGCGGGCAGCGCCACGACACGGCACACGCGCGGGTTCAGGCGCTGGGTGATGCGCTTGATGACACCGCCCTTGCCCGCGGCGTCGCGCCCCTCGAAGACGATGACGGCCTTCTGCCGCGTCGATGCCACCCAGTCCTGCAGCTTCACGAGCTCGCCCTGCAGGCGAAACAACTCCTTGAAGTAGGCCACGCGCCGCTCATGGGCCTCGCGCCGGGGCGGGCCGCCGTCCTGGGCGCCCACGCCCGAGGGCGGGCGGTCTTCGATCTCCAGCTCCAGCTCCTCGTCCAGGCCGTCGAGCAGGTCGCTCTCGATACGCTGCAACAGTTCATCGGTGTTGTCGAAGGTCATGGTCGTCTTTCACGTTCACGGGCTGCGCGCAGCGTAGGCAGCGCCTGTGAAAACTTCATGACAGCAGCCTCATGGACCTGCCTTTCACTATTTTTGTGATAGCTGCACGCGCTTGTCTGTAAAGCGCAAATGCCGTTTTTTCCTGTTTGTTTCAACCCCTGAGAGCGACGCCCGCATGTCATACGGCCGTCACAAAGCCTGCCTACAGTCGCCGGCATTCCTTCCACAACCGCAGAGGTTTCCACATGAAGTTTTCCTTGTCCCGCGTTCTGGTCACCGGTGTGCTGTCGGCCTCGGTGCTGCCCCATGCCATGGCCCAGGAAGCCACGGGCGCAGGTGCCAGCTTTCCCGCGCCGCTGTACTCCAAGTGGGCGGCCGACTACCACAAGGCCACCGGCGTGAAGATCAACTACCAGTCCGTGGGCTCGAGCGCGGGCGTCAAGCAGATCGATGCCAAGACCGTGGACTTCGGCGCCTCCGATGCCCCGCTGACCGATGAGGAACTGGCCAAGAAGGGCCTGCTGCAGTTCCCCACGGTGGTCGGCGGCGTGATTCCGGTGGTCAACATCGCGGGCATCAAGGCCGGCGAGCTCAAGCTCTCGGGCGCCGTGCTCGGCGACATCTACCTGGGCAAGATCACCAAGTGGAATGACCCGGCGATCACCGCGCTCAACCCCGGCGTCAAGCTGCCCGACGCAACGATAGCCCCCGTGCGCCGCGCCGACGGCTCGGGCACGACCAACGCCTTCACCAACTACCTGAGCCAGGTCAACCCCGAGTGGAAGGCCAAGGTCGGCGAAGGCACGGCCGTCAACTGGCCCACGGGCGCGGGCGGCAAGGGCAACGAGGGCGTGGCCGCCTTCGTGGGCCGCCTGCCCAACTCCATCGGCTATGTGGAGTACGCCTACGTCAAGCAGAACAAGATGAACTACGTGCAGCTGCAGAACGCGGCCGGCAAGTTCGTGAGCCCGGGCGACGCCAACTTCAAGGCCGCTGCCGCGGGCGCGGACTGGTCGCGCTCGTTCTACCAGGTGCTCAACAACAAGCCCGGCGAGGCCTCCTGGCCCATCACCAGCGCCACCTACATCCTGATGCACAAGAACCAGGACAAGCCGGCGCAGGCCGCCACGGTGCTCAAGTTCTTCGAATGGGCCTACCAGAACGGCGACGCCACGGCCGACGCCCTGGACTATGTGCCCATGCCTGCCAGCGTCAAGGAGCTGATCTACAAGTCCTGGGGCGAGATCAAGGACGGCGCGGGCAAGCCGGTCGCGCCTGCCGCGCCGGTCGCGCTGAAATAATCCGCAGGCGGCGGGCGCGCACATCGCGCCCGCCGCCGCACCATGCAAGACCACAAAGGCATTCCCGTGTCCATTACGCTGACCGCCCCCCCCATGCCGCAGCCCGTGCGGCAGTCCGGCTCCGGCCAGACCCTGCCCCCCGCGCGCGGGCCGGTGCTCTCCAACAGCATGGCCGACCGCCTCTTTGCCTGGCTCGCACGATCGGCCGCATTGCTCACGCTGGCCACGCTGCTGGGCATATTGATTTCTCTCGTGGTGGGGGCATGGCCCTCCATCACCACCTATGGCCTGGGCTTTCTCACGAGCAGCGCCTGGGACCCCGTGCAGAACGACTACGGCGGCCTGGTGATGATCTACGGCACGCTGGCCACCTCGGCCATCGCCCTTTTCATCGCCGTGCCCGTGAGCTTTGGCATCGCGCTGTTCCTCACCGAGCTGTCCCCTGCCTGGCTCAAGCGCCCGCTGGGCACGGCCATCGAGCTGCTGGCCGCCGTGCCCTCCATCGTCTATGGCATGTGGGGGCTGATGGTGTTCGGCCCGCTGCTGGCCACCTGGGTGCAGCAGCCGCTGCAGAACCTGCTCTCGGGCGTGCCCTATCTGGGCGCGCTGGTCTCGGGCCCGCCCGTGGGCATAGGCATTCTGTCGGCCGGCATCATCCTCGCGATCATGATCATTCCGTTCATCGCCTCGGTCATGCGCGATGTGTTCGAGGTGACTCCGGCGCTCCTCAAGGAATCGGCCTACGGCCTGGGCGCCACGACCTGGGAGGTGATCTGGAAGGTCGTCCTGCCCTACACCAAGGCCGGCGTGCTCGGCGGCATCATGCTCGGCCTGGGCCGCGCCCTCGGTGAGACCATGGCCGTGACCTTCGTGATCGGCAACATGAACCAGCTCGCCTCGCTGTCGGTGTTCGAGGCCGCCAACAGCATCACCTCGGCCCTGGCCAACGAGTTCGCCGAGGCCGGCGAGGGCCTGCACCAGGCGTCGCTGATCTATCTGGGCCTGGTGCTGTTCTTCATCACCTTCGTGGTGCTGTCGGCCTCCAAGCTGTTGCTCTCCCGCCTGCAGAAGGCCGAAGGAGCACGCGCATGAATGCCGCCACCACGTCACAAAAATTGCTGAGCCGGGCCGCACTGGAGCAGGCACGCGGCCGGCGCTACGCGGCGCGCAAGCGCGTCAACCGGGTGGCGCTGACGCTGTCGCTCGCCGCCATGGCCTTCGGCGTGTTCTGGCTGGTGTGGATTCTCTGGGAGACGCTGCGCCTGGGCCTGGGCGGCCTGTCGCTGTCGCTGTTCACCGAGATGACGCCCCCGCCCAACGAGGCCGGCGGCCTGGCCAACGCGCTCTACGGCTCGTTCATGATGGTGCTGCTGGCCACCTTCGTGGGCACGCCCGTCGGCATTCTGGCCGGCATCTACCTGGCCGAATATGGCAAGCGCGGCTGGCTGGCGCCGGCCACGCGCTTCGTCAACGACATCCTGCTGTCGGCGCCCTCCATCGTCATCGGCCTGTTCGTCTACACGGTGGTCGTGGTGCGCTTCAAGAGCTTCTCCGGCTGGGCCGGCGTCGTGGCCCTGGCGCTCATCGTCGTGCCCGTGGTCATCCGCACGACGGAAAACATGCTGCTGCTCGTGCCCGCCAGCCTGCGCGAGGCCGCCTACGCCCTGGGCACGCCGAAGTGGAAGGTCATCACCATGGTGACGCTGCGCGCCGCCCGCGCCGGCGTGATCACCGGCGTGCTCTTGGCCGTGGCGCGCATCGCGGGCGAGACCGCGCCGCTCTTGTTCACCGCGCTGAACAACCAGTTCTGGAGCGGCGACCTGTCCAAGCCGCTGGCCAACCTGCCCGTGACCATCTTCAAGTTCGCCATGAGCCCCTACGAGAACTGGCAACAGCTCGCCTGGGCGGCCGTGTTCCTCATCACCGTCGCGGTGCTGGGCCTGAACATCCTGGCGCGCGTGCTGACCCGTCAAAAGTAACCCCTTCTTTTCCGGAAGACATTCATGCCCCCCACCACCCCCCCCGCCGTGCCCTCCAAGATCGCGGTGCGTGACCTGAACTTCTATTACGGCAAGTTCCACGCGCTCAAGGGCATCAACCTGGACATCCCCGAGAAGAAGGTCACGGCCTTCATCGGGCCATCGGGCTGCGGCAAGTCCACGCTCCTGCGCACCTTCAACCGCATGTTCGAGCTCTACCCCGAGCAGCGCGCCGAGGGCCAGATCGTGCTGGACGGCGAGAACCTGCTGCAGTCCAAGCAGGACGTGGCGCTGATACGTGCCAAGGTTGGCATGGTGTTCCAGAAGCCCACGCCGTTCCCGATGTCGATCTACGACAACATCGCCTTCGGCGTGAAGCTGTTCGAGAACCTGAACGCGTCCGACATGGACGAGCGCGTCGAATGGGCGCTCAGAAAGGCCGCACTGTGGAACGAGGTCAAGGACAAGCTCACGCAAAGCGGCGCGGGCCTGTCGGGCGGCCAGCAGCAGCGCCTGTGCATCGCGCGCGGCATTGCGGTGCTGCCCGAGGTGCTGCTGCTCGACGAGCCCTGCTCGGCGCTCGACCCCATCTCCACGGCAAAAATCGAGGAGCTGATCGCCGAGCTCAAGAACGACTACACCGTCGTCATCGTCACGCACAACATGCAGCAGGCCGCGCGCTGCAGCGACTACACGGCCTACATGTACCTGGGTGACCTCGTGGAGTTCGGCGCCACCGAGCAGATGTTCTTCAAGCCCCAGCGCAAGGAAACGGAAGACTACATCACGGGCCGCTTTGGCTGACAGCGGAACTCCCTCTCCCGCGTGCGGGAGAGGGCGGGGGTGAGGGTCTCGGCAAGAGGCGCTGCGCCCCCCTCACCCCCACCCTCTCCCCCAAGGGGGAGAGGGAGTCAAGAAAGAACACCATGACAGACAAACATCTCTCCACCCAGTTCGACAGCGAACTCAACCAGGTCTCGGCCCGCGTGATGGAGCTCGGGGGCCTCGTCGAATCGCAGATCCGCGAGGCGATTGCCGCGCTCTCGCATTTCAGCCTGGAGGCGGCCGCGCAGGTCGAGTCGATCGAAAGCCGCGTCAACCAGATGGAGGTGGACATCGACCACGAGCTCATCACCATCATCGCGCGGCGTCAGCCCACGGCGCGCGACCTGCGCCTGTTGATGGCCTTCTCCAAGGCCACGGCCAACCTCGAGCGCATGGGCGACGAGGCCGCACGCATGGCGCGCATGGTGCGCTCCATCATCGAAAGCGGCGCGGCGCGCTCGCTGCCAAGCTCCGACCTGCGCGTGGCGGCCGACCTGGCTTCGGGCCTGCTGCGCAAGGCGCTCGATTCGTTCGCGCGCCTGGACGTGAAGGCGGCGGTCGCCATCCTCAAGGAGGACGACCTCATCGACCGCGAGTTCGACGGCTTTGTGCGCAAGCTCATCACCTACATGATGGAGGACGCGCGCACCATCTCGGCCAGCCTCGATCTGCTGTTCCTGGCCAAGGCCATAGAGCGCATCGGCGACCATTCCAAGAACATCGCCGAGCTCATCATCTACCTCGTCGAGGGCAAGGACGTGCGCCACCGCCCCGTCGCCGACATCGAATCCACCATCCAATGAGAAAGCTGCCCACGATCCTGATCGTCGAGGACGAGCCGGCGATTGCCGAGCTGATTTCCGTGAACCTGCGCCACAACGGCTTCGCGCCCATCTGGGCCGAGGACGGCGACAGCGCCCAGCGCGAGCTCGACGCCGTGCTGCCCGACATGATCCTGCTCGACTGGATGCTGCCGGGCCAGAGCGGCCTGGAACTGTCGCGCAAATGGCGCGGCCACCCGCGCACGCGCGCCGTGCCCATCATCATGCTGACCGCCCGCGGCGACGAGCCGGACAAGATCGCCGGCCTGGACGCGGGCGCCGATGACTACATCACCAAGCCGTTCTCCACCCAGGAAATGCTCGCGCGCATCCGCGCCGTGCTGCGCCGGCGCGCGCCCGAGCACAGCGGCGAGAGCGTGGCCATCGGCGCGCTCTCGCTCGACCCGGCCACGCACCGCGTGAGCCACGCGGGCCAGCCGCTCAAGCTCGGCCCCACCGAGTTCAAGCTGCTGCACTACCTGATGCGCAACGCCGAGCGCGTGCACAGCCGCGGCCAGCTGCTCGACAAGGTCTGGGGCGACCATGTCTACATCGAGGAGCGCACCGTGGACGTGCACGTCAAGCGCCTGCGCGAGGCCCTGGGCGAGGCCGCCGCCATGGTCGAGACCGTGCGCGGCGCGGGCTATCGCATCACGGCCCAGGAGCACCAACAAAAATGATAGCTGTAAGCGCCCGTCATCACTGGGCGGAGGCCGATTTTTCATCATGTTCCTGCTTGCGCTGACCCTGCTCTGCGTCCAGCTGCTGTGCGGCGCGGCGGGTGCCTGGGCGGGCGGGCCCTGGGGCGCGGCCGCGGGCGTGGCCCTGGGCTCCTGGCTGTACTGGCTCTGGCAGGGCTGGCGCGGCCTGCGCGTGCTGGCCTGGCTGCGCCAGCAGGGCGAGCCGCCGGTGCTGCACGGCGTGCGCGGCCTGTGGGGCGAGGCCCTGGACCGCACGCGCCGGCTGCTGCGCCAGCACGAACGCCACGTGGCCGCGAGCGATGCGCGCCTGCAGGCCTTTCTGCAGGCGCTGCAGGCCTCGCCCAACGGCGTCATCCTGCTCGACGCGCGGGGCCAGATCGAATGGTGCAACCAGACGGCGGCCGAGCATTTCGGCCTGGACGCCGAGCGCGACCTCATGCAGTCGATAGGCAATCTGCTGCGTGCGCCCGAGTTCAGCGCCTATCTCGCCGCGGGCGATTTCCGGCAAGACGTGCAGCTGACCGGGAGCGCCAGCACATCCACACACCCGGTGCGCCTGTCGGTGCACCTGCATCCCTATGGCGAGGGGCGCAGGCTCATGCTCTCGCGCGACATCACACAGGTCGAGCAGGCCGACGCCATGCGGCGCGACTTCGTCGCCAATGTCTCGCACGAGATCCGCACGCCGCTCACGGTGCTGGCAGGCTTTGTCGAAACCCTGCAGACCCTGCCGCTGGAGGAGGACGAGCGCGCGCGCTACCTCGCCCTCATGGCGCAGCAGGCCCAGCGCATGCAGCACTTGGTACAGGACCTGCTGACGCTCTCGCGTCTGGAGGGCAGCGCGCTGCCGGGCCTGGACAACTGGACCGACGTGCGTCAGCTGCTCGCCCGCTGCGAGCAGGAGGCGCGCACGCTGTCGGCGCAGGTCACGCCAGCGGGCGCCCCACCCCAGCGCCTGACGTTTCCCACGGCACAGCAGCTCGCGCAATGCGGCGCACTCGCCGGAAACCCCGAGGAGCTGCACAGCGCGCTCTCCAACCTCATCGGCAACGCCGTGCGCTACACGCCCGCGGGCGGCAGCATCAGCGTGGACTGGCAATGCCTGCCCGACGGCGGCGCGCGCTTTGCCGTGCGCGACAGCGGCCCGGGCATCGCGCCCGAGCATCTGCCGCGCCTGACCGAGCGCTTCTACCGTGTGGACCGCAGCCGCTCGCGCGACTCTGGCGGCACGGGCCTGGGCCTGGCCATCGTCAAGCACAGCCTGCAGCGCCACGGCGCCACGCTGCAGATCCGCAGCGTGCTGGGCCAGGGCTCGGAATTCAGCGCGCTGTTTCCCGCGCGGCGGGTGCGCGGCGCCGCGGCCTCAGAAAAGGTGTGAACGTTCCTGGGCAGGCCGGGGCAAGCTGTGCGAGCCCAGCGCGGTCAGAGGCTCCCGCCTGAGCTACACGACGATCTGCGCCACCGGCGCATGGCCATGGTTGAGCGGCCCATGGCCCCGGCCCGTGCGCACATGGGCCCCGGCCTCAATGGCGCCGAGGATGTAGCGGCGCGCCTCCTGCACCGCCTGCACCAGCGGCAGGCCGCGCGCCAGATGCGCTGCAATCGCCGAGGACAGCGTGCAGCCCGTGCCATGGCCGTTGTGCGTGGCAATGCGCGCCGAGGCCAGGCGGTGGCGCTCGCCGCCGGGCAGGGCCAGCAGATCGACCACGCGCTCGCCCGGCAGATGGCCGCCCTTGAGCAGCACGGCGCGCGCGCCCAGCGCCAGCAGGTCGCCGGCGGCCGCGTCCAGCTCCTCCTCGCGCGTGATCGGGCGGCCCAGCAGCCAGCCGCCCTCGTCCAAGTTGGGCGTGACCAGCGCGGCCAACGGGAACAGCTCGCGCACCAGCACGGCCACGGTCTCCTCGGCGATCAGGCGGTCGCCGCTGGTGGCCACCATCACCGGGTCCAGCACCACGTTGGGCAGGCGGTGACGGCGGATGGCGTCGGCCACCACCTGCACCACCTCGGGCGCGTGCAGCATGCCGATCTTGACGGCATCGACGCCTATGTCCTCGACCACGGCATCGATCTGCGCACGCAGCATGTCGGGCGGCACGCCGTGGATGGCGCGCACGCCCTCGGTGTTCTGCGCCGTGATGGCGGTAATCGCCGTCATGCCGAAGCAGCCCAGCGCGCTGAAGGTCTTGAGGTCGGCCTGTATGCCCGCGCCGCCCCCGCTGTCGGAGCCGGCGATCGTCAGTACGCGCACGTAGCGTGGCGCTGCAGGAGGGTTGTGGTTCATGGCAAAAATTATGGCGGAAGCAGGCTCTGTCCCAGGTCAAGGCCAGGGGCTTGGCTGCTGTGCTGTAATCCCCGTCCACGGACGAAACAGGGGTGTCCCCAGCCACACTGGGCGACTGAGAAACACCCTCCGCACCCGATCCAGGTCATGCTGGCGTGGGGAGTTTTCAACCGCAGCACCTGCTCCGGCGCCTGTCTTGTCCATTCACGGTTTCGATTGGTTTGCGGACAAGACACCATGCAGCAGCTGCTCTCTCCCTCCTCCTCCATCACCATCCTGGGCGCAGGCCTGCTGGGCAGCCTCATGGCCACCAGCCTCGCGCGCCAGGGCCATCGCGTGCGCGTCTACGAGGCGGGCGGCCCGTCGGGCGTGGCGGCGGCCGCGCATGTGGCCGCGGCCATGGTGGCGCCGCTGGCCGAATCCGTGGTGGCCGAGCCCGGCATCGTGCGCATGGGCCAGCATGCGCTCGAGCGCTGGCCCGAGCTCATCGCGCCGCTGCCCGCGCCCGTGTACTGGCAGCGCGAGGGCACGCTCATCGTCTGGCACCGCCAGGACGCGGGCGACGCCGCGCGCCTGCGCGGCCTGTTCGAGCACAAGCGCGCCGAGGTACCCGGCCTGCCCGCCATGCAGCCGCTCGACGCCGCGGGTCTGGCCGCGGCCGACCCGGGCCTGGCCGGCCGCTTCGCCCAGGGCCTGCTGCTGCCCGGCGAGGGGCAGCTCGACAACCGCCAGCTGTTTGCCGCGCTCACGCTGGCCATGCGGCAGCTGGGCGTGGAGCTGCACTACGACAGCCCGCGCGAGGTGACGGACTTCGCGCCGGGCACGGCCGGCGACTGCGACTGGCTCATCGACTGCCGCGGCCTGGGCGCGCGCGCGCAGTGGCGCGAGCTGCGCGGCGTGCGCGGCGAAGTGGTGCGCATCCACGCGCCCGAGGTCACGCTCGCGCGCCCCACGCGCCTCGTTCACCCGCGCTACTCGATCTACGTGGCGCCCAAGCAGGACCACATGTTCGTCATAGGCGCGACCGAGATCGAATCCGACGACCGCTCGGCCATGAGCGTGCGCTCGGCGCTCGAGCTGCTGTCGGCCGCCTACACCATCCACAGCGGCTTTGCCGAGGCGCGCATCCTCGAGCTCAACACCCAGTGCCGCCCCACCCTGCCCGACAACCGGCCCGCCATCCGCATCGCCCGGCCGCGCGTGCTGGAGATCAACGGCATGTACCGCCACGGCTTCATGGAGGCGCCCGCGCTGCACGATGTGGCGCTCGAGCTGCTGAACCGGGGACAATCGCCGCTCGCCTCCGAGTTCGAACTGGCCCTCGAGGGCCCCGCCTTTGCATGAACGTCTTCATCAACCAGCAGCCCACCGAGCTGCCCGAGCCGGCCAGCGTGCAGGACGCGCTCGCCGCGCTCGCGCCCACGCCACCGTTTGCCGTGGCCGTGAACACGGTCTTCGTCCCGCGCACGCAGTACGCCAGCCACCCGCTGCACGAGGGCGACCAGGTGGAGGTCATCGCCCCCGTCACCGGCGGCTAGGCGATTTCGAATCAAATCAGCCTCCAGCCCTTATTCAGCAAGCGCAAGCAGCTATCAAATTGAAGGATAAATTAGCGATACCTCTTGATGACACGCGATGCTTGCAAAACCCACCGTCATCCCCGCGCAAGCGGGGATCCACAGCAGTGACGAATCAACTGCCTGGTGTGGCTCCTGGATCCCCGCTTGCGCGGGGATGACGGGGCCAACAGATATCGCTACCGAGCCCAATTGAAGATCGAATGATGAACACCACCACCGCCACCGCCCCAGACCCGCTCGTCCTCTACGGCCAGACCTTTGCCAGCCGCCTGCTGCTGGGCACGGCGCGCTATCCCTCGCCCACCGTGCTCGAGGCCGCCGTGCAGCGCGCCCGGCCCGCCATGGTCACGGCCTCGCTGCGCCGCCAGGGCATCAACGCGACGAATGCCGGCAACAACTTCTGGGGCCTGCTCAAGAGCCTGAACGTGCCCGTGCTGCCCAACACCGCGGGCTGCCACAGCGTGCAGGAGGCCGTGACCACGGCGCAGATGGCGCGCGAGGTGTTCGACACGCCCTGGATCAAGCTCGAGGTCATAGGCGACGACTACACGCTGCAGCCCGACACCCAGCAGACCGTGGAGGCCGCGGCCATCCTCATCAAGGACGGCTTTCAGGTGCTGCCCTATTGCACCGAGGACCTGGTGCAGTGCCAGCGCCTCATCGACGTGGGCTGCCAGGCCGTCATGCCCTGGGCCGCGCCCATAGGCACGGGCCGCGGCCCCATGAACCCCTATGCGCTGCAGCTGCTGCGCGAGCGCCTGACCGTGCCGCTCCTGGTGGACGCGGGCCTGGGCCTGCCCTCGCACGCCTGCACGGTCATGGAATGGGGCTTTGACGGCGTGCTGCTGAACACCGCCGTGGCCCTGTCGCAGGACCCCGTGGCCATGGCCGGGGCCTTTGCCGATGCCGTGGCCGCGGGCCGCGCGGCGCGCCTGTCCGGCGCCATGGAGCAGCAGCACAGCGCCCAGCCCAGCACCCCGGTGCTGGGCACGCCATTCTGGCACCACGACAAGGCCTGACCATGAGCACGACCCAGCCCGGCATCGCAGACATGGAGCGGGCCATCATCGACAGCCATGGCGCGGCCTTTGCCGACTTCCCGGCCCAGCCCGCGCCGCCCCCTGCGTCGGACGAGCCCGTCTACCGCGCGGCTCTCGCCGCCTGCAGCACCCTGGGCTTCATCGCCCAGGACGCCGAATGCCTGGCGCGCGCCTGGGCCGCGCAGACGCGGCGCCTGGGCGCCTTCGACGCCGCCCACTGGCCCGACGCGCCGCAGGACTTCGGCCTGCAGCCGCGCCCGCATGCCAACGCCTTCGCGCCCTGCCCGCAGGCGCTGGGCCTGTATGCCGTGCTGCCCGACGCGGCCTGGGTGGGCCGCATGGCGCGCGCCGGCGTGCCCACGGTGCAGCTGCGCTACAAGTCGGGCGACGCCGCCGCCATCGCGCGCGAGGTGCGTGCCGCGGTCGAGGCCGTGCGCGGCACGCCCGCGCTGCTGTTCATCAACGACCATTGGCGCGAGGCCATCGCCGCCGGCGCCTACGGCGTGCACCTGGGCCAGGAGGATCTGGACGCGCTCGCGCCCGATGACCTCGAGCGGCTGCGCGCCAGCGGCCTGCGCCTGGGCGTGAGCACCCATGGCTACGCCGAGATGCTGCGCGCCGACGCGGCGCGCCCGAGCTACATCGCCATGGGCGCGGTGTTCCCGACCACGCTCAAGAAGATGGCCACCGTGCCCCAGGGCGTGGCACGCCTGGCTGCCTATGCGCGACTCATGCGCGGCTATCCGCAGGTGGCCATCGGCGGCATAGGGCTGGAACAATTTGCGCAGGTGCTGGCCACGGGCGTGGGCTCGGTGGCCGTGGTGCGCGCCATCGTCAACGCCGCCGATCCCGAGGCCGCGGCCGCGCGGCTGATGGCGGCGCTCGGGGGCTGAGGGCGGCGCTCAGGGGCGCTTGGGGTCCATCTGAGCGAGCTCCAGGCGCAGGTCAAGCCCGTCGTCATCGATGCCCGGCCCGCCCCCCAGGGCGATGTCGGGCACGCGCGCCTGCGACAGGTCCACGTCCAGCACGGGCTCGGGCGCCACGCCGTCGTAGCCCGAGGGCATGAGCGACAAATCCCCGGCGATGGAGTCCAGGCTGCGGTCGGCCGGCAGCGCGGCATGGCCCGCCCTGGGCGTGGTGCGCGCGCGCGGTGGCGGCGCGCCGCGCAGATGTGCGGGCGTGGTCTGCACGATGGCCAGCAACAGCAGCAGATCGTCGAAGGCCGCGAGGTCGAAGCTCTCGCCGACGCGCTCATGGTCGCGCCGGAACAGAAAGCCGTCGAGCACCGCCATCGCCTCGGGCGAGGACCATTGCGCCTCGATCTGCGCGAGCGCCTCGGGATAGTCCTCCAGCGTGCGGCCGCTGTCGTGGAACTGCGCCAGGTCGGGGATGCGCACGTTGAAGCGCTCCTCGAACTGCGCGCGCAGGCGCCTGAAGTCCTCGGGGCGCCCGAGCATGTGGAACAGGCGCAGCGCCTCCAGATAGGCCCAGGGCATGGCGTCGCCCTGCTCCTGGATATAGGCACGAAGGACCTCGATGGCCTGCTCGTGCTCGCCAATGGAGATATAGAACTCGGCCTGTTGCTGAATGTCGAACAGCGCCTCGGGCGGTGCGATCTGCTGCGCGCGCTGCACCCGGGGTGCGGGCGCGGGCGGCTCAGGCTCCGCAGCTTCGACCGGAATGGTGTCCGGTGCATCCACGGGCAGGTGCAGGTGTTCCTGCTCGGGCAGCGGCGCGCTGGGTATCCAGGTGTCGGCCGCGTCGGGTTCGACCTGCCAATGCTCCTGCCCGTCGGGCCCCTGGGTCACCACGCCACCGCCATTGCCGGCCGCACTGCGCGCCACGGAATCGCTCCATGCGCGCTCGCGCTCGCCGCGCTGGCGCCGCAGCAGCCATGCCATGCCGCCTACGGCCAGCGCCAGCAGGCCGCCCAGCCCATAGACCCAGCCCGCGCCATAGCGCTCGCGCTGCGCCTGCTCCAGGCGCTCGCGCAGCCCGGCCGCCGTCGCGCGCTCGGCCGCAAGCTGCGCGGCGTGGGCCTTGGCGTCGGCCTGCAGCCGGTCGAGTTGGGCCATGGCCTGCTGCAGGTCCTCGGGCGAGGCGCTGAGCGTCTTCCACAGCGCGGCCGCCTCTGCACGCCGGCCCTCGTCGACGGGCGACAGCGTCAGGTTCTCGTTGCGCGTGAGGCGCAGGGTCAGCGGTGTATCGAGCCACAGGTCCAGCGGCTCCACGAGCAGGCGCGGGCCGGCCGTGGGAGCCGCCTGGGGCGCCGCGGCCAGCGTCCGCACACGCGGGCGCGCGGCCGGCGTCTGCGCAGCCGCTGCCTGGCGGCCGGTCTGGGGCCGGGCGCTGCCGCCCGCTGTTGCCGCAGCCTGCCCATCTGCGTTTTGCGCCGGCACGCGGCCGGCCAGGTCGCGCGGCCGGTTCTCCGCAATGGCGGGAGTGACGGCAGCAGCGAAGCCGGCGCCGCCCGACAGGCGCGGGGCGACCGCGACGGTGCGGTCGACGGCCCCGGGCGTGGCGGCGGCCGATGCCGGCGGATCGACGAGGAAGGTGTAGGTCCGCGTCACACGCCCCTGACAACCGGCCGCCAGCGTCACGGTGAGCACGGGTTCGTCGGCCGCCACGCGCGTCTGCACGCGCACCATGGGCGAGGGCCCGCCGAGCATGGGCGTCACCTGCACGCGCGCGTCCGACAGCCGCTGGGATCCCAGCACCATCTGGGCCGACAGGCAGGACGATGCCAGGTCCTGGCCCGGGTCGGGTCGGACCTCGAACATCAGATCGACGGGCGAACCCAGCACCACTGCGCCGCGGCTCGGCCCCAGCGACAATGCCGCCACACCCGACGCCGCGGTGCATAAGCAGACACCTGTTAGTAGCTTACGCATATTCACAATGGTTTCAAAATGTTTATGGATTTTGACACAAACCGCGGCCTGTCCCTACACCTTTGGATGATTTGACCATGAATGTGAGCTTTCACTCGGCAGCCATCGTCGGCACGGGCGCCATGGGGCGCGGAATCGCGCAGATAGCGGCCCAATCGGGCAGCACGGTGTATCTTTTTGACACCAAACCCGGGGCGGCCGATGCCGCCCGGACCGATATCCATGCGCAATGGCAGCGTCTTGCCGACAAGGGACGCATCACGCCCGCCCAGGTGACCGAGTGGCTTGCCAGGCTGGTGCCCGTGGCCGCGCTGCACGAGCTGGCGGCCTGCGATCTGGTGGTGGAGGCCATCGTCGAGCGCCTGGATGCCAAGCAGGCGCTGCTCCTTGAGTTGGAGGCCCTCGTCGCTCCCCATGCGGTGCTGGCGAGCAACACATCGTCGCTGTCGATCACGGCCGTGGCCGCGCCGCTGCGCCACCCCGAGCGCGTGGCGGGCTTTCATTTCTTCAACCCCGTGCCGCTCATGAAGGTGGTCGAGGTGGTGGCCGGCCTGCGCACCGACCCGACCATCTGCACGCGCCTGGCCGACTACGCGCGCGCCATGGGCCATACGCCGGTGATGGCGCAGGACACACCGGGCTTCATCGTCAACCACGCGGGACGCGGCTTTGGCACCGAGGCGCTGCGCATCGTGAGCGAGGGCGTGGCCGACTTCGCGACGGTGGACCGCATCCTGCGCGACCAGGCGGGCTTCAGGCTCGGGCCGTTCGAGCTCATGGATCTGACGGCACTGGACGTCTCGCACCCGGCCATGGAGTCCATCTACCACCAGTACTACGAGGAGCCGCGCTTTCGCCCCAGCGCGATCACGGCGCAGCGCCTGGCCGGCGGCCTGCTCGGGCGCAAGACGGGCGAGGGCTTTTACCGCTACGTGGATGGCGTGGCCCAACTGCCCGCCGAGCCCGCCGCGCCCGAGGTGGCGGAGCCGCCGCCGGTCTGGGTGTCGCCGCGCGCGGCGCGCCGCGCCGACTTGTACCAACTGCTCAAGAACCTGGGCGCGCGCATCGAGACCGGCGCCTCGCCCTCGGCCGGCGCCCTGACGCTGGTGGCGCCGCTGGGCTTTGACGTGACCACGGTGGCCGTGGTCGAGCGCCTCGATCCCACGCGCACCATTGGCATCGACATGCTGATCGACGACGCCGCCACGCGCCGGCGCGTGCTGGCCACCAACCCGGCCACGCGCGAGGACATGCGCCGCGCCGCGCATGCGCTGTTCGCGCGCGATGGCAAGGCCGTGAGCGTGATCCGCGACTCGGGCGGCTTCGTCACGCAGCGCGTCGTGGCCACCATCGTGAACATCGCCGCCGACATCTGCCAGCAGCGCATCTGCAGCCCCAGGGACCTGGAGACGGCCGTCACCCTGGGCCTGGGCTACCCGCTCGGGCCGCTCGCCATGGGTGACCGCTGGGGGCCGAGCAGCATTCTGGAGGTGCTGTTCAACATGCAGACCGTCTATGGCGACCCGCGCTACCGCCCCAGCCCCTGGCTGCGCAGGCGCGGTGCCATCGGCCTGAGCCTGATGCACGAAGAGCCCTGACGGGGCGCGCGGGCTGGGCCTCTAAACACTCTCAAAACAATAGCTTTCAGCGCTTTTCCACAAAGCGCCAGAGGCAATTTTCACCATATATCCGTGTGCCCTGATGGTGGGGCGGAGGCTCCCCCATCGGGCCAGGGGACACCCATGCGACAGCCCCACGCCGGCCCGCCCCTGCCCGGCACGACAATAGTCCCCACCGCGTCACGTAAACGACAGACCATGGACGAACCGATTCTTACCATGGAGGAACGCGAGGCGATCAACAACGGTCGCTGGTTCTCCTCCCTCTCCCCTTCCCTGCGCCACGACATACTGCGATGCGCCACGGTCAAACGCTACAAGGACGGCGCCCTGCTGGCGGCGCGCGGCGACCAGCCCGAGGGCTGGATCGGCTGCGCACGCGGCGCGGTGCGCGTGAGCTCGACCTCGCTGTCGGGCAAGCAGATCACGCTGACCTATGTGGAGCCGGGCATCTGGTTCGGCGATGTGGCGCTGTTCGACGGCGACCGGCGCACGCACGACGCCTACGCCCATGGCGACACCACCATCCTCAGCGTCTCGCGCGCGGACTTCAAGAACATCCTCGCCCAGCACACCGAGTTCTACGAAGCCATGCTGCGCCTGCAGGCGCGGCGCATACGCCAGCTGTTCGGCCTGGTGGAAGACCTCAACACCCTGCCCCTGCGCGCGCGCCTGGCCAAGCAGCTGCTGCACCTGGTGCGCAGCTATGGCGTGCCCAGCCTGCAGGACGGCAGCGAGATCCGCATCGGCCTGCAGCTGGCCCAGGAGGAGCTGGCCCAGCTGCTGGGCGCCTCGCGCCAGCGCGTGAACCAGGAGCTCAAGGCCATGGAACGCGAGGGCGCCATCCGCATCGAGCCGGGCGGCCTGGTGGTACGCGAGCGCGACGCGCTGCTGCGCATCGCCGAGACCGCCGCCTGAACCCATCACCATCACCCCAAGGACATTGCCACCCATGAGCCAGTTCGAGCATTTCATCGGCACCCGCCCCGTCTCCGACCAGCACGCGTTCGACACGGCCGCCCTCGGCGCCTGGCTGCAGCGGCATGTGCCGGACTTTGCCGGGCCGCTCACGGTGGAGATGTTCAAGGGCGGCCAGTCCAACCCCACCTACAGGCTGGTCACGCCCACACGCAGCTTCGTCATGCGCACCAAGCCCGGCCCGGTGGCCAAGCTGCTGCCCTCGGCCCATGCCATAGAGCGCGAATACGCCGTCATGCGTGGCCTGGCGGGCAGCGGCGTGCCCGTGCCGCAGATGCTGGCGCTGTGCGAGGACGAATCCGTCATCGGCCGCGCCTTCTACATCATGGAGTTCATGCAGGGCCGCGTGCTCTGGGACCAGACCCTGCCCGACATGAGCCAGGCCGAGCGCGGCCCCATCTACGACGAGATGAACCGCGTGATCGCCGCGCTGCACTCGGTGGACTTCGCCGCGCGGGGCCTGGCCGACTATGGCAAGCCCGGCAACTACTTCGAGCGCCAGATCGGCCGCTGGAGCAAGCAGTACCAGGCCTCCATCACCGAGCCGATCGCCGAGATGGACCGGCTCATGGACTGGCTGCCCGCGCACATGCCCGCGAGCGCGCGCGACGACAGCCGCGTGGCCATCGTGCACGGCGACTACCGGCTGGACAACCTCATGTTCCACCCCACCGAGCCGCGCGTGATCGCCGTGCTCGACTGGGAGCTGTCCACGCTCGGCCACCCGCTGGCGGACTTCGCCTACCACTGCATGAGCTGGCATATCCCCGCATCGCTCTCGCGCGGCATAGGCGGCTGCGACCTGAAGGCGCTGGGCATCCCCGAGGAAGAGGACTACATCCGCCGCTACTGCGCGCGCACGGGCATCGCCGACGTGGACGGCCTGCTGGCGGACTGGAACTTCTACCTCGCCTACAACATGTTCCGCATCGCCGCCATCCTGCAGGGCATCGCCAAGCGCGTGGAGGCCGGCACCGCGGCCAGCGCCCAGGCCCGTGCCGCCGGCGCCACGGCCCGCCCCCTGGCGCAGCTGGCCTGGTCGTTCGCGCAGAAGACCGCCTGAGGGCCACCTGAGAACCGCCTGGGGCAGACGCCAGCGGTGCTTTGCAACAACAGGTAAACCCAAACATTCGTTCAAGGGTTTACCCTGTAGTCATAAAAGCGCAACCTTGCGATAGTCGCGACCACTATTGGTTGCACCTATTCGCATCATGAGCACTACCGTTGGCATCAAGGTCGATGACCTGCTGCGCGAGCGCATTCGCAACGCCGCGCAGAATCTCAACCGCACACCGCACTGGCTGATCAAGCAGGCCGTCGTCCAATATGTGGACGCGCTCGAGCGCGGCGCGACCACCATCCGCGTCCTCGGCGCCGACGAGGCCACGCCCGAGGACGGCCGGGAGGAGGTGCAACCCACCGCCCCGCAGGAGGCGCAACCCTTCCTCGCCTTCGCCCAGTCCATCCTGCCGCAGACGCCGCTGCGCGCCGCCATCACGGCCGCCTGGCATCGGCCCGAGACCGAATGCCTGCCCGCGCTGCTGCCGCTGGCACGCACGCAGGACGAGGCCCAGGCCGCCAAGGTGCGCGAGCTGGCCACGCGCCTGGTGCAGGGCCTGCGCGACGCGCCCGTGACCAGCGGCGTGGCCGCGCTGGTGCAGGAGTTTTCGCTCTCCAGCCAGGAGGGCGTGGCGCTGATGTGCCTGGCCGAGGCGCTGCTGCGCATCCCCGACAAGGCCACGCGCGACGCGCTGATTCGCGACAAGATCAGCAAGGGCGATTGGAAGTCGCATGTGGGCCGCTCGCCGTCCCTCTTCGTCAACGCCGCCGCCTGGGGCCTGGTGCTCACAGGCAAGCTGACTTCCACCAACAGCGAGAAGAGCCTGTCGTCTGCGCTCACGCGCGTCATCGGCAAGGGCGGCGAGCCGCTGATCCGCCAGGGCGTGCACCGCGCCATGAAGCTCATGGGCGAGCAGTTCGTCACCGGCCAGAACATCTCCGAGGCCCTGGCCAACAGCCGCAAATACGAGGCCCAGGGCTTTCGCTACAGCTACGACATGCTGGGCGAGGCCGCCGCGACGGAAGCCGACGCCCAGCGCTACCTCCGCGACTACGAGCAGGCCATCCACGCCATTGGCGCCGCCTCGGCCGGGCGCGGCATCTTCGAGGGCCCGGGCATCTCCATCAAGCTCTCGGCCCTGCACCCGCGCTATTCGCGCGCGCAGTACGACCGCGTGATGGGCGAGTTGCTGCCGCGCGTGCTGCACCTGGCGGAACTGGCCAAGCAGTACGACATCGGCATGAACATCGACGCCGAGGAAGCCGACCGCCTGGAGCTCTCGCTCGACCTGATGGAGGCGCTGTGCGCCGCGCCCAGTCTCAAGGGCTGGAGCGGCATAGGCTTTGTGGTGCAGGCGTATCAAAAGCGCTGCCCGCATGTCATCGAATACCTGATCGATCTGGCGCGGCGCAGCCGCCGGCGCCTCATGATCCGCCTGGTCAAGGGCGCGTACTGGGACAGCGAGATCAAGCGCGCCCAGCTCGACGGCCTGGCCGGCTACCCGGTCTACACGCGCAAGGTCTATACCGACGTGAGCTACCTGGCCTGCGCGAGAAAGCTGCTGGAGGCGCCCGACGCCGTCTACCCGCAGTTCGCCACGCACAACGCCCAGACGCTCGCCAGCATCTACCAGCTGGCCGCCAGCGTGGGCGGTAGCTACTACAGCGGCCAGTACGAGTTTCAATGCCTGCATGGCATGGGCGAACCGCTGTACGCGCAGGTCACCGGCCCCGCAGCCGAGGGCAAGCTCGCGCGCCCCTGCCGCATCTACGCCCCCGTGGGCAGTCACGAGACGCTGCTCGCCTACCTGGTGCGGCGCCTGTTGGAAAACGGCGCCAACACCTCGTTCGTCAACCGCATCGGTGACGCCAGCGTGCCCGTGGCCGAGCTCGTGAGCGACCCGGTCGAGGACGTACTCGCCATCGCCCGAGACGAAGGCCGCCTGGGCGCACCGCACCCGCGCATTGCCCTGCCCCACGACCTGTTCGCGGGCGAGGGCCGGCTGGCGCGCGCCAACTCCCAGGGCCTGAACCTGGCGCACGAGCAGCAGCTCGCATCGCTCGCCGCCGCCCTGCTCTACAGCACGCGCCAGACCTATCTGGCCGCTGCGCCCCAGACCCCGCTGCCCGCCAACCCGGCGCAGACGCCGGGCTGGGAGCCGCTGCGCAACCCGGCCGAGCTTTCCGACATCGTGGGCTGGGTGCGCGAGGCCAGCGCCGACGAGGCCCAGGCCGCCGCCGAGCGCGCCGCCCAGGCCGCGCCCATCTGGGCCGGCACGCCCCCGGCCGCGCGCGCCGATGCGCTGGCCCGCGCGGCCGACCTGCTCGAGCAGCGCAGCCAGCCGCTCATGGGCCTGATCCAGCGCGAGGCCGGCAAGACCCTGCCCAACGCCGTGGCCGAGATCCGCGAGGCCGTGGACTTCCTGCGCTACTACGGCGCCCAGGTGGCCGCGCAGTTCGACAACGCCGCACAGCGCCCGCTCGGCGTCATCCTCGCCATCAGCCCCTGGAACTTCCCACTGGCCATCTTCTGCGGCCAGGTGGCCGCGGCCCTGGCCGCGGGCAACACCGTGCTGGCCAAGCCGGCCGAGCAGACGCCGCTCACGGCCGCGGCCATGGTGCAGATCCTGCACGAGGCCGGCGTGCCCCAGGGCGCGCTGCAGCTCGTGCCCGGCCGCGGCGAGACCGTGGGCGCGGCCCTGGTGGCGCACCCGCAGGTCGCGGGCGTGATGTTCACCGGCTCGACCGAGGTGGCGCGCCTGATCGCGCGCCAGCTCAGCACCCGCCTCTCGCCCAGCGGCCACCCCATACCGCTGATCGCCGAGACCGGCGGGCAGAACGCCATGATCGTGGACTCCTCGGCCCTGGCCGAGCAGGTGGTGGCCGACGTGCTGTCCTCGGCCTTCGACTCGGCCGGCCAGCGCTGCTCGGCGCTGCGCGTGCTTTGCCTGCAGGAGGACGTGGCCGATCGCACCTTGGCCATGCTGCACGGCGCGCTGCAGGAATGGACCATGGGCAACCCCGACCGCCAGAGCACCGACGTCGGCCCCGTGATCGACGGCGAGGCACGCGCGCAGATCGAGGCGCATATCCAGCGCATGCAGGACGCGGGCCAGAAGGTCACGCGCGTGCAGCGCCAGGATGGCCAACTCAACGGCCATTTCGTGGCCCCGGCCATCATTGAAATTGATAGTACGTCGCGCTTGACCCGTGAGGTGTTTGGCCCGGTTTTGCATGTCATCCGATTCCAGCGCGAGCAGCTCGACGCCCTCATCGACGGCATCAACGCCACGGGCTATGGCCTGACTTTTGGCGTGCACAGCCGCATCGACGAGACCATTGCCCACCTGAGCGAGCGCGTGCAGGCCGGCAACCTCTATGTGAACCGCAACGTGATCGGCGCCGTGGTGGGCGTGCAGCCCTTTGGCGGCATGGGCCTGTCGGGCACGGGCCCCAAGGCCGGTGGGCCGCTCTACCTGCACCGCCTGGTGCAGGGCGCGCCCAACACCGCGCTGGCCGCGCTGCCGCATTCCGAGGTCGATCACGCGCAGCAGCCCACGCTGCAACTGCTCGCGCGCCTGCAGCAGACGGCCCTGCCCGACGTGGATGCCGCGCTGGCGCGCGCCGCCTGTGATGCGGCGCTGGCCGCCTCGCGCCAGGGCGCGAGCTGGCTGCTGCCCGGCCCCACGGGTGAGTCCAACCGCTACCGCCTGCTGCCGCGCGGCCCCGTGTGGGCCCTGCCGCGCACACCGCTGGGCCTGGTGCACCAGCTGGCCGCGGCGCTGGCCAGCGGCAACCGCTGCCATGTGGTGCTGTCCCAGGGCGACTCCGGGTGCGCCGCCGCCTGGGAGGCCATCGCCGCTGCCCTGGGCGCGGCCGGCCAGGACTTGCTGCGACGCGCCGATGCCGCAAGCCTGCAGGACGCCAGCACACCGGTGACGGCCCTGCTGTTCGAAGGTGACGGCGACGCCCTGCTGCAGGTGGGTGCGCTGGTCGCCGCGCGCGAGGGCGCCATCGTGCGCGTGGAAAGCCGCAGCAGCGACGAGCTCGCCGCAGGCCTGGGCTACGACCTCGCGGCGCTGGTGCACGAGCAGTCCATCAGCACCAACACCGCGGCCGCGGGCGGCAACGCCCAGCTCATGACCATGGCGTGAGGCGGCCATTCACGACAGGGCGGTGCGGGCGGCGGCGCATATGAGTCGCGCCTGACCACCGCCCCGTCATCCCCGCGATAGAGGGGATGACGACAGGCTTATCGATATTTGATTAAAAACTGGCTCTAGCGCTTGCCCAACAAGCGCCGGAAGCTATAAAAACCATAGAGATTTCACCATGCAACTTTCCTGGAACGACCCCACGGCGATCATGTTCGCCATCTACCTGGTCGCCATGCTCGGCATCGGCGCCCTGGGGTACCTCGGCACCAAGAACCTGTCGGACTACATCCTGGGCGGGCGCAGCCTGGGCAGCTTCGTCACGGCGCTGTCGGCCGGCGCCTCGGACATGAGCGGCTGGCTGCTCATGGGCCTGCCCGGCGCGGTCTATGTCTCGGGCCTGTCCGAGGCCTGGATCGCCATCGGCCTCGTGGCCGGCGCCTACCTCAACTGGCGCCTGGTGGCGGCGCGCCTGCGCCTGTACACCGAGCGCGCGGGCAACGCCCTCACGCTGCCCGACTACCTGGCCAACCGCTTCGAGGACAAGGGCAATCTGCTGCGCATCGTCACCGCCCTGGTGATCCTGGTGTTCTTCACGCTCTACTGCGCCTCGGGTGTGGTCGCGGGCGCGCGCCTGTTCGAGAACATGTTCGGCATGCCCTACACCACCGCGCTGTGGGTGGGCGCGGCCTGCACCATCGCCTATGTGCTGATCGGCGGCTTTCTGGCCGTGAGCTGGACCGACACCATCCAGGCCTCGCTCATGATCACCGCGCTCATCCTCGCCCCCGTGATCGCCTGGCTGGCCGTGCAGGGCCAGCTGCAGCCGGGGCAGGACTGGCATGCCATCGTGGCGCCCGAGAAGTTCGACATGATGCGTGGCGCCAGCCTTGTCGGCATCGTCTCGCTGCTGGCCTGGGGCCTGGGCTATTTCGGCCAGCCGCACATCCTGGTGCGCTTCATGGCGGCCTCGTCGGTGCAGACCATTCCCGCCGCGCGGCGCATCAGCATGACCTGGATGATTCTGTGCCTCGTGGGTGCGGTGGCCGTGGGCTTCATCGGCATCCCCTACTTCGCGCTGCACGAGGGCGGCGCGGCCGCGGTCAACGCCAATGCCGAGACGGTGTTCATGGAAATCTCCAAGCAGCTCTTCAACCCCTGGATCGCCGGCGCCCTGCTGGCCGCCATCCTCGCCGCGGTGATGAGCACGCTGTCGTGCCAGCTGCTGGTGTGCTCGAGCGCGCTGACGGAGGACATCTACCGCGCCTTCCTGCGCAAGAACGCCAGCCAGCAGGAGCTGGTCTGGGTCGGCCGCATCATGGTGCTGGTGGTGGCCCTCGTGGCCATCGGCATTGCCAGCAACCCCGAGTCCAAGGTGCTGGGCATGGTCAGCTACGCCTGGGCCGGATTTGGCGCCGCGTTCGGGCCGGTGATCATCCTGTCGCTGTGGTGGGAGCGCATGACGCGCGCGGGAGCGCTCGCGGGCATCGTCGCCGGCGCCGTCACGGTGCTGGTGTGGAAGCAGTTCGGCTGGCTGGGCCTGTACGAGATCGTGCCCGGCTTCATCCTGGGCTGGATCGCGGTGATGGTGGTCAGCGTGCTCAGCAGCTCACCCTCCACGAGCATGCGCCAGGCCCATGGCGCGGTGCAGCGCGAGTTCGCACAGCTCAGCGTGTCTTGACCTCGCTCAGGCCAGCGG
Organism: Oryzisolibacter sp. LB2S; assembly: GCF_040732315.1. NCBI lineage: Bacteria > Pseudomonadati > Pseudomonadota > Betaproteobacteria > Burkholderiales > Comamonadaceae > Alicycliphilus > Alicycliphilus soli. The sequence goes on from NZ_CP160388.1 coordinate 2,424,118, forward strand.
CCTGATCCATCCGGGAACGAGGCCCGGCACTGCCACGGCGGTGCCGGGCCTCGTCGTCTGCAGAGATTCTTTTCACCAGATAAAATGAACGATTGGTAACCGTTTTCATCACCATGAAGAAGAACCCGGTCGACATGCATGCCAAGCCCAATGTCCAGGTGCTCGAGCGCATGTTCCAACTGATCGACGTGCTGGCCTCGAAAGAGGAATCCGTCTCGCTCAAGGAGATCAGCGAGCGCACGGGACTGCACCCCTCCACCGCCCACCGCATCCTCAACGACCTGACCATAGGCCGCTTCGTCGACCGGCCCGAGTCGGGCAGCTACCGCCTGGGCATGCGGCTGCTGGAGCTGGGCAACCTCGTCAAGGCGCGCCTGTCGGTGCGCGACGCGGCCATGGCGCCCATGCGCCAGCTGCACAAGCTGATCCAGCAGCCCGTCAACCTGAGCGTGCGCCAGGGCGACGAGATCGTCTACGTCGAACGCGCCTACAGCGAGCGCTCGGGCATGCAGGTGGTGCGCGCCATCGGCGGGCATGCGCCGCTGCACCTGACGTCGACGGGCAAGCTGTTTCTCGCCGCGGACGACCCGCAGCGCGTGCGCGCCTATGCCACGCGCACGGGCCTGCCCGGCCACACGCGCAACAGCATCACACAGCTGGCGACGCTGGAGCGGGAACTGGGCAAGGCGCGGCAATACGGCGTGGCGCGCGACAACGAGGAGCTGGAGCTCGGCGTGCGCTGCATGGCGGCGGGGGTATTCGACGACCAGGGCCAGCTCGTGGCCGGCCTGTCGATCTCGGCGCCCGCCGACCGGCTCGACGACGGCTGGCTGCCCAAGCTGCAGGCTGCCGCCCACGAGATCTCGCTGGCCCTGGGCTATACCACGGGCCAGCGCACATCACTCTCGGGTACTGCCTGAGCGGCGGTGAGCAGCCGCGGGGTCAGCTCCTGGGCCCTGCGACCACGGCGCTCACATGGGCGCCGCCGCTGCCGACCGGGGGCAGCTTTTCCACCCAGGAGCGCACGCGCTCGGCGTCGGCCAGACGGCTGAACTTGCCGGCCGAATCCAGGAACACCATGATCAGCTTGCGGCCCGCCACCTGGGCCTGCATCACGAGGCAACGCCCCGCCTCGGAGATGTAGCCCGTCTTCTGCAGGCCGATGTCCCAGGCCGGATTCTTCACGAGCCGGTTGGTGTTGTTGTACTGCAGCACCCGGCTGCCCACCTGGACCTCATGGCCCGGAGAGGTGGAGAGCTCGCGCAGCAGCGGATCGCCATGCGCCACGTTCACCAGCGTGGCCAGGTCATGGGCGCTGGACTGGTTCTTGCTGGACAGGCCCGTGGGCTCGACATAGCGCGTCTCGGTCATGCCCAGCAGCCTGGCCTTGGCGTTCATGCGCTGCACGAAGGCATCGAGCCCGCCCGGATAGGTGCGGCCCAGCGCGTGGGCCGCACGGTTCTCGCTCGACATCAGCGCCAGGTGCAGCATCTCGCCGCGCGTGAGCGTGGTGCCGACGACCAGGCGCGAGCCGCTGCCCTTCTCGGTGTCCACATCGTCCTGGGTGATGGTGATGGGTTCGTCCATGGGCAGGTGCGCCTCCGAGATCAGCAGCCCCGTCATGAGCTTGGTAATGGAGGCAATGGGCAGCACCGCATGGTCGTTCTTGCTCAGCAGCACCTCCTTGGTGTCCTGGTCCATGACCAGCGCCACGCTGGACTTGAGGTCGAGCGGATCATCCACCTGATGCAGGCCCGCGAGCTGCCCGAACGATGGGCGTGCCGGCACGGCAGCCGCCATGCGCACCGGAGCGCGGGCGCTGCGCGCAGACACGCGCGTGGATTTCGAAGCCGTCGACTTGTGCTTTTGCTTGACCGCGACGCGTTTGGATACGGTCGCAGCCTTCTTGGCCCCCGCAGGCTTGCGCTGAGCTGCCTCGACCTGGGGAATGGCCAGCGCCAGACCAAGAGCCAGGAAGGCGACGGCACGGGAAAGGCGAGAGGCGATGCGAAGGCGCGCGTGCATCTGAGGCTCCGAACGTAAAAAACTGTACGCGAGTTTATAGAATTAAAAAAAGCCGCGCAAGATCAACACCTTGCACGGCCTTCTTCATTGATCGTCTGAATTATAAACTAGGGAGGGTACTTTTCCCCCTTGCACGGTGATGGTGACGTGTGGCAGTCAGCCCTGCGCGGCAACGCGGTCCGTGTGGCTGTACAGCTTGTTGAGCGCGCTCAAGTAAGCCTTGGCCGAGGCCACGACGATGTCCGGGTCGGCGCCAACGCCGTTGACGATGCGACCGCTGTTCTGCAGCCGCACCGTCACCTCGCCCTGGCTTTCCGTGTTGCCGCTGATGGCGTTGACCGAGTACAGCACCATCTCCGCGCCACTCTTGACCTGGCTCTCGATGGCCTTGAGCGACGCATCGACCGGGCCGTTGCCGTCGGACAGGCCGCGCACCTCGCGCCCGCCGATGGTGAAGACGATCTCGGCATGCGGCATTTCACCGGTTTCGCTGTGCTGGGCGAGCGAGATGAAGCCGTAATGCTCCTTCTCGGCCGTCACGCTCTCGTCACTGACCAGGGCCAGGATGTCCTCGTCGAAGATCTCGCTCTTGCGGTCGGCCAGATCCTTGAACTTGGCGAAGGCGGCCATGATCTCGCCCTCGGATTCGAGCACCACGCCCAGCTCCTGCAGGCGCTGCTTGAACGCCGTGCGTCCCGAGAGCTTGCCCAGCACGATCTTGTTGGCGCTCCAGCCGACGTCCTCGGCGCGCATGATCTCGTAGGTGTCGCGCGCCTTGAGCACGCCATCCTGGTGAATGCCGCTCGCGTGCGCAAAGGCATTGGCGCCCACCACGGCCTTGTTGGGCTGCACCACGAAGCCCGTGGTGGTGCTGACCATCTTGCTCGCGGGCACGATCTGGGAGGTGTCAATGCCCACGTCCAGGCCGAAGTAGTCACGCCGGGTCTTGACGGCCATGACGATCTCCTCGAGCGAGCAGTTGCCCGCGCGCTCGCCCAGGCCGTTGATGGTGCACTCCACCTGGCGCGCGCCACCGATCTTCACGCCGGCCAGGCTGTTGGCCACGGCCATGCCCAGGTCGTTGTGGCAGTGCACGCTCCAGATGGCCTTGTCACTGTTGGGGACCTTCTCGCGCAGCGTCTTGATGAAGTGGCCATAGAGCTCGGGGATGGCATAGCCCACGGTATCGGGGATGTTGATGGTGGTCGCGCCCTCGTTGATCACCACCTCGCACACGCGCGCGAGGAAGTCGATGTCGCTGCGGTAACCGTCTTCGGCGCTGAATTCGATGTCCTCCATGAGGTTGCGCGCAAAGCGCACGGCCAGGCGCGACTGCTCGAGCACCTCCTCGGGCGTCATGCGCAGCTTCTTCTCCATGTGCAGCGGGCTGGTGGCGATGAAGGTGTGGATGCGCCCGCGCTGCGCGTCCTTGAGCGCCTCGGCCGCGCGCGCAATGTCGCGGTCGTTGGCGCGCGAGAGCGAGCACACGGTGGAATCCTTGATGGCGCGCGCGATCGCCTGCACGCACTCGAAGTCGCCATTGCTGCTGGCGGCAAAGCCGGCCTCGATCACGTCCACCTTCAGGCGCTCGAGCTGGCGTGCGATGCGCAGCTTCTCGTCGCGCGTCATGCTGGCGCCGGGCGACTGCTCGCCGTCGCGCAAGGTGGTGTCGAAGATGATGAGTTTGTCGGAGCTCATGGTGTGCCTTCTGTCGTGGAAGCGAAAACGAGAACTTTAAGCGACTGCGGCCTGCGTCTGTGGTGCACGCTGCAGGCCCGAGAGAATGGCGCGCATGGAGGCCGAGACGATGTTGGCGTCCATGCCCACGCCGTACACCGTGTGCCGCCCGTCGATGCGCATCTCGACATAGGCCACGGCCTTGGCGCCGGCGCCCTCGCCCACGGCGTGTTCGCTGTAGTCGAGCACGCGGACCTCGCGCTCGAGCGCGGCCGACATGGCCTGCACGAAGGCGTCGATGGGGCCCGTGCCCTCACCCTCGACCGCCATGCGCTCGCCCTGCCAGTGCAGGCTGGCACTCAGCGAAAAGCCCTCCTCCTGCTCCTGCATGCGGTAGGCGGGCGCCGCCACGGACTGCAGGCGGTATTCGCGCTCGAACAGGCCCCAGAGGTCATCGGCCGTGAGTTCCTTGCCGCTCGCGTCCATTTCGCGCTGCACGGTCTGGCTGAATTCGATCTGCAGGCGGCGCGGAAGTTGCAGGCCGTATTCGCTCTCGAGCAGATAGGCGATGCCGCCCTTGCCCGACTGGCTGTTGACGCGGATCACGGCCTCGTAGCTGCGGCCCAGGTCCTTGGGGTCTATCGGCAGGTAGGGCATGTCCCAGACATCGCCCTCGCGGCGCGCGGCAAAGGCCTTCCTGATCGCGTCCTGGTGCGAGCCCGAGAACGAGGTGTAGACCAGGTCGCCCACATAGGGGTGGCGCGGGTGCACGGGCAGCTGGTTGCAGTATTCGACCGTGCTGCGGATGGCGTCGATGTCGGAGAAATCGAGCCCCGGCGACACGCCCTGGGTGTACATGTTGAGCGCCACGTTGACCACGTCGAGGTTGCCGGTGCGCTCGCCATTGCCGAACAGACAGCCCTCGAGGCGGTCGGCGCCGGCCATGAGGGCCAGCTCGGCCGTGGCCGTACCGGTGCCGCGGTCGTTGTGCGGGTGCACGGACAGCACGATGCTGTCCCTGCGCTGCACATGGCGGTGCGTCCACTCCACCATGTCGGCAAAGACATTGGGCGTGGAATGCTCGACCGTGGTCGGCAGGTTGATGATGCATTTCTTCTGCGGCGTAGGCTGCCAGACGGCGGTCACGGCGTCGATCACGCGCGCGGAGAATGCAAGCTCGGTGTCCGAGTACATCTCGGGCGAATACTCGAAGGTCCAGTCCGTGGCCGGGTGGCGCGCGGCCATGTCCTTGAACATCTGCGCGTGCTCGGTCGCCAGGGCCACGATTTCGTCCTCGCTCATACCCAGCACCACGCGGCGCATCACCGGCGCCGTGGCGTTGTACAGGTGGACGATGGCGCGCGGCGCGCCCTCGAGCGCCTCGAAGGTGCGGCGGATCAGGGGCTCGCGCGCCTGGGTCAGCACCTGGATGGTTACGTCGTCGGGGATGCGGTCTTCCTCGATGAGTTTGCGCACAAAGTCGAACTCGACCTGAGAGGCCGATGGGAAGCCGACCTCGATCTCCTTGAAGCCGATTTTCACGAGCTGCTCGAACATGCGCATCTTGCGCGCGATGTCCATGGGCTCGATCAGGGCCTGATTGCCGTCGCGCAGATCCACGCTGCACCAGATGGGCGCCTTGGTGATCACCGCATCGGGCCAGCGGCGATCCGTGAGGCGCACGGGGGCAAAGGGGCGGTACTTGGCGGCGGGGTTCTGCAGCATCGGGGCACTCTCTTTCATGGAACAAGGATATGAATCCGGTCTGTGCTCCAGCGACCCCGAGGAAAACAAAAACGGCCCGTCGCTGGTGCTACGGGCCGTGGAAGTAGGTGTGTATGTGTAGGACTGTACGCGCGCTACCCTGCCTGCCCGTGGGACAAGTTCAGTAGTAGCGCTAGGGACAGGAACGACATGCGGGCAACTCTAGCACAAAAGTGAATTCTTCAGCCGCGCCTCGAGAAAACGGCGGAACTCCTGCGCCGCAGGCGTCGGCGCCCTGCCCCGGCGCGTGAAGATCCAGAAGCTGCGCTCCACCACCGGATCGCCCACGGGGCGCATGACCAGCCCGAACTGCTCGACCAGCGAGCGCGCATAGGGCATGCACAGCGTAATCCCCAGGCCCGCGCGCACCAGCGCCAGCGCCGTGGTCATGAAGGTCACCTGCATGAAGGCCTCCTTGTGCAGATTGCGTGCGGCCTCGCCCATGTCGGTCACGAGCAGCTCGGTGAACTGCCCCTGCAGCGTGATGAGGGACTGCCCGGACAGGTCGGGCCACTGCAGGTCGCCACGTGACGCCAGCGCATGGCCCGGCGGCATCACGGCCATGAAGGGCAGGCAGAACAGCTGCTCGGCGTCGATGTCGGAATTGGCATCGCGCTCCGGGCCCAGGCCCATGTCCACCTCGCCGGAGAACACGCGCGCCATCACGCTCTCGACGGCACAGTCGACCAGGCGCAGCTGCACGCCCGGGTGTTGCTCGCGGAACTCCGCCATGAGATCGGGCAGCAGCGTGCAGGCCAGCAGCTGCGGCACGGCCACACGCACGCTGCCGCGCTGCAGCGCCTTGAGGTTGCCGACCTCGCTGATCACGCCGCCCAGGTCGTTCAGGATTTTCTCGATCTGCGGATACAGCTCGCGCCCGGTGTCCGACAGGCGCAGGCGGCGCGTGCTGCGGTCGAACAGGCGCAGGCCGAGGATGGATTCGAGCTCCTTGATCAGCCCGCTCAGGGCCGACTGGGTGATGAAGAGGCGCTCGGCCGCCAGCGTGAAGCTGCCGGTGTCAGCCACGGCCACGAACGCGGACAGCTGACGCAGTGTCACATTCATAAGTTATTCCTATAAATGAATCACAAAAAACCGTTTGAATAATAAATCCAAACGATCTTTAATACAGCCCATACCACGAAACATCACAGGAGCAACCCATGAGTGAAAAAAAATTTGCCTCCCAGGCCGATCTTGAGGAAAAGAAGGTCAGCTGGGAAAAACTCAGCGACAACGCCTATGCCTACACCGCCGAGGGCGACCCCAACACCGGCGTCATCATTGGCGACGACGGCTGCATGATCATCGACGCCACGGCCACGCCCGTGGCCGCGCAGGGCGTGATCGCCAAGATCCGCGAGATCACCGACAAGCCCATCAAGTACGTGGTGCTGACCCACTACCACGCCGTGCGCGTGCTCGGCGCCTCGGGGTACAAGAACGAGGGGCTGGAGCAGATCATCGCCAGCCGCGACACCTACGACCTCATCGTCGAGCGCGGCCAGCAGGACATGGACTCCGAGATCGGACGCTTCCCGCGCCTGTTCCAGGCCGTCGAGAGCGTGCCCGGCCTGACCTGGCCGACCATGACCTTCGAGGGCGAGATGGTGCTGTGGCTCGGCAAGCTCGAGGTACGCATCAAGCAGGTCGGCCGCGGCCACACCAAGGGCGATGCCATCGTCTATATCCCGAGCCAGAACATCTGCTTCTCGGGCGACCTGGTCGAGGCCGACGCAGCCTGCTACACCGGCGACGCCTACCTGGCCGACTGGCCGCAGACGCTGGACAACCTGGCCGCCATGAACTTCGACAAGCTCGTGCCCGGCCGCGGCCCGGCGCTGATGACGCCCGCCGCAGTGCAAAAGGGCCTGGCCTACACCCGCGACTTCGTCTCCACCCTCTACCAGAGCGCGCAGCAAGCCGTGGCCCAGGGCATGGACCTGAACGCCTGCATGAAGCACACGCGCAAGGCCATGGATCCGAAGTTCGGCCAGGTCTTCATCTACGAGCACTGTCTGCCCTTTGACGTGACGCGGGCCCACGACGAGGCCAGTGGCATCCGCGATCCGCGCATCTGGACGGCCGAGCGCGACCAGCAGATGTGGCACGCACTTCAGCAGGGTTGAAGCCACAAAAACAATAGCTACCCACGCCTTACTGACAAGCGCCAGGGGCCATTTTTGGCATCACTACAGGATTCAAGAGACAAATGCTGAAGACCTACACCTACCCCAAGTTTGACTACGTGCGCCCGCCCGAACTGGCAGAGCAGCGCGACGGCCACTACCCCGTGGTGGTGGTCGGTGCGGGCCCCGTGGGCCTGACCATGGCTATCGACCTGGCGCAGCAGGGCCAGCGCGTGCTGCTGCTGGACAACGACGACACGGTGTCGATCGGCTCGCGCGGTGTCTGCTATGCCAAGCGCACGCTTGAGGTGCTTGACCGCCTGGGCTGTGGCACGCCCTGCGTGGACAAGGGCACGTCCTGGGACGTGGGCCGCACCTTCTTTGGCGAGGGCGAGGTCTTCCACTTCAACCTGCGCCCCCAGGAAGGCCACCAGCGCCCCGGCATGGTGAACCTGCAGCAGTACTACCTGGAGGACTACCTGGTCCAGCGCGCCCGCGCGCTGCCCAACCTGGAGATACGCTTCAAGAACAACGTCATCGCCGTGGAGCAGGACGCCGAGAAGGCCACGCTGCGCGTGGAGACGCCCGACGGCGCCTACACCCTGACGACCGACTGGCTCGTGGTGGCCGACGGCGCGCGCTCGCCCATCCGCCGCATGCTGGGCCTCGATATCGAGGGCAAGATCTTCATGGACCGCTTCCTGATCGCCGACGTGGTCATGAAGGCCGATTACCCGGCCGAGCGCTGGTTCTGGTTCGACCCACCGTTTCACCGCAACCAGTCGGTGCTGCTGCACAAGCAGGCGGACAACGTCTGGCGCATCGACTTCCAGCTCGGCTGGGACGCCGACCCCGAGGTCGAGAAGAGGCCCGAGAACGTCATCCCGCGCATCAAGGCCATGCTGGGCGACGAGCGCGAGTTCGAGCTCGAGTGGGTCAGCGTCTACACCTTCCAGTGCCGACGCATGGGACGCTTCAACCACAACCGCGTGCTCTTCGTGGGCGACGCCGCGCACCAGGTCTCGCCCTTTGGCGCACGCGGCGCCAACAGCGGCATCCAGGACGCGGACAATCTGGCCTGGAAGCTCAAGCTCGTGCTCGACGGCAAGGCGCCCGCATCGCTCCTGGACAGCTACAGCGCCGAGCGCTGCTATGCCGCCGACGAGAACATCATGAACTCGACGCGCTCGACCGACTTCATCACGCCCAAGAGCAAGACCAGCAAGGCCTTCCGCAACGCGGTGCTCGAGCTCGCGCAGGACTACCCGTTTGCGCGCGCCCTGGTCAACTCGGGCCGCCTGTCGGTGCCCACCTGGCTCGTCGAATCACCACTGAACACGCCCGATGCCGATGCCTTTGCCGGCAACATGATTCCCGGCGCCCCCATGGACGACGCTCCCGTGCAGGGCGGCCGCGGCAGCTGGCTGCTCGCCGGCATGGACTCGCAGTTCCAGCTGCTGTACTACGTGGAGGACGCGGGCAGCCTGGACGCCGCCACCGTCCAGTCCCTGGCCGCGCTGGCCGATGCCCCGATACCCGTGCTTGCGACCGTGGTCGCCGCCCGTGGCCAGGCCCCCGCGCCACTGCCCACGCTGATCGACGCGCAAGAAGCGATCCGCAGCCGCTACGACATGCAGCACGGCACCTGCTACCTGCTGCGCCCCGACCAGCATGTGGCCGCGCGCTGGCGCCAGCTGGACGCCGCCCAGGTACGCGCCGCCGTGGCCCGTGCCACGGGCAACGCCTGAGACCAACAAGGAGACAACACCATGCCCCTGATCACCGAACCCCACCTCAAGGAACCCGGCAAGCGCTACTTCCAGGCCTACTCGCCCGGCGACGACTTCTACGAGGCCCTGATCGACACCCACCAGGGATTGAGCGACGAGCAAAGCCTGGCCGTGAACGCACGCCTGGTGCTGCTGCTGGCCAACCATATCGGCGACATCACCGTGCTGCGCGAGGCCATGGCCATTGCGCGCAAACCCTTCAACGACTGACCCACAACCATCCAAGGAGACAACCATGGCCTTTCTGAACGGCGTCCACCATGTCGCCTACCGCTGCAAGAACGCAAAGCAAACCGTGGAGTGGTACCAGAAATACCTGGACGCCAACTTCATCCTGGCGATTGCGGAGAACGAGGTGCCCTCCACCAAGGAGCCCGACCCGTACATGCACATCTTCATCGACATCGGCGGCGGCAACATCCTGGCCTTCTTCGAGCTGCCGACCAAGCCCGAGATGATCGCGCCCTCGGATGCCAATACGCCCTCGTGGACGCAGCATCTGGCGCTCAAGGTCGATTCGATCGACACCATGATGAAAGTGAAGGCCAAGATGGAGGCCGACGGCATCCAGGTCATTGGCCCCACCAATCACACCATCTTCCAGTCAATCTACTTCCGCGACCCCTCGGGCCACCGTCTGGAACTGGCCGTCAACACGGCCACGCCGCAGATGGACAAGGCGCTCGACGACGTGAAGTGGGACATGCTCAATGAATGGGACCGCACCAAGAAGGCGCCCGAGCATGCACGCTGGATGCACGACGGCTCGGGCCGCGTAGGCCCGCACTGAAGCCCGCCGTGGGCTGAGGCAGCCCACCGCTTTCCCAACCTGCCCAAGCACAGGCGCCCAGGCGCCCTGTGCCGGGCGTTGCTGCGCCCAATGCAGCAGAACAGACACACCAAGGGTGCGGCAAGCACCCGCCCCAGGAGACACCCCATGCCCCGCACGCAGCACGCGTCAGCCGTAGACATAGGCCACACACTCGACCATGGCCCCTTCAGCAGCCTGCAGAAGTGGGTGGTGCTGATGGCCGCGCTGTCCATCATCCTCGACGGCTTCGATGGCCAGCTCATCGGTTTTGCCATTCCCGTGATCATCAAGGAATGGGGCATAGAGCGCAGCGCCTTCGCCCCGGCCGTGGCCTCGGGCCTGATCGGCATGGCGCTGGGCAGCGCGTTCGCTGGCTACATGGCCGACCGCATCGGACGCCGGCTCGTCATCGCCGCCAGCGTGGCGCTGTTCGGCGCCACCACCATCGCCATCGGCTTTGCACCCAACATCCTCGCCATCACCATGCTGCGCTTCATTGCCGGTCTGGGCATTGGCGGCGCCCTTCCCAGCGCCTCCACGCTGACGGCGGAGTTCACCCCACTGCGCTACCGCACCATCGCCGTCACCGCCACCATCGTGAGCTATCCGCTGGGCGGCATGCTGGCCGGCCTGTTTGCCAGTACCGTGCTGCCCAGCCTGGGCTGGCGCGCCATGTTCTGGATTGGCGGTGCCCTGCCCCTGGCCTACAGCCTGGTATTGCTGGCCCGCCTACCCGAGTCGCCGCGCCTGATGGCACGCCACAGCGCCCAATGGCCGCAGTTGCGCGCGCTGCTCACCCGCATGCAGCGCCCCACGGCGGCCGATGCCGGCTTCGTCGATGCCGCGGAGCAGCTGGTGGGCCAGCAGCAGCGCGCAGGCTTCGGCGCGCTGTTCAAGGACGGTCTGGCGCGCGACACCCTGGCCATCTGGATGGGCTTCTTCATGGTCATGCTGGCGTCCTACAGCGCCTTCAGCTGGCTGCCCTCCATGCTCACGGCAGAAGGCCTGCCGGTGTCCATGGCCAGCTCCGGACTGACGGCCTACAACCTGGGCGGCGTGCTCGGCGCCCTGGGCTGCGCCTGGGCCATGGCGCGCTTCGGCTCGCGCTGGCCGCTGATGCTGGCCTGCGCCGGTGCGGCTGCAAGCGCTCTGCTGCTCAAGGGCGTGGACTTTCACAGAGACGCAAGTCTGCTGATGCTGGGCCTGGGCGTGCACGGCATGTTCGTCAACGGCGTGCAGGCCCCCATGTATGCGCTCTGTGCCCATGTCTACGCCACGCAGATTCGCGCCACGGGCACGGCCGCGGGCCTGGCCTTCGGCCGCCTCGGGGCCATCCTGAGCTCGTTTGCCGGCGCTGCCATCATCACCTCCAACGGCGCCTCCGGCTACCTGTCGCTGCTGGGCTATGCCATGGTGGCTGCCCTGGTCGCGCTGGCGCTGGTGCAGCGCCACATCCACCGTCCGCGCACGCCGGACAATACCCGCACCGCGTCGCAGTCGGCATGAGCCGATCGCCCCACACGTCACACACCATAAGCAAAGGAGTCACACCATGAAACTCGCAACCCTGCAGCAAGGCGGCCGCGACGGCACGCTGGTCGTCGTCAGCCGGGACCTCAAGCGCTGCCGCGCCGTTCCCGCCATTGCGCGCACCATGCTGGCCGCGCTCGATGACTGGGCCACCGTGGAGCCGCAGCTGCGCCAGGTCTACGAGGCCCTCAACAGCGGCGCCATCGAGGGCGAGGCCTTCGACCAAGCCGCCTGCCACAGCCCGCTGCCGCGCACCTGGCAATGGGCCGACGGCTCGGCCTACATCAACCATGTGGAGCTGGTGCGCCGCGCGCGCAATGCAGAGGTGCCCGAGAGCTTCTACACCGACCCGCTGATGTACCAAGGCGGCAGCGACGGATTCATCCCGCCGCGCGGGGAGGTGGTGGCCCAGGAGGCCTGGGGCATCGACTTCGAGGCCGAGGTCACCGTGGTCACGGGTGACGTGCCCCAGGGCGCCACGCCCGAGCAGGCGGCCAAGGCCATCCGTCTGGTGATGCTGGTCAACGACGTGAGCCTGCGCAACCTGATCCCTGCCGAGCTCGCCAAGGGCTTTGGCTTCTTCCAGAGCAAGCCCGCGAGCGCCTTCAGCCCCGTGGCCGTCACGCCCGACGAGCTGGGCGCCGCCTGGCAGGACGCCAAGGTGCACCTGCCGCTCGTCGTGCACCTCAACGATCAGCTCTTCGGCAAGCCCAACGCGGGCGTGGACATGACCTTCGACTTCGGCCGGCTCGTCGCCCATGTGGCCAAGACGCGCACGCTGTGCGCGGGCTCCATCGTCGGCTCGGGCACGGTGTCGAACAAGCAGGGCAATCTGTGGGGCTCGTCGATCGCCAACGGCGGCGTGGGCTACTGCTGCCTGGCCGAGGTGCGCACCTACGAAACCATAGAGCAGGGCAAGCCCATCACGCCCTTCATGAAGCATGGCGACAAGGTGCGCATCGAGATGTTCGATGCCGAGGGCCAGAGCATCTTCGGCGCCATAGAGAACCAGGTGAACACCGCCAAGGCCGCCTGAGGCGCACCATGCTCAAGCTCTATTCGTACTTTCGCAGCTCGGCCGCCTACCGCGTGCGCATTGCGCTGGCCCTCAAGGGGCTGGCGTATGACACCATCCCTGTGCACCTGCTGAAGGACGGTGGCCAGCAGCACACGAACGCCTTTCGCAGCGCCAACCCGCAGGGGCTGGTGCCGGCGCTGCAGCTCTCTGCCGAGGGCCCGGTGCTGGCGCAGTCGCTGGCCATCATCGAGTACCTCGACGAAACCCAGGGCGGCCCCGCCCTGCTGCCCAAGGATGCCCTGGGCCGCGCGCGCGTGCGCGCCCTGGCGCAGATGGTGGCCTGCGAGATCCATCCCCTGAACAATCTGCGCGTGCTCAAGTACCTCAAGCGCAACCTAGGCATATCCGACGCCCAAAAGGACGCCTGGTACGCCCACTGGGTGGCACTGGGCCTGCAGGCCGTGGAGGACACGCTGACGCGCGGCAACGAGACGGGGCGCTTCTGCCATGGCGAAAGCCCCGGCCTGGCCGACTGCTGCCTCGTGCCTCAAGTATTCAACGCCAGGCGCTTCAACTGCGCGCTGGATGCCTACCCCACGATCAACCGCATCGTCGAGGCCTGCGAGCAGCTGCCGGCCTTCCAGCAGGCCGCGCCCGACATGCAGCCCGACGCGGAATGAGGGTTCAGTGGTGCAGCCCCTGCTCGTCCGGCTCGTCGGTCGAGGTGCTGATCACGCTGGTCTGCTGGCCCTTGGCCTTGCGCCAGGCATAGAGCACATAGCCCGACAGACCGTAGAGCACAAAAATGCCGAACAGCACCGTGGGCGGGTGGATGTTGACCACGGCAATGCCCAGCGCAATCAGCACGATGACGGCAAAGGGCACGCTCTTCTTCATGTGCAGGTCCTTGAAGCTGTAGAACGGCACATTGGTGACCATGGTCAGCCCCGCGTAGAGCGTGAAGCCGAACATCACCCAGGTGATGTGCTGCCAGGACAGGCCCAGCACCGGCTGGCCCGGATGCACGCCGGCGTCGGTGAGCAGCCAGATGAAGCCCATGACCAGCGCCGCGGCCGCGGGCGACGGCAGGCCCTGGAAGTAGCGCTTGTCCACCACGCCCGTGTTCACGTTGAAGCGAGCCAGACGCAGCGCCGCACAGGCGCAGTAGACGAAGGCCGCAATCCAGCCCCAGCGTCCCAGGCCCTGCAGCGCCCAGATGTAGGCAATGAGCGCGGGCGCGGCGCCAAACGACACCATGTCGGACAGCGAATCCATCTGCTCGCCAAAGGCGCTCTGCGTGTTCGTCATGCGCGCCACGCGGCCGTCCAGGCTGTCGAGCACCATGGCGCAGAACACGCCGATGGAGGCGAGCTCGAAGCGCCCGTTCATGGCCATGACGATGGCATAGAACCCGCCGAACAGGGCCGCCAGCGTGAACAGGTTGGGCAACACATAAATGCCCTTGCGGCGCTTGTGGACCAGCACCTCGGCGACTTCGGCGGCTTCGTTGCCATCATGCATTCAATCGACCTCCAGCGCTTTGTACACAAGTACAAGCAGCTACATAACTCATAGTAAAAACACACCCTGCAGGGTGCGCGGGAGGGGGCAGTGTAGCCCCGACCCGCAGCACGCAAAAAAGGCCACCGAGGTGGCCTTGGCAGTTGCATCGGCGCGGGCCAGAGCCGCGCCGCGCACGCATCAGTTGCGCGTCTGGTCCACCAGCTTGTTCTTGGCGATCCAGGGCATCATGGCGCGCAGCTGGCCACCGACCTGCTCGATGGAGTGGGCGGCCAGGTTGCGGCGGCGGGCCGTCATCGACGGATAGTTCAGGCGGCCTTCCTGGATGAACATCTTGGCGTAGTCACCGTTCTGGATGCGCTTCAGGGCATTGCGCATGGCCTTGCGCGACTCTTCGTTGATGACCTCGGGGCCGGTCACGTACTCGCCGAACTCGGCATTGTTCGAGATCGAGTAGTTCATGTTGGCAATGCCGCCTTCGTAGATCAGGTCCACGATGAGCTTGAGCTCGTGCAGGCACTCGAAGTAGGCCATCTCGGGGGCGTAGCCGGCCTCGACCAGGGTCTCATAGCCCATCTTGATCAGCTCGACGGCGCCGCCGCACAGCACGGCCTGCTCGCCGAACAGGTCGGTCTCGGTCTCTTCCTTGAAGCTGGTCTCGATGATGCCGGCCTTGCCGCCGCCGTTGGCCATGGCGTAGGACAGGGCCAGGTCACGGGCGCGGCCACTCTTGTCCTGGTGCACTGCGACCAGGTGGGGTACGCCGCCGCCCTGGGTGTAGGTGTTGCGCACGGTGTGGCCGGGGGCCTTGGGCGCGACCATCCACACGTCCAGATCGGCGCGCGGCACGACCTGGTTGTAGTGCACGTTGAAGCCATGGGCGAAGGCGAGCGACGCGCCCTGCTTGATGTTCGGCTCGACGTTGTTGTTGTAGACCTCGGCGATCTGCTCGTCGGGCAGCAGGATCATGACCACATCGGCCGCCTTCACGGCGTCATTGACCTCCATCACGGTCAGGCCAGCCTTCTCGACCTTGGGCCAGGAGGCGCCGCCCTTGCGCAGGCCGACCACGACCTTCACGCCGCTGTCGTTCAGGTTCTGGGCGTGTGCATGACCCTGGCTGCCGTAGCCGATGATGGCCACGGTCTTGCCCTTGATCAGGCTCAGGTCACAGTCTTTGTCGTAGAAAACTTTCATGTTGGCTCCGGTTGAAATCTGGTTCGAAAAAATGGGGAAAACGGTGGATTGTCCTACACGCGCAGGATGCGTTCGCCGCGGCCAATGCCGCTCGCGCCGGTGCGCACGGTCTCCAGGATGGCCGTGCGGTCTATGGCCTGCAGGAAGGCGTCGTTCTTGGACTGGTCGCCCGTGAGCTCCACGGTGTAGCTCTTGTCGGTCACGTCGATGATGCGGCCGCGGAAGATGTCGGCCATGCGCTTCATCTCCTCGCGCTCCTTGCCCACAGCGCGCACCTTGACCATCATGAGCTCGCGCTCGGTGTAGGCGCCCTCGGTCAGGTCCACCACCTTCACGACCTCGATGAGGCGATTGAGGTGCTTGGTGATCTGCTCGATGACATCGTCCGAGCCCGTGGTCTGTATCGTCATGCGCGAGAGCGACGGGTCTTCCGTCGGCGCCACGGTCAGCGACTCGATGTTGTAGCCACGCGCCGAAAACAGCGCCACCACGCGCGACAGGGCGCCGGCCTCGTTCTCGATCAGAACGGCAATGATGTGTTTCATGATGTGCGATTCCTCTTTTCGTCGCCCTCCCCAGGTGCCGGTAAGCACCTGGCTCGGCGAACAATAGATTCGTCAAAGAAATGCTATTCAAAGAATAGCTGCTCGCGCTTGACTGGCAAGCGCTGGATGCCGATTTGCCTTAGAGATCTTCAGATCCCAGCAGCATCTCGGTAATGCCCTTGCCGGCCTGCACCATGGGGAAGACGTTCTCGGTCGGGTCGGTGCGGAAGTCCAGGAACACGGTGCGGTCCTTGAGCTTGCGCGCCTCGCGCAGCGCGGGCTCCACGTCCTGCGGGCGCTCGATGAGCATGCCCACATGGCCATAGGCCTCGGCCAGCTTCACGAAGTTGGGCAGCGCGTCCATGTAGCTGTGGCTGTAGCGGCCCGAGTACTCGATCTCCTGCCACTGGCGCACCATGCCCAGGTAGCGGTTGTTCAGCGACAGGATCTTGATCGGCGTGTTGTACTGCAGGCAGGTGGACAGCTCCTGGATGTTCATCTGCACCGAGCCCTCGCCCGTCACGCAGAACACCTCGGACTCGGGCTTGGCGAGCTTGATGCCCATGGCGTAGGGAATGCCCACGCCCATGGTGCCCAGACCGCCCGAGTTGATCCAGCGGCGCGGCTCGTCGAACTTGTAGAACTGCGCGGCCCACATCTGGTGCTGGCCCACGTCGGAGGTGATGTAGGCGTCGGCGTCCTTCGTCATGTTCCACAGCGTCTCGATGACGTACTGCGGCTTGATGACCTCGGTGTTGCCCCGGTCGTACTTGAGGCAGTCGCGGCCGCGCCAGGCCTCGATCTGGTTCCACCACGCGGCCAGCGCGCCGGCGTCGGCACGCTGGGTGGTTTCGCGGATCATGGAGATCAGCTCGGACAGCACCTCCTTGACATCGCCCACGATGGGAATGTCCACCTTCACACGCTTGGAGATGCTTGACGGGTCGATGTCGATGTGGATGATCTTGCGGTCGTTCTGCGCGAAATGCTTGGGGTTGCCGATCACGCGATCGTCAAAGCGCGCCCCCACGGCCAGCAGCACATCGCAGTTCTGCATGGCGTTGTTGGCCTCGATCGTGCCGTGCATGCCAAGCATGCCCAGGAAGCGCTGGTCGGTCGCCGGGAAGCCCCCCAGGCCCATCAGCGTGTTCGTGACCGGGTAGCCCAGCAGGTCGACCAGGGTGCGCAGTTCGGCCGTGGCATTGCCCAGCAGCACGCCGCCGCCGGTATAGATATAGGGGCGCTTGGCCGTGAGCAGCAGCTGCAGCGCCTTGCGGATCTGGCCCGCATGGCCCTTTCTGACGGGGTTGTAGGAGCGCATCTCCACGCTCTGCGGATAGCCGTGAAAGCTCGTCTTCTTGAACGACACATCCTTGGGGATGTCCACCACCACGGGGCCGGGGCGGCCGGTGCGCGCGATGTGGAAGGCCTTCTTCAGCGTCATGGCCAGGTCGCGCACATCCTTGACCAGGAAGTTGTGCTTGACGATGGGGCGCGTGATGCCCACGGTGTCGCATTCCTGGAAGGCGTCGAGCCCGATGGCGGGCGTGGGCACCTGGCCGGAGATGATGACCATGGGGATGGAATCCATGTAGGCCGTGGCAATGCCCGTCACGGCGTTCGTCAGGCCCGGGCCCGAGGTGACCAGCGCCACCCCCACCTCGCCCGTGGCGCGGGCGTAGCCGTCGGCCGCATGCACGGCCGCCTGTTCGTGGCGCACCAGCACATGCTGAATGGTTCCTGCTTGTAGAGCGCGTCGTAGATGTAGAGGACGGCGCCGCCGGGATAGCCCCACATGTACTGCACGTTCTCGGCCTGCAGGGCCTTGACGAGGATTTCGGCACCCATGAGTTCCTGGGAGCCGGAGGCGTGGGAGTGGTTGCCGCGAGCGGCCTGTGCTGCCGAGTGGAGTTCGGCCTTGGAGATTTCCATGATCAACCTTTGCGAATTTCTCTGACGAAAAACCTTGGGTGCCCCTCGTGCGCGCTCTTGTGAAGCCGACTTGGAACTTAAGGCCTCGGCCATGGGCGAGATGAGTGTGACGCCGAACCGGGACCCGTTTGCCTTTTTGAACTGCAGCCGCGATTATTGCACTGCACACACAGTCTTGCGCATGGCAACGATAAAAATACCACCCCAATGCCATAATCCGCCCTTCGCGACGGGGCTCACGCCCGCTGCACCGCATCAACCGGCCTGTCTCCGGCCTATCGTCTTTTGGCAACCGAACAAGAGCTTTCCGACTTCCTCAAGAGCGTGGACAAACGCGCGTTCAAGCGCACGCTTTACCACGTCCGCAACGAGGAAGCGGCCCTGGACATCGTCCAGGACAGCATGCTCAAGCTGGCCGAGCACTATGGAGACAAGCCCGTGGGCGAGCTGCCCATGCTGTTTCAGCGCATTCTCACGAACTGCACGCTGGACTGGTTCCGCCGGCAGAAGACTCGCAACGCGCTGTTTTCCAGCATGAGCGACTTCGAGGGCCCGGGCGAGGACGGGGCGGATTTCGATCTGCTGGAAGTCCACGCGGGCAAGCCCGAAGGCGACGCGGCGCAGAGTGCCGAGGATGCCCTGCGGCAGACACAGGTTTTACAAGCGATTGAGACCGAGATACAACTGTTGCCCGCGCGTCAACGCGAAGCGTTTCTGATGCGTTACTGGGAGGAAATGGACGTCGCGGAAACGGCAGCCGCCATGGGCTGCTCGGAGGGCAGCGTCAAGACCCACTGCTTTCGCGCCGTCCAGACGCTCAGCAAGGCCCTCAAGGCCAAAGGAATCGTGCCATGAATCGCACCACCGAACCGACCCTGCAGGCCGCCGAGGCGGCGGACGCCTATGCGCGCCGCGTGGCTGCGCATCTGACGCACGGCAACGCCGACCTGCCCTACGACATCACGGAGCGCCTGCGCGCCGCGCGCATGCAGGCCCTGGCCAGGCGCAAGCGCCCCATGGTGGAGACGGTGCGCCATGCCGAGGCCGCGACACAGATTCAGGCCAGCGGCCACAGCGCAAGCCTGAGCGGCTGGGGTGGCGAGGGCGGCAATTGGTGGCGTGCGCTGATCTCGGCCATTCCCGTGGCGGCCATGGTCATCGGCGTGTTCGTCGTCAACACCGAGCAGGATGCCACCATCACGCATGAGATCGCGGAAGTCGACGCGGCCCTGCTGACGGGCGACCTCCCTCCGGCCGCCTACACCGATCCAGGTTTTGCGCAGTTCCTCAAGACCTCGAGCCAAACTCCCTGACCATCCCCATTCGGCGTAGCCGCGCCTGCATGCACGCATCCCGTACCCGCAACATCACGCGCACAGTGCCAGCATTCGTGCTGGCTTTTGTGTTGCTGGGCCTGCTCGCCGCCGGCGGCTGGTGGATGGCGGTCTATACCCGGGTGGCGCCGAGCACGCCCGTACCGGTGCAGGCGCTCGGTGGTGGCCGGCTCAAGGCGCACGGTGGCGCGCGCCCCGTCGTGCAGCCCGAGGTGGGACCGCCCTGGTCCTCCCTCACCACCCGGCAAAAGGAGGCCCTGTACCCGCTGGCCAACCGCTGGGCGCTGCTCAGCGAGGTGCAAAAGCGCAACTGGCTCAATCTCGCTGCGGGCTTTCACGCCCTCTCGCCCGATGAGCAGGCCAAGATGCTCGAGCGCATCACCGACTGGGCCAGCCTCAGTGCCCAGCAGCGCAGCCAGGCGCGGCTCAACTACGCCGCGGCCGCCAGGCTGCCCGCCGATACGCGGCGCGCGCAATGGGAGGCCTACCAGGCGCTGAGCGAGGAAGAAAAGGCCCGCCTCGCGGCCAAGGCCGCGCCCAGGCCCAAGGGCGCGGCCACCGC
This sequence comes from Oryzisolibacter sp. LB2S, assembly GCF_040732315.1. NCBI lineage: Bacteria > Pseudomonadati > Pseudomonadota > Betaproteobacteria > Burkholderiales > Comamonadaceae > Alicycliphilus > Alicycliphilus soli. Next base: position 2,443,953 of record NZ_CP160388.1, read on the forward strand.
GGTGCGCCCGGTTCCGCCCAAGAAGCTGGCCCGCGTACCCGCGGCTGCGAGCGCCCCACCCGCAGCGCCCAACCCGCCCAAGATCGTGCCACCGGCCGATATCCAGCCACCCGCGCCCGCGCTGCCGCCGGCGCCGGTCAAGGTGGAAACGGCGCCGATCGTTGTGCCCTCGGCCGTGTCCACGCCCCTGCCGCCACTGGAGCCGGCGGCGGCGCCCGCCGAAGCCCCGGCCGAGCCCCGGCGCGACAATCCGCCGCTGTACACACCCGGATAAGATTCGGTCGTTCCATCCATCCACCCCTACAGTGCCCTCGAGGCCGAGGCCTGCCGCGTTTCTCATTGCATGTCCCGCTCCACCTCTTCAGGCGCCCCCCACTCCGGCAGCACCGTCGCCGGCGCAGCCAATGGCATGGCGCCGCCACTGCTGCGCCGCATGGCCTGCTGGCTCTATGAGGGCATGCTGCTGTTTGGCGTGGTGTTCATCGCCGGCTACCTCTTCAGCACGCTGACGCAGACGCGCCATGCGCTGGACAACCGCCATGCGCTGCAGGGCTTTCTGTTCGTCGTCTTCAGCATCTACTTCGTCTGGTTCTGGTCGCGCGGCTACACGCTGGCGATGAAGACCTGGCATATCAGGGTCGTCGACGCCCAGGGCCGCCCCCTGAGCCAGACGCGCGCATTGCTGCGCTATGTGCTGTGCTGGCTGTGGTTTCTGCCGCCCCTGGCTGCCTATGCGGCGGGTGTGCCCGTGCTCACCACCCTGCTGCTGCAGGTGCTGTGGGTGCTGCTCTGGGCGGCGGCCAGCCGGCTCCATCCGCAGCGCCAGTTCTGGCACGATGCGCTCGCCGGCACGCGCCTGGTGCATCTCGAGCTGCCGACGCCACGCAAGAAGAACTGACGACCTGCCCGACAGGCCGCGAAGGCTCCCATGTCTGATGCACAACACCCCCACAAGCAGCGCACCGGCCTGAACCGCCTGTGGCACGCCACGGCCTATTCGCTCGCCGGGCTGCGCGCGGGCTGGGGTGAGAAGGCCTTTCGCCTGGAGGCCATGCTCGGCGCCCCATTGCTGGTGCTGGCGCTCTGGCTCGGGCGCAGCTGGGTGGAGGTGGCCATGCTCGCGGGCAGCGTGATGCTGGTGCTGATCACCGAGCTGCTCAACTCAGGCATAGAGGCGGCGATCGACCGCATCGGCCCCGAGCTGCACGACCTGTCCAAACGCGCCAAAGACATGGGCAGCGCGGCCGTGCTGCTGAGTCTGCTGCTGTGCGGCGCCGTCTGGGCCGCCGCGCTCTACCAAAGGTTTTCTCATGGCTGACCCCGCCTTCTCCATCTGCGTCTACCTGGGCTCACGCCCCGGGGACAACCCCTTGTTCACCGAAGCCGCCGTGGCCGTGGGCCGCTGGATAGGCGCGCATGGCGGGCAACTCGTCTATGGCGGCGGGCGCAGCGGCCTCATGGGCACCGTGGCCGAGGCCACGCGCACGGCCGGCGGACGCGTGGTCGGCGTCATCCCCCAGGCGCTTGTCGACAAGGAACTGGCCAACCACCTGTGCGACGAGCTGCACATCGTCACGAGCATGCACGAGCGCAAGGCCATGATGGCCGAGCGCAGCGATGCCTTTCTGGCACTGCCGGGCGGGATCGGCACGCTGGAGGAGCTGTTCGAGGTCTGGACCTGGCGCCAGCTCGGCTACCACGACAAGCCCATAGGCGTGCTCGACACCGATGGCTATTACCAAGGCCTGATGGGCTTCATGGAGCACGCCGTGAAGAACGGCCTGATGGGCGAATGGCAGATGGGTCTGATACGCACGGGCACCGAGCCCGGCGCGCTGCTCGCCGCACTGGTGCAGGATGCCGGCCTGAACGCCAGCACCGGCGCCCTGCGCGATGTGATCTAGAAAATCCGGTCGGCCTTCACACCGCCGCGTCGTCGAGGTCGCCCGTGCGTATGCGCACCACACGCGCCACGGGGCTCACGAAGATCTTGCCGTCGCCGATCTTGCCGGTGCGCGCCGCGGCCACGATGGCGTCCACGCAGCGGTCCACGTCGTCATCGCGCACCACGACCTCGATCTTCACCTTGGGCAGAAAGTCCACCACGTATTCGGCGCCGCGGTAGAGCTCGGTATGGCCCTTCTGACGGCCAAAGCCCTTGACCTCGGTCACCGTCAGGCCCGTCACGCCGCATTCGGCCAGTGCCTCGCGCACCTCCTCGAGTTTGAAGGGCTTGATGACGGCGGTGATCATTTGCATGGTGGGAACTCCTGGAATAGTGGAAACAGGGGGCGGGTCAGGTTCAGGCCCTGAACCTGTTGGTCATGGGGTAGCGCCAGTCCTTGCCGAAGCTGCGGCGCGTGACGCGCACGCCCACGGGGGCCTGGCGGCGCTTGTATTCGTTCACCTGGATGAGGCGGGTGACGCGCTCCACGTCGGCGCGGGCAAAGCCGGCGCGCACGATGTCCTCGAGCGGCTCGTCGTTCTCCATGTAGCGCTCGACGATGGCGTCCAGCACCTCGTAGGGCGGCAGGCTGTCCTGGTCCTTCTGGTCGGGACGCAGCTCGGCGCTCGGCGGGCGCGTGATGATGCGCTCGGGGATGGGATTGGCACCCGTACCATAGGGGTCGTTGGCGTTGCGCCAGCGCGCCAGCGCGAACACGCGCGTCTTGAGTACGTCCTTGATCACGGCAAAGCCGCCCGCCATATCGCCGTAGAGCGTGCAGTAGCCCGTGGCCATCTCGCTCTTGTTGCCCGTGGTCAGCACCACGCTGCCGAACTTGTTGGAGAGCGCCATGAGCAGCGTGCCACGGATGCGCGCCTGCAGGTTCTCCTCGGTCGTGTCCTCCGCCCGGCCGGCAAAGAGCGGTGCGAGCGCCGTCTTGAAGGCCTCGAACTGAGGCGCGATGGCGATCTCGTCGTGGCGCACCTTGAGGCGCTCGGCCATGTCGCGCGCGTCTATCCAGCTGATGTCGGCCGTATAGGGCGAGGGCATCATCACCGTGCGCACGCGGCCCGCGCCCAGCGCGTCCACGGCAATCGCCAGCACCAGGGCCGAGTCGATGCCGCCCGACAGTCCGAGCAGCGCGCCGGGAAAGCCGTTCTTGCCCACATAGTCGCGCACGCCCAGCACCAGGGCGGACCAGAGCTCTGCCTCCCAGCCCTCGGCGGGCGCCACGTCCGCTTCCATAGTGATAGCTGCTTGCGCTTGCTGCACCTGGGCAAACAGCATTTTTTCCTCAAAACCCGGGGCACGTGCGGCCACGCTGCCATCGGCGTTCAGCGCAAACGATCGGCCCTCGAACACCACCTCGTCCTGCCCACCCACGAGGTGGGCGTAGACCAGCGGCAGGCCGGTCTCACGCACGCGCTCGCGCATGACCTGCTCGCGCTCGGCGCCCTTGCCCAGGTGGTAGGGCGAGGCGTTGATGGTCAGCAGCATCTGCGCGCCCGCCTCGCGCGCGCGGCGTGCGGGCTCGGGGTACCAGGCATCCTCACAGATCAACAGCCCCATGCGCACGCCGTCCACCTCGAACACGCAGCTGCCCTCGCCCGGCACGAAGTAGCGGCGCTCGTCAAACACCCCGTAGTTGGGCAGGTACTGCTTGGCGTAGGTCTGCTCTATGCGCCCCGCGCGCAGCACACTGGCGGCGTTGTGGCACAGGCTGTGATCGACCTCGGCCACCGCCTCGCGCATGCGCTGCGGGTGGCCCACCACCAGCGCCAGCCCGGGCAGCGCGGCCGTGGCCGCGGCAATCTCGGCCAGGGCCTGCTCGCAGGCCGTCAAGAATGCGGGGCGCAGGTACAAATCCTCGGCCGCGTAGCCGCACAGCGCCAGCTCCGGCGTGAGCAAGAGCCGGGCACCGCCGGCATGGGCCTGCTGTGCGGCCTGAATGATCTTGCGGGCATTGCCCGGCACGTCGCCCACCACAAAGTTGAGCTGGGCGATGCTGATGACGAAGGACATAGGGCGAGGAGAAAAGAACGCGGTCGATTATGCCCGCAGGCCCCAGGCCACGCGGGGCCACGGTTTTGGCGCCATCATCGCCCTTTGCACGATGAACACCACGAGCTTGTCCACCCCGCCCACCGACTACGAACTGCGCCTGCACGGGCAGGCCTCCCAGGTCGACGCCGCCGCCTGGGACGCGCTGCTGGCGCTGCAGCCCCGGCCCACGCCCTTCATGCGCCATGCCTATCTGGCGGCGCTGGAGGCCAGTGGCAGCGCCACGGCGCGCACCGGCTGGGCGCCGCGCTTTTTCACACTCTGGCGCGCAGGCACGCTGCACGCGGCCTGCGCGCTCTACGTGAAGTCGCATTCCTGGGGCGAATATGTCTTCGACTGGACCTGGGCCGAGGCGCACGAACGCCACGGCCTGCCCTACTACCCCAAGGCCGTGGTCGCCGTACCCTTCACGCCCGTGCCCGGCACGCGCCTGCTGGCGCGCAGCGATGAGGCGCGCACCGCGCTCATGCGCGCGCTCCTGGCCTGGGCGGGCGAGTCGAGACTCTCGTCCCTGCACCTGCTGTTTGCGGCCGAGGGAGACTTGGCCGCAGCTCGCGCGGCTGGCCTGATGGTGCGCGCGCAGGTGCAGTTCCACTGGCACAACCAGCGGCCCGGGGGCACGCAGCCGTTTGCCGACTTTGACGACTTTCTGGCCACGCTGAACCAGGACAAGCGAAAGAAGATCCGCCAGGAGCGCCGCCGCGTACGCGAGGCCGGTGTCGGCTTTCGCGTGCTGCGCGGTCGAGAGATAGCCGCCGCCGACTGGGATTTCTTCTACCGCTGCTACGAGCGCACTTACCTCGAACATGGCAACCCGCCCTATCTGACGCGCGACTTCTTCGCGTGCATGCAGGAGCACATGCCCGAGGCCTGGGTGCTGTTCGTGGCCGAGCGTGCGGGCCGCGCAATAGCTAGCAGTTTGATAGCTGTCAGCGCTTTACAGACAAGCGCAAACGGCCAGAATGAATCAGAAAACATTGCCTATGGCCGCTACTGGGGCGCGCTCGAGCGCGTGGACTGCCTGCACTTCGAGGCCTGCTACTACCAGCCCATTGCCTGGTGCATCGCCCACGGCGTGCGGCGCTTCGAGGGCGGCGCCCAGGGCGAGCACAAGATGGCGCGCGCCCTGATGCCCGTGCCCACCCAGAGCGCGCACTGGCTGGCCCACCCGGCGTTCGCCGACGCCGTGGACCGCTATCTGGCGCGCGAGGGCCAGGGCATGGCGCAATACCTCGCCGATCTGCAGCGGCGCAACCCGTTCCGCCAGGCCGGCTGACGCACCGGCTCGCAGCCTCTCAGGCAGTCGCGGTGGCCTGCTGCAACAGGCCCATTTCGGCGCTGCTCAGCAGCGACTCGATATCCATGACGATGAGCATGCGCTTGTCCACCGTGGCGATGCCGCGCACGAAGGAGGCATCCACCTGGCCCTGGAAATGCGGCGCGGGCTTGATGGCCTCGGCCGGAAGCGCCACCACGTCGGCCACCGCGTCGACCACTGCGCCCAGCACCGTGCCCGCCACGTTGAGAATGATGACGACGGTGAAATCCGTGTACTCGGCCTGGGCGCAGCCAAGCTTGAGCCGCAGGTCGATGATGGGCACGATGACACCGCGCAGGTCGATCACGCCCTTGATGAACTCCGGCGCATGGGCCATGCGCGTGGGCTGCTCGTAGGAGCGGATCTCCTGCACACGCAGGATGTCGATGCCGTATTCCTCCTCGCCCAGGCGAAAGGTCAGGAACTCCGCCGCTGCACCGGCAGCGGTGGAATGGGCGGGGCGCTGGGCGGCGAGAGCAGACGACATGGGGGACTCCGGAACGTTCATGGCAGATTCCGTAGCATAACAGTTCGCAAGTTACCAATATTCACAATCATTCCTCTTGGCTCCGTTACCTCATTGGCGCCCTAGGGCACGGCACGGCGACTCACGCAGGCACAAAAAATTTCTCGTGTCAAGCCCTGAGTGAAAATTGCCCAGGGCTTGAAACTCTATATGGGACGTTAGGTTAGCTCTGTTTCGGGCAGTTTGGATTGACTGCTGCGTTGTGGGCTAGGTGCCACATAAGAGCGACGAGGGAGAAAGCCGGGGCGCGTTGCATCGGGTACGTTTCCCAACAGCAGGCCGACTTGCCTTTCTCCATAGTAGCCCAACTGCCCCCCGGAACGACAAGGTCGTCAGGTCTGTTTCTGAGGGACGACCTTGGCGCTCGTTCCTTTCCTGAATCCACGATCCCCCGCCATGAATGCCTCCAGCATGTGCGGGATCAACTTCTCGACATCTACAACCTCGCCATACGCCTGCGCGTGCAGCGCGGCGTAGCGGTCGAGGTCGGCCTTCAAGCTGGCCGGACAAGCAAAGGTCAGCTTGACACTCTCGGTATTGGGCAGCGGCCCCAGCCGCAGCTTCTTGGTCGTGCTCATCGCATTGCCCCCCTGTTGAAGAAAAGCGGCTGGTACGGCCGCAGCACCAAATCGCGGTTGACGATGATGCGAACCGGCAGGCCCGGCCGTTCGGTCAGCGTCGGCTGGATGTTGATGTTGCGCCGGGTCATCTCCTGACCGACTTGGTTCACGCTGTCCTGCAAGCTGCCCTGTCCGGCAATGATGACGCGGTTGCCGTTCTGCCGGTTCTGTGGTGCGGCCAACTCGGCGCCTACGCCCAGCAGCGTGGTCAGCGCCGCGCCGGCAAAGACGCGATCCCAATGCCAATCGACCCCATCCTCCAGGCCGGCGTAGCCGGCCGGGTCGGTGCCTGCCAGATTGTCGAGCTTCAGCGAAGACGTGTCGGGCAGGATGATGCGGTTCCACACCACCTGCACGCGGCTCTGCCCATAGCTCACCTGGCTGTTGTACTTGCCCAGGATGCGCGAGCCCTGCGGGATCAGCAGGAACTTTCCCGCGGCCGAGTCGTAGACCGGCTCCGTCACCGTGCCGATCACGTCGCCCGGCAGGTCGGACTTGATGCCCGTCACCAGCGCGCCCGCGATCACCGTTCCGGCCATCACCTGGTAGGGCGAGGCCGGCATTTGCAGATTGCCGGAATTGCGAGTTTCCGTAGAACCGCCTTTCAGGAAAGCCTCTTTCTGGTCTTGCCGGTTTTGCACGGCAGTCGGGTCGGATGGCTGGGCCGCCGTCGAGGCTGGCCCAGCGGCGAGCGGGTCGAAGCCCGCCAAGGCGCCGCCCGGCACAGCCGTAGCGGCAGGCGCTGCGGCCTTGCCCTGCTGGCCCGCGCGGAAGAACACCGTCGAGGCCGCCGCAGCGTCGGCCTCCTTGCGCCGCGCATCCTCCGGGTCGTGGCCCGGCGGCGCATAGGTCGGTGTCACGGGCTGCTGAGACTTCACGATGGCCGGGCCAAGGTCGCCCGGCAACGGCGGCCCCAGCTCCGGCACCTTCGGCGGCAGCTTGGAATAGTCCGAAGGCAGGCCGTCCAACCCTTCGGACTTGGACACGCGATCCACGTTGTACAGCTCGGTCTGCTCGCCCGCATTGCGCCGATGCGGCTGCAACGACCAGATCGTGGCGCCGAGCACGGCGACCGACAGGCCGCCGGTGAGGATGGCCAACGTGCGCCGGTTCAGGCGCGTGACCGGGCGCGGCTGCGCGCGCAGCGCCATTGCCTCGGGCGCCACCTTGCCGGCCTGCGGCGCGGCATGGTCAGAAATGTCGTCCTGGCTCATGGTCAGTTCCTCCGCGTGCCATCCGTGCGTTCGATCCGCACCACGTCGCTCTTGTCCCCGCCCAGGCGCAGTTCGGCCGCGCCGAACAGCCGATCCACGATGTAGTACGGGGAGCGGAATCGGTAGTTCACCAACTGCCCGTCACCCTGCGCGCCGATCACGAACAGAGGCGGCAGCTCGCCCTGGGCAATGCCCGGCGGGAACTGGATGTAGACCTTCTCCCCGTCATCAAAAGCGCGCAGCGGCTTCCACGGCGGATTGCTGCCGCTGACCGCGTAGCGGAAACGGATCTTCTCCAGCGACAAGCCGGTATCGACCGGCGCAGCGGCGCTCGCTGCCTGCGCCTGGCGCTGCAGGGCCAGCATCTTGTCCTTGGGGTACTCCCAGGACACCGAGGCCATCCACGTCTTCTCGGTCGAGGTCAGCTCCAGCAGGTACGTCCGGCGGCTGGTCGTGATGACGAGATTGGTCTTCAGGCCCGAACGGATGGGCTTCACCATCACATTGACGCGCAGCGCATCGCCGCTGCCGCTCGATGTGTCACCCACGATCCAGCGCACGGTATCGCCAGCGGCGACCGTCACCAGTTCTTCGCCCGGCTGGAGCGCGATCACAGTCACGCGGCCCACGGCCGCATAGACCTGGTACAGTGCGCCATCAGTGAAGGGCCAGACCTGAATGGCATTGACGTAGCCCTCGCGCGTGGGCGCAATGCGCGCCTCGGCATTGGCGCGGGCTACGCGCACGGTTTCGTCGGCGGGCTCCGCCGCAGGCTTGGCGTCCGCTACAGGCTTCATCTGCGCCGGCATCGGCAACACCTCGGGCACGGTCACGACCTCCACCGGCTTCGGTGCCTCGGGCAGCGGCTGGGCCTGCACGGGCTCATCCAGCGAGATGACCGGCGGCGGCGTGCCTTGCGTGGCGCAGCCTGCAAACAAGACGCTTGTTGCCAGCAGGATCAGCGGCAAAACGGATTTACGGAAATACGGATTCATGGCTTGGCTCCTTCGGATGAATCGAGTTCGCGGCTCCACGACAGGCCGTTGACGTAGATGCCCAAGGGGTTCTTGCGCAGCCGCTGCTCGGTGCGCGGGGTCTGCTGCACGATGGAAATCACCGCGTTCCAGCGTTCGGTGCGATCCAGTGCGCCGTTGACGTAGCGCGTCTCCGTCCAGCGCACGTTGAACGACGTGTCGCTGGCGCGGGTCACGGAAGTGATCTGCACCGTCACCGACTCCTTGCCGATGCGCGCGAACGGGTCGTTCATGCGGGCGTAGTCGTTGAGCACCACGGCGCCCTTGTCGGTGGTGTAGTTGTAGGCATCGAGCCAGTTCTGCCGCACCACGATGGGGTCGATGGACAGCGAACGCACCAGGCCGATGAAGCGGCCCAGGTGGTAGGCCACCTGGGCATCGCTGGGCCGGTACGGCGTGGCGGCTTCGCCCACGGTACGCACCTGCCCAGCCTGATCGACCTCGATCACATAGGGCGTGACGATGGACTGCGCCGAGCGCCAGACCAGGCCACCGGCCATCAGCAGCGCGAGCGCGAGGCAGCCGAAGGCCATCAAGCGCCAGTTCTTCGCCTGCACGCGCGGCGAGCCGATGCGCTCGTCCCACACCTGGCCGGCGGCTTGGTACGGCGTGGCTGGCTGCGGCGTGTCGGCGTAGCGCACTTGGGGTCTTTTGAATCGCATGGTTCGTCTCCTTATGAATCGGAATCGCGCAGGCTCGGGCCTTGGCTGGAGCTGCCGCCATCGCCACCGCGCAGCGTGTGGGCGGCGGTGGTCGCGGCGTGGGTGAGTTGCTGCCTGCGGTGCAGGCGTTTGGCCCAGGCGGGCTGTTCGGCAGCGGCAGGCGCTGCGGAATCGGCTGCGCCCTGCGGGCCGCCAGACGCGGCGGCGTCATCGGGCCGGAAGGCGGCAGCGACACGCTCCTTCATCGAGCGTGCGCCATCGGCAACCTTCTGCCCGGCGGCTTGCGCGCCGGTCTTGGCGACATTGCCCACGCCGGCGGTCGATGCCATCGCGCGAGCACCGCTGCCGGCCAGTTTGGCCGCAGCCGGGGCCATGCGTGCGCCGGCTGCGACGGCGCCACCGACGCCCGTGGCCGCTGCGCCCACGGCAACCGCAGCGCCGGCCGCGCCCAGCGCGGCACCGGCCATCGCGCCCGCGCCAAGCTGCGGGCCACCTGAAACCAACCCGGTCGCAATACCCGGCCCGAAGATGCCCAGCGCCAGCAGGGTCAGCGAGGCCAGCATGACGACGACCGAATGGTCGATGGACGGCTCGGCTGGCTGCACCTGGAACTCGGCGAACAGGCCCGAGCCGATGCCCACGATGATGGCCAGCACCAACACCTTGATGCCCGACGACACCACGTTGCCCAAGACCTTTTCAGCGAGGAACGCGGTCTTGTTCCAGAGCGCGAACGGCACCAGAACGAAGCCCGCCAGCGTCGTCAGCTTGAACTCGATCAGCGTGATGAAAAGCTGGATCGCCAGCACGAAGAAGCACAGCAGGACGATCAGCCACGCGAGGAACATCACGACGATGGGCGTGATGTTCACGAACACCTCGGGGAATCCCGCCATGTCGCCGATCTGTTTGAGGATCGGCGCCCCGGCGTCGATGCCGACCTTGGCCAGCCTGCCCGGTTGCAGGAAATTCTCCATGCTCAAGGTCGAGCCGCTTGCCGTCAGGCCCAGGCTCGCGAACGAACGGAACACGATGCCGGCCAGCCAGTTGAAGTTGCCGATGATGTAGGCGAAGGCGCCGACGTAGAGCACCTTGCGGATCAGCTTGGCGATCACGTCCTCGCCCTGGCCGGTGGCATGGCCCATCGCCCAGAGCAGGCCGGCGATCGTCATGTCGATGACGATCAGCGTGGCAGTCAGAAACGCCACCTCGCCATGCAGCAGGCCAAAGCCCGAGTCGATGTAGCGCGAGAACGTATCGAGGAAGCGGTCGATGATGGTCACGTCATTCATGGCGAGTTCTCCTGCCCAAGCCCGTTGTCATTGGCGGGTTCATCGAAGCTGGGCGGAATCGGCGGCAGGTCAGCGAGCGTCTGGTACTCACCGGGGCCGGCCTTGCCGGAGAGAAAGCGGCGCAGGTCGGCTTGGGCCACCTGCGCGCAGAACGCGCCGCCGTGCTCGCCCGCGCAGCATTGCGTGCGCAGCGCGTGCAGCCGGGACGGGTCGGCGGCCAGCGCATCCACCGAAGGCGGCCGGTCGCAGCTGGCCAGCAGGGACGCGAGAGCGAACAGGACGGGCGCGTTCTTCATGGCCGTCCCCCTCAGCGGTTGTAGAAATTGACGGGCTGCGGCGTGTACGGCGTGCCTTCACCCAGGAAGCGGCGCGTCACCTCGCGCCCGCGCTCCGTGGCCGCGGCCTGCCGCGCCAGCTCCAGCGAAGCGGCCCGGTCTTGTGTGATCTGGAGCCGCTGCGTCTGGATCGACTGCTTGGCTTGCAGGGCGAGCAACTGGTTCATGGCCTGCATCGCCTGCAACGCGCCTTCTGCCGACTGGCTCTTGCCCACGAGGTCGGCCAGCAAGCTTTCGTCGTCGCTCAGGTTCTGCGATGCCTGTGCCTGCATCTGCATGGTGGTCTGCAAGCCGTTGAGCGTGTTTTTCCAACGCTCCTGTGCATCGAGGTACATCTGATTGCCGCTCACCGTGGCGGCGTACTTCTCGGGATACAGGCGCGCAAACTCGCGGTCGATGCTCGTCACGTCGTAGGCCAGGCCCTTGGCCTGCGCGATAAGCCGCTGGGTGGTCGCCAGGTTCGCGCGCAACTGGCCCACCACGCTGGACGGCAGGCTTGCCAGGTTGCGGGCCTGGTTGATGAGCATCTGCGCTTCGTTCTGGAGCTGGCGGATCTGGTTGTTGATCTGCTCCAAGGTGCGAACGGCGGTGAGCGTGTTCTGCACCAGATTGGTCGGGTCGAGCACGATGTCGCCGACGCCGAACAGCGCGTGCGCGGGCTGCACGATGCCGAAGGCGAGCACGCAGGCTGCGGTCAATGCGGCGAGCTTGGGGGTATGCAGTTTCATGGCTGGTTCTCCTGTGAGTGGTTGGCGGTACGGACGGAGCCCGGCGCGAGGCCGGGGAATGAGGGCAGCAGGTCGGCCGCCCAATCGAGGCCGCGATGGCGCAGCCAGGCGGCTGCGAACGGGGAAGACGCTGCGGAGCTGGCATCGGCTGCGGCGAGCACCGCGTCCATGTCGCGCTGGTCTTGCGGCGTGGAAGCGCCCGCGAAGGCCAGCGTCGCCGGCCCCAGGTCAAGGTCGAACAGGCGGTTGCCGAGGCGGGATTGGTAGTAGTAGTCGCGTTTGGGCTGCGCGGTGGCGACGATCTCGATCTGGCGCGAATTCAGTCCGAAACCCTCGTAGATCGTGCGAATCTGCGGCTCGGTCGCCTGTGGGTTCGGCAGGAAGATGCGGCTGGCGCAGCTCTCGATGATTGCTGGCGCGATGCTCGAATCCTTGATGTCGGCCAGACTCTGCGTGGCGAAGATGACGCTGACGTTTTTCTTGCGCAGCGTCTTGAGCCACTGCCGGATGCGTGCGGCAAACACCGGGTCATCGAGAAACAGCCATGCCTCATCAAGGATCAGCAGCGTGGGTGCACCGTCAAAGCGTTCGTCGAAGCGCGCAAAGAGGTAGTGCAGCACGGCCATGACGGCGGCCTTGCTGTGCATCAGCTCCTCCATCTCGAAGCACTGCACGTCGGCCATGCCCAGCCGGTTGTGGTCGGCGTCCAGCAGCTTGCCGTGCGCGCCGCCCAGCACATAGGGCGCGAGCGCCTGACGCAGCGCGTTCGATTGCAGCAGCACCGACAAGCCCGTCATCGTGCGCTGCTCTAACGGCGCACCGGCAAGGCTTCCCAATGCCGACCAGATGGCCGCCTTCTCGTCGGGGCCGACTGCCACGCCTTCGTGCAGCAAGCGCCCTTCGATCCATTCGGCGGCCCAGGTGCGGTAGCCCTCGTGGTCGATGCGGGCGAGCGGCTGGAAGGCGATTTCGCCGTCCGTGCCCAGGTCGTAGTGCTCGCCACCCAGCCCGAGGATGGTGGCTCGCATCGAGCGCCCCATGTCGAAGGCGAAGATGCACGAGCCGCGATAGCGGCGGAACTGCATCGCCAGCGTGGCGAGCAAGACCGACTTGCCCATGCCGGTCGGCCCCGCTACCAGCGTGTGGCCCACGTCGCCGATGTGCGTCACCAGCCGGAACGGCGTCGCGCCATCGGTGCGGGTGACGATCAGCGGCGGGCCGCCCAGGTGGTCGTTCTTCTCCGGCCCGGCCCATACCGCCGATACCGGCATCATGTGCGCCAGGTTCAGCGTTGAGACGATGGGCTGGCGCACGTTCGCGTAGGCGTTGCCGGGAAGCGAGGACAGCCAGGCATCCACGGCATTGAGCGTTTCGGGGATGGTGACGAACCCGCGCCCCTGAATGACGCGCTCCACCATGCGCAGCTTCTCGTCGGCCACGGCGGCGTCTTCGTCCATGACGGTGACGGTCGCCGTCAGGTAGCCGAAGGCGACTTGATCGCTGCCCAGCTCCTGCAAGGCGGCGTCGGCATCGGCGGCCTTGTTGCTGGCGTCGGTATCGACCAGCGGGCTTTCCTGCTGAAAGATCGTTTCGCGCAGCAGCGCGATGACGTTCTTGCGCTTGGCGAACCACTGGCGGCGCAAGCGCACCAATTCCCGTTCCGCCTCGGATTTATCGAGGCACAGAAAGCGCGTACTCCAGCGATACCCAAATCCCAGGCGGTTGAGGTCGTCCAGAATCCCCGGCCAGGTCGAGGTCGGGAAACCGCGCACCGACACCACGCGCAGATGCCTGTCGCCCAGCATGGGGGCCAGGCCACCGACCAGCGGCGAGTCGGTCAGCAGCGCGTCAATGTGGAACGGCACCTCGGGAACGCCGACGCGATAGCGTCGCGTCGAGATGGTCGAGTGCAGATAGGTCAGCGTCTGGCTGTCGTCCAGCCAGGCGATTTCCGGCATGACGCCATCGAGCAGGTCAAAGACCCGATCCGTTTCCGCGACGAAGGCTTGCAGCCGCTCGCGCCAGTCCACGCCATTCGTCGGCGTGTTCTCGTAGAGCATCTTGGCGGCACGAGCGCGGGATTCCTCGGGCGGCAGATACACCAGCGTCAGGTGATAGCCGCTCTCGAAGTGATGGCCGGTATCCTCGAAGGCCGAGCGGCGTTCTTCGTCCACCAGCCACGACAGCGGCTCGGGAAACTCCGAGTGCGGGTAGTCGGCAGCGGTGCGGCGCTCGGCCTCAATGAACAGCGCCCAGCCCGAACCCAGCCGGCGCAGCGCGTTGTTCAAGCGGGCCGACGTGGCGATCAGCTCGCCTTGCGTGGCGCTGTCGAGGTCAGGCCCGCGAAACCGGGCCGTGCGCTGGAAACTACCGTCCTTGTTCAAGACGACACCCAGCGCGACCAGTCCGGCCCAGGGCAGCCAGTCGGCCAGCAGCGCGGGCCGCTGGCGGTATTCGGCGAGGTTCAGCATGGTGGCGTCCCCTCACACGTCCAGCAGCGGACGGTGCTTGATGTGCCGGGCGAACACGGCCATGAACTGCGGATCGACGCGCGCACCCCATACCGCCAGCGAATGGCCGACGATCCAAAGCACGACGCCAGGAATCCACAATTGCAGGCCCAGCCCGACGGCGGCGGCCAGCGTGCCGTTGGCAATCGCCACGGTGCGCGGTGCGCCGCCCAGCAAGATCGGCTCGGTGAGCGAGCGATGCAAAGGCACCTCGAACCCGACCGCGAAGCTATCCGGCGCGCTCATACGACAGCCCCGCCGGAGAAGCTGAAGAACGACAGGAAGAACGAGGAGGCGGCGAAGGCGATGCTCAAGCCGAACACGATCTGGATCAGCTTGCGAAAGCCGCCCGACGTGTCGCCGAACGCGAGCGCGAGGCCCGTGGCGATGATGATGATGACCGCGACGATGCGCGCCACCGGCCCCTGGATGGATTCGAGGATGGATTGCAGCGGGCCTTCCCACGGCATCGAGGAACCGGCGGCCTGCGCGGTTCCGGCCAGGAACAGCAGCAGCGCGGCCAGCATCAGCCCTTGTGCCGCAGGGCGGGCCAGGCTGCGCAGCCGTGCGAGGCACAAAGCCGGATTTGCAGAAAAACGGAAAGCAGGAACGATCATCTGCGTCATGGCAGTTCTCCAAGTTGGTCAGGGGACGGGGAAGTCGCCGCAGCGGGTGCGGCCTCGGGAAATAGCGGCAGTTCGGGAAACGGCGTTTCCAGCGCGTCCGCCAGTTGGTAGCACACACCGTCGAAGCCGACGACGCGGGCGATGCTCTCGATGCGGCGCTTGCGTCCGCGTCCGGCGATGTGGATCACCACGTTGACCGCCTCGGCGATCAACGCACGCGGCGGGTTCACCGCCACTTCGAGAATCAGTTGTTCCATGCGCAGCAGTGCGCCCAGCGCGGAACCCGCATGGATCGTGGCGATACCGCCGGGGTGGCCGGTGCCCCACACCTTGATGAGATCCAGCGCCTCGGCACCGCGCACCTCGCCGACGACGACGCGATCAGGTCGCAGGCGCATGGACGAGCGCACCAGCTCGGTCATGGACACCACGCCGGAGCGGGTGCGCAGCGGCACGTGGTCACGGGCTGCGCATTGCAGCTCTACCGTATCTTCGAGCACCAGCACGCGGTCGCCGGTGGCAGCGATTTCAGCGAGCAAGGCATTGGCGAGCGTAGTCTTGCCGCTGCTGGTGGCCCCGGCGATCAGGACGTTCTGGCGCTCGCGCACGGCGCGTACCAGAAAGCCCGCCTGGGCAGCGGTCATCATGCCGTCCACGACGTACCGCTCCAGCGGGATCACGCCGATGGCGCGCTTGCGCAGCGCGAAGGCCGGCCCCGGAGCGGCGGGTGGCAAGATGCCCTCGAAGCGTTCGCCGGTTTCGGGCAGCTCGGCCGATAGCAGCGGCTGGCCGCGATGGACTTCTGCACCGACGTGGGCCGCGACCAGGCGGATGATTCGCTCGCCATCTGCCTCGGGCATCTCCACGCCCATCGGCGCGCGCCCCGAGGACAGGCGATCCACCCAGAGGGTGCGATCCGGGTTGAGCATGATTTCCACCACGTCCGGGTCTTCGAGCGCAGCGGCGATCAACGGCCCCATCGCCGTGCGCAGCATCTGGATGCGCCGGTCGAGCGCGGCGGTGGTCATGGATTGGGGAACGGCGCTCATGACACACGCTCCTGCGTTTCGGCCCGTACCGCCGCATCCGCCATGGTCGTGATGTCGGGATGCAACTCCTCCACCACGTCACGCACCAGGCTGCGTCCGCGCAGCAGGTGGCGGCCAAGCTGCTCGGTGAACTGCTCGAAGCGCGCCTTGCCCTGGGCGCGGGCCGCGTCTTGGTGCGCCTCGGGAATCGGCGTGCTGACCGTGAGGTAATAGCGGATGAATAGCGCCAGCGTTTCGATGGCGATGTTCTGGTCGCGCTCGATGCGTTCGGCCTGGCGCGACAGGCGATCCAGCCGCTTGGCGATGGCCGCCTCGCGCTGGTCGGCCGCATCGGGCGACAGCCACGATGCGAGCGCCGCTGCGACGATGGATGACTTGGACACGCCTTTCTTGGCGGCCAGTTCATCGAGCCGCTGGGCGTGCTCGGGCTGGATAAAGAGATTCAGGCGGTAGTGGCTCATAGCTCGATTCCGTCGTTGGGGTCGAGGGATGCCAGCCGGGCCGTGCGCTGCATGGCCGGATCAAGCTGGCGAGGAAGGGGAAGCGGCAGGTCGTCGTCATCGAGCAGGCCGAGGTCGGCAGTGCTGGTGGCCAACTCGGGGTCGTAGGCGACGGTTTCGGAAAGCTCGGGCTGGCGGCGTGGGCCGCCGTCGTCGGCGCTGCCGATGCCCTCGACGGCTTCGGTAGCCGGGGCGGCTGGAACAGCGGGAATCGCCAGGCCACTCCAATCGTCAGCGCGTGCCGGAGGAACATCGGCATAGCGCCCGGCAGCCAGCACAGGCGGCTTCAGCACGCGGCGCTTGAAATTGGTGTCCGCGTAATAGCGCAACTTCTTGGCCTTGATCGGTGCCACGCTGGATACCATCACCACGGCCTCGTCGGTCGGTAGCTGCATCACCTCGCCCGGCGTGAGCAGCGGGCGGGCCGTCTCCTGGCGCGACACCATGAGGTGCCCCAGCCACGGCGCGAGCCGGTGGCCGGCGTAGTTGCGCTGCGCGCGCAGCTCGGTGGCGGTGCCGAGGGTTTCGGAGATGCGCTTGGCCGTGCGCTCGTCGTTCGTGGCGAACGTCACCCGGACATGGCAGTTGTCCAGAATCGAGTGGTTCTGCCCATACGCCTTGTCGATCTGGTTCAGGCTTTGCGCGATGAGGAAACTGCGGATGCCGTAGCCCGCCATGAAGGCCAAGGCCGTCTCGAAGAAATCCAGGCGCCCCAGGGCCGGGAACTCATCGAGCATCAGCAGTAGCTTGTGACGGCGCTCGATGCCGTCGGAGCCGTCCAGCGATTCGGTGAGGCGCCGCCCGATCTGGTTGAGGATCAGACGGATCAGCGGCTTGGTGCGCGAAATATCCGAGGGCGGCACCACCAGGTACAACGACACCGGATGTTCGGCGGCGATCAGGTCGGCGATGCGCCAATCGCAGCGCGACGTGACTTCGGCTACCGTCGGGTCGCGGTACAGGCCAAGGAACGACATGGCCGTGGACAGCACGCCCGAGCGTTCGTTGTCGGATTTGTTCAGGACTTCACGCGCAGCCGAGGCGACGACCGGATGCGGGCCACCACCTTCCACACTCACCAGATGCCGCGTGGTCATCATCCGGTGCAGCGTCACCTCGAACGGGCAAGCCGGATCACTGAGGAAGTTCGCTACGCCGCGCAGCGTCTTGTCTTCGCCTGCGTACAGCACATGCAGGATGGCGCCGACCAGCAGCGCGTGCGAAGTCTTCTCCCAATGGTTGCGGCGTTCGAGCGCGCCTTCGGGATCGACCAGGATGTCCGCGATGTTCTGTACGTCGCGCACCTCGTGCGCGCCGCGTCGAACTTCCAGTAGCGGGTTGTAGGCCGCCGACTTCGCATCCGTCGGGTTGAACAGCAGGCAGTGCGAGAAGCGCGAGCGCCAGCCGGCAGTGATCTGCCAGTTTTCGCCCTTGATGTCGTGGACGACGGCGGACGCCGGCCAGCTCAACAGCGTCGGCACCACCAGGCCGACGCCCTTGCCGGAGCGCGTCGGCGCGAAGGTCAGGACGTGTTCCGGGCCTTCGTGCCGCAAGTACTGGCCGTGGTGTTGGCCAAGGAAGACGCCCGCCGGGCTCGATAACCCAGCCTTGCGAATGTCATCCGCGTTCGCCCAGCGTGCCGAGCCGTAGGTGGTGACGAGGCGTGATTGGCGCGAACGCCAGATCGACATGCCGATGGCGACCAGCACGGCGACAAGGCCGCTGCCACCGGCAATCGCACCACCGATGTCAAAAACACGGGGCGCGTAGGCGTCGAAGAAGAACCACCACTCGAACAGCCGCCACGGGTGGTAGACCGGCGTGCCCAGGAAATCGAACCAGGGCGAGCCAAGGCGTACTTGATAGCCAAGGGCTGCTGCCGTCCATTGTGTGGCTGCCCACACGCCGGCGATCACGATGCCGAATACAACGGCAATCTGACCGAACAGCACGTTCGTCCCTTGCATGACCTTGCCTCCAATCACGGCACACGGAGGTGCCGCAGCACGGAGGATCAAGGCGCGTGCGCAGGCCGGTCAAAGGCCGTTATGGCGGTAATTCAGGCTGAAAAGGCCAGATTTCTTGCAGGGGCGAAGACAATAAAAACGCCGCGAACGCGGGCGCGTTGTGGCGTATGGAGGTAATAGTGAGAGCTTCGTCGCAGCGATACGACAGCAGCGGACGTTACTTCGTCTTTTGCTCCGGCCGATCACCGAAGAAGCGTCGGTTGGCGGCTTCGGCCGCGCGCACGCAGAGTTCATCACTGACCTTTGCGCGATCCTCCTTGCATTGGCGCTGGAGTTCCTTGATGCGGTCGGGATGGGCCACAAGGTAGTCCACGGTTTCCGAAGGTTGGGATTGGCCACATGCGGTCAGCGTGGCGGTCATCATCATCAGCGGCAGCACTTTGTTCATGGTTCCAGTCCTTTCATCGGGTAGGAGGAGATCCTTCGCCGGTGTTCAGGTGATCCGCTGAATCAATGAAGGTCACTCGTTCGATGAACCGGGCCAGCATCTGAGAAGGCTCCGCATCACGGCACAGCAGATAGGTACTCAGCATTGGCGGCTTGCCCGCCAACGGACGACCTACGATGCCTAACTCTCGGCAGGATGCTATATGCGCCGTGCCTGCCAGGCCCAAAGCCAGACCGGCAGATACCAAAGCCATCATCACGTCAAAGGTCGCTACGCGCTGGACTATCAATGGCTCCTGATTGAGTTTGCGGAGGAAACGATCGACTTGGCGAGCATGGCCTTCGCACACCGCGGGGTCGCCGAGCACCAACGGGTGACGTAGTACCTCTTCCGGCGGGACACGCTTATGGGCAAGTAGCGAATGGCGAGCAGGCACCGCTACCATCAGTTCATCTTCCCAAGCAGGTGTGACCAAGATACCATCGCCTCCATCCTCTGCCATCGAAAAACCTACGTCATACAGATCTTCATGCAAACCCTTGATCTGCAGCCCGAGCGGCACCTCAAACAGACGTATCTCAACTTCAGGGTCCTCTTCACGGCATCGCGCCAGCAAAGTTGACAATCGTGCGGGTGTTACACCATCAGACACATCAGACAAGGCAATGCGTAACTGGCCTAAAAATCCGTTGGTGGCTGACTTGACGCCATCACGGGCCTGATCCAATGCGGTAAAAATGCGCGGGACATGCTCCAAAAGCTGTCGCCCGGCACGGGTTAGTTGAGTGCTTCGGGTAGTACGAATGAATAAACGAGCACCAAGTTCCTCTTCTAATTCTTTGATAGTGCGTGAAAGTGGAGATTGGTCGATATGTAGTCGTTCAGCGGCGCGAGCGAAATGAAGCTCCTCCGCAACGATGAGAAAACAGCGAAGATGTCGAAGCTCCATTGTGCTCACTCCACTTTAATTCGTCTAATTTCATTTGCGCGGCTAATTAATTAGCCTTTGCCAGAGTGCTGACAGCCAAACCCCCCCGGTCAACAAAGTGGCTAACAGCACGGCAGCGCTTCCCATGTCCTTTGCACGCTTTGATAGCTCATGCCATTGAGGGCCAATACGATCAATCGCCGATTCCACAGCAGTATTGAGCAGCTCCACAACCATCAAAATAAGGATACTTCCTGAGAGAAGAGCGACCTCCACCCAGCCCCGCCCCAACCAGAAGGCCAATGGGACCAACACAAAGGAAAGTACTGACTCAAGTCTAAAGGCCGGCTCATTCCATCCAGCGCGCAATCCCTGAATTGAGTAATGGGATGCATGCCAAACTCTCAATATTCCTCGGCGAGATTTTTGTTTATTTTCGAATGCGGACAAGGGCGCAGTTGTGACCGTGTGTTTTTCATCTTTCATGAGAATAACTCTTACATATTCTTATCATCACAGCCAAAGAAAAAATCGAAATTCTTGTCGTACTCAATTGTTTTAACCTGCATTAGCCCCAAGACAGACGGAAACAATGCGTCGTGATTCGCATAAGAGCGGGCTCGCGCACTCAAACAGCCAATATTCAGCCCGCGACTTTGCGTAAACGTTGAAGAGAACCACATAACCAAAGGAACACGAGTCTGCTCTTGTGGAGCAATCGAATAAGGCATACCGTGCAGAAAAAGTCCCTTCTCGCCCAGGGATTCGCCGTGATCCGAGACGAATATCATAGCTGTGTCGTAGTCGGAAAGCCCCTGCAATTTTTTGATGACTTGGGTTAGGAAATGATCTGTGTAGAGAATAGCGTTGTCGTAGCTATTCACGATCTGTTCGCGGGTGCATTTCCCCATTTCCGGTGTGTCGCATGTTGGGATGAATTTGCGATACGCTGCTGGGTATCGTTGAAAGTAGCTCGGGCCATGATTTCCAAGCTGGTGCAAAAAAATCACACGATCACCGGGAATTTTTCGAGCCTGAGCTGGTAAGTCTTCAAGCAAAATCTCATCGAAACACCGACCATCAACGCATAAAGAGGGACTTTGTGCACTCCCTAGGTGTTGATATTCGAGACCATCGCACACCCCTTTGCAGCCTGACTGGTTATCCCTCCACAAGGTGGTAATACCGGCGCGCTCCAGAACATGCAGTAAGGATTGGTGTGAGCGAATCTTGTCCTCATCGTAGTTTCGGCGACCAAAGGACGAGAACATGCAAGGCACAGAAACCTCGGTGTTAGTTCCACAGGAGTGCATGTCGGAGAAATTGATCACACCCATCTGAGTCAATTGAGGCGTTGTTTCGCGTGCATAGCCGTTCAATCCCCAGTTTTGGGCGCGAGCCGTCTCACCTACGACGAAGACTAATAAACGTGGCCGACTGCCTTCGGGCCTGACTGTTGCGACGGCATCGGCTCCAATGGTTTTTTTTTCAGCGGATTGCGTGATAGAGGAACCTTTCAGTGCCTTTGGCAAGCCCACCAAATAGTTTCCCGGTGTAATCAAGTATCGAACTTCGCGATGATTTCTCATCAGTGCGGACATGTCCTGAAATGACAGCATGGCACCACCTGAAATCATCAGTGCCGAAAACAGCATCAATCCCATACGCCACACGGTTGCTTTCAGCCAAGTACGCCCGATCAATCGGATTCGCCAAAGCAAAATAATCGGCACTACTGCCAGCAGGCTTAGTGGAGCAATCAATGCAGGCGTCAGTAGCTCGCGACTTTCCTTGAAGTCTGTGGCTAGAACATTGCGCAACATGCTCGAATCGAGGTAGATATGAAAGCTGCGCATGTAGTGTGTCGCGAGGGCAGAGGCAACAAACAGCACCGCAAGTAAAACCTTGGCATTCCAGCGCCACACAATCAAACTCAACAGCAGACTATGAATTCCCACCAAAAACAGCAGTACGGATGTGCCCATGCGTAAGCTGGACTGGATGCCTAAGGCGCTACTCCAAAATAGACCATTGCAGGCCAGTGCAAAGAAAATACTGGTCATCAAGATCAGCCACTCGACGCTGCATTGTGGTCGCCAATGGCTTAGGTTCTTGAGGTTTGCAGTTCTGAATCGCGGCACCATACCGAGAGCCTGTTTGAAAGTTCTCATGCTTGGAACCCCGATGAATGGACATCGCCTGAGCCATCAACAAACCAGCGTTGCCAGACCATGAAAAGACCCAAGGCAACGACCCAACAAATCAGGAGCGTCCACAAGTCATGGGAAAGGAAGTGGGCTCCGCGCACCTGCTGGGTCCATCCAAAGATGGCACCTATCATCAAACTTGCGGCCAAGGCCATCCAACGCCAGGCAGGACGAACCATCAAGGTAAAGAAATATAGGCTGACCCATGCATATCCGGCACTTGCATGCCCTGCGGGAAAGCACACACCGCGGGGCATACCGAGCGGGCGTGTTTCAAACAGGCCCACAAACACTCGCGCTCCGCCATAGCGCACCAAGTTCCAAGGGCAATCCATGTTAGTGAACGATTTCAGCGCCGAAACCGTCAGTGCCCCTATCAAGTACGCACAAAAAAGATACAGTAGCGGCCAGCGTAGGTATGCCGCGCATTTGTTGCTACGTTTTTTTCTCCAAGCCCAGATGCACGTTGCTGCAACCGCAATTGCCAGCAAGGTGGAAAGATTCTTTCCTCCCCGATGCAGCAGATTGTTGGTTAGCCAGGCATCTCGCAAAGCCCATCGGCTGCCCTGCAAGCGATAGAGATGATCGGCGACCCAGAAGTCCCCACCGCCATCCATCAATAGACTGCTTATGATCAGCGCCGCACCCGCTGGTAGCGCTAGATGAGTGATTAAGAATCGAGGTGCGAATGGTGCGTTGGATGGTGGGGCGTTGCCCAGTAGTCGGAATTCATTGGGGGGCATCGACATGTGCCTCCTTCGAATGCCACAGCGCATGCGCATCGATACGCACCAGTGCTGACGCTTGCAGCGCATCGACGCGAGCCTGTGCCTCGGCGAGTCGTGTCTGGCGCAGGTTGCGCAACGTCAAGAGGTATTCGGCCAAGGCGGCCTCTCCCAGTTCCCAAGCCCGCCGCGTGTGGTTGCTGGCCGTGGTCTGCGCGGCCAGCGCCTGCGCGAATGACTGCCACTGCGTGCGCTTGCTGTCAACAGCCTGCGCGGCGACCCACGCACTTTGCTCCACCGCGCGCCGCACGCCGAGCGCCTCCGCCTCTGCGGCCGCCGCGTTGGCGCTTTCCGTGGCAGCCATTGCACTGCGATAGTCTGTGCCAAATGGCACCGTCAGGACAACGCCAATGACACGTTCCGCCCCGCCGCGTTCAGACATCATGCGTACCCCGACTGTGGGGTCGGGCGTGCGGTTGGCGTGGGCGCGCTCAGCCACCTTGGCAAGACGGGCCGCCTCTCCATCTGCAATGCCGATTTCGACGCTCTGCCGCACGATACGCGCCAGCCAGTCCTGTGAGCCTCCTGGTAAGGGAGCGGGATCTGGCAGCGTGGATGGCCGGGCGGGAATCTCAATGCCGGGGAATTCGATCACCACCGTTTGACGCGCTGCCCGTTCTGCGTCGCGCGCAGCGCTGACCTGGGCTGCAAGCATTGCAAGCTCGGCTTGCAGAACGTCGCTGTCCCGCCGCGCGGCATCGCCCAGGGCCACGCGCCGGGCCATTGCTTCCTGCTCACGAATAAGCAACTTTTCCTGCGCTTGCATCTCGTCGGCTACGACGAAACTGCGCAGCCATCCGGCCCAGACTTCCAACAGTCGCCTTGCCATTTGGTGCTCGGCATCTTCAAGGCGCATGTCGGCCACCCTGCGGGTGCTGCTGCCGATGTCCCGATCCAGACGCGCCTTGTTCGGCAGGCGAACAGCACGGCTGAGCTGGATTTCCCATTCGTTGTAGCGGCGCGCTTCGTTGGTCACGTTGCGGCGTTGTAGGCCGCTGCTGAGTTCAAATTCGTGACTACCGGCTTCAAGGGCGCTTTGCGTGGCAGCCGCCGCGTTCAAGCGAGCGGCTGCGGCATTCACGACCGGCTGGGTTTTCATCGCCGTTTCGACTTGCGCCTGCGCAGGCAGCCAGGAGAGATCATCGGCACGCGCTTGCGCGGGATGGAATGTCAAAGCCGCGATGGCCACCATGACGGCACCAGTCGGTAGTACCAGGCTGCATCCTTTGTTTTTATTCGTCATACCAGTCTTCCACTTGCCAACACCGGCTCCACCCACCAGCGCACGTCGCTCGATGCGATGCGCTGGCGCAGATGCGCCAGAACCTGTTCCAGCCGTTCGGGTTCGATCAACACCCAGATGACACGCCGATCCACACGGCCGCGAACCTTCTCGCGAATGGACGCGCGCGCGAAGTCGCCGGTATGCCCTTCTGCGTGCAACAGGGTGAACCCTGGCAGCACCGGGTCGGCCATCAGGGCATCGGTGACGGCGTCTTCGAGCGTGGGTGGAAACACCAGATTCAGGCGCACCAGTTGCGCTTCTTTCAATCCGTTCATGCGCGGACTCCTTGTTGTGAGGAGATGGCCTGGCCGAATCGCCGGTACAGCACCGGCAGCAGGACCAGGGTCAGCGCCGTGGAGCTGACCAGTCCGCCAATCACCACGATGGCGAGTGGGCGCTGGATCTCAGAGCCAGGGCCACTGGCCAGCAGCAGGGGCACCAGGCCAAAGGCGGTGATGGAAGCCGTCATCAGCACTGGGCGCAGCCGTCGCAACGAACCTTCGCGCACCACCTGTTCCATGGGCAGGCCTAGCGCGTGCAAGTGGTTGAAGTGCGTCACCAGCACCAATCCGTTGAGCACGGCGATGCCCAGCAGCGCGATGAAGCCGACCGAAGCAGGCACCGACAGGTACTGCCCCGACAGCCACAGCGCCGCCACGCCGCCGACCATGGCAAACGGCACGTTGCCGAGGATGAGCGCGGCCTGCCGCACCGAGCCGAAGGTCATGAACAACACGAAGAAGATCAACGCCAGGGCCACCGGCACCACCATGCCAAGGCGGGCCGCCGCGCGCTGCTGGTTCTCGAACTGGCCGCCCCATTCGACGCGGTAGCCGGGCGGCAGCGGCACGTCGCGCGCCACGGCGGCACGCGCTTCATCCACGAAGCCGACCAGATCGCGCCCGCTCACGCTGGACTGGATCAGCGCGAAGCGCGAGCCGTTCTCGCGCCGCACCAGCACGGGGCCATCGGTGGTGGCGATGCGCGCCAGCGAGGCCAGGGGGATTTCGCCCTGATCGCCACGGGCGAGTTGCAAGTCCTTGAACCGCTCGGCCGATCCGCGCAGCCGGGCATCCCCGCGCACCACGATGGGCGTGCGCCTGTCCGGCTCGATCACCAGCCCGGCCGGCACGCCTTCGAGCTGCGCGCGCAACTCGTCCTGAACCTGTGTCACGGCCAGCCCGGCGCGGCCTGCGGCCTGCGCATCCACCTTCACCTGCAGGTATTCCACGCTGTCGCTGGCCTGGGTGAGCACGTCGCGCGCACCGGGCACTTTCTCGATGCGAGCGGCCATGCGCTGCGCCAGATCGCCCAGTGTTTGCAGATCAGGGCCGAACAGCTTGACGGCCACGTCGCCCCGGCTGCCGGTGAGCATTTCCGAGATGCGCATCTCGATGGGCTGGGTAAAGCCGAATTCCAGGCCGGGGAAGGCATCCATCACCTTGCGTATCTCGGCACTCAACGCGTCCTTGTTAGCTGCATGCCAATCCTTGCGCGGTGCGAGCTGCATGAACAGGTCGGTTTCGTTCAGGCCCATCGGGTCGAGCCCCAGCTCGTCGGAGCCCACCCGCCCGATGCTGTGCCGCACCTCGGGCACCGCCGTACCGATGGCCTTCTGCACCGCCAGGTCAATCTCTAGCGAGCGCTGCAGCCCAATGGACGGCGGTTTTTGCAGTTGCAGCAGGATATCGCCCTCGTCCATCGTCGGCATGAACGCCTTGCCCGTGCCGAGGTAGGCCACCACACCCAATGCCAGGGCCGCGATGGCGACCGCCGATGCGCGTAGCGGGTGGTGAAGCGCAGCCTCCAGCAGCGGTTGGTACAGGCGCGTGGCCCAGCGCATCACCCACGGCTCGGTGTGCGCGTGTTCCTTGAGCAGCAGGGAGGCAAGCACCGGCACCAACGTGAGCGACAGCAGCAGCGAGACGCCCAGGGCGAACACGATGGTCAGCGCCACCGGCACGAACAGTTTGCCTTCCAACCCTTGCAGCGTGAGCAGGGGCATGAAGGTCAGACAGATGATGAGGATGCCGGAGGCCACGGGCACGGCGACCTCGCGCGCCGACGCGAATATGCGGTGCAGGCGCGGCTGGTGCGCACTGGGTGCGTGCGGGTCGAGCCGACTGACGGCGTTTTCCACCACCACTACGGCAGCGTCCACCAGCATGCCGATGGCGATTGCGAGGCCCCCTAAGCTCATCAAGTTAGCGCTCATGCCGACAAGGCGCATCAGCAAGAAGGTACCCAGCGCCGCCAGCGGCAGCATCACCGCCACCACCAGCGCGGCGCGCAGCTCGCCGAGGAACAGAAGCAGCAGGATGACAACCAGTACCGTCGCTTCCAGCAAGGCGCTTTCCACCGTGCCCACAGCGCGCTCGATCAACGTACTGCGGTCATAAAACGGCACCACCTTGACGCCGGGCGGCAAGCTGGGAGTCACCTCGTCCAGCCGCGCTCGAATAGCTTTGACCAGCGCCGAGGCATCGGCCCCGCGCAGCGCCACCACGATGCCTTCCACCGCTTCGCCCGCGCCGTCCCGGGTGACGGCGCCATAGCGCGTCACGCCTTCGATGCGCACCTGGGCCACGTCGCCCAGGCGAACTGGGGCCGTGCCATTGGCCCCCGCGCGCAGGATCAGACGGGACAAATCGTCCAAAGTGTGGATCGCGCCTTCAGCGCGCACGATCAGCGTGTCTTCGCCTGCATCCAGGCGGCCCGCACCGTCATTGCGGTTGTTGCGGCCGATCGCCGTGATGACATCAGAGAAGCTGAGGCCCGCAGCGGAAAGCCGTGCACGATCCGGCACCACGGCAAAGCTCTTGGCTTCTCCACCCAGCACGTTGACATCAGCAACACCGGGCAGCGTGCGCAGGGCCGGGCGCAGCGTCCAGTCCAGCAGGGCGCGGCGCTCGCTCAACGTGAGGCCACCGCCTTCGATGGTGAACATGAACACGTCCGACAGCGGTGTCGAAATCGGCGCCAACCCGCCGCTGACGCCTTCGGGCAGGCTGCCCGAAACGCCGGCATAGCGTTCGGCCACTTGCTGACGCGCCCAGTAGATGTCGCTGCCTTCGGCGAAGTCCAGCGTGATGTCCGCGATGGCGTACTTGGCGGTGGAGCGCAGCATCACGCCTCGCGGCACGCCGAGCAACTCCATCTCCAGCGGCGTGATCACGCGTGACTCCACCTCCTCGGGCGTCATGCCAGGGGCCTTGATAATCATCTTGACCTGCGTTGGAGAAATGTCCGGATAGGCGTCGATCGGCAATTGCAGGAAGGCCGCCAGGCCCGCGCCCGCCAAAGCCAGCACGCCGAGCAGCACCAGCGCGCGTTGGCGCAGGGAAAACTCAATCAGACGGGACAACATGCGTGGTCGCCCCTCATTGCAATGGAATCATGGATTTGAGCAGTGCCGTACCGCGCACGACGACCTGCATGCCTGCCGCAAGCGGCGCAGTGTCTGGCGAGACGGCACGCACGGCGCTTGACGCCTCTGATTCGTCTTGCCCCAGCAGTTGCACTGGAACGGCGCGGACGCGCAGGTCGCCTTGCTTGTCTTGCGATGTCGGTTCCGCAACGTAGAGCACGTGGCCGCTGCCCGCTGGCAGCAGTGCGGACGTTGGCACGCTCAAGGTGCCCTGCGATGCTGGCAGCAACAGCGCGACACTGATCTGCTGCCCGGCCGCATAGCGGTCTGCCCCTGCCTGATCGGCATCGACGCGGGCACGTACCCGCAGGCTCTGGCTACTGAGGTCAGTGTCGCCACCAACAGCCGTCACGCGAGCGGTCGTGCCATCGGGAAGACGTACTTCCAAGCCGGGGTGGAGATCCGAGCGCCAGCGCAGCGGAACCGCGACGCTGACATCCAGCGGGCCAGGCTGAGCCACTATGAAGGCGATGTCGAGCGGCGCGACCGCCTGCCCGAGGCTCAGGTGACGACGCATCACCCGCCCGGACAAAGGCGCCAGCAATTCATACTCGCCGGCCTGCCCGCCGCTAACGGGTCGAAGCCGCGCAAGAGCGCCATTGGCCTCTTGCAACGTACTTTGCGCAGCCGCCGCGCGCGCCTGGGTTTGCTCGTTGCGCGTGGCTGGGATGATGCCCTCGGCCAAGAGCGCGGCATCGCGCCGGGCCTGCGCCGCGGCTACCGCCGCTTCGGTGCGAGCACGCGCCAGATCAGCCTGTAACGTCAGAACGTCCTTGCTCTGGATGCGCGCCAGCGCCTGTCCTTGGCGCACTGAGGCGCCTTCATCGACCAGAACGCGCGTCACCACACCGCCATATGGCGCCACGACCTGCGCGCTGGTCGAGAGTGGTGCCACCGTCTGGGCGGGTAAGCCATCCAGCGGTATCACTGCGGCATCCTTGACGAGTGCGGTTTCCACACCCTGCGCACGAAGCTGAGAGGCGTTGAGGCGAACGCCGCCAGCGTTCGGTTGGGCGACAGCCTCGCTCGCGTCTTTATCGGCTACGGTTGTCTGCTGCGTTGTCCAAGCCCACCAGCCGTACCCTGCGGTAGCCAGAGCCGTCACACCGATGGCGGACAGGGCCAGGGTCTTGGTTCGGCTGGAAGTGCCCGCCGCTTTCAAGGTCGAGAAGCTCATGTTTGTGCCGCCCCAAACGACGTAGAACAGAGTAGCGAGCACACAGCGTGGATTGAGAATCCGTCGCAGATGAAGCGGTGCGCGAAGTTGGCGAGGCGAAACATGCTGTCGATCTCTTACTTAAAGATCGACTCATCTTCCTCGGTGAAGCTTTGAGAAAGCTTTGGAGAAAACGAAATTTGCTCAGTACGATGTATTTTGGCGAAACGCCTGTTTTGAGCAGCAAGCAATCGATAAACTGATTTTTCAGTAACCTGCTCTGATATGCCAGCGGTGCGCCTTTACTATCTGAAACGTCGGAGCCATATACCATGAGCATCAGAAATTCCGAATACCGTTTCAGTCCTTTTGTCATAGGACTGCATTGGCTGACCGTGCTCCTCATCATCGCGGTCTATGCGAGCATGGAACTGCGCGGACTGGCACCCAAGGGCAGCTCCTTGAGAGACGCTATGAAATCCTCGCACTACCTGCTGGGCCTGGGTGTTCTGGCGGTCGTCGTGATCCGCATTTGGGTGCGCATCCAGGCGGGAGCGAAGCCCGCTATCCGACCACCCATGCCACGCTGGCAGGCCACGCTCGCGGATGCCATGCACTATGCGCTCTACATCTTCATACTCGCCATGCCGCTGCTCGGGTGGCTCACCTTGAGCGCGGCAGGCAAGCCGATCATTCTGTTTGGCTTGCCGATTCCCTCTCTGATCGATGCCAATGTCGCTCTGTCTCGCCAACTCAAGGATGTCCATGAGGCGCTGGCGACATTGGGCTATGTCTTGATCGGATTGCATGCGATGGCGGCGCTGTTGCACCACTACGTCATGCGTGACAACACTCTGGTTCGCATGCTTCCCGGTCATCACCCCTGAACTGCTGGCCTCAGATTGCTTCACATGGGTTTGATTTTCCAATGACAAAATTCCACCATCGCGCTCACCCTGAAAGTCATCGCACTGAACATATCGGATGGCTGCGCGCCGCTGTTCTGGGTGCCAATGACGGCATTATTTCCACGGCCAGCCTGGTCGCCGGCGTGGCTGCGGCCCATGCAAGCCATGCCAGCATTATGACCACGGCCATCGCGGGGCTGGTAGCCGGTGCCATGTCCATGGCTGCAGGCGAATTCGTATCGGTCTATTCACAAGCTGATACGGAGAAGGCAGACCTGGCGCGGGAACGTGATGAACTGAAGAACAGTCCGGAAGCAGAGCACCGGGAACTGACAGCCATCTACGTCCGGCGTGGCCTGGATCATCGACTCGCGGATCAGGTCGCCACGCAATTGATGGCGCATGATGCGCTGGGCGCGCACGCGCGCGATGAATTGGGCATTTCTGAAACCTTGAGCGCTCGCCCGCTGCAAGCCGCCATAGCGTCCGCAGGAAGCTTCGCCGTGGGTGCGGCCATGCCGCTGGCCGTGGTTCTGTTGGCGCCAGAGCAGAGTAAGCGCACGGCAAACCCATGTTGACCGCCGCTGGCGGCCATGGCTGATGATCAGATATCGATGGGTTGCCAGCGATGCGGCAGCAGTTCTTCAATCCGGCTGGCCTTGTGCGTGGGCAGCCGGGTCAGCACATCCTTGAGATAGGCATATGGGTCGTGCCCGTTCATGCGCGCTGACTGGATCAGGCTCATCACGGCGGCCGCCCGCTGGCCCGCGCGCAAGCTGCCGGCGAACAACCAGTTCGAGCGCCCCAGGGCCACAGGCCTGATCTGGTTTTCGATCCAATTGTTGTCCGGCGGCAGCTGCGGGTCATCGACGAAGCGCGTGAGCGCTGCCCAGCGCTTGAGGCTGTAGTCCAGCGCCTTGGCCGTCGCCGAGTTGCCCGCCACCTGCTGGCGTTGCAGCACCATCCACTGGTGCAACGCGTCCAGAATGGGCCGACTGTGCTGCTGGCGCACCTGCAACCGCTCTGGTGCCGCCAGGGGCTGAACTTGCCGTTCGATCTCATAGACCCGGGCGAACTGCATCAGGGCCAATTCGGCGATCTGGCTCTTGCCCGCTGCGTGCAGGTCGAAGAACTTGCGCCGGGCGTGTGCCAGGCAACCGGCTTCGGTCACGCCCTGGCTAAAGCTGGCCTTGTAGCCGGCATAGTCGTCACAGATCAGGCTGCCGCGCCAGTCCCCCAGAAAGGCGCGGGCGTGTTCTCCGGCGCGGGACTCGCAGAAGTCATAGACCACGGCCCGCGTGGCTTCAAACGCTCCCGGGGCATAGGCCCACAGGTAGGCCCGGTGCGTTTTACCGCTGCCCGGCTTGAGCATGGCCACCGGGGTCTCATCACCGTGCAACACCCGGTGGCCGAGCACCTCGGCCTTCAGGGCATCGACCAGCGGTTGCAGCCGCGCACCGCAGGTGCCTACCCACTGCGCCAGGGTGGATCTTGGAATCGCCAGGCCGGCGCGACCAAAGATGTTCTCCTGCCGGTACAAGGGCTGGTGATCCTGGTACTTGGCCACCAGCACTTGGGCCAGCAGGCCGGCCGTCGGGATGCCTTTGTCGATGACGTGGGCAGCCACCGGTGCCTGGGTGATGGTCTGGCACTTCGCGCACGCCCACTTGCCTCGCACGTGCCTCTCCACCGTGAAGACGCCGGGCACGTAGTCCAGCTTCTCGGCCACGTCCTCGCCGATGCGCAAGAGCCGGCAGCCGCAACCGGGCGTGCTACAGGTGGTGGATTCGGGTTCGTGGCGGATCTCACGCCTGGGCAGGTTCGCCGGCAGCGGCGTGCGCTTGGGCTGCTGTTTGTCGGTGGCAGGTTGAGCCGGTCGCAACTGCTCGATCTCCTGCTGGACGGCGGCCAGATCGCTGTCGAGCTCTTCTTCTAGCAGGCTCCTCTGATCGGCACTGTGCCGCTCGGATTGGGCGGCGAACTTCAGCCGCTTGAGCAGCGCGCACTCATAGGTGAGCTTCTCGTTGAGGGCGCGCTGGTGACGCAGTTCGGCCAGCAGGCGCTGGGTGACTTCGCGCAGTTGTTCTGCATCCAGTTCGCTCAGGGCTTGCTCATCGATCACCATGGCTGGCAGTGTGCCTGTCCCGCACTGATGGGACCATTGGCACATCTGCCGATTGCCATGGCTGGCCCTGACACCGACGATTTAGATCACGCTGATGGCGCCTTGCGAGCCCAGGCGCTGCCAGGGCAGGCCCAGCACCAGGGCGTTGAGCTGGGCGTGTTCCAGCGCCACGTTCGGGCTGCCTGCAGGTGCCCAGACGAACTTGCCCTGGTGCAGCCGACGCGCAGCCAGCCACAGCCCCACGCCGTCGTGCACCAGCACCTTCAGGCGATTGGCTCTCTGGTTGGCGAAGACGTAGGCATGGTGCGGGTGGGCCGCGCCGAAGGTGGCGATCACCCGCGCCAGGGCCGTGTCGGTGCCTGCGCGCATGTCCAGCGGTGCGGTGGCCAGCCAGGCCGCATCTATCCTGATCATGTGCGGATCACCGCAGCAATTCGCGCAGCGCCTGGGCGCAATGCGCCGCAGCCGTCACCGGCCAGTTCATTGTGACGGTGGTTCCAGCGCGCTGCACCTCAATGCGGATGGCCTCGCCAGCGTCGTTCGCCGGCGTTGGGGCGGGTATACCAGGCACAGCGACGTGCTCGTCAGCGACTGCAGCAGGAGGCAGCAACGGCACGAAGGCTGGTGTGCTCAGCTGGCCCTGTTCACGTATCTGGCGCTGCTCGCGCAACCAGCGGTGCACCATGTTCGGATGCAGGCCATGACGCAAGGCAACGCCGGCCACCGACGCTCCGCGTTCACGGGTCTGCTCCAACACCGACGCTTTGAAAGCTGCGCTGTACTCGCGCCGCAGCCGGCGATCATCATCGATCAATCGTTCCATCGTCTCCACGATCTCCTTCGTGGGGACGATCCTTGATTACAGCTGCCGATTCAAGATGGGTTCACCAGACGCATACAGAGCAGAGTCTGCTCTATTGGATCGTTGCGACGGCGATTGTCTTCCTGGCCCTGCTCGGCGCTGCGGCCGCTGCCGTGGGTGGTACGCCGCTCTTCAAAAGTGCGCTGCGCGTCGCGTTCTGGGGCACATTGGCCATGGCGGTGACAGCGGGCGTGGGGGCCGTGTTCGGTACTGCCGTGTAGATAACGGCACCGCTGCATCCATCTCAGAGCAGCGGCGACCAGGGGCCAAGCCGGGCGGACAGGCGGCCGTTGGCCAGCGAGAACGCCAGCGGCAGGTCTATGGCATGTGCGAGCGCCAGCGCAAGCGCCAGCCCCAGTCCGGCATGATGCACCGTGCCGCCTTCGGAATCCTTTCGCCAGAAGCGAAGGCCGAATTGATCCAGATCGGATGCCTGCAAATTGGGAGCTGTGTTGACGATGGTTAGCATCCAGCCGGAAGCCACGCGCTCCAGCCGACATTGAATGTCGTCGCCTTCGGGCGCGTATTCGATGGCATTGCGCAAGAGGTTGGAGACGATGCGTTCGATCACGCCCTGATCGCTTTGCACCCATGCCGATTCAGGCAAAGTCACGCGGATGGGTGACTTGGGCGCCATTTGCTGGACGTTGAATCCCGCCAGTAACTCTTCCAGCAAAGCTGTTAGATCCAGAGGATCAAGCGCAAGTGTGTGTTGGCCGGATTCAAGCCGCGCCAACAACAGCAGAGTGTCCACACTGCGCTGCATGCGTGAACTGGCCTGGATCGTTGCATTTAGGGCGTGCTGGATTCGGGTCGGGTCGGCATCGATCAAAGCGCTTTCTGCGCTGATGCGGATTTCTGCCAGGGGCGTGCGCAACTCGTGGGCCACGTCGCGGGAGAAGCGGCGCTCGCGGGCAATGGCCGCATACAGGTGATGCAAGCCCTGATTGAAGGCTTCGGCAAACGGCCGCAGTTCGCGTGGAAAGTCCGCTCCGATCCGCGCAATCGGCCGATCCGAACGCAGGTCGGCCAGTTGCACGCCGACGCGCTCCAGCATGACCACGATGCGCCGAACCATGAGCAGCGCCAGGCCTGTGGCCAGGAGCGTCGCCAGTGCGATACCGCCCAGGAGCGTGA
Organism: Oryzisolibacter sp. LB2S; assembly: GCF_040732315.1. Taxonomy (NCBI): domain Bacteria; kingdom Pseudomonadati; phylum Pseudomonadota; class Betaproteobacteria; order Burkholderiales; family Comamonadaceae; genus Alicycliphilus; species Alicycliphilus soli. The sequence continues at coordinate 2,477,608 of NZ_CP160388.1, forward strand.
AGTGGATGCGCCGCTCGGTTTGATCCCAATCCCGACGTTCTGTTGCCACAACCAGCAATCGAGATTCCTCACCTCTTACCGGCACGCGCGTCGCCAGCGCGCGGCCCGCGTGGCCGTCCGGGAGTATCACGTCGTAGTAGCGTGGGGTGCCTTGCTCCACCGGTCCAAGCGCCAGCTCGGCCCCAGCACTGCTGGGCGAACGCAGCAAGGCCCGGTGGGTCTGCGGATCGAAGATCGTGAAGAACTCGGTATGCCCGCCAGGCTCGTATTCCGGCATGAGGCTTTCGAGCTTTCTCGCATCCAACTCCTGCAGCACGCGCCCCACCGCCGCTGATCGTTGCATCAGGGTGGTATCCATCCGTCGGTAGATTTCGTGGTCGATCCAGTGGTCGAGGACGGGAAACAGGATCGCGAAGGTTCCTCCAATGCAGATCACGAGGCTGGCAGCCAGCCGCCGCTGCAAGGACCAGGATCTGCCTTGACTCGTATCAGAGAGGGCTTCGGAATCGGGACGTACCATCGTTCAGGGCAGTATGTAGCCGAAGCCACGTCGTGTCACGATCAGTTCATCCAGGCCGCACTGGGCGAGCTTGGTTCGCAAGGTGCTGACAATCACCTCCACCACCTTGTCCGATGCATCGCTGCGGCTGTCGTACAAATGTTCAAAAATCTGCGGGCGCGACAGCGTGGCGCCGCGCCGACGCAGCAGCAAGTCGAGTAGTCCATATTCCTTCGGCGTGAGCCCAAGATCAATGCCCTTGAACCTCGCGGTGCGCGAGCGCGGATCGACTTCCAGATCGCCGTGGCGCAGAACTGGAACGTCCCGTTGCGGCGGACGCCGCACCAGCGCCCGCAGGCGAGCCAGCAGTTCGGCCAGCTCGAAGGGTTTTGTCAGGTAGTCATCGGCACCCGCATCCAAGGCCCGCACCCGGTCGTCGAGCAACTCGCGCGCGGAGAGCACCAACACCGGTGCGGCATGGGCCTCCCGGCTCAATGCGCGCAACACGCCAAAGCCGTCCAGCCGGGGCAGCATCAAGTCCAGAATAATGGCGTCGTACCGGTAGCTGGCAAGAAACTTCAGCGCGGACACGCCATCGGCTGCTGTATCGCAGGCATAGCCTTCCGACTGAAGGCTCTGGCTCAGGGCTTCGGCCAGCGTTTGCGAGTCTTCCACGATCAATACGCGCATATGCTTTCTTCCATTCAGCGCATCTCGAAAAGCTCCTGGTGGAACGCCTCCGGCTCCAGCCCCTGGGCCAGCAGGTCGGCGCGCAACGCGCGGCCGAAGGCCGTGGGGCCGCAGAACCAGACGCTGGCGTCTTTCCAACCCGGCACCATGGCACGCAGGCGCTCACCTGTCAGGCGACCGTCCTTTTTGTCGATGAACAGGTGTAGCGCAACGCCGGCCGCCTGGCTGTCGGCGCGCAGTTTCTCGATGGCCTTCGGATCAACGTCGCTCGTCGGATGAAACAAATCGATGGGACGTGCGTCCTGGCCCTCGTGCTGCGCCAGGAACTTCATGCGCGCGATGAACGGCGTGATGCCGATGCCAGCACCGATCCAGATCTGGCGGGCACGCCCGTCGTCGAAAGTGAAGCAGCCGTAAGGCCCCTCGACCGTTACCCGGTCGCCGACCCGTAGGCGCTCAGGCAGCCGGCGGGTGTGGTCGCCCAGCGCCTTGGTGATGAAGGTAATGCGCCGGTCTTCCGGCACCCAGGCTGAGGCCAGCGTGTAGGGGTGCGGGCCTTCTTTCGGGTTGGACATAGCGAAGGCAAACTGCCCGGGCCGGTGGCCGGGCCAACCCGGATCCATCCGCAGGGTGGTTTCCAGCACATTCAGCGCCGGGTAGGCTTGCAGCGACTCGATAACGCCGCGCGCGGTGCGCTGCGCGCCGATCCGGCCCAGCAGCACCCACACCGCCGATACCGTGCCGCTCGCCAGCAGCATAGCCAAAGCCCAGCCCACGGGCTGCGCCCAGTAGGTGAACTGCACCAGCACCAAGGTGTGGAAGGCCAGCACCAGGTAGATCGCTGCCATCCAGTGGTGCGTCTTGGCGAACAGCCGGTATGGAAAGCGCTTGAGCAACGCCAGTACCAGTAGCACCGCGACGGCGTAGAAGGCCCATTCGCCCAAGTCTTCGGCCAGCCCGCGCCAGCCGCGCAACGCCGATTCAATGGAGCCCATTGAATCAGCCTCTGCGCGGGGCTTGCGCGCCGGGCGCGTCAGCCAGCCCCAGCCCACGGCCCACTTGGTGCCCTGCGCCCACAGCCAGTGCACTGTTGCGGCGGCCAGAGCGGCTATGCCGAGCCACTTGTGCAGGCGGTACATCTTGTCCAGTCCGTTCAAGCGGGGCTCCAGCCACGCAGGGCGCGTGGCCAGCACCATCGCCACGGACATCGTGCCGATGGCCAGTACGCCGCTGTATTGAATCCATACCGTCCGCAGGGCGAAGTAGTTGGACTGTGCAGGCCACAGCGTATCGGCAAAAAACCATAGAGCGCTCAATGCCAGCGCAAAAACCCAGAACGTCCAAATTATTCTCTTCATCGTGGATTTGCCCCAAATTCTGCGGAAGGCGCATGCGGTACTGGTCGGAAACCATCAATCCAGATAAGCGATAGCGTGCCTTTGAATGTGACCATGTATCCGCAATTACAGAAAATTTTAATTCTGACATCCCAACCTTTGGAAACGCTTTGGATTGATCAATCATCAATGAATAGGATCTAATTTTTTCCGCCGGCTTGTGGCATTACCTTGACTCAAGAAATGGTTGGCCCCCGATGCCACCCAATCTCCCATGACACCCCGCCGCCGCGCACCGTCGCGGCCAGTTGCTTCCCCAGCCGCTGCTCGATCACCGGCTTCCACGGCACCAGCGAAAACCCCATGCCGTCGTCGAGCATCGCATAACGCCCACTGGCAAGCATGATGCTTCGCCGGTAGATGCCGGCCACGCGTTGCCCGTCGGCCACCGGGCGATGCTCTAGGCCGGTTTCGCCGGCAATGTCCTTCGCGGCCTGCGCTAGTTCCCGGTTGCGCAGCGTGCCCAGCAGGTTGCGCGCCAGGATCACACGCTGCCCGCGCCGCACGGCCAGCCCCTGTTCGGCCAGGAAGTCGGCGCGCTGCTGCATCGCCTGCTTGGCCTCGCCACCAAAGCCCAGGTCGCCCAAGCCCGAGCCGCCGTCGATCAACTGCTGGTCGATCCAGGTGGCCCCGATCACGCGCGCCTGCCGCTCGATGGGCAGGTGCGATTTCAGCTCCACGGCCACGCCGCCCAGCCGTTGCGCGTCGTAGCGGCGGCCTTGCTCTGGCAGGTCGCCCGGCACCTTCCATAGCCCTTCGGCCACGCGCTCCACGATGCCAGCCCGGCGCAGGGCTTCCAGCCTGCGCACATGGGTGGCCACGACCTCCTGCGGGTCACGGCCCGGTGCGGCCTGCCCCTGCGCCACGGCCAGGTGATGATCGGTGCGGTACAGGCCATCGCTCGCCAGCGCGGCGATGTTCCTGTCGGCCGCGCGCACGTCGGTCGATCCCTTCACCTCCACCACGGCCCCGGTCGGGTAGTTCGCCAGCTCGTCGCGGGCGTTCAGGGCGACGTAGTGGGCCTTGCCGTCCACGCCGTCGATGACCAGATAGCCCCGGTCGCGCAGTTCGTCGGCCAGCCCCTTCGCGGCCACGCGCCCGAGGATGGTTCTGCCATTGTCTCCAGGCTCGAATACCGCCAGTTCGCGCGGCTTCCCACTCATTGCCCGCTGCATGGTGCGGATGATGTCGCCACGCTCGCCCAGGGCGCGCAGGGTCTTCTCCGCATCGGCATGGACGGCCCAGGCGCCCGGCTGCGTCTCGTCGGCCAAGCCCAGGCGCTGCAAGCGTTGCAGGCGGCCAATCAGCAGCAGGCGCTGGCGTTGCAAGTTCGGCTCGTTGAAGCGTTCGATCTGCACGCGGCCATCCTCGCCGGCCTCGCGCTTCAAGGTGCGATCCAGGCTCGTCCACCGCTCTTGCGCCACCTCGCGCTGCAAGGTCTGCTGGATCTCCAGCTCGGTGCGCGGCCCCAGCCACTCGGTCGCCAGTTCGGCGGCCCGGTGGCGGAAGCCGTCGGCGATGTAATCGCCCGCGATGATGAGGTCTTTGCCGGTGTCATCGCGCCCGCGCACGATCAGGTGGGTATGGGGGTTGTCGGTGTTCCAATGGTTTACGGCCACCCAGTCGAGGCCCGTGCCCAGGTCGGCCTCCATGCGGCCCATGAGGTGCCGCGTGTAGGTGCGCAGGTCTTCCAGTTCCGCGCCATCTTCGGGCGAGAGGATGAAGCGGAAATGGTGCCTGTCGTCGGCGCAGCGTTCCTTGAAGGCGTCGAGGTCGGCGGTATCGGTCTGCGGCCCGTAGGCTTGGCCCGGCTCGCCGTCGCGGCCCACGCCATCGCGCTCGATGTAGCGCAGGTGCTTGGCGAGCGACTGCGGGCTGGCCCGCTGGTGATTCACCAGCAAGGTCTTGATGGTCACGCGCCGGGACATGGGCGTCAGCCTCGCCCCGGCGAATCGAGCTGCCGTGTGGCCGCGCCCCAGGCGCGAGCCGGGACGCTGGCCGGTGCCATGAGCCGACGCCGGACGGCGCACCGTGGACTTGCCGCTGCTGGCCTTGCCCGCCTGCTTGAGCACCTTGGAGACGAAGCTCTGCCCCTGGCCCTTGCCCCGGTTCTTCGGGGCGCTGGGGCGCACGCGGAAATCGTCATCGCGGCGGTCGCTCATGGCTGTGCTCCCTGAAAGCTGGGGCGTGTCCTGTCGTGCGAAAGCACGCGGACATGCCTGCATTGGCGCGGGCCTCGCGCCCCACGCGGCACGGCGGCAAAGCCGCTCCGTGCCGCGCCACCCCCACGTGCAGACTGGTTTTCGACGCGGGCCAGTGCCGCGTCCTTTTGTCTTGCCTTCCGCCTTTGCCCCTCGCTGGCGCTGCGGGCAGCGGCGGCCCGGTGGCGCTGCGCTGCTAGCGGGCAGCGCGCCGGCGAACGCGCCGATGGCCGCAGGCTGGGCGCGTTCAAGGCAAGACGCCTGCACGGTGGATGGCTGCGCCGAAGGCAGCGCGAAGTGCAGCGCGGATGCGCTCGCTCTGCACGCGCGACGACACACGGAACGCCACCGGATCGACACGCCTGATAGCACGATGATGCGCAGCGAATCGGCGGCGATCATGGACGTGTCTCCAACCACACCGGATGCGCGACTCCGATCACGGCGGATGCGCTGACCGGCCCGAAATACCGGCTGTCGAACGACGCCGGACTGGTGACACTGAGCAGGAACAGTTCGCCGGGGCGAAGCTGCCGGCACTGCGCCCAGGACGGCAGCGGACGGCCCAGCCGGTCGGCGGGCAGCAAGGCGGCCGAAGGCACGCCGTCGATGCTCAGAACGCCACCGGCCACGCACACCGTCTGCGGCGCGATAGCTCCCACGCGCTTGAGCAACAGAATGCGGGCCGGCAGATAGCCGCGACGCGCAGCCAGCGTGGTGGCATCGGGTGGCAGTCTGGTCAGGACGATGCTGCCCACCGGCAAGGCCGGGGGCAGCGAGTCGGCGCGATGGTCGAGCAGATCGACGCGATACCAGCCGACCGCCACGCTGTCGGACGGGTTGTAGGTCAGGCGCGGCAGCGGATGCACGAAGGACGCCCAGGCCAGCGCAGCGAGGCCGCAGGCGGACAAGCCCGCCAAGGCGATGCGAGCGCGCAAGCGCGAACGAGGACGCGGCACCGTGCCGCCAGCAGAAACCGTGGTCATGGCAGCGCCCTCCCGGCCAGCCAGGCGGCGTGCCGCTCGGCGCTGTAGTCGGGCAGCGGCAGGCGCGCAGCGAGCCGATTGCCCAGCGTGCGCCAGTACGCGGGCGAGGCGTCGGCGGGCGCGATGCCCAGCGCCTCGATGGCGTCGATGCGGGCCAGCACGGCACGAACCGAGTTCTCGCCCTCGGCGTGCAGCAGTAGGCGTGCGCCGGGCTGCACGCCGGGGATGCGCTGCGCGCCATCCAGCGGCGTGCAAGCCTGCATCACCATGAGCAGCCAGCGGATCGTGCCGTAAGCATTGGCCTGCCAGCGGATGCGGCAGAGCATCGCGCCAGGCAAGAACAATGCGCAGCGCCGCCATTGGTCGAGGCGAAGGATGCGCGCCGGCTCGCCGAAGCGCAGATAGAGGTCGAAACGCTGGTCGATGTAGGCCAGCGCAACCCGCGTCAGCGGTACGCGGGCCGCCTGGCCAGCGAGCGCGGCGGATGCCGGTCGAGGCGCAGCCGTGGCCGCGCCAGTGGCAGGCGCGCAGACAGGCGAAGCGAATGCCGTCATGGTGTGTTCTCCCTGCGGTGTTCTGGAAACTCCCGCTCCAGCAGGCCGCGCAGCAGGTCGGCCACGGTCACGCCCTGCGTGAAGGCCGACACCTTGATGCGCGAGCGCATGGCGGGCGTGATGTCGAGGGTCAGGCGGGCGGTGTAGAGATCGCCCTTGTTCAGCGCATCGGCGTCGCCTTGGCGAATCCACGCCTCGGCGTGAGGATTCGCGGGCGGACGCGCGCCGATACCGACGCGCTTGGCAGTGCGTTTGCCGTTGGACGGTGGTTTCGTGGTCATGACGGCCACCGCAGCAGTTCATCGACCAGCGCCGTGATTTCGCGGGCGGCGGCGCTGTCCGGTGCCGTCTCGCGTGCCAGCCGACCAGCGGTCACGCTGTCGGCGAAAACGATGCGTTGATGCACTTCCGAGCGCAGCGCAGGAAGCGGCTGTTCGGCCAGCGCCTGGCGTGCTTCGCGCCCGATGACGGTGGTGCTGACGCGCCGATTGATGACGAAGGCCGCGCGCAGCGCAGGCCGAAAGACTTGCGCCTCGCGGATCAGCGCCACCATCTCGGCGCTGGCCCACAGGTCGTAGGGGCTGGGCTGCACGGGGATCAGCACGCGCTCGGCCGCCAGCAGCGCGGAGCGCGCCAGTGCCGCGATGCGTGGCGGGCCGTCGATGATGACGTGATCGGCCCGCCTGGCGAGTTCTGGCGCCTCTTGGTGCAGCGTTTCGCGTGCGAGGCCCAAGGCGCTGAACAGCCGTGGCAAGCCTTGCTGGCTTCTGCGCTGTGTCCAGTCCAGCGATGAACCTTGCGGGTCGGCGTCCAGCAGGACGACGTGCTGGCCGCGCATCGCCAGCTCGCCGGCGATGTGCGTGGCGAGCGTGGTCTTGCCCACGCCGCCTTTCTGGTTGAGCAGAGCGACGATCATGGCGCGGCCCTCCGTGTTGGAAAGCCGGGCTTTTGCTGCTGCGCTTGTGGCCGAGTGATGGTTGTCCACCGTGGCGCGGCGCTTCTACTACCAGTTAGAGGTTTTAAGTTAGGGAAGTTAGAGGGGCCGCAAACCCGCGCCGTTATTGGCTTTGCGGCCGATTCGTACTCCTGATAGCACGATAGCCGTACTCCCGATAGCACGACACCTCGTACTCCTGATAGCACGAGCCCGTCCACAAGTTGCGCACCGTTTATCCCCGTGCCGTGTATGGCACGGGCCGAAAGGTCAGCAGCTCGGCGCCGTTGTCCGGCATCCGCTCGATGCCCAGGGCGTAGCCCGGCAGCGACTGCCGCGCGACCAGCGTGCGCAGGTCGTAGGCGAAGTCCGAGAAGCGCGTAGCGCTGCCCGATTTCCGATACAGGTGTCGGAAATCGAACTGCCAGCCGCCCGGCTGTCGGCCACCGTGCTTGCGCACCAGCCGGTACAGCCAGCGCTCGATGCCGCCCGTCAGCCGGAAATACGCCGGGTCGATGGTCAGCACCAGGGCGGCGTCCACGACGCCGGCATAGAACCAGTCCGGCAAGATCAGCTCCAGCCCCAAGGGCGTGCCCTTGGCATCGGCCAGTTCCTTCCACTCGTTGATCCACGAGAAGCGATGCAGGCGCCGTCCGGTCGTCTCGCGGATCGACGTGGCCACCGTGGTCGATTGCAGCCGGTCGAGGGCGGCCTTGAGGCGCTGGTAGTCGCGCAGCGACGTACCGCGCCCGATGAACCGCAGGATCTCGTAGGGCGTGGCCTGCATCAGCCGCGACGAGCGGAAGCCCGCGTCGCGGGCTTCCACGATCTGCGAGGCCGCCCATATCAGCACGTCCGCGTCCCAAATCGTGGCGATGCCATGCTCGGCCGTGCCTTCCACGCGGATCGTGACGTTCCCCGCCCGGAAGTCGATCGGCGCGACGCGCCGCGACTTCGCCAGCGAGAAGAACGGAAAGGCCATCAAGTCCTGGCTGTCGCGCGGCGCCATGTCGCCGGGCAAGGCGCGGAACAGGTCGAGCTGTTCGCGCTCTTGCAACGGCCGCTGCCGGGACGGCAGCGCAGGGCTGGACATGGCGATGGCCTCCCGCGCTCCAGTGGTCAGCGCGCACGGCTGTCGGCCGAGTGGTGCTCGGCGTATTCGGGATCGGAAGTCGTCTCGAAGCTGCGGTCGGCGGCCCAGGCATCGAGGTCGGCCACGGCGTACATGACGCGCCGGCCGAACTTGCGAAAGCGCGGGCCGCCGCCGATCACGCGCTGCTTTTCCAGCGTGCGCGGCGACAGGCGCAGGTATTCGGCGGCTTCGTCGTTGGTCAGATAGCGTTGGGGCTGCGCGGCAGCAGTTGAGACAGCGGCGGCAGGCCGCAAAGGAGCGGGACGCATGAGATGAACCTCCATCGGTTTTGAAGCTCCGGCCACACAGCGCAACCGGATGGAGGCAGTCTCAGAAAACGAAGCTCCGCTGCTCAGGGACGTTTTGCATCCCCATCAAAACGTCCCTTCTCAAGCGGCGGTAGTTGTGCTAGGCGGCGATAGCCGCCGCGCATCAACGCATTGCCCCGGCGCACCATGCGACGCACGCGGGCACGCAAGTCGCCGTCGGCGTGCCAGTCGGCCGCCACGGCGTCGGCACCGAACAGGCCCTCGGCCACCTCGCGCAAGGACGCGCCCGCCAGGGTCGCGTCGAGCGCCTGCAGGGTGTGCAGCTCCAGCATCGCTGCCGGTGCTGGCCGGGGCCTGGCGGTGGCCAGCGTCGCGCTGCGCGTAGGCGCAGCAGCGCCACCGCCACTTCCGCGATTGGCATAGGCGACAGCCATGCCGTCTTCCAGGCCGGGCGCCAGCGCGAAGCGCGCGCAATGGCCGGGGCTGCGCGCGATCAGCGCCAGCCCTTTGCCGTCATGCAGCAATTGTTTGTGGCCAGGGATGTGCCAGAACGTGAAGGTCAGCGCATCGGGTGGCGGGTCGGCATCGGGATGGAGCTGAACTACGGCATCGTGGCCGGGAAGCCAGGCCGGATGCGCGTCGCGCGCATCCAGGGCCGGGTCTTCCAGCAAGCGCAAGCCCCAGCGAAGTGCCGCCTGTTGCGTGGCCTGATGTGTTTGCGACCGGCGACGGTGGCGCAGCCAGTCGAGCCGGTAGTCGGGATGACGGCGCAGGTACTCCCAGGCCAGTGCGAGCGTGTCCAGGCACAAGATGTAGAGGTACGCGGCGGTCGGATACCAGTGCGCGATATGGTGTGGATTGACCATGACGCCAGCTCCCGTCGAATTGCAGGAACGTCGTCACGGGCATTCAGAACGGAGCTACCGCGTCCACATCAAAACATCGTCCGAGTCTGTTTATTAAGCTGTAACATCAAGTGTCAAAGACCGATTGGCTCCGGGGTATTGCGCAATGCGTCCGAATACGACGGCCACGCAGTCCAAGAACGTCACGCGGCACAAATCAAGGTGCCGTAGCCAGCGCCAAAGATCGTGACCGTTTCCGTCTCAAAGCCTCGGCTTCATGCAAGAGTGCGAATTGAGACCGGACAAATCCGAATTGCGACGGAAATAGTCTCAATACGTCCGGCTGCGCCAGAACACGAACGGCTTAATCGACAATGCCGCCGTTTTCCTGCATCAGCCGCAGGTATTCCGACAAAGGCCGCACCGCCTGGAAATACCGATCCCGCATCACGGGCTGCTGGCGCGGCCCGACGATGGATGCCAGGTCGGACAGCTTCACGGTGCCCAGCTCGGGCATCCCCAGGCCTAGGTCGATCAGGCCGTAGGCCGTATCGCCGTCTGCCGGGTCGAGCGAAGCGAGCCGCCAGGTGAGGTGCGCGTCCGGGGTGAACAGGCGTACCACGGGCAGCGGGTCGCCGGCCTGACCGTCGGCACGGGCTTGACCGTGGGCCAGCAGGCGCTGGCGCTCGTCCTCGGTGATGAGTGGCTTCATGGCGGTCTATTCCCAATTCACAAATCCGCCCAAGCGTGAAAACGCAAAGCCGCATCGGCGGATTTGAGAAAAAGCACGATTGTGATTTCGTGGCTTTGCGCCTTTGTGGAAATCCGCAGAGGCACGGATGCGTATTTCCGTAAAAACACAAAACAGTGAGGCGTTGATGAAAGAGTTAAAGATAACGTGGTTTTAATTGTGCTGCGACTCGACGCTTCTGTCCATGCAGAAGCGATCCATCCAGCGCGGCCGACCGGCCGGCGCCACCACCTACGATGCCGAGTTGGCGCAAGCCTTCGGCGCGGCGGTGCGCGCGTTGCGGACGGAACGCGGCATCGCGCAGGAGTCGCTGGCGCACCTGGCCGGTGTCGAGCGTTCGCACATGGGCAAGGTCGAGCGTGGCGAGCACATGCCCACGCTGGCGATCATCTTCAAGATCGCCAGCGCGCTCGAATGCAGCACGGCCGTGCTGATGAGCGAGGCTGAAAGCCAGCTCGCAGCGGCGGCCCAGCAGCCGTAGGCGCTGGCCGGGTCGATCCGGCGCCGCCGGTTCGGTGGTATCGAGGGGCGCCAAGCCCAGCGCGGCGGGGATAGCCCGCAGGGGCTTTCCCTCGGAGGCAAGCGAAGCGCGCAGCGCCGCAGGCGCGAAGGCGTGAGGGATTGGAGCCGGATGGCCGTGACGGCAAAGACGGCACGGGGCGTAGCCCGTAAAGCCCGGCGGTGCATCGCACCGACACGCCATGTCCTGACTGCAACCGTAGACGCCATATCCAGACAGGGAAACGCAGCCCGATATGGGGCACTGCCTGCGGCGGCTGCGTTCGGGACGAACGAACAGCGCAGCGCCCCGCCGTGTAGCGGGGCGCTGCGGGCGGCGGTTACGCCGCCTGGGGCTTGCTGCGCGACCAGATCAGGTCGTGCGTGCCGTTCTCGCCTTCGATCAGGCGGGCGTAGACAGTGGACGGGAACGAAGGATCGTCGAGGGTCACGGAGATGTACTCCCGCCCGGCCTCACTGGTCTTCTTCCACGCCGCGCCGATGTCGTGGCTGGCGGCCTGCAGGCGGAAGTCAGGGGCCTTCTCGTTGTCGCCCTTGTCGTTGGGCACCAGCTTGACCTTGACGTTGAGCGTCAGGGTGCGAAGCGTGCCGGTGAAGCCGTCTTTGTCTGCGGTGAAGGTGCCGATGTTGGCCATGATGAAACTCCTTTTGGTGGAACAAGGTTCGCGCCCATCGCGTCCTTGTTGTGATCCGGCCGGCGGGGGACGGGCTGGCTGCACCGCTTGCGGTCGAAACGCAGTGGAGAGCCGGGAGGCGAAAAGAATTTGTCCCGCGAGGAATCTGCGCAGCAGAGGGGAAATTGTTTTCGCTGGACGGTTGCAGCCATGAAGCCCGAGGCGCAGCCGCGCCACCGCCAGGATTCACAACAACACAAGGACGCCTTGGGCCGAACCGCACCGCAAGGAGATAGGGCCGGCTCGGCATCCCCGCACGAAGGCTGCTCCGGCTCGCCCGCTGACGCGGGCCAAGTCAACCACCCAATGACAAGCGAGAACGCCCCCACCGCACCTTGCGGCGCCGGTGTTGAGGCGTGGCGTGGAAGCTCCATAGCGATGCCGGGCGGGTTGTCCGTGAACCGTCCTTCGTGGACGTGATGGGTACGAACTGCCAGCGTTGAGGACGGCACGCATTTGCACAACCTGCCGCAGCAAGTGCCAGCGTGTTCGCCAGCGCCCCGTCCATCGCGGCGGGGCGCTGGCCGGGCCGATCCGGCGCAGCCGGTTCGGCGGTATCGAGGGGCGCCAAGCGTCGCGCGGCGGGGATAGTCCGCAGGGCTTTCCCCGGAGGCAAGCGAAGCGCGCAGCGCCGCAGGCGCGAAGGCGTGAGGGATTGAAGCCGAATGGCCGTGACGACACAGACGGCACGGGGCGCAGCCCGAAAGCCCGGCGGCGCTTGCGCCGACACGCCCAAAACAACCAGCATCGGGCACCATAGAGCTTTCGGAATCAGTGCCAGCGTATAGCAGACAACAACTCCAACACGTTTAACGATGACTCAGACACTTTGCCCATATGCCCTGACGCCGCTCGCATCGGGAGAAAGCAACGACGAGCACATACTTCCCGTGGCTCTGGGGGCTCCCGCCAGCTTCACGGTTCGCGCGCTAGCCGCTGAAAACAGTCGGATGAATGACCTCATCGACGAGCCGACAGTCAACGATCCGATGGTTCGTTTTTTGGCTATGTCTCAGGGAGTGGTCTCCCGGTCTGGCAACGTCAAAGCAGCCGTGAATGGAACTGTCCACGGTAGCGGCGAGGATGTGAGAGCTACGTTCTCGCAGAACGGTCTGGATCTGAAGTTCCATCAGCCAGTGGACACCGACAGCGAGGGGCGAGTGATCGGTGTTCGCGGCTTTGGTGATGCAGCCCGACAGATGGCGAACCAAATTGCAGCGAACTACGCAAAGAAGGGCATCGCCGTCGAACTTGGGGCAGAAACAAGCCAGGGACAGCCTCAACTGAACATGCGGCTGGTCGCCGACATGCTCATGATCCGGCGGCAACTGTTCAAAATCGCCTATCTCACGACAGTGAAAATCTTCGGTGACGAGGCAATCACAGGGCCAAGTGGTCAGCAGCTACGGGCTGCGATGATGGCCGAGAGTGATGAGGCTCTGGCTCGCACCAAGATTGCCGGCGCCGCGTTCCAGCCGCTACCGCCCGGGTTTGCTCGTTCTGCAAGACACGCTGAACATGCCATCACCTGTGCCGTCATGCCCAGCGTTGGTGTGGTGACTTCCGTTGATCTGTTCGGGTGCTTCACCCTATTTGCGGTGACACCTGCGGTTGGAATCTTTGCCGATGAAGGAACGGGCGAGGTAATCACGATTGACGCCTCCAGCTCGAAGCTCATGAGCCACCCATACCTGGAGGCGCTGCCAGGGCTGGTGGCAGCCTCCTTCCGGGGCTGACACCTCTAACGCCGCCGCCTGAGCTACAGCGAAGGCGGCGGCGTTCTGGTTCGGCTGTTGGCCTTGAACACCGGGCGCGGCCACTGCCGCGCCCGGATTTTGCTGTTCACCGCGCCCAGGGCGGAACCGGCCTGGGCGCGGTGCTGGTCGGGTCATTCCTTCGTCTCGATGAGCCGCCACACAACGCAAAGCGCCCCGGTCGAGGCCGGGGCGCTTGCTGTCGGCGCGGGTCAAGCGGCCAGCGCCAAGGCGGTTTCATCCGCCATTGCCTCGGCATCCTTCGGGGCATCCTGCGCCTGCGCTTCCTCCGGCACAGCTTCCGGGCCTTCGGCCTTGAAGATGGCAGGCATCCAGCCGGTGCCATCGGCCAGCCGCTCGGCTTCGCTGGCAATATCGGCCTTCTTCAGTTTCGCCAGCCGGTTGATGGAGTCCGGCGCGTACTCGCCCACGGCTTGCAGAATCACGGCCTTGGGAACGTGCTTGAAGTAGCCTTCTGCGGTCGGCTGCCACCATGCAGCCATATCGAGGCCCACGGCCTGCGCCAGTTCCGCGCCGGGTTGGTGCGGCGTGGCGCGGGGCATCACCACGTCCACCGTGGAGGCCACGCACACGGCCAGCAGCTTGACGAGTTCGTCTTGCGACTTCGCCAGCAGCGCGGCGAACAGTTCGGTGCTGTCCTGCGGCAAGGCTTCGCCCGCCACCTGTTGCAACTCGCGCAGCGCCACGGCAGCAGGCGATTCCGGCCAGTCCGGGGCCATGCCTTCCAGCCGGTCTTGCACTTTCAGGCTCACGCCCAGCGGCAACGCATCATGACGGGGGCCGTAGTGGCTTTCCTGCAAGACGGTCTGCACCATGCCATGCACCAGCGCGGCCAGCGCCACTTGCGGATGCCGGGCGACTTCGATTTGCAGCGCGGCGGTACGGTGGGCGCTCAACCGCTGCGCCAGCCGGTCGGACATGGCGGCGGTCTTGGGCTGCCCCTCGCTGTCTCCGTCTTCGCCTTCGTCGTCGCTCTCGGCATCCTCACTGTTGATTTCCATGCAAAGCTGACCCACCATTTCCATCGAATCTTGACCCACCCTGGTTCGTGAGCTTCACGCTCACGTTGTGGATAAGTTCTTGGCCGCCTTCTCCTTTCTGGTGGTCTGTGGTGATTGCTGTGCGGAGCTGTTCTTGAACCTGTAGCTGTCGTTGCCGGTTTCCAGAATATGGCAGTGATGCGTGAGCCGGTCCAGCAGCGCCGTGGTCATCTTGGCATCTCCGAACACATTGGCCCACTCGCTAAAGCTCAGGTTGGTGGTGATCACGACGCTCGTGCGCTCGTACAGCTTGGACAGCAGGTGGAACAGCAAAGCTCCTCCTGACGTACTGAACGGCAGGTAGCCCAGCTCATCCAGGATCACCAGGTCAGCATAGGCCAGGCGGTGCGCGATCTGCCCCGGCTTGCCCTGGGCCTTCTCCTCTTCCAGTGCATTGACCAGCTCCACCGTGGAGAAGAACCGCACCCTGCGGTGATGGTGCTCAATGGCTTGCACCCCGAGGGCCGTGGCAATGTGGGTCTTGCCCGTACCCGGTCCACCCACCAGCACCACGTTGTTGGCGTTCTCCAAGAATTCGCAGCGGTGCAACTGGCGTACCAGTGCCTCGTTAACCTCGCTGTGGCTGAAGTCAAAGCCCGCTAGGTCCCGGTATGCAGGGAACCTGGCCACCTTGATCTGGTAGGCCACCGAGCGCACTTCGCGCTCGGCGGTCTCGGCTTTGAGCAGTTGGGACAGGATGGGCTGTGCGGCGTCGAAGGCCGGTGCACCTTGCTCGGCCAGCTCCGCAACCGCCTGGGCCATGCCGTGCATCTTGAGCTCGCGCAGCATGATCACGATAGAAGCGATGGCAGGGTCATGACGCATAGCGCACCTCCCTCAATTGGTCGTAACGACGCACATTGGCTTGGGGTTCCACCGCCAGCTTGAGGGCCTGCGGCGATGTGACCGGTGCTGGAGCGGGCTTGCCGTCCAGCAAGCGGTGCAGCACGTTCAGGATGTGCGTCTTGCTGGCAGCCCCTGACTCCAGTGCCAACTCCACTGCAGCGAGCACAGCCTGTTCATCGTGGTGCAGCACGAGAGCCAGTACCTCCACCATCTCCCGGTCGCCGCCGGGTTGCTTGAGCAAGGTGGCCTGCAGTCGCTTGAAGGCCGCTGGTAGCTCCAGGAATGGGGCGCCGTTGCGCAAAGCTCCTGGTTTGCGCTGCAGCACCGCCAGGTAGTGGCGCCAGTCATAGACGGTCTGCCCAGCGCCATGGTGGTTGCGCTCGATCAGGCGCTGGTGTTCACAGATGATCTGGCCTTCGGCAGCGACCACCAGGCGATCGGCATAGACCCGCAGGCTCACCGGTCGATTGGCATACGGCGCCGGCACGCTGTAGCGATTGCGCTCGAAGTGGACCAAGCAGGTGGGTGAGACGCGCTTGGTGTGCTCCACAAAGCCATCGAAGGGCCGGGGCATCGGCATCAAGGTTGCCTTCTCTTGAGCCCAGACATCCGCGACGGTGCCCGGCAGCTTGCCGTGCTCGATCTCGTGCCACAGCGCCACGCAGCGCTCTTCAAGCCAGGCATTGAGATCGGACAGGCTTAGGAATGGCGGCACCACCTGCCACAGGCGATGGCGGGCATCGCGCACGTTCTTCTCCACTTGGCCCTTCTCCCAGCCCGACGCCGGATTGCAGAACTCGGCCTCGAACAGGAAGTGGCTGACCATGGCCGCAAAGCGCGCATTGACGTCGCGCTCTTTGCCACGGCGCACCCGGTCTACAGCGGTGCGCATGTTGTCGTAGATGCCTCGACGGGGCACGCCACCCAGGACTACGAATGCATGGTTGTGGGCATCGAACAGCATCTCGTGCGTCTGCAGGGGGTAGGCGCGCAGGTAGAACGCTCGGCTGTGGCTGAGCTTGAAGTGGGCTACCTGCAGCTTGGTGCGCACGCCAGCGAGAACAGCCCAGTCCTCGCTCCAGTCGAACTGGAAGGCCTCACCCGGGCCGAAGGTCAGGGGAACGAAGGTGCCGCGGCCAGTGGTCTGCTGGGCCACAAGGCGCTGCTCGTGCCAGAGGCGGGCGAAGGCCGCCACACGGTTGTAGGAGCCGCCATAACCGAGCGCCTGCAGATCCAGGTACATCTGCTTGATGGTGCGCCGCTGCTTGCGGGATCGGCCAGCTTCCGTCTTGAGCCAGCCGGCGAGCTTCAAGGCGAAGGGATCTAGCTTGGATGGACTGACCCGCTTGGCATAGTGCGGCTCGGCCTCGCCTGCGCGCAGGTACTTGCGGATGGTGTTGCGCGAGAGGCCCGTGCGGCGGGCGATCTCCCTGATGGACAGCTGCTCTCGCAGGGCCCAGCGCCTGATGACACTCAGTGTTGCCACGTCTATCACTCCTGGTCTCCTGCTGCTCAACAAAGCAGCAGGTTAGGGTTAGTACGTGGGTCAGGTTTGGATGGAAATCCTGGGGGTTAGTGGGTCACTTCTGCGTGGAAATCAACAGCATGGCTTCGCGCTGCACGTTCTCGGTGAGGCTGGCGGTGCGGGCCGTACCGTCGGCCACTTGCAAGCAAGGCACCTCCCAATCCTTGGCGATGCGGTGCTTTTTCGCCAGCAGCTTCAAAGCTGCGAGGCGTCGGCCACCGGCCACGACTTCGTAATGCTCGCCATCGCTGGCGGGGATGACGATCAGGTTTTGCAGCAGGCCCACGCGCTGGATGGATGCGGCCAGCTCGGGGATGGACATGCGCGAGGTCTTGCGCACGTTGCGGCCCGTGGGGCGCAGCACCAGCCGCGACAGCGGAACCAGAATCAGGTTCTTGGTCGGGTCGGCAGCTTCCAGCGGGATTGCGGCGGCGGCATTGACGGCGCGGGCTTCGGTGTAGGTGATGGCGTTCATGGTGGTTCTCCAATCGAGTGAAACAAGGGAATGGAGGGGAAACCGCCCCTCCTGCGGGGGACGGGTCAGGCTTTCAACTGGCGCAGGCCATCGGCCAGCATCCAGAGGGCGCGATTGAGGCGCACATCGGAATCAATGCCTTGCACGGGGCGGGTTTGCTGGCGACGTCCGTTGGAGCTGCGCCCGGACAGGCCGCCCTTGGTCAAGTTCTCCTGCGTGCGGTTGAACACGCTCCACAGGTCGGGGCGGCGGTCTTCAAACCGGCGCGGCATCAGAATCTGGCTTTCGGTGATGGGCGCGGGCTTGTTCGGGTCGTCGTACTTGAGGGCCAGCGCGGCGCGGGCAAACACCTCGGCCTCGCCTTCGTCCAGCGTGATGGCGCGCATGGCATCGCGGGAATCGCGCACACGGTCGAAACCGCGCAGCACCTCAAAAGCGCCTTCGATGACTTGGCCCGCCACGTCGCCTTTGTGGGGGACGCGCACATCGGCCACGGTGTCGCCGCAGACAAGGCCATTGCTACAAACAAATCTGAATTGGCCCGCCAGCATCTGGTAACTGCTGGTGCCATCGTGCGAGTTCAGCAGGATGATTTCGTTGGCTTCCGCGCCGTTGATCTGGCTGGCATGGCGCAGGCGCAGCATGTGTTTCGTGTGCTCGCGCTTGCCTTCATCGCGCACACGGGTTTGCGTCACCATGAAGGGCTGAAACCCTTCCTTGCGAAGCTCGGTCAACACTGCCGCCGTGGGGATATAGGCGTACCGCTGCGAACGGCTCTCATGCGGGGCATCCGCAAAGATGGACGGCGCTACACGGTGAATCTGGTCATCCGACAGGGGATAGTCGGAACGCAGCGCGGGGGAATGGGAAGCGAAACGGGAAGCGAGTTGCATGGTCTTTCTCCTGACAAAAAGAGGTTTGCTGTTCACGCACACCGGATTCCAAGATTCGGAGCCCAGCCTTTGTGGCTGTTCGGTGCGGTCGGCACGAGGAACCCGGTTGGCCCTGTTGCCACCGTCTTTCCTGAGTTCATCGCCCGCGACGGTCAGGAGCGCGCGGACGGGGGCCGTCAAGGAGAAAAGCGCAGGGTTGGTGCGGCCCGCAGGCGCAGCCGAGGACACGGCCCTGCGCGCCTTGATGGCACACGGGAGCGGGCTACAGTCGCGGACAAGGTGATGAAGTCAGGGGAGACGGCTGGACAAGGCAACAGGCACCTTCCACGCCGACCGCACGGCAAGCGAAGCGCGCAGGCCCGGATCTGGAAGCCGGGCCGGAGGCGTCAGCCGAGCGGAGCGAGGGAACGATGGAAGCCCGACAGGGGCGAGACGCCGCAGGCGGCTCGATGCGCAGCACGACAGCGCGACCGGCCATCTCCCAGGTGGCCGGGGACGCCCAGACTTCAAATCCGAATGGACAACAGGGTCAGGACGAGCGCACGCAAGGCATCGTGGATCTGCTGCGGATGCTGTCTGGCCGATCCGGCGCAGCCGGGTCGGCGGTGTTCAGGGGCGCCAAGCCTGTGCGGCGGGGATAGCCCGCAGGGCTTTCCCCTGGAGGCAAGCGAAGTGCGCAGCGCCACAGGCGCGAAGGTATCGACGCCGGGCGCAGCAAAAAGAAAGGTGCGCCGCCCCCGCAGGGACGACGCACCGAAGGCAGCGCGGCGCGATCAGCTCGCCGCCGGCGCCGTCATCGACTGCAACTGGTCGATCACGCCAGGCTCTACGAACACGCAAGCCTGCCTGTCCTCGATCGGCACGTTGAACACCTGGGCGAACACCGTGCGCCGCAGGTGCGCCAGCCGACCCGTGCGATACGCCTGCTCGGGCTTCATGCGCCCGCCAGCCTGCGAGCCGCTGCGCTGCGGATCGCATTCGACCAGCGCGACAAAGCCGTCATCGGACAGCTTCTGATGCTCGGGGCACAGGCCCCAGCCTGTCGCCGTGTGACGCTCCATGCTTGCGCGCAGGCGCTTGTCCAGCAGGATCGCGCCGGTATCGAACGCCGTGCCGCAGACCAGGCAAACGTGCTGTTCGAGGGAAACGTGTGATTTGTCATTCATGACTGCTCTCCGGTTGCAAGGGCGGAATTGCCCGGAACCGTCGAAGTCACGGCGCAGCGCAGCAGTCAGGGGGCGCAGCCGGCCGCCAGGACGCAAGCGCGCACCAGCGCGCGCCGCCCTTGACGGCAAGACCGCCGTGATACGGTGAAGGGACACAGCAAGACCGCCCCCTCACCACTACCTCTGCACACGGGGTTTGCGGCAAGCGGAGCGCGCAGGCCCTCACTGGCCGGAGGCGTCAGGGATCAAAGCCGAATGGCCGCGACTCGGAACGAGGCGCGGGGCGCAGCCCGCGAGCCCGACGGCGGTACGCCGGGACGCTCGGATGCTTATAGAGGGAAGATTTTCTGTATCTGAATTGTCGTACCAGTGATACGACAATCGACCTGCTTAACGCGCACAAGCCATCACATTGAATGCTAGAAGGATGGCTTGACTGATCGCGTGAACCAATGAGGATTGAGTTACCACCCTCTCATCTTGAAAATTCGACCGTGATCCCCCTCATCGTGCAGCGTGACGACGATTTCACTTGCTGTAAAAACAGGGGCATCATCTTCTGCTCGTACTGGCAAATCGGAGTCAATCAACGTGATGACCGGCTGCAACCCTAAATCTGCATAGCGACGTACAACCGTCAGCAAGTTCTCTTTCTTTCGGTCGTCCAGCGACTCCAACACTCCGTCGTGATAGACAAAACGCGGAAACTTCTCGCCCAGGTGCGCTCGCAGCACGGCCATATCGAAGGCAACGCACAGCAGCTTGCGGTATGTATGCCCCAGGTCAGCACTGGTGGCGTTACCTGATCCATCGAGAATTTCCGCTTTGAAGTCCAGATGACCTACCTGGTTGATCGCCACGCTCAACAGCGCCTTGCGATCAATGACTTCCTCAACAATCTCGCTGAAGAAAACGCGAATCGTGGAGAACAGGCTTGCCTGATCGGAGTTCTGCTTGTCCACGTCGGCTTCAATCCGTGCCTGCAAATGGTCACGCTCTTCCGTCAAGGATCGAATCTCTGTACGCAACTCCTGGAGGCGATGCAAATGGCCTTTCTGATGCTCCAACGATGTGATGTCCGCGCGTAATGTCACCATCTCATCCGAGAGCTGCTTGTACTTGGTGAAAACATCCGTCCCGCTCAGAAAGGAGAGCATTTCCGAACGCTTTTTCCCTAGCACATTCAGCTCTGCACTCACCCGCTTCAACTCTCCTTCGATTTCCGCAAATTCTTCCTGGAGGTAGCCGCGGCGCTCATCCGTGATAGCCCGATTGAAAGCGATCAACTGCTGGAAATCCTTCTTGATCTGCCCTTGGAACAACACGCCAGCTTCGCCAAACAACCTCTGCGCCTCATCGGGACTGAAAAGAATTTGATCTTCCTGCAACGATGCCTGCACCTTCTTCCTATTTTGACTCAAGGAATAGCGTTCCGAATTCAGCGCCGCGATTCGCTCATCGACTTCATCAACCACCTTCTTGGTGCGATCCTTGTCTTGGGCACGAAAATCGAAAGCATCCAGCAGCACTTGCTTCTTCTCTGCGTCCTTTTGCTTAAGCAGAAGAATGCCTTCAATTTTGCTGATGTCCTCGACCGAACCTCCTAGTTCATTTTTAATGGTTTGCGCTGTCTCCTGTTTTTTGGCAAGTTCGTGCTCTTTCGCATAGTGGTCAGCGATGAGCTTGGCGTCAAAGCCCAGAAGATGTGCAAGAAATGGCTTCCAGTCAGCATGTTTGGAGGCGAACTTGCGAAGTTGGAAAACCTCACGAAAATCCTCTTGCGACCGAAGCAGGTAACCAAGCGCCTTGCGGTAAGACCACGGTTTGAGAGCACGCCAGTCGAGCAGGCCGTCAAGCAGTTCGCGTGCACGTTCAAAAGGAACGTCCCGATGCCCCCATTCCGCGAGCGCCAACGCCGACAAATCTTGGTGGCCTGCTTCATGCTGCTTGAAGGCGATCTTGGTTGCGTCCTCTACGCTGCGTCGGATCGTGATGAAAGAACCATCCTCCAGTTCAATTTCAAGGAAAAAGACGAAATCCTTGAACAAGTCAAAATGCTTGAAAAGGAAGAACTTAGGGTCTTTGCCAGCCAGGAAGCCGAAGTCCAAAAGACGCCCCAGCGTGGTCTTCCCAAGATTGTGGGTGTCCTTGTTTCGATTCTCCGGCAGTCGGATTTCAGCCATGACGACATTCAGCCCAGGAGCAAAGTCCACGGGCTCGAACACATCCGGCTTGTTGGAATAGAGTTTAGATAGCTTCATTTGGCCCCACGTATTCCACTGCGTCAGTCTTGGGGCGATATTCAACCAAGCCCATTAGATAAAGAAAATTGAGCGCAGGCAGGAAAAGCACGTCGCCACCCACAACGTGCTTCTTTGCAAATTTGCGCAGTACATCGTACTCATCGACGCGACGATCTTTCAGCCGCGACAGGAGCAGCAGAGAAACATTAATGACCGTGCGATCAGGGTGTGAGTGTTTGGTTGGCCGCAGCATCATCCACCTCCCCAATATCGCAGTTCCAATACATGTAGAAAAGAATGGCTCGCGTCAGTCGCTTGTGGGCGTGCTGCCGAAGAACCGGGTCACGATTGAACAGCAGATCCACCAGATACTCCATGATCTCGTCGAAGGTCTGGTAGTCCTTGCGCTTCGCAAGGATCTTGAGCTGAAACTCATCGACCACAGATTCGTACATGCGCAGCAATTCGATGTTCTCTGGTGCAGCCAGGAAAGTACGAATTTGCGCCGTTTCCTTAAGGTATTTACGCCGCTGCTCCTTCGCATACGCTGCCGTCATATTGTTGAGCGTGTTCTTTTCCTCATACGTCACGCGCACGGTGGGCGGGTCGTCGAGTAACGCCGTGAGGCCATCCTTCTGACGTGCTAGCGCCTGGACAACCTCTGCAAGATCATCTGGACTGACAATCAGCGGTGAGTCCACCGCATCCAAATTCGCCTCCTGGGCTACTTCTGGAAAGCGTTTCAGCCACAGTTCTAGTTGTTCCAGGCCGCAAAGATAGATAGACGAAGCAGGGACGCCGCATTCGGCGGCGATGTGGTCACGGATTTCTGTCTCGGAATTGCCGGTCAGGCGGCGATTCGCAAACAGCATGTAGTGGTCGAGTTGCTTGGCATCGCGCAGTTTCTTGATGCGTGGTACTTCTTTGCCGACCACCGTGTTGCTGCTAGATGTGCTGTAGAAATCCAGTTCCGAAAAGCTGCGGTTGTACCCGTTGGTATGCTTGGCCTGAACAATGACTGTGCCTACCCACGGGGCGGCCTTGCTGGGGTGCAGTTCCGCCGTGCCGACGAATTTTGCGTCACGCCCGCCATCCGGCCCTTTTGCGAATCCCTGAACGGCGATACCGAGCAAGCGTTGGCACAAGAGCACGATCAGCACCTCAAACTGATCGTCGCTCAAATCTTCATAAGCAAACTTCATTCTCCCCATCCCCCTCTATGCAGACCCCACCGACTCATGCGGCAACCGTAATGCACGCCGAATGAGTACGCTGCGCAGGCTGCACCACAATCTCCACACGCTGATCCAGTGACACCAGTGCCTGCATCAGCCGTTCCAGTGAAATGTTCTGGAGCTTGTAGCGGCGGACTTGGGACACTTTTGGTTGAGTCATGCCCGTGATCGCAGCAGTCTCCGTCTGGCTCAGGCCGCGATGGTCAATCAATTCATTGAGCTTGAGCGCGAGCGCTGCCTTTGCCGAAAGCTCTTCAGCATCGTCAAAGCCCAAATCTCGCAGCACGTTGTCAGTGCCTTGCGAATGGTCACTACGCTTCATCGTTTATCTCCCGCTCGTCTTGTGACGGGCCAGCACGGCCTTCAACCGCTTCTCGATCAGTTCCACGTCCGGCTGCGGTGTGGCGATGCCGGACTTAGACTTCTTCTGGAACGCATGTAGTACATGTACCGCATCGCCCATCTTCACTGTATAGACCGCCCGGAAGGTATCGCTCCGGTGGTCTTCCACCAATTCATACACACCGGGGCCCAACCCCTTCCAGGGCTTTGCCGAATGTGGCGTGCTGCCCAACTGGACGATGAACAACGCCACACCCATGTCCTTCTGTACGTCGATGGGAAACTTCTTGAAGTCCTTCTTCGAGGAGCCTTCCCAGTACAGCATCTTGCGCTTCTGAATCATGATTATATCCGTTCGGGTATGAATCGCAAGAAGTTGGCTTAGGTAGTCGCTGTTTCCACCGGATCAGTTCGCCGTGCCCCGGTGATGGCTTGACGCCGGCTGGCCACCAGCTCGGCTGCATCGCGCACGGGCTTGTCCTCGGTATGGACGTAGTGCATGAACTGCGCGACGGTCTTGTGCTGGGTCAGTTCCATGCCGACCTTGATAGGCACACCCGAATTGGCAATGTCCGTCGCCGAGCGGTGGCGGATGCCATGCGTTCCGACGTGCGGGACGCCGGCGGCCTTGAGCACCCGGCACCAGCCGCCATAGTGTTCGCCGAAGGTCAGGTGCCGGGTCGGGTCGTTGGGCGACGGCAGGACATACGGACTGCCTTCCCGACGCGGCGCCGTCGAAAGCAGCCGATAGGCTTCCGCGCTCATGGGCTTGGACATGCCGCCGGTCTTGCTGTCAGGCCACATCACACGCCGGTTTGCGAGGTCGATCCAGTCCCATTCGAGCGTGCAGATTTCGGAGCGGCGGCCCGCGAACTCGAATTGCAGGCGGATCGCCAGCGGAATGACGTAGTTCTCCAGCCCCTCCGCCTCCAGCGTCTCCAACTGGCGAAAGATCAGCACCATTTCATCGTCCACGATGAGGCGGGTCTTCTTGCCGGGCGGATACATCGGAACATGGCGGCACGGGTTGGTGCCGTCCGGGCGGAAGCCCCACACCTCGGCCAGGTTGAACATCTTGCGCAGGATGGCGAAGCCCTTGTTCGCCTCGGTGGGCTTGTAGGAGAGCTTTTCCATGTACCCGGCAATGTCGGGGCGCTTCACGTCAGCCACCTTCTTGCGGCCCAGCATCGGGACAATGCATCGGTCGATGACCGCCTGATAGCCGCGCCAAGTGCTGGGCTTGTTGCGCTTCTTGGAGTAGTCCTCCATGAACTTCTTGCACAGCTCGGCCATCGTGGGCGCCTTGCGCGCCTCGGCCTTGGCGCCACCAGGATCGCCACCCCGGCGAACCTCGGCCAGCCAGGCCTGCGCCATGACGCGGGCCTGCTCCACAGTCAGTTCGCCGAACAGGCCCAGGGCGGGCTTGCGTCGCTCGCCCGCGTTCGTGCGGTACTGGAGCATGAACACGCGGCGGCCCGCCGGTGTAATCTTGCACAGGAAGCCGGGCACCACGGTGTCCCGCAGTTCGACGGCCTGCGCCTGGGGTTGCGCCGTCTCGACGGCGGTCTTGGTGAGCTTGATCTTTGCCATGATGACTCCTTGGAAGACCCGATTTCCAAGAGCCACATGGGAGCCATGAGAGCGGAAGCCGGGTCAGGTTTCGGAAAGCACCGGCATATAATGGACGCGCGTAAGTTATTGATAAACCTGCTGTATCGGGCTACAGCGCAGTCCAGCGAAATGTCGGGCTGGAGTCATCGTGAAACAAAAAAACCGCCTTGCGGCGGCTCCTTTGGTGGCCCGTGCGTGCGCCCATCGAACGCCACAGACCGGCGGCGATCAGCCCAGGGACTTCTGGTAGTTGGCAACGCCGTCCACGATTTCCTTGTGCGCGGCGTCGATGCCGTCCCAGCCCAGCACCTTGACCCACTTGCCCTCCTCGAGGTCCTTGTAGTGCTCGAAGAAATGGCTGATGGCCTTCAGGCGCATGGGGTTCACGTCCTCCACGGTCTTCCAGTTCTCGTACATCTTGAGGATCTTGGTCGTGGGCACGGCGAGCACCTTGCCGTCGATGCCGGCCTCATCCTCCATCTTCAGGATGCCAAGCGCGCGGCAGGGCACGACCACGCCGGGCAGCAGCGGGTACGGCGTGATCACCAGCACGTCCACCGGGTCACCGTCACCCGACAGGGTCTGGGGGATGTAGCCGTAGTTGCACGGGTAGTACATGGCCACGGTCAGGAAGCGGTCCACGAAGACGGCGCCGGACTCCTTGTCCACCTCGTACTTGACGGGGTCGGCTTCCGCGGGAATCTCGACGACCACGTTGAAGGTTTCGGGGATGTTCTTGCCGGGCTTGACGTTGTTCAGCGACATGGTTGGGGATTGTGGTGGTTGATCTGCGTGACTCCCGCGCCGTTGCGGCGGATGGACCGGCGGCCTGGGATTAACCCTGGATTTTAGGCCCAGGCTGCTTGCAGCCAGCTTGCAGTGCAGCATTTGGCGGTAAATTGACTTCGTTGGCCAATCGTCTCCAGCGCTTCAGCCCGCAAGCGGCAGCGGCATGACGAGGAAGCAACGCAGGGGGAAGCACCACCGCCCGCGTTGCGCTTCCCGTCCGAGCACAACCAATGATGGAGATAACGAATGGCTGGTTCCACCTCAGCACTGACTGCCCCTCTCATCCTGGCTCTGGTTTGCGGACTCGTTGCCGTGGCCTACGGCATCTGGGCCCGCAGCTGGATTCTGTCGAAGGACGCGGGCAACGCCCGCATGCAGGAGATCGCCGGCGCCATACAGACCGGCGCCGCGGCCTATCTGGCGCGCCAGTACAAGACCATCGCCCTGGTGGGCGTGGTGCTGGCCGTGCTCATAGGCCTGTTCCTGGACACGCGCACGGCGATCGGCTTCGTCATCGGGGCCCTGCTCTCGGGTGCCTGCGGCTTCATCGGCATGAACGTCTCGGTGCGCGCCAACGTGCGCACGGCCCAGGCGGCCACGCAGGGCATGGGGCCGGCGCTCGATGTGGCGTTTCGCGGCGGGGCGATCACCGGCATGCTGGTGGTGGGACTGGGCCTGTTGGGCGTGACCGGCTTTGCCTGGTTTCTGCTCGGCCAGGCGGGGGCGAACGCGGCGCTGTCGGCCACGCTCAATCCGCTGATCGGCTTTGCCTTCGGCTCGTCGCTGATTTCCATCTTCGCGCGTCTGGGCGGCGGCATCTTCACCAAGGGCGCCGACGTGGGCGCCGACCTCGTGGGCAAGGTGGAGGCCGGCATCCCCGAGGACGACCCGCGCAACCCTGCCGTGATTGCCGACAACGTGGGCGACAACGTGGGTGACTGCGCCGGCATGGCGGCCGACCTGTTCGAGACCTATGCCGTCACACTCATCGCCACCATGGTGCTGGGGGCGCTGCTGGTGGCGGCCGCGCCCGCGGCGGCCGTGGCCTATCCGCTGGCGCTGGGTGCGGTGTCCATCGTGGCCAGCATCATCGGCTGCTTCTTCGTCAAGGCCAGCCCGGGCATGAAGAACGTCATGCCGGCGCTCTACAAGGGCCTGGCCATCGCCGGTCTGCTGTCGCTCGTCGCCTTCTGGTTCGTGACCAGCTGGGTGATCCCGGACAACGCGCTCGGCGGCTCGGGCGCGCAGATGCGGCTGTTCGGTGCCTGCGCCACGGGCCTGGTGCTGACCGCGGCGCTGGTCTGGATCACCGAGTTTTACACCGGCACGCAGTATTCGCCCGTGCGCCACATCGCCCAGGCCTCCACCACGGGCCATGGCACCAACATCATCGCCGGGCTGGGCGTATCCATGCGCTCCACAGCCTGGCCGGTGCTCTTCGTCTGCGCGGCCATCATCGTCTCCTACATGCTCGCCGGGCTGTACGGCGTGGCCGTGGCCGCCATGTCCATGCTCAGCATGGCGGGCATCGTGGTGGCGCTGGACGCCTATGGGCCCATCACCGACAACGCCGGCGGCATTGCCGAGATGAGCGAGCTGCCCAGCAGCGTGCGCGACATCACCGACCCGCTGGACGCCGTGGGCAACACCACCAAGGCCGTGACCAAGGGCTATGCCATCGGCTCGGCGGGCCTGGCCGCGCTGGTGCTGTTTGCCGACTACACGCACAAGCTCGACAGCTACGGCGTTGCCGTGAAGTTCGACCTGTCCGACCCCATGGTGATCGTGGGCCTGTTCATCGGCGGCCTCATCCCCTACCTGTTCGGCGCCATGGCCATGGAGGCCGTGGGGCGCGCGGCCGGCAGCGTGGTGGTCGAGGTGCGGCGCCAGTTCGCCGAGATCAAGGGCATCATGGAAGGCCGCGCCAAGCCCGAGTACGGCCGCGCCGTGGACATGCTGACGGGCGCCGCCATCAAGGAGATGATCGTCCCCAGCCTGCTGCCCGTGGCCGTGCCCATCGTCGTGGGCCTGCTGCTGGGCCCCAAGGCGCTCGGCGGCCTGCTCATGGGCACCATCGTCACCGGGCTGTTCGTGGCGATCAGCATGTGCACCGGCGGCGGCGCCTGGGACAACGCCAAAAAATACATCGAGGACGGCCACCACGGCGGCAAGGGCAGCGAGGCGCACAAGGCCGCCGTCACCGGCGACACCGTGGGCGACCCCTACAAGGACACGGCGGGCCCGGCAGTGAACCCGCTCATCAAGATCATCAACATCGTCGCCCTGCTCATCGTGCCGCTGGTGGTGGGCATGCATGGCGGGGGGCGGAGCGCCGACGCGGCCGCCCCTGCGGCAGTGATCGCACCGGCCGCCATGGCGGACGACGCGGCCTCCGTGGTCGTCGAGGCAGACAAGGTGCTGTTCTACTTTGCCACCGGCAAGGCCGACCCCCATCCCGACGGCGGGCGGGCGCTGGCCGCCATCGTGAGTGGCGTGAATGCGGGCAGGAAGGCCGTGATCAGCGGCTATGTCGACAGCACCGGCAGCGCCGCGGCCAACGCCGAGGTCGCCAGGCGCCGCGCCGAGGCCGTGGCTGCGCTGCTCAAGGGCCTGGGCGTGGCCGACGAGCAGATACAGCTGCAAAAGCCCGAGGACATCCAGGCCGGCAGCGGCCCGCAGGCGCGCCGCGTCGAGGTGACGCTGCAGTAGGCCTGCCCTGGCCGCCACGGTCGTGCATGCCCGCCCGCCGGCGGGCATTTTCTGTGCGGCGCGGGCATCCCACGGCACAATGATCCGCATGCAGCACCACCACATCGCCAACGCCGCCGTGCCCTCGTCCTCGGGGCGCACCATCGCCGTGATCGACCCGTCCGACGGCCAGCCGTATGACGAGATCCAGCGCGGCACGCCCGAGGACATCGACGCCGCCGTGCAGGCCGCCCAGCAGTGCTACGACAGCGTCTGGCGCCGGCTCAGCCCCGCCGAGCGCGGGCGACTGCTACAGCGCGTGTCGGCCAGCATCAGCGCGCATGCCGAGGAACTGGCCGCCATCGAGCAGCGCGACTGCGGCAAGCCCACGAAACAGGCGCGTGCCGACGCCGCCGCGCTGGCGCGCTACTTCGAGTTCTACGCCGGCGCCTGCGACAAGCTGCATGGCGAGACCATTCCCTACCAGGAGGGCATGAGCGTGTTCACCTGGCGCGAGCCCCATGGCGTGACCGGCCACATCGTGCCCTGGAACTACCCGATGCAGATCTTCGGCCGCTGCGTGGCCGCGGCGCTGGCCGCGGGCAATGTCTGCGTGATCAAGCCGTCCGAGGACGCCTGCCTGTCGATACTGCGCGTGGCCCAGCTCGCGGCCGAGGCGGGCCTGCCCGCGGGCGCCATCAACATCGTCACGGGCTACGGCCATGAGGTGGGCGATGCCCTGGCGCGCCACCCGGGCGTGCGCCACATCAGCTTCACGGGCAGCCCGCGCATAGGCACGCTGATCCAACAGGCCGCGGCCGAACGCCACTGCCCGGTGACGCTGGAGCTCGGCGGCAAGAGCCCGCAGATCATCTTTGCCGACGCCGATCTGGACGCCGCCCTGCCCGTGGTCATCAACGCCATCGTGCAGAACGCGGGCCAGACCTGCTCGGCCGGCTCGCGCGTGCTCATCGACTCGCTGATCTACGAGCCGCTGCTCGAGCGCCTGGGCGCGGCCTTCGAGCAGCTGCGCGTGGGCCCCGCGGCCATGGACCTGGATCTGGGGCCGCTGATCCGCCAGAGCCAGCAGCAGCGCGTGTGGGACTTTCTGTCCGACGCCCAGGTCGCCGGCATCCCCCTCGTGGCCCAGGGTACGGTGGTCGACGAGGCGCCCGAGACCGGCTTCTACCAGGCCCCCACGCTGCTGCGCGACGTGCCGCCCGAGCACCGCCTGGCCCAGCAGGAGGTCTTTGGCCCGGTGCTCGCCGCGATGGCGTTTCACGACGAGGACGAGGCCGTGGCGCTGGCCAACGGCACGCCCTTCGGCCTGGTGGCGGGGCTGTGGACGCGCGATGGCGCGCGCCAGCTGCGCATGGCCAGGCGCATCGCCAGCGGCCAGGTGTTCATCAACAACTACGGCGCGGGCGGTGGTGTGGAGCTGCCGTTCGGCGGCGTCAAATCGAGCGGCCATGGGCGCGAGAAGGGCTTCGAGGCGCTCTACGGCTTCACCACGCTCAAGACCGTGGCCATACGCCATGACTGACGGAGCCTGGATTTCTTCAAGTGAAATCAGGCTCCGGCGCTTGTCCACAAAGCGCGGGCAGCTATACATACAGTAGTAACCAGGCAAACACCATGCGCGTACCCGGCAAGTCCGTCATCGTCACCGGCGCCGGCAGCGGCATTGGCGAGGGCATTGCCCGGCGCCTCGCGGCCGAGGGCGCGCGCGTCGTCGTCAACGACATCAACGACGCGGCCGGCATGCGCGTGGCGCAGCAGATCCGCGCGGACGGGGGCGTGGCCGACTACCAGCATGCCGACATGACGCAGGGCGCCGAGGTGCGGCAGCTGGTGGCGCGTGCCCTCGCGCTCCACGGGCGGCTGGATGTCTTCGTCAACAACGCCGGCTGGACGCACAGAAACCGCCCGCTGCTCGAGGTGAGCGAGGCCGAGTTCGACCGGCTCTACGCCGTCAACGTCAAGAGCATCTACCTCTCGGCCATGCACGGCGTGCCGGCCATGCGTGCCAACCCGGGCGGCAGCGGCGGCTGCTTCATCAACATCGCCTCCACGGCCGGCATACGCCCGCGCCCGGGGCTGACCTGGTACAACGGCAGCAAGGGCGCGGTCATCACCACGAGCAAGTCCATGGCCGCCGAGCTCGGGCCGGACAACATCCGCGTCAACTGCATCAACCCCGTGTTCAACCCCGACACCGGCCTGTCCGCCGAGTTTGCCGGCGGTCCCGTGGACGAGGCGCGCCGCGCCAGGTTTCTGGCCACCATTCCGCTGGGGCGCTTTTCCACTGCGCTCGACGTGGCCAACGCCGCGCTCTACCTGGCGAGCGACGAGGCCGCGTTCGTGAGCGGCATCTGCCTGGAGGTCGACGGCGCGCGCTGCGTCTGAGAGCCGGCGACGGCGCCCGGCCCAATCCCCTGCCGCCCCTGGTGCTCCTGGCGCCGGCGGCGAGCGGCTGCGGCACAATCTCCGCATGGGTGAACGCACCATCAACATCATCGAGCCCTCGCGCCAGGCCGGCGCGCTGCAGCCACCCCTGCGCAGCAGCGACTGGCCCGCCCCCACCGGGCTGCTGCGCGACACGCGCGGCCGGCCGCTGCACGACCTGCGCATCAGCGTCACGGACCGCTGCAACTTCCGCTGCACCTATTGCATGCCCAAGGAGGTGTTCGGCAAGGACTACCAGTACCTTCCGCATGCCGACCTGCTGAGCTTCGAGGAGATCACGCGCCTGGCGCGCCTGTTCATGGCGCATGGCGTGCGCAAGATCCGCCTGACCGGTGGCGAGCCGCTCTTGCGCAAGAACATCGAGCGCCTCATCGCGCAACTGGCCGCGCTGCGCGGCGCCGACGGCCAGTCGCTCGAAATCACGCTCACCACCAACGGATCGCTGCTCGCGCGCAAGGCGCAGAGCCTGCGCGACGCCGGCCTCTCGCGCGTGACCGTGAGCCTCGACAGCCTGCAGGACGAGGTCTTTCGCGCCATGAACGACGTGGACTTCCCGGTCGCCGAGGTGCTGGCCGGCATAGAGGCCGCGCGCGCGGCGGGCTTTGAGCGCACCAAGGTCAACATGGTGGTCAAGCGCGGCACCAACGACCACGAGATCCTGCCCATGGCGCAGCACTTTCGCGGCACGGGCATCACGCTGCGCTTCATCGAGTTCATGGACGTGGGCGCGACCAACGGCTGGCGCATGGATCAGGTTCTGCCCTCCGACCAGGTCATCGCGCGCCTGCAGAAGCGCTGGCCGCTGGTGCCGCTCGCGGCGAGCAGCCCCGGCGAGACCGCCCAGCGCTGGGGCTGGGCCGGCCCCGACGGCCGCCACGACCCGCGGCTGGGCGAGGTCGGCGCCATCAGCAGCGTGACACATGCCTTCTGCGGCGACTGCAACCGCGCGCGCCTGTCCACCGAGGGGCGCATGTACCTGTGCCTGTTTGCCACCCAGGGCTGGGACCTGCGCCGGCTGCTGCGCGGCGGCGCCAGCGACGCGCAGATCAGCGCCGCCATCGGCGACATCTGGCACCAGCGCACGGACCGCTACTCCGAGCTGCGCGCGAGCCTGCCGCCCGATCAGGGCACGGGCCGCGGCCGGCGCATAGAGATGAGCTACATCGGCGGCTGATGTCCCATGGCACAGTTTCGGGACACAGATCGACACGCATGACGGATCCGCAGGACATCACCGGCCTCATCCTCGCCGGCGGCCGCGGCACGCGCATGGGCGGCGTGGACAAGGGCCTGCAGCAGTTTCGCGGCCAGCCGCTGGCGCTGCACGCGCTCAGGCGGCTCGCGCCCCAGGTGGGCGCCGTCATGATCAACGCCAACCGCAATCTCGCGGCCTACGCGGCGATGGGCGTGCCCGTCTGGCCCGACGACCTGACCGACTACCCGGGCCCCCTGGCGGGCTTTCTCGCCGGCCTCGCGCATTGCACGACGGACTGGCTGCTCACCGTGCCCTGCGACACGCCGCTGTTTCCCACCGACCTGGCCCGGCGCCTGGCCGACGCGGCCGCCGCCGCGGGGGCCGACCTCGCCATGGCCTGCGCGCCCGAGCCGCAGGCCGACGGCGGCACGCGCCTGCGCAATCAGCCCGTGTTCTGCCTGCTGCGCGCCAGCCTGCGCGAAAGCCTCGAGCGCTTCACCGAGCGGGGCGGGCGCAAGGTCGAGCAATGGGCGCGCGAGCAGCGCTGCGCCTTCGCCCATTTCGACCGGCCCGGCGACGACCCGCTGGCCTTTCGCAACACCAACACCCTGGCCGAGCTGCACGCGCTCGAGGGCCAGCAACCCAAGGCCATGCCATGACACGCACCGCGCAGATTGCCGCCGAACTCCCCGACTACGACCCCGAGGCGCTGCGCGCGAGCGCCGTGGGCGCGTTTCTCGAGCGTCTCGTCGCGCCCATCACCGAGACCGAGGAGGTCGGCCTCCTCGACGCCCTGGGCCGCGTGCTCGCGCAGGACCTCATCTCGCCCATCAGCGTGCCGCCGCACGACAACTCGGCCATGGACGGCTATGCCTTCGACGGGGCCGCGCTCTCCCCCGGCCAGCCCTTGCGGCTGCGCCCCGTGGGCGCGACGGCCCTGGCCGGCAAGGCCGGCGCGGGCCCGGTGGACGCGGGCGAATGCGTGCGCATCATGACCGGCGCCGTCATGCCCGCGGGGCTGGACACCGTGGTGCCGCTCGAGCTCACGCGCACCGACGCCGACGGCTGCATCCTCATCGCGGCCGACCTGCTGCGCCGCGGCGCCAACCGGCGCCTGGCGGGCGAAGACCTCATGCAGGGGCGTGTGGCGCTGGCCAAGGGAGAGCCGTTCACGCCCGCGGCGATGGGGCTGGCCGCCAGTCTGGGCGTTCCATCGGTGACGGTGTACCGGCGCCTGCGCGTGGCCTGCTTTTCCACGGGCGACGAGCTCCTGAGCCTGGGCGAGCCGCCGCGCGCGGGCGCGGTCTACGACAGCAACCGCTACACGCTGCTGGGCCTGCTCACGCGCCTGGGCGTGCAGGTCATCGACATGGGCGTGGTGCGCGACGAGCCCGCATCGCTCGAGGCCGCGCTGCGCCACGCGGCCGGCCAGGCCGACGCCATCATCACCAGCGGCGGCGTGAGCGCGGGCGACGCCGACCACACGCGCCGCATGATGAAGCAGCTCGGCGACGTGGTGTTCTGGCGCATCGCCATGCGCCCGGGCCGCCCCATGGCGGTCGGGCGCATCCACGCAGATTTACAAGCAGAATCGACCTCCAGCGCCCAGCCAGCAAGCGCGAGCAGCTATCAAAATGAAGATTCCGGCGGCTGCATGCTGTTTGGCCTGCCGGGCAATCCGGTGGCGGCCATGGTCAGCTTTCTGGCCTTTGTGCGCCCCGCCCTGCTGCGCATGATGGGCAGCACGCGCGCCGGCCCGCCGCCGCTGCGCGCGACCTGCACCGAGGCGCTGCGCAAGAAGCCCGGCCGCACCGAGTACCAGCGCGGCGTGGTCAGCCGCACGGCCGACGGCCGGCTGCAGGTGCGCAGCACGGGCCACCAGGGTTCGGGCATGCTCAGCTCCATGGTGCAGGCCAATGGCCTGATCGTGCTGCACCATGGGCAGGGCGACGTCGCCGCGGGCGACATGGTCGATGTGATGATGTTCGACGGAGTGATCTGAGGAGAAACTGAACAAATGCCCTACCACGCACAACACCTGGCCGAAGCACCCACGCGCGACGCGGTCGATCAGATGCAAGGCGCCACCGTGCTCGAATTTGGCGCGCCCTGGTGCACCCATTGCCAGCGCGCCCAGCCGCTCATCGAAGAGGCCCTCAAGGACCAGGCCGGGGTGCAGCACCTGAAGGTCGAGGACGGCCCGGGCCGGCCGCTGGGGCGCAGCTACCGCGTCAAGCTCTGGCCCACGCTGATCTTTCTGAAGAACGGCCAGGAGGTCGCACGCCTGGTGCGCCCGCAGGCGCAGCAGGAGCTTACCGACGCGATGCGCGCGCTGGCCTGATCGGCTCCAGGGTCAGAGCCAGGGTCAGCGCCCGAGTGCCTGCTCCACGCCCTGGTTGGCCAGGGCATCGGCGCGCTCGTTGCCGGGGTCGCCCGCATGGCCCTTGACCCAATGCCACTCGATGCGGTGGCCCGCCTGGTGCGCCAGCTGGTCCAGGCGCTGCCACAGCTCGACGTTCTTCACGGGCTGGCCGGCCGCCGTGCGCCAGCCCTTTTTCTTCCAGCCGCCAATCCATTCGGTGATGCCCTTGCGCACATACTGGCTGTCCAGGTAGAGCCGCACCTCGCAGGGTTTCTTCAACGCGGCCAGGGCCTGGATCACGGCCATGAGCTCCATGCGGTTGTTGGTGGTGCCCAGCTCGCCGCCAAACAGCTCCTTCTCGAGCGCGCCCGAGCGCAGCACCACGCCCCAGCCGCCGGGGCCCGGGTTGCCCTTGCAGGCACCATCGGTATAGATCACGACCTGATTCAAAAAAAACTCCTGAGAAAACCAACCACCCACCGCGCACGGTGGGCACTCAATGCCTGCGCGCCACCTGCACCTGGGCGGCAGCGGCCTTGGGCGCCCTGCGCCACGCGGGCTCAAGCAGCCGCATGCCGGGCACGCGCTTGACGGCGACGATCACATAGGCGGCCCCGAGTATCGGCCACCAGCGCGCGCCCAGACCGTCCATCCAGCCGTAATGCTCGAGCCAGCGCTCGCTGCCCGAGGCCGGCCGATAGCAGCCAAAGCTCATCGACTCGAGCTCGAGACCCAGCAGGCGCAGCCAGTCGCGCAGCCGCCCGGGCGCAATGAACTCGCCCACGTCGGGCAGGTAGAGCTGCCCGCCGCCCCCGCAGCGCTGGTACAGGCGGGCGCGCCACTGGCGCAGGCCCCACAGGCTCCAGGGGTTGAGGCCGCTGATCACCACGCGGCCCTCGGGCACGAGCACGCGGTAGACCTCGCGCAGCGCGGCATGCGCATCCTTGCTGAGCTCCAGCGTATGGGGCATGGCGACCAGGTCCAGACTGGCCTCGGGAAACGGCAGCGCCACGTCCTCGGCCCACAGCGCCAGGGCGGGCGCGTCGTCGCAGGCAGGGGGCTGCACCTCCTGTTCTGCGCCCAGCGCCAGCCAGCGGTGTGGCATGCGGTTGGCGCGCAGGCCGGCCAGGTCCGGCATGCCCAGCTGCAACGCGTGGTAGCCAAAGATGTCGGCCACCAGCTCGTCGTAGCGCTCCTGTTCCCAGGCCAGCAGATAGCGCCCCGGGGGGGAGGCAAGCCAGTGGTGTAAACCTATAATTTCGCCGCTCATGAATTTGCTGCCGTTGCCCGCCTTTGCCGACAACTACATTTGGATGCTGCACGATGCGCGCCATGCGCTCGTGGTCGATCCGGGCGACGCCACGCCGGTGCTGCAGGCGCTGCAGGACATGGGCTTGTCGCTGCAGGCGATTCTAGTCACGCACCACCACGGTGACCATGTCGGTGGCGTGACAGCGTTGCGCAACGCGACCGGCGCCGTGGTCTATGGCCCGGCGCGCGAGGACATCCCCGAGCCGCTCACGCGCCTGGCCCAGGGCGACGAGGTGAACGTCCTGGGCCTCAGGTTCACGGTGCTCGACGTGCCCGGCCACACTGCGGGGCATATCGCCTACTACTGCGCCGACATGAATGGCGCGCCGCTGCTGTTCTGCGGCGACACCCTGTTCTCGGGCGGCTGCGGGCGCCTGTTCGAGGGCACAGCCGCGCAGATGCAGGCCTCGCTCGACGCGCTGGCCGCCCTCCCCGACCCCACACGCGTGTGCTGCGCGCATGAGTACACGCTGTCCAACCTGCGGTTCGCGCGCGCCGTCGAGCCCGGCAACGAGGCCCTGCAGGAATACCAGAATCACTGTGAGGCGCTGCGCGAGGCCGGCAGGCCGACACTTCCCGCACAGATGGCGACGGAGCGCGCCATCAATCCCTTTCTGCGCACGCGCGAAGCCGCCGTGGCCCTGGCCGCGCATCGCTTCGACACGCATGTCGACACACACAACCCCGCCGCGGTGCTGGCTGCACTGCGCCAATGGAAGAACGAATACCGATGAGACTGCTGCACCTTCTGTGGCTCGCCAGCCTGTTGTGGCTGGCCGGTTGCGCCACCACCACCGGCACCGACAGCAACCAGGCCACGGGAAGCCAGCAGGGCAGCCCCGACGCGGCCGCGGTCTACCCTTCGGGCCCCCTGTCCCCCATCACCGCGGGAAGCGCACGCGGGCACATGGTGGCCGGCATCCACACGCCGTCCGACCTATGGGATCGCATCCGCCGCGGCTTTGCCATGCCCGATCTGGAGACCGATCTGGTGCACGACCGCGAGCAGTGGTATGCCACCCGCCCCGACTACATGCAGCGCATGACCGAGCGCTCAAGCAAATACCTGTTCCACATTGTCGAGGAGCTGGAAATGCGCGGCATGCCCACCGAGCTGGCCCTGCTGCCCTATATCGAGAGCGCCTTCAACCCCCAGGCCGTCTCCAGCGCCAAGGCGGCAGGCATGTGGCAATTCATGCCGGCCACGGGCACCTACTTCGACCTCAAGCAGAACGCCTTTCGCGACGACCGGCGCGACGTGCTGGCCTCCACGCGCGCGGCGCTCGACTACCTGCAGAAGCTGTACGGCATGTTCGGTGACTGGCACCTGGCCCTTGCCGCCTACAACTGGGGCGAGGGCAGCGTGGCCCGCGCGATTGCACGCAACGAGAAGCAGGGCCTGGGCACGAGCTACACCGAGCTGACCATGCCCGCCGAGACACGCATGTACGTGCCCAAGCTGCAGGCCGTCAAGAACATCGTGGCCGACCCCGATCGCTTCAACACCGAGTTGCCGCTGATCCACAACCACCCCTATTTCCAGCGCGTGGACATCACGCGCGACATCGACGTGGCGCTGGTCGCCAACCTGGCCGGCATACGCGTGGAGGACTTTCGCGCGCTCAACCCCTCGCTGCACAAGCCCGTGATCCTGGCCGCGGGCATGCCGCAGATCCTGCTGCCCTGGGACAATGCCCAGGTGTTTCGCAAGAACCTCGCGGCCTACGACGAGGGCCAGTACGCCAGCTGGACGGTCTGGACCGTGCCCAGCACCATGAGCGTGGCGGCCGCCGCGCAGCGCGCCGGCATGAGTGAAGCCGAGCTGCGCCAGCTCAACGGCATCCCGCCGCGCATGATGATCAAGGCCGGCTCGGCGCTGATGGTGCCGCGCGCCGCCGGCACGCGCGCCGACGTCTCCGAGCATGTGGCCGACAACGGCCAGATCGCCTTCACGCCCGAAGTCGTCACGCGCCGCACCAGCGTGCGCGCGGGCAAGCGCGACACGGTCGCCAGCATCGCCAGGCGCTACAAGGTCAAGGCAGAGGATGTGGCCGACTGGAACGACCTCAAGGTCTCCAGCAGCTTCAAGGCCGGAGCACGGGTCGTGATGTACCTGCCGGTACGCCTCGGTGCTGCAAACGCCGGCGCCAAGTCGTCAGCCGCTCGTTCCGCCCAGGTCGCCAAGGCGGCACCCAAGCGCAAGGGCGGCACCCCCTCCAGGCGCAAGCGCTGAAGATCAGGAACGCTCTATTCCGCAGCTTTCGTCCCGCCAAGTTCCTCGCACCGATCGGGCAGGCGTTCAGAGGCCGCCCGGCTCCAAGCGCTGATCGGCGCCGCCCCGCGTCAGCGGGACGCCAGCGTCACTGCTTGGCCTCGGTGCTCGTCTGGGTTGCGCTGAGCTGCAATGCCTCTGCGGGGCTGTAGGGCATGAGGCCAGCATCGGAGGCCAGCCATCCCGTGCCGTCGGGCTGCAGCGCAATGTCCATCAGCGTGGCGCGCCCGCTCAGGTGCCGGAGCTTGAAATGCGCACCGCCATCGTCGCTGGTCGCCACCATGCTGCCCTGCCCCACGAGCAGGATCTGGCCGCCGGGCAGCACGACGCTGCCAAAGAACGAAATGGGCGCCGGAATCGCGGCGCGCTGCCACTGCTCGCCGCCGTGATTGACATAGGCATTGCCGCGCATGCCATAGACCAGCCAGCCATCACCGGCCAGCGGCTGGGCGTTGTAGAACGAGCCGTTGTAGAACTCGGGCAACTGAGTCCATGTCTCGCCCAGATCCTTCGAGCGCAACACCAGTCCGCGCTCGCCCACGATGAGCCAGTCCCGACCATCGGCCGAGCCCACGACCCGGTTCATGTGCTTGTCCTCGACCCCTTCGGGCAGCGTCAGCGGCTGCCAGGTCTTGCCGTCGTCCTGCGACTGCAGCGCACGCCCGAACGCCCCTACCGCCAGCCAGCGATCGTCGTGCAGATTTGCCGCACTCATGATCGGCTCGCCGTTCTTCTCGTCGAAGGCCACCTCGGTCCAATTCAGCCCCCCATCGGTGGTGCGCAGAATCCAGCCCTCATGCCCCACGGCCAGGCCACGCAGACCATCGTGGGCAAACACCACCTGGGTGATCAATGCCTGGCGATCCTGCGACAGCTTGGCGGGCGTCCAGTTCTTGCCCTGGTCGCTCGAGTACAGCAGCTTGCCCAGTTCACCCCCTGCCACCAGGGCGGCCTTGGACTGCACAACCGTATTGAAATGAATCTTCTCCACCGCCAGACGCGTTGCCGCGAGCGGCTGCGTATGCCGGGGTGAAAACGCTTGCACCGCCGCAACCGCCATTACGGCCGACATGGTCAGGCCAACGAGTATTCGCACGCTTGTCTCCTAGTTCGTCGCGCCATGTGGCGCTCTCAACGGGTATGGGCCATTGCACAGCATTCTGACGAATGCGCTGGAGCTTTCATCGTCCAAAAGGACGACCACCCCACGGCCGACGCAGCAAAAAAAAGGGCACTGGCCGCTTGCGCTGGCCAGTGCCTGACGACCCGGGGTGGCCGCTCTGCCACTGCCACCCAGGAGGACCGCATCATCGTCAGAAGGTGTACTTCATGGTCAGGGACAGATAGTCGCGGTCGGTCAGCAAGCGGTTGTTCCTCATGTCGAGCGAAGCACTGCCCAGATAGCCGAAGTAGCTCAGGCCCAACGCCAGATTGCCCTTGTAGACGAACGAGGCCCCCACGCTGTAACGCCTGTCGCCCTGGCCACCACCGACACCGCCGACAAGGCTGCGGCCCCGGAGCTGGTGCTGATAGGCGATGGGCACGTTCAGGTCCCAGCCCTCGAAGATGCCGGGGTAGCCCAGCACCAGGGTGCCGGAGAATGCCCAGGCGCTCTTGGAGCGGAACGACAGCTTGTCCGAGGGCACAAAGCCGTATGCCGGCGGGAACGACTCCGAACCCACGGCCGCGCGCTTGTCGACCTTGCCGATGGCCACGCCCGCCACCTCGGCCAGCAGCTGCACCTGATCGGCAATCGGCGTGCGCCCAATGTTGTAGAAGCCGCCGACGTTCAGCTGGGTGATCTTTGCCCGGGTCGCCGTCGCCATGGTCGTGCCCTTGGCCGGATCGATGACGGCATCGACCAGCACCGGCGCGCCATCGCGGTAGGTCAGTTCACCGTAGGCCGACACCGGCCCAAACGTGGTACTCACCGTGCCGCCGAGCAGCTTGATGTTGTCGAAGTAGCGCACCTGATAGGAGCCGTTGCCGATCTGCTTGAGCCCGCCCATCGCAGCCTGCAGCGCCGGGGGAATCGGCGAGCCCGGGGTGAATGCGTTGATCTCCGTCAGCGGCGTACGGTCGTGGTAGTTCATGAAGTACACGCCGACCTCGGTTTCGTCCGAGACGCGATACCGCGTGCCAATACCCCATTGCCCGGTCTTGCTGGGTTCGATGTCGGAACCGCGCGGCCCGAAGGAGCAGCCGCTGAAGCCCGCATAACCCACGGCAGGTACCGGAGGAATCGTGGTGTAGGGCCCCAGGCAGCTGCCGCCGGGGCCTACCGCGTCCGAGCTGTTCAGGAACGAGCCTGGCGCGGGCGCGATCGTGGGATGGAAGCCGAACTGCGCATAGCCCAGCAGGGACCAGCGCGGGTTCATCTCGATGGACATCGAGATCTGGTCCTCTGGCAACACCGAGTCCTTCACCTCGGTTCCCGGGACACCGACCTTGGTGCCGTCGAACGGACCCTGTGCCTGGGCCATGTTGGGCAGGAAGGTCGCCTCGCCCCAGTTCACCACATGACGCCCAAGGCGCACCGTCGCGCGGCTGTCACCGAGTCGGAACGAGGTGTAGCCATAGACGTCGAGGAAACGACTGTAGCCACCGTGGTAGCGCTTGGCCTGGCTCGTGAAATGGTTGAACGGTGGCGGCTTGTTGACGGTCCTGGAATTGGGGTCGTTGTCGTTCGTGCGGTGATAGACATCGTCGTAGAACGTGCTGCCCGACAGCACAAAGCCGCTGTCGCCCTTGTACACCTTGCTCTCGAAAAGAGCCGACAGGCGGTTGGCCGTGAGTGCGCCCTTGCTGAAGTTGTTGTCACCATCATTGCTGCCCGCGGCGCCGGCAAGAATGGGGTCGGCATGCTTCATGCGCTGCGATGCCGTATAGGTGCCGGTCAGCTTCCAGTCCAGCTTGACATCGTTGCCCAGTTCCACGGTCTCGCCAGCATGGGTGCCCCCTGCCAGGACCGCGGCCAGTGCGGCGGCCGCGATCGGCCTGAGTTGGGTGCTATGACTCACAGTGTTGTCTCCTTGTTTGTATTCACGTGGGTGGGACGCGCATGACAGCGACTGGAGCGCATTGTTCTCAGCCCACCTGCAAACTTCATCGTCTATAAAGACTAGAGGCTTTCCCGCAGCGGGTTGCACCGACTCCATATCGTCCGTTTGCATGTGGCGCAGGGAGTGCGCATGTTGTGTGATGGCACGTTGGCAATCCCTCTCATCACACAAGGAGTACCCATGCCCACCACCCTGCTCACCGGATCGGCATCCGGCATCGGCGCGGCCACGCAGGCCGCATTGCAGGCCGCAGGCCACCACGTCATCGGCGTCGACCTGCGCAACGCCGACATCTGCGGCGACCTGTCCAGCGCGGCCGGCCGCCAGTCCGTGCTGCAGCAGGCGCTGGAGAAAACCGGTGGCGTGCTCGACGGACTGGTACTGTGCGCCGGCCTCGGCCCGCAGGTACAACCGGCATCCAGGGCCGTGTCCGTGAACTACTTTGGCGTGGTCGACCTGCTCGACGGCCTGCTGCCCGCGCTGCAGAAGGGCCAGAGTCCGGCCGCCGTGGTGGTGTCCTCGGTGGCATCGGCACAACTGTCCTGGGATCGCAATCCGCTGGCCGCCGCACTCGCTGCCGGCGACGAGGCACAGGCCGGCCAGATCGTCGATGGTGCGGGTGACAAGGGGGGGCAGCTCGCCTACGCCGGGTCCAAGAACGCCGTCACCGTGGCCGTGCGCCAGCGCTCGACCGCCTGGGGCAAGGCCGGCGTGCGCCTGAACACCGTGGCGCCGGGCGCGGTCGAGACGCCGCTGCTGCAAGCGGGCCTGCAGGACGCACGCTACGCCCAGGCCATCAAGGACTTCGTGGCACCGCTGGGCCGCCGCGCAGAGCCAGCGGAAATTGCCGCCACGGTGGTCTTTCTGATGAGTGCACAGGCCAGCTTCGTGCATGGCACGCAGCTGTTCGTCGACGGTGGCATGGATGCCATGGTGCGGCCCACGCAGTTCTGATCACGGCAGACGGATGAACAACAACACCGCACAAGCCATGGAAGCCGTCGTGCGCCGCTACATCGCGGCACTGAACGCGGGCGATCTGGAGGCCATAGTTGCCCTCTACGCCGAGGACGGTACGGTCGAGGACCCCGTGGGCAGTCCCGTACACCGTGGGCTCGCCGCGATCCGGGCGTTCTACGCCCAATCCCTTGCACTCAAGCTCGACGTGACCCTGGAAGGCCCGATCCGCGCGGCCGCCAACGAAGCGGCATTTGCGTTCTGCGTGCGCCTGCACTGGCAAGGCCGCAATACCGCGATTCGACCGATCGACGTGTTCCGCTTCGACGAGTCCGGGAAGATTCAATCGATGCGCGCCATCTTCGGCCCGAACAACATGAGCGCCGAGTAACCGGAAAGCAGGCGCCCCTGGAGGGGCCCTGCAATCCCATGCGCGCCTGCCGTTCCAATGGCCGATCTCAAGCGGTCGCCGGCGCCTCGAGCATCGGACGAGACGCGCATCACGACGGCGAGCCAACCCCAGAAAACACAGCGCCCACCGCAAGGGTGGGCGCATGGTGGGCCGCCGCGGTGCGTGCGGCGAGCTCAATGCCTCGTCAGGTACCTGCGTTGCGCGCAGCCTCGGGGGTGAACATCGAAGGTGTCAAGTCACCCTTGTTCAGGATCGGGCCGATGGGGCGCTCCTGGAACAGGTTGTAGGCCGCGTAGCCGCCGGAGTTCAGGTCGTAGTAGAAGCTCGTGCCGGCGTGGAAGGTATTGGCGTCGAATGCGTAGTAGTAGTTGATCAGCGCATGCTGCCACAGCTGGCCACGTGCGTCGAAATAGTCGCTCACCAGGGCCTGGCCCGTGTCCTCGTCGATGAACAGCACGCGCTTGCCGTACACGTGGCGATAGCCCTCCTTGAGCGTGGCCTCCAGCACCCAGACGCGGCGCAGCTCATAGCGCATGAAGTCAGGGTTGGCGTGGCCGGGCTTGAGCAGGTCGGCGTACTTGACCGTGTTCGCGTGGATCTTGTACGAATTGGCGGGGACGTAGATTTCCTTCTTGCCCACCATCTTCCAATTGTAGCGCACGGGCGAGCCATTGAACAAACGATCCTGGTCGATGGTCATCTTGCCGCCGGTGCCGCCCATGGGCTGGTCAAAGCCGTACTCGGGCACCTGGCGCACGCGGCGCGTGCCGGGGTCATAGCTCCAGGTCAGGCGCTTGTCCTTGCCGAAGTCGACCGGCTCGGCGTTCACGGACACCGTGCCCTTGTCGCGCTCGGGCAGGATGGTCACGTTCATGCCCTGCGCCATCAGGCCGACCAGGGGTTTGCCTGCCTCAGAGGGCGCATCGAGCAGATCCAGACTGCGGTTGTACATGCGTCCCCAGGCCACCGTGCCGTCCGCCAGCACGTTGGCGTTGTCGCGGATGGTGTTCTCATTGAAGGCGCGGAACGGCAGCAGGTTGTTGAACGCGAGCTCCAGGCCCGTCTTCGGGATCGGGAAGGGTAGCGCGCCCTTGACGGCGTTTTCCACGCCCATGCCGGATGCAGCCATCACGGCGTTCTGCGCGTTCTTCTTGGCCGATTCGCAGACGAAGTCCGGGAAGCGGAAGTCACGATGACCCGGATAGACCGGCATGCGGTAGGTCTTGGGGTACTTGGCAAACAAGGCCTTCTGGCCATCGGTCAGGCGCTCGGCGTACTGCGACAGGTTCTCTGCCGTGATGGTGAACAGGGGCTTCTCGTCCTTGTAGGGATCGACGGGATGCTGGCCCACATGGGGCTTGTAGTCGATGCCCGGAGGCGTGCCCAGCCACTTGCCCGTGAACTCGGGCACGCCGCTGGCGGTACCGGCCTTTTCACCGCCGGTGCAGGTCAGGGACTTGCCCAGCTTGTCCACCTCTTCGGGCGAGGCCTTGGCACAGGCTGCGCCACCGGCCATCAGGCCCAGGGCCAGCACGGCCAGCACGCTGGGCTTTACGGTCATCTTCATCATCGTCTCCTTGTCGTCAAATTCCTGCGATCGCCGGCACATGTGCCGACCGAGTTCCATGGCCCTTGCGGGGTTGAGCTCATGCACCCCCAGGGCCACTGGCATGCATGGTGCGAATGATTGTGGGTTGCTCTGGTTCCACACTCATCGTCAAACAGGACTAGGCGGTTTCCCTAGCCGCACTTGGGGCCCATCACCGCCCCTCGAAACGCGGCTTGCGCTTCTCTATGAAGGCCTGCATGCCCTCCTTTTGATCCTGCGTGGCAAACAGCAGCTGATTGGCCTTGCGCTCGAGCATCAGCGCCGCATCCAGCGACGCGTCCATGCCCGCGAGCACCACTTCCTTGATCTGCATGACCGCCAGCGGCGGCATGGCGGCGATCAGCGCGGCAAGCTTGAGTGCCTCGGGCAGCACCTCGGCGTCGGGCAGCACCTGGCTGACCAGGCCCATGACCTGCGCCTCGGGCGCCGACACGGGCCGTCCCGACAGCAGCATGCGCATGGCGTTGAACTTGCCCACGGCGCGCACCAGGCGCTGCGTGCCGCCTATGCCGGGCATGATGCCGATGCGGATCTCGGGCTGTGCAAAGCTTGCGCCCTCGCCCGCGAGGATGATGTCGCAGTGCATGGCCAGCTCGGCGCCGCCGCCGAAGGCGTAGCCGCACACGGCGGCGATGATGGGCTTGGGGCAGCGCTCGATGGGCGCCCACACGCGCTCGGTGTGACGCCGCATGATCTCTATGGGGCCGCAGCCCTCCATGCTCTTGATGTCGCCGCCCGCGGCAAAGACCTTGTCGCCGCCGGTCAGCACGATGGCGCGCACGCGCTCGTCCTCGGCCAGCGCCGTGAAGGCGCGCGACAGCGCCGCCTGCAGCGGCAGGCTCAGCGCATTCGTGGCCTCGGGCCGGTGCAGCGTGACCAGGGCCACGCCGCCGTCGAGCAGCTGCACGCGCAGCTCGGGCGTACACAGATCGGTCACAAGATATTCATCGACAGCAACATGCATGGGCGCTTCCTGGCTGGGCGCCAGGCCAGTGATGGGTTGGCAATTTTGATAGCCGCCGGCCACCACAGGTGGTCGACGGGGACGGCGTGATGGTCGTTTCGCAGGGGTGACGCGGCATCGTCCGATTGGACGTATCTGGACCGGGGGTGGATTTCTATATTTCTCCTCCATGAACCCGCAACAGGACTATCAACAACAGGTC
Organism: Oryzisolibacter sp. LB2S; assembly: GCF_040732315.1. Classification (NCBI taxonomy): domain Bacteria; kingdom Pseudomonadati; phylum Pseudomonadota; class Betaproteobacteria; order Burkholderiales; family Comamonadaceae; genus Alicycliphilus; species Alicycliphilus soli. Next base: position 2,522,499 of record NZ_CP160388.1, read on the forward strand.
GTGCTCGTCACCGGCGGCACCAAGGGCATAGGCCGGGCCATTGCCGAGGGCTTTCTGGCCGCAGGCGCCACCGTGGTGGTGTGCGCGCGCCAGCAGCCCGAGCAGCTGCCCAGCCACGGCGCGCGCAGCGCCGAGTTCGAGGCCTGCGACGTGCGCGAGGCCACGGCCCTGCAGGCGCTGGTGCAGACCATCGTGCAGCGCCATGGGCGACTGGACGTGGTGGTGCACAACGCCGGCGGCAGCCCGGCCGTGGACGCCGCCACCGTCTCGCCGCGCTTTCACGAGGGCGTGATCCGCCTGAACCTGCTGGCCGCGCTGCACATGGCGCAGGCGGCCAATGCCGTGATGCAGCAGCAGGAGAGCGGCGGCGTGATCGTGCTGATCGGCAGCATCAGCGCGCTGCGCCCCTCGCCCGGCACGGCGGCCTATGGCGCCGCCAAGGCGGCGGTGCTGAGTCTCACCTCATCGCTGGCCGTGGAGTGGGCGCCCAAGGTGCGCGTGGTCGCCGTCAGCCCGGGCCTGGTGCGCACCGAACAGTCGCACCTGCACTTCGGCGACGAGCAGGGCATTGCCAACGTCGCCGCCACCATTCCCGCGGGGCGCCTGGCCGAGCCCGAGGACATCGCCAACGCCTGCCTGTTCGTGGCCTCGCCCCAGGCGTCCTACATGAGCGGCAGCAACCTGCTGCTGCACGGCGGCGGCGAGCGGCCGGCCTTTCTGGCCGCAGCCCACAACACCACCCCGCATGGTCAGTCCTGACCCTGCGACCACACCGAACGACAAAGGAGCTAACAGTGGCTGAACCCGCATGGATGCAAGAAGTCCGCGCCCTGGTGGGCAAGGAATACGGGCGCGTGTACGCCTGGGACCCGGTCAACGCGCCGATGATTCGCCAGTGGTGCGAGCTCATGGGCACCGAGGTGCCGTACGACGAGGATGGCAATGTGCTCGCCCCGCCGGCGATGCTGCAGGTGTGGTGCATGGAGGGGCCTGTGGCCAACAACTACCCGCCCGGCTCCACCACCGAGAACCCCTACGAGGCGCTCAAGCTCATCGAGGCCCAGGGCTTCCCCTCGGTCGTCGCCGTGAACTCCGAACTGACGTTCGAGCGCTATCTGCGCGAGGGCGAGAAGCTCTACTACACCACGCGCCTGGACAGCGTGGGCGAGGAAAAGACCACGGGCCTGGGCACGGGCTATTTCGTCACGCTCATCATGAGCTACTTCTCGCAGGGCGAGGCCAAAGGCGCCCCGGACGAGAAGGTCGGCGAACTGCTGTTTCGCGTCTTCAAGTTCCGCCCGGCCAACCCGGTCAAGCCGGCCACGGACGCGCCCGCTGCAAAGCCGAAGGCCATCCCGCGCTCGGCCCCCGGCATCAGCGACGACACGCGCTTCTTCTGGGACGGCGCGCGCGAGGGCAAGCTCCTCATCCAGCGCTGCAAGGGCTGCAACACCTTGCGCCACCCGCCGGGCCCGGTCTGCCCGCATTGCCACAGCTTCGAGTGGGACACGGTCGAGGCCAGCGGCAAGGGCACGGTGTACTCCTTCGTCGTCATGCACTACCCCGAGGTGCCGCCGTTCGAATACCCCAACCCCGTGGGCCTGATCGAGCTCGACGAGGGCACACGCCTGATCGCGCAGATCGTCGGCATCAAGAGCTCCGAGGTGCAGATAGGCCAGCGCGTGCAGGTGGAGTTCAACGCCTTCAACGACGGCGAGCTCGTGCTGCCGCAGTTCCGCCCCATCGCCGCCTGAGGCCAGCGCCATGGACTTTCAACTCACCGAAGACCAGCGCGCCTTCGCCGACATGGCGCAGAGCCTGTTCGCCGACTACTGCAGCGACGACCAGCTGCGCGCGCACGACACCTCGGGCGCGCCCTACCAGCAGGCGCTGTGGCAGCAATGCGTGGCCGCGGGCCTGCACGGCATCACCGTGCCCGAGGAGCATGGCGGCCTGGGCCTGGGAATGACCGAGCTCATGGCCGTGCTCGAACAACAGGGCCGCGCCCTGGCCCTGGTGCCGCTGTGGGAGCAGCAGCTCGCCGCTGCCACGCTGGCGCGCTTTGGCGGCGCCGCCCTGCAGCCGGCCCTGGCCGCCCTGATGGCGGGCGAGATCGCCGCCGTCTCGCTCGCGGGCCTGGCGCAGTCGCGTGGCTGCACGCTGCGCCTGGCGCGCCGGGTGGACGGCTGGATCCTGCAGGGAAGCAGCCCCGCCGTGCCGCTGGCGGCTGCTGCCCGCCACGCACTGCTCGTCGCCCAGGCCGAGGACGGCCCGCGCCTGGTCTGGCTCGCGCTCGATGCCGCGGGCATCACACGCACGCCGGGCCAGAGCCAGCACCACCAGGAGATTGCCGACCTGCAGTTTGATGGCGTGGCGCTCGCGGACGACGCCGTGCTGCCGCCCGCGGCCATCGCCTGGCTTGAGCCGCGCGCCATCGCCGCGCTGGCATCCATTCAGCTGGGCGTGACGGCCGAGCAGCTGCGCCGCACCGTGGAATACGTGAGCGAGCGCAAGCAGTTCGACCGCCCCATTGGCAGCTTTCAGCTCGTCGCCGGGCAGATGGCCGACGGCCACATCGCGCTCGAGGCCCTGCGCAGCAGCCTCTGGCAGCTCGTCTACCGCCTGGATGCGGGCCTGGGCGCCAAGCCCCAGGCCCACGCCGTGCGCGCCCTGGCCAACGACACGGGCCTGAACGTGGGGCGCGTCGCGCAGCACGTGCATGGCGGCATGGGGGTCGATGTGACCTACCCGATCCACCGCTTCCTTTACTGGAGCCGCGCGCTGGCCGTCGCGCTGGGCGGCTCCGAGCACCACCTGGCCGCCCTGGGCGACTGGCTGGCCGACAACGACAACCTGGGATGGAAATATGACCTCGCCGAAGATGAACTCTGAGCAACGCCGCTTCAATGACGTGCTGCTGGGCGACGAACTGCCCACTCTGGCCGTGCCGATCACGGTGCAGCTGATCGCCGGCGGCGCCATCGCCACGCGCGACTACTTCCCCGGCCACATGGACAAGGACGCCGCCCAGGCCCTGGGCTCGCCCCATGTATTCATGAACATCCTGACCACCAACGGTCTGGTGCAGCGCTTCGTCGAGTCCTGGGCCGGCGGCGCCGGTGCTCCCCTGCGCGACCTCAAGATCAAGCTGGGCGCGCCCAACTACCCCGGCGACACCATGACCTTCAGTGGCAGCGTGACCGACAAGCGCGAGAGCGACCGCACGGTCGAGGTCACGCTCAAGGGCAAGAACCAGTACGGCAACCACGTCACCGGCACGGTGCGCGTGGGCCTGGCCTGACCGACCACAGCGACAGCGCAGGAGAGACAAGCAATGAGTGAACCGAACATTTCCGGCCGCGCCGCCATCGTCGGTCTGGGCGCCACCGAGTTTTCCAAGAATTCCGGCCGCACCGAGCTGCGCCTGGCCATGGAGGCCACGCTGGCCGCGCTGGCCGACGCCGGCATAGACCCGAGCGAGGTCGAGGGCTTCAGCTCCTACAGCGTGGACAAGGTGCCCGAGTACGAGATCGCGCGCCTGCTGGGCGCCAAGAGCGTCAAGTTCTTCTCGCAGATCCCGCATGGCGGCGGCGCGGCCTGCGCGCCGGTGCTGCACGCCGCCATGGCCGTGGCCACGGGCCTGGCCAAGACCGTCGTGGTCTACCGCGCCATGAACGAGCGCAGCTGGTACCGCTTCGGCACCGGCAGCTACGGCTTCGGCAGCACGCCCATCTTCGACAACGTGAACTACGGCTGGTACATGCCGCACGGCTTTCACACGCCGGCGGCCTGGGTGGGCATGTTTGCGCGCCGCTACATGCACCGCTATGGCGCGACCAGCGAGGACTTTGGCCGCGTGGCCGTGGCCGTGCGCGACTTTGCCGCCACCAACCCTGCCGCGTTCTTCTACCAAAAGCCCATCACGCTGGCCGAGCACCAGGCATCGAAGTGGATCGCCGAGCCCCTGCACCTGCTCGACTGCTGCCAGGAAAGCGACGGCGCCGTGGCCATGGTGATCACCAGCAGCGAGCGCGCACGCGACATGAAGAACAGGCCCGTGGTCATCAAGGCCGCCTCGCAGGGCATCACCGAGGGCCAGCAGAGCATGACCTCGTTCTTCCGCGAGGACATCACCGGCCTGCCCGAGATGGGCGTGGTCGCCCGCGAGCTGTATGCGCAGTCGGGCCTCGGCCCGCAGGACTTCCAGACCGCGGTGATCTACGACCACTTCACGCCCTTTGTGCTCGCGCAGCTCGAGGAATTCGGCTTCTGCCCGCGCGGCGAGGCCAAGGAATTCGTGCGCGCCGGCCACCACGCACGCGGCGGCAAGCTGCCCATCAACACCCATGGCGGGCAGCTCGGCGAGGCCTACATCCACGGCTTCAACGGCGTGGCCGAAGCCGTGCGCCAGGTGCGCGGCACGGCCGTGAACCAGGTGGCCGACGTACGCAATGTGCTGGTCACGGCCGGCACCGGCGTGCCCACCAGCGGTTTGATTCTGGGCGCGGCCTGATGCGCCACCCGCCCCTCGCGGGGGGCGGGCAGCCAAGGCCGGCTTATTTAGTCAAATCAGGCTCCAACCCATACCAGATAAGCGCAAGCAGCTATCAACAACGTAGTAATCACGACTACCCCTGCCTGCCCCCATTGCACAAGAAAGCGGCCCCAGCCCATGTTTGTCGATCTCACCCCCGAGCAGCACCGCCTGCGCCTGCGCGTGCGTGACTATTTCAACGCCCTGATGACGCCCGAGCTGCGCGTGCGCATGCGCGGCGCCGAGGGCGGCGAGGAGTACCGCCAGATCGTGCGCCAGATGGGCCGCGACGGCTGGCTGGCCGTGGGCTGGCCCAAGGAGTACGGCGGCCAGGGCCTGTCGGCCACCGAGCAGCTGATCTTCTTCGAGGAGGCCAACATCGCCGGTGCCCCCCTGCCCTTCGTGACCATCAGCACCGTGGGCCCGGCGCTCATGGCCCATGGCTCGGCGAAGCAGAAGGCCGAGTTCCTGCCCGGCATCGCGGCCGGCGAGACGCTGTTCGCCATCGGCTACTCCGAGCCCCAGGCGGGCTCGGACCTGGCCACGCTCAAGACCCAGGCGCGCCTGGAGGGCGACCTGCAGACGGGCCATTTCGTCGTCAACGGCAGCAAGCTGTGGACCTCGAGCATCGAGTCGGCCGACCACATCTGGCTGGCCGTGCGCACCAGTGCGGACCTGCCGCGCCACAAGGGCATCTCCATCATGATTGCCGACACCAGCGCGGCCGGCTTCTCGCACACGCTGATCGAGACCGTGGGCAACTACACGGCCGCCACCTACTACGACAACGTGCAGGTGCCCGCCGAGCGCCTCGTGGGCGAGCTGCACGGCGGCTGGAAGCTCATCACCGCGCAGCTCAACCATGAGCGCCTGGGCCTGGGCTCATGGTCCGACAAGGTCTTCGGCCCGTTTGCCAAGGTGCTGGCCTGGGCCAAGGCGCGCGACGAGCAGGGCCAGCGCGCCATCGACCAGCCCTGGGTGCGCCGCTCGCTGGCCGAGTGCTACACGCGCCTGGAGGCCATGCGCATCACCAACTTCCGCATCGCGGCCGACCTGGAGGCCGGCGGCATGGACGTGGCCCTGGCCTCGACCACCAAGGTCTATGGCACCGAGAGCGTGCTCGAGATCCTGCGCCGCCTGATGGACATCGTGGGCTCAAGCGCCCTGGTGCGCGCGGGCAGCAGCGCCTCCTACCTGCTCGGCGAGCTCGAGTACGAGATCCGCGCCAACACCATCAACACCTTTGGCGGCGGCGTCAACGAAATCCAGCGCGAGCTGATCGCCCAGTTCGGCCTGGGCATGCCGCGCCCGGTGCGCTGACGCCTCTGCCCCCTACGACAAGCCAGGGAGACAGCATGAACCACACAGCCCAACCCGTACCCCGCGAGGTCACGCAGGCCAAGCTGGACCTGCGCAGCCAGGCCAGCGCGCGCTACCGCGCCTCCCTGCCCTACACCATCGCCGACCGGCTGCAGGAGCAGGCCGAGCAGTTCGCCGACCTGCCCTTTCTGCAGGAGGGCGACGCGAGCTACAGCTACGCCGAGACCAACCGCCGCATCAACCAGGTGGCGCACGCCGCGCGCGCCCTGGGCGTGAAGAAGGGCGACGTGGTGGCCCTGGCCATGGAAAACCGCGTGGCCTTCTTCTTCGTCTGGTGGGGGCTGACCAAGATCGGCGCCAAGGTGGCGTTCTTGAACACCTATGTGAGCGGCAAGCCACTGGCCCACGCGCTGCAGGTCACGGGCGCCACGCATGTGGTGGTGGGCGAGGAATGCCTGAAGAACTTTGCCCAGACCGTGCAGGACCTGCCCGCGGGCCTTGACTACTGGCTCTGGCCCGACGCGGCCCAGCCCGCCAGTGGTGACCTGCGCGCGCTGTGCAGCCAGAACCTCGAGCGGCTCGCGGACCAGGCCGACGCCCACAACCCGCCCGCGCAGTGGCGCGAGGGCATCACGGCCGGCGACACGGCGCTGTACATCTTCACCTCGGGCACCACGGGCCTGCCGAAGGCCGCGCATGTCAGCCACGGCCGCTGGCTCATGGCGGGCGACGTGATGCGCATCAGTCTGGAGATCACGCCCGCGGACTGCTTCTATTGCTTTCTGCCGCTCTACCACGGCGCGGCGTCCATGTCGGCCGGCTCCACGGCGCTGGCCGGCGGCGCGCGCGTGGTGGTGCGGCGCAAGTTCAGCCGCAGCGCGTTCTGGGCCGATGTGCGCCGCCACCAGATCACCGTGGCGCAGTACGTGGGCGAGATCTGCCGCTTTCTGCTCAGCGCCCCGCCCAGCCCCGACGACAAGAACCACAGCCTGCGCAAGCTCTCGGGCACGGGCATGGCGCCCGAGGTCTGGCAGCAGTGGACCGAGCGCTTTGGTGACCAGTTCCAGATCATCGAGAGCTGGGGCGCGACCGAGTCGAACACCAACACGCTGAACCTGGACAACTGGCCCGGCTCGTGCGGCCGCGTGCCGTTCTGGGAAAAGACCAATCTGCGCCTGGTGCGCTACGACGTGGAGACCGACAGCCACCCGCGTGACGAAAACGGCTTTCTGCAGCTCGCCAGCGTGAACGAGCCCGGTGAGGCCATCGGCATGATCGTGCAGCATCCCGAGGCCATAGGCGGGCGCTTCGAGGGCTATACCTCGCACGAGGCGACCGAGAAGAAGATCCTGCGCGACGTGTTCCAGAAGGGCGACGCCTGGTGGTCCTCGGGCGACCTGCTGCGCTGCGACGAGCATGGCTACTGCTGGTTCGTGGACCGCATCGGCGACACCTTCCGCTGGAAGAGCGAGAACGTCTCCACCACCGAGGTGGCCGACGTGCTTGGCGACTACCCCGGCCTGGAGGCGCTGACCATCTACGGTGTGAAGGTACCCGACAACGACGGCCGCGCCGGCATGGCCGCCGTGGTGCTGCTGCCCGGCAGCGAGTTCGACCCCGCGGCCTTCTGGAAGCTCGCCATGGAGCGCCTGCCGCGCTACGCCGCGCCGCTGTTCGTGCGCCTGCCGGCCGCGGCCGACATGACTGGCAACTACAAGCTGCGCAAGGTCGACCTGCAGCGCGAGGGCTTCGACACCGCCATCGTCAAGGACCCGCTGTTCGTGCGCGACGACGCGTCCCAGACCTACGTGCCGCTGACGGCCGAGGCCGTGGCCCGGGCGCTGCGGGGCTGAGGCGGCAATGACGGCCGCCCCCGCACCCATCCGCCGCATCGAGCGCCAGCGCGCCAGCGCGGCGCTGGACTACCCCTTCAACGCGCCCGCGCCCGACGGTTCGGTGGTCGAGGTGGCGCCCGGCATCCTCTGGGCGCGCATGCCCATGCCCATGGCGCTGGACCACATCAACGTCTACCTGCTGCGCGACGGCGATGGCTGGACGGTGGTGGACACCGGCCTGAACCTGCCCGACGGCCGCGCGCTGTGGGAGCAGATCGCCGCCACACGCCTCGATGGCCTGCCGATCCGCCGCCTGGTGTGCACGCACAGCCACCACGACCACGCGGGCCTGGCCGCCTGGATCATGGAGCGCTTCGACGCCGAGCTGTACATGAGCCACGGCGAATATTTCATGCTGCGCCACTACGCCGCGCCGCCACCCGACCCGCTGCCGCCGCTGCACCAGGGCTTTTATCTGCGCGCGGGCCTGAGCGCCGAGCAGATCGAGCACATGTTCGGCGGCCTGCGGCGCAACTCCTTCGCGCCGCCCGTGCCGCAGTGCTACCGGCGCCTGCGCGACGGCGACCGGCTCACGATTGGCACCCGCGAATGGCAGGTCGTCGTGGGCGAGGGCCATTCGCCCGAGCATGTGTGCCTGTACAACGCGAGCGAGCGCATCCTGCTCGCTGGCGACCAGCTGCTGCCGCGCATCACATCCAACGTGCTCGTCACGCCCTTCGAGCCCGAAGCCAACCCGCTCGGCCTGTGGCTGGCCTCGCTCGACCGCCTCAAGCAGCTGGCCGAGGACACGCTGATCCTGCCCTCGCACCAGGGCGTGTTTCGCGGCCTGCACGCACGTGTGCAGGAGCTGCACGCCCACCACGGCCAGCAGTTCGACCTGCTGCTGCGCAGCCTGCAGGAGCGCGGCCCCGCCACGGCCTGGGAGCTGATGCAGGTGCAGTTCCCCAAGCGGCGCGGCGCCATGGACGACCTCATGGCCATGGGCGAGTCCATTGCCCACCTGAACTGGCTGCGCCAGCAGGGGCTGATACGCCGTTGGCTGCATGACGACGGTTGCCATCGTTTCGAGCGCATGCCGGTGGTGGAGGGCATGCCGCAGGCCTACGATTTTTCGGAGACACACGAGTGAGTGACAACAACAGCTTCCGCGCCGAAGTCGCGGCCTGGCTCGAGGCCAACTGCCCGGCCAGCATGCGCCGGCCCATCGTGGCCGAGGAAATGGTCTGGGGCGGCTCGCGCCTGCAGTTCCAGAACGAGGACCAGCGCCTGTGGTTCGAGCGCTGCCGCGAGCGCGGCTGGTTCGCCCCCGGCTGGCCCAGGGAGTATGGCGGCGGCGGCCTCACACCCAAACAGGCGCGCATCGTCGAGGAGGAAATGGCGCGCCTGTCCTGCCGCCAGCCCCAGTACAACCTGGGCGTGTGGATGCTGGGCCCGGTGCTGCTCGAAGTGGGCACCGAGGAGCAAAAGCGCGAGCACCTCATCCCGATGATGCGTGGCGAGCGCCGCTGGTGCCAGGGCTTCTCCGAGCCCAACGCGGGCTCGGACCTGGCCAGCCTCAAGACCTCGGCCAGGCGCGTGCAGGACGCCGATGGCGAGGCCTATATCGTCAACGGCTCCAAGATCTGGACGTCCTATGGCGACCAGGCCGACTGGATGTACGCCCTGGTGCGCACCGACGCCAGCGCACGCAAGCAGCAGGGCATCAGCTTTGTGCTCATCGACATGCACGCGCCCGGCGTGAGCGTCAAGCCCATCGAGCTCATCAGCGGCAAGTCGAGTTTTTGCGAGGTGTTCTTCGACAACGTGCGCGTGCCCGTGCGCCAGCTCGTCGGCCCCGAGGGCGAGGGCTGGGCCGTGGCCAAGAAGCTCTTGCAGCACGAGCGCGCCGCCATGTCCAAGTTTGCCGAGGGCGGCGCGCCCTCGCACGACGCGCTGGCCGTGGCCCGGCCTTACCTGCAGGAGGCCGCGCCGGCCCAGGCCGCCGTGTGGCGCGACCGCCTGGCCGCGCAGCTCATGGACGCCCATGCCTTTGCGCTCACGCACCAGCGCGTCACGGCCCAGGCCATGGCGCGCCAGGACGTGAGCGGCCCGGCCGCCATCATGAAGCTGGTGCAGACCGAGCAGGAGGTGGCCAAGTACGAGCTGCTGGTGCAGGTCATGGGCCTGAACGGCCTGTCCTGGGAGGGCGAAGACTTCACGGCCCTCGAGCACGACATCTGCCGCCAGTGGCTGCTGACCAAGACCTACACCATAGGCGGCGGCACCAGCGAGGTGCAGCTCAACATCATCGCCAAGCGCGTGCTCGGCCTGCCCGCCTGAGCCTGCCGGAGAACTGACATGGGCTTTTTGCTGACCGAAGAACAGACCATGCTGCGCGAGAGCGCGCTGGCCTTCATCGCCGAACAATCCCCCGTGGCGCGCCAGCGCGCCCTGCGCGACGACGCAGCCCCCCTGGGCTACGACGCCGCGCTGTGGCAGCAGGCCGTGGAGCTGGGCTGGCCCATCGCCGCCCTGCCCGAGTCCGCCGGCGGCCTGGCCATGGGCCATGCGGGCCTGGGCGCCATCTTTGAGCTCATGGGCCGCCACCTCGCGGCCCTGCCCCTGCTCTCGCACAGCGTGCTGGCGGCCGAGCTGCTGCTGCAGTTGCAGGACGGCGCGCAGCAGCAGCGCTGGTGGCCGCTGCTGGCCGCGGGCGACGGGCGCCTGGCGCTCGCGATCGACGAGTCGCAGCGGCACCTGCCGCAGGGCTTCAAGACCACGGCCCAAGCCAGCGGCGACGGCTGGCGGCTCGATGGCGAGAAATGGTTCGTCATCGACGGCGTGGGCGCGCGCTGGCTGCTCGTGGCCGCGCAGGTCGCGGGCGAGGCCGCGCTGTTCATCGTCGATGCCGCCGCGGCCGGCGTCACCGTCACGCCGCTGCACATGGCCGACAGCCACAACCATGCGCGCGTGCGCCTCGACGCCGTGCAGCTGCCCGCCGACGCGCGCCTAGAGCTGCACGATGCCGCAACCGCGCTCGAGCGTGCCCTGGACTGCGCGCGCATCTGCCTTGCGGCCGAGGCCCATGGCATTGCGCGTGAGGTGCTCGAACGCACCGTGGCCTACCTCAAGGAGCGCGTGCAGTTCGACGTGCCGATTGGCTCGTTCCAGGCGCTGCAGCACCGCGTGGCGCGCCTGTACTGCGAGGTGGAGCTGCTCGACAGCTGCGTGCGCGCCGCGCTCTCGGCCATCGACGAGGACAGCAGCGAGCTGCCCCTGCTCGCCAGCCTGGCCAAGGTGCGCGCCAACGACCTGTGCGAGCGCCTGCTCAACGAGGCCGTGCAGCTGCATGGCGGCATTGGCGTGACCGACGAGTTCGACCTGGGCCTGTTTCTGAAGCGCGCCCGCGTCATCGGCCAGACGCTGGGCGACACCCTGTACCACCGCGACCGCTACGCCCGCCTGAAAGGATTTTGACCGTCATGAATGCATCGGAACTGGTAGAGCGCGCACACCAGGCGCGCGCGCAACTCGTGGCCCCCGGGGCCCCGTTTGAACTCGAACAGGTGGAGCACCTGGGCCACCCGGCCAAGGCCTACAAGAACGCCTTTCGCACCCTGCCCGATCTCATCAACGCCGGCCGCGCCCATGGCGCGCGCGAGTTCATGGTCTATGGCGAGGACCGCTGGACCTTCGACCGCTTCTTCGCCGCCGTCGATGCCCTGGCCGGACGCTGGCAGCAGGAGCATGGCATGAAGCCCGGCGACATCGTGGCCATTGCGCTGCGCAACCGCCCCGAATGGGCCGTGGCCTTTGTCGCCGCCGCGCTGGTGGGCGCCGTGCCCGCGCCGCTCAACAGCTTTGGCCTGGGCGAGGAACTGAGCACCAGCCTGCGCGACCTCAATCCGCGCTGGCTGGTCTGCGACCAGGACCGCCTGGACCGTCTGGCCCAGCACCCGCTGCCCGAGGGCTGCCAGAGCACCGTGGTCGACAGCGACCAGGGCAGCGTGCGCTGGGCCGACCTGGTCGCGCCCGGCGGCCCGGCTCTCAAGCCGCCGACACTCGCCGCCACCGACCCGGCGCTGATCCTGTTCACCTCTGGCGCATCAGCCCAGGCCAAGGGCGTGCAATCGAACCAGCGCGCCGTGTGCCAGGCGCTGTTCAACATCGACTACATCGGTGCGCTCGCCGGCATGACGTCGCCCCAGGCGGTGCAGAAGTTCATGGCCGCTGGCCTCACGCCCACCACGCTGACCGTGGTGCCGCTGTTTCACATCAGTGGCCTGCACGCGCAGCTGCTGGCCGCGCTGCGCCACGGCCGGCGCCTGGTGCTCATGTACCGCTGGGATCCGGCGCTGGCCATGGAGCTGATCCAGCGCGAGAAGGTCACGCAGTTCAACGGCGCGCCCTCCATGGTGCAGCAGCTGCTCAACCAGCCCGCCTTCCACGACCCGGCCGTCAGCGGCTCGCTCATGGGCCTGGGCTTTGGCGGCGCGGGCCTGTCGCAACGCCTGATCGAGGCCACGCTGGCCGCGCGCCCGGATTCGCTCTCCGGCATAGGCTTTGGCCTGACCGAGACCAACGGCGTGGGCGCTGGCGCCTCGGGCACGCTGTTTGCGCTGCGCCCCGAATGCGCGGGCACGGTCTCGCCCCTGATGGAGCTGCGCATCGCCGATGTGTTCGGCGAGCCCCAGCCCGCAGGGCAGGATGGCGAGATCTGGCTGCGCGGCGTGACCGTGATGAACGGCTACTGGAACCAGCCGCGCGCCACCCAGGCGGCGATGAGCGACGGCTGGTTTCGCACCGGCGATGTCGGCCACATCGACGCCGACGGTTTCCTGCGCATCGTCGACCGCATCAAGGATGTGATCAACCGCAGCGGCGAGAAGATCGCCGCGGCCGAGGTCGAGTCCTGCCTGCTGCAGCACGCGGCCGTCGAGGATGCCGTGGTCTTTGCCCAGCCCGACGAGCAGACGGGAGAGGCCGTGGTCGCCGTGGTGCACCTGCGCGCCGGCGCCCAGGCAAGCAGCGAGGAGCTGCGCCAGCATGTGGCCGCGCGCCTGGCGGCCTACAAGGTGCCGCAGGTCGTGCACCTGCGCGACACCGCGCTGCCGCGCAACCCGGCGGGCAAGCTGCTCAAGAACGCCGTCAAGCGCGAGTACCAACCGAAGTGAGCATGCCCCCCGAGGCCGCCGCCCGCCGGCGCAGCTACACCCTGATGCTGCTGACGCTGCTGTCGGCCCTGGCCTTCATGGATCGGCAGATCCTGGCCGTGCTGCTGCAGCCGGTCAAGGCCGAGTTCGGCCTCACGGACCTGCAGATCGGCCTGGTCACGGGCCTGGGCTTCTCGCTCAGCTTCGTGCTGCTGGGCATTCCGCTGGGCAAGCTGGCCGACCGGGGCGAGCGCCGCCGCGTGCTCACCTGGAGCCGCGGCGCGGGCGCACTGCTCGGGGCCGCCGGCGCCTGGGCCACGGGCTTCTGGACCCTGCTGGTCTCGCGCGCCGGTGGCGCCGTGAGCGACGCGGGGGGCGCGCCCGCCTCCATCTCCATGCTCAGCGACCTGTACCCGCCCGAGAAGCGCTCGCGCGTCATCAGCCTGTTTGGCACGGGCGCCAGCCTGGGCTCGCTGCTGGCACTGGTGCTCGGGTCGTGGCTGGCGCAGCGCTATGGCTGGCGCATGACCATGGGCGTCATCGGTCTCGCGGCCCTGCTGGCCACGCTGCTGCTGCGCTGGACGGTGCAGGAGCCGCCGCGCCACCCACTGCCCGCCGGCGCCGCCGCGCCCGATCGCCACGGCGCGCTGGCCCTGCTGTGGCATGCGCCAGTGACGCGCTGGCTCATCGTCGGCGCGGGCTTTGCGCTGCTGGCCGGCTATGGCTTCGGCTCGTGGAACAACGCGCTGTTGATCCGCCGCCATGGGCTGTCGCTGCAGGAGTCGGGGCTGATCTCGGGTGCGGCCGCGCTGGCCTCCATCATCGGCGCGCTGGTGTCGGGCACGCTCGCCGACCGCCTTGCGCGCCGCGACGGCCGCTGGCAGCTGGGCGTGCCCGTGCTGGGCCTGGGCCTGGCCCTGCCCTGCGGCCTGGTGTATCTGCTCATGCCCGCGGGAGCGGTGGGGCCGGCGGCGGCGCTGATGGTGGCCTACGCCTTCTTCGTCGTCTGGTGGGCCGCACCCTGCTATGCCGCGCTGAGCTTTGTCGTGCCGCCCCGGCGCCGCGCCACGGCCCATGCCACCATCATGCTGGTGGGATCGCTGGTCGGCAACGGCCTGGGCCCCATCTTCACGGGCTGGCTCTCCGATGTGATTGAGCGCATGCTGCCCGGCGATGGCCTGCGCATTGCGCTCATGCTCATCGTGTCCATGCTGCTGCCCGGGCTGCTGGCCCTGGCGCGGGCGTTGCCGCTGTTTCCGGCCGCACGCGCGGCCAATGACGCCGCGCAGGTGCCGGCCGCCCATGCCCATCCACGTGAATCCCATGCCTGAGCACGCCGACAGCTGGAAGATGATTTACTTGGCGCGGCGCAACCCGCGCCTGGCGGCAGAGGACTTCGCCCAGGCCTGGCGCGAGCATTCGGCCCTCGGGCGGCAATGCCGCAATGTGCAGGACCGTGTGCGCAGCGTGACGCAATGCGTGCGCCTGCTCGATGCGCACTGGCCCAGCGACGCAGACGCCCGCTACGACGGCGTCAACCTGCTGCGCCTGCGTGACCGCGAGAGCGCCGACGCCATCTGGAGCGACCCCGAGACCCTGGCCATCATGCGCCCCGACGAGCCGCGCGTGTTCGACCGCTACGTGCGCGACTGCGCCCTGGTGGCGCGGGAGCAGACCGTGCACGCCGGAGCCGCGGGCGACGCGGTGCTGGTGGCGTTTCTCAAGCGCCGCCCGGCCGTGGCCGACGCCGACTTCGCGCAGGCGCTGCGCCTGTGCGCCCCCGGCTGGGCCGGCAGCGGCAGGGCCGTGCTCAACCTCGTCGAGCCCCAGCGCCCCGCGGGCTACGACTACGACGCCGTCGTCGAATGGTGGTTTCGCGATGCGGCGCAGATGGGTGCATTGCTGGCGGGTCGGCCCGTGTCGGCCGCCCTGCCCGTGCTCTGCCAGACGGTGTGCGACTACCGCGCCTCGGTGTTCATGCCCACGCGGGTAAGCCACCGTCGGCCCTGAGAGGCTGACTCATTCCGAAACGGCAACGGCCCCTGCGGCAACCCCCAATGGGTGCCGCCGGGGCCGTTGGCCTCATCCCTGCCCACAAGGGCAGGGCGGGGTTCGGGCGGGTGACGCTGCGTGTTTAGAAGCGGTAGCCCACGCCAAGGCCGACGAGCACGGGGTCGACCTTGAACTTGCCGACGCCGCCGCTGACGGTGGTGTCGATGTAGACCTTCTTCACGTCGAAGTTGATGGACCAGTTCTTGTCCAGCGCGTAGTCAAAGCCGACCTGCAGCGCGCCGCCCCAGCTGCTCTTCTTGACCGTGAGGGCACCGCCGGCGATGTGAGCGCTCGAGAAGCGCGTGTAGTTGATGCCGGCGCCGACATAGGGCTTGAACGCGCCCATGCCCGTGAAGTGGTACTGCGCCAGCAGCGTGGGCGGCAGGTGCTTGACGGTGCCGATCTTGGCGCCGGACAGGCGCACGTCGTGCTTCTGCGGATAGGTCAGGATCAGCTCGGCCGCGAGGTTGGGCGTGAAGAAGTACGACACGTCGACTTCGGGGATCCACTTGTCGTTGATGCTCACGCCGGCCGCGCCCGCTGCGCCACCGTTGCTGCTGTCCAGATGCACGGCACGTGCGCGCACCAGCCACTGGCCATCCTGTTGCTGTGCGTAGGCCGCACCGGAAGTCATTGCGCAGAGAACGGCCAGTGCCAGGAGATTCTTTTTCATGGGTCTTGCTACCTTGGTTGAACGGGGACGCCCCCCGTGCAATCCATTAGGCCCATGAGCAAAATGGTCAATTTTGCTTCAGATCAATATTCAAATGTCTTTGTCCATAGGCATTTGTGCGAGCGTGTCGAAATGCCCACACCATGCACGCGCCCAGCACCGAGCGGGGACGGGAGCAGACAAGTGCCTTGGAATAAAAAAAGCTTCCAGCCCTTTGTGTACAAGCGCTGGAAGCTATTGTTTCAGTAGTAAAAAATCAGCCCACCCAGCGGCGCGCATTGCGCCAGATGCGCATCCAGGGGCTCAGGGCCTCCAGCCCGCCGGTGGCGGCCAGGTCCGTCCAGCTCATCTGGATGTTGCGGAAGGCCCGCTCGGGGTGGGGCATCATGGCCGTGAAGCGCCCGTCCTTGGTCGTCACGGCGGTGAGGCCGCCGGGGCTGCCGTTGGGGTTGAACGGGTACTGCTCGGTCGCGCGGCCATGGTTGTCCACATAGCGCATGGCCGGCACCACGGCGGCCGCGTTGCCGCGGCGCGCGAAGTTGGCATAGCCCTCGCCATGCGAGACCACGATGGGCAGGCGGCTGCCCGCCATGCCGGCCAGGAAGATGCTGGGCGAATCGAGCACCTCGACCATGGACAGGCGCGCCTCGAAGCGGTGGCTCTGGTTGGTGGTAAAGCGCGGCCAGGCCTCGGCGCCGGGGATGATGTCGGCGAGCTCGGCAAACATCTGGCAGCCGTTGCACACGCCCAGGGCAAAGGTGTCGGCGCGGCCGAAGAAGCGCTGGAACTCCTCGGACAGGCGCTCGTTGAAGGTGATGGAGCGCGCCCAGCCTATGCCCGCGCCCAGCGTGTCGCCGTAGCTGAAGCCCCCGCAGGCGACGACGCCGGCAAAGTCGGCCAGATGTGCGCGGCCGGCCTGCAGGTCGGTCATGTGCACGTCGTAGGCCTCGAAGCCCGCCTCGGTGAAGGCATAGGCCATTTCCACATGCGAGTTCACGCCCTGCTCGCGCAGCACGGCGACCTTGGGGCGCGCGAGGTTCAGGAAGGGCGCGGCCACGTTCTCGAGCGGGTCGAAGGCCAGGCTCACATGCAGGCCGGGATTGGCCGGGTCGCCCATGGCGGCATGCTCGCTGTCGGCACAGACGGGGTTGTCGCGCTGCTGGCAGATCTTCCAGCTCACGGAGTCCCAGACCTGGTGCAGGTCGAACAGGCTGGCGCCAAAGATCTTCTTGGCGTCGCGCCAGATCTGCAGCTCGCCCTTGCCGGCGTCGATGGCCGAGGCCGCGGGGCGCGTCTTGCCAATGGTGTGGCTGCACTGGATGAGGCCATGGTCGCGCAGCGTCTGCATGACGGCGGCGCGGTCTGCCGTGCGGATCTGCAGCACCACGCCCAGTTCCTCGTTGAACAGCGCGGCCAGGGTCTGGGCGTCGCGCCGGCCGCTGACCTGGGCGCCCCAGTTCTTGCCCTCACCGCTGTCCATGCGGCTGTCGGCAATGCCGTCGCCCTCGGTGACGAGCATGTCCACGTTGAGCGCCACGCCCACCTGGCCGGCAAAGGCCATCTCGGCCACGGTGGCCAGCAGGCCCCCGTCGCCCTTGTCGTGGTAGGCCAGGATCAGCCCTTGTGCGCGCAGTGCGTTCACGGCATTGACGAGGGCGATGAGGTCCTTGGCGTCGTCGAGGTCGGGCGTCTCGTTGCCGCTCTGGCCCAGCACCTGGCCCAGGATGGAGCCGCCCATGCGCGCCTTGCCGCGGCCCAGGTCGATCAGCACCAGGGTGCTGTCCTCTTGCGTAGCGTCGAGCTGCGGCGTGAGCGTGCCGCGCACGTCCTGCAGCGTGGCAAAGGCGGTGACGATCAGGCTCACGGGCGAGGTGACCTTCTTGAGCGCCCCGCCCTCGCTCCACTGCGTGCGCATGGACAGGCTGTCCTTGCCCACGGGAATGGAAATGCCCAGGGCCGGGCACAGCTCCATGCCCACGGCCTTGACGGTGTCGTAGAGAGCGGCGTCCTCGCCGGGCTCGCCGCAGGCGGCCATCCAGTTGGCCGAGAGCTTCACGCGCGGCAGGTCGATGGGCGCGGCCAGCAGGTTGGTGATGGCCTCGGCCACGGCCATGCGGCCCGAGGCGGGCGCGTTGATGGCGGCCAGCGGCGTGCGCTCGCCCATGGCCATGGCCTCGCCTGCAAAGCCGCGGTAGTCGGCCAGGGTCACGGCCACGTCGGCCACGGGCACCTGCCAGGGGCCGACCATCTGGTCACGGTGCGTGAGGCCGCCCACCGCGCGGTCGCCGATGTTGATGAGAAAGCGCTTGGAGGCCACCGTGGGGTGGGCCAGCACATCGATCACGGCCTGCTGCAGCGCCACGCCGTCGAGCTGCATGGGCGCGAGCTCGCGGCCTACGCGCGTCACGTCGCGCTGCATCTTGGGCGGCTTGCCGAGCAGCACGTCCATGGGCATGTCCACGGGGTATTTCTGGTCGCCCGCGGCCACGGCCGTGTCCTCGAGCACCAGCCGGCGCTCCTCGGTGGCGATGCCGATCACGGCGAACGGGCAGCGCTCGCGCTCGCAGAAGGCCTTGAACTGCTCCAGCGAATCCGGCGCGATGGCCAGCACATAGCGCTCCTGGCTCTCGTTGGACCAGATCTCCTTGGGCGCCAGGCCCGATTCCTCGAGCTGCACGGCGCGCAGGTCAAAGCGCGCGCCGCGGCCCGCGTCGTTGGTCAGCTCGGGAAAGGCGTTGGACAGGCCGCCCGCGCCCACGTCGTGGATGGCGAGGATGGGGTTGTCCGCTCCTTGAGCCCAGCAATGGTTGATGACCTCCTGCGCGCGGCGCTCGATCTCGGGGTTGCCGCGCTGCACGGAGTCGAAGTCCAGCTCGGCCGCGTTCGTGCCCGTGGCCATGGAGCTGGCCGCGCCCCCGCCCATGCCGATGCGCATGCCCGGGCCACCGAGCTGGATCAGCAGCGTGCCCGCGGGGAACTCGATCTTCCTGGTGTGGCGGGCATCGATGGTGCCCAGGCCGCCCGCGATCATGATGGGCTTGTGGTAGCCGCGGGTGACGTCCCCCACCTGCTGCTCGTACTCGCGGAAATAGCCGCAGAGGTTGGGGCGGCCGAACTCGTTGTTGAACGCGGCGCCGCCCAGCGGCCCCTCGGTCATGATCTGCAGGGGGCTGGCGATGTGCTCGGGCCGGCCGACCTCGCTGCCCCAGAGTTTGGAGACGGTGAAGCCCGTCAGCCCGGCCTTGGGCTCGGAGCCGCGGCCCGTCGCGCCCTCGTCGCGGATCTCGCCGCCCGCGCCGGTGGCCGCGCCGGGGAAGGGTGAGATGGCCGTGGGGTGGTTGTGCGTCTCCACCTTCATCAGCACATGGTGGGTTCCACTTCGCTTTTGATAGCTGGGTGCGCTTACACCGCCTGCGCTGGAGTCGAATTTGGCATAAAACTGCTCGACGGCGCTGCCCTCCATGATGGAGGCGTTGTCGGCATAGGCGACGATGGTGTGCTGGGGCGAGCAGGCCTCGGTGTTGCGGATCATGCCGAACAGGCTCTTGTCCTGCGCCACGCCGTCGATGGTGAACTGGGCGTTGAAGATCTTGTGCCGGCAATGCTCGCTGTTGGCCTGGGCGAACATCATCAGCTCCACGTCCGTGGGGTTGCGCTTGAGGCCCGTGAAGGCGCTCACCAGATAGTCGATCTCGTCATCGGCCAGCGCCAGCCCCCAGGCCTTGTTGGCGGCCTCGAGCGCCGCGCGGCCACCGGCCAGCACATCGACGAAGGCCATGGGCTCGGCCTCAAGCTCGGTGAACAGGCGCTCGGCCTCGGCGCGCGTGGCGACCACCGATTCGGTCATGCGGTCGTGCAGCAGCGCCGCGATCTGCTGCAGCTGCTCGGCCGACAGCTCGGGCTTGCCGCCCAGCAGCCCGCCCTTGACGGCGACGCGGTATTCGGTGATGCGCTCGACGCGGCGCAGCGCCAGGCCGCAGTTGTGGGCAATGTCCGTGGCCTTGGAGGCCCAGGGCGAGACCGTGCCCAGGCGCGGCGTGACCAGCAGCGCCACGCCGTCATGGGGCCCCTCGTACGGGTCGCCATAGGAGAGCAGCGCGGCCAGGCGCTCGAGCGCGGCGGGCGTGGGCGCGTCATCCTGCGCCACCAGGTGCACATGGCGCGCGGCCAGGCCTTCGATCTTCGGGTGGATGGCCTGCAGCTGCGGCAGGAGTTGCTGGGCGCGGAAGTTGCTGAGGGCATTGCCGCCCTCCAGCTGGGTGATGTGCAAGGTCACGGTATGGCGGCCTGGAATGATGGGAGGAATGGGCTTGGCTGCCGCTGCGCGCGCATGGCCGCTGAATGGGGCCGCCGCACGCAAGGGCGCGTATGCGTGGTAACCCGGCATTTTAACGGCGCCCACCTTGACACGCCTGGCGACGCCTGCAAGGAACAGATGCGAATGGGATAATTTACGCCATGAGCAGTTTCACCATCAAAGACGCACAAGGCATTGCCGGCATGCGCGAGGCCTGCCGTCTGGCCTCCGAAGTGCTGGACTACATCACCCCCCACATCAAGCCCGGCATCACCACCCTCGAGATCGACCGCTTGGGCGCCGAGTGCATGGCCAGCCAAGGCACCGTTTCCGCCACCGTCGGCTACCAGCCCCCGGGCTACCCGCCCTACCCTGGCCACCTGTGCACCTCGGTCAACCATGTGGTGTGCCACGGCATTCCGAACGAAAAGCCGCTCAAGAAGGGCGACATCGTGAACGTGGACGTCACCGTCATCACCAAGGACGGCTGGTACGGCGACAACAGCCGCATGTATTTGATTGGTGAATGCTCGATCGCCGCCAAGCGCCTGTCGGCCCTGACCTACGACGCCATGTGGCTGGGCATTTTGCAGGTCAAGCCCGGCGCGCGCCTGGGCGACATCGGCCACGCCATACAGAAGTTTGCCGAGGGCCATGGCCTGTCGGTGGTGCGCGAGTTCTGCGGCCACGGCATAGGCCAGAAGTTCCATGAAGACCCGCAGGTGCTGCACTACGGCCGCCCCGGCACGGGCCAGGAACTGGTGCCCGGCATGACCTTCACCATCGAGCCCATGCTCAACCTGGGCAAGCGCGACATCAAGGAGTTGGGCAACGACGGCTGGACCATCATCACCAAGGACCGCAGCCTGTCCGCGCAGTGGGAGCACACGGTGCTGGTCACGGAGACGGGCTACGACGTGCTCACGCTGTCCGCGGGCTCGCCCGCCCTGCCCTCGTTCGTGAGCGCCACGACGACCTGAGCCCGCACTCACGCCGATGCGCATGGTTCTTGCTTGATCGGCTCCATGTCTTCACATCCCTCGACGCCCATCGCCACCGACGCCGCACCCCTGTCCGCATTGCGCGACGGCTATCAGCAGGACAAAGCCGCCCTGCTCGCCCGGCTGCAGGTCGGCGGTGCCTCCACGCGCGGCATACGCAGCCTGCTGCGCCGACTCTCCACGCTGACCGACCAGGTGCTGTGCCGGCTCTGGCGCCAGACCGGCCTGCACCAGAACTGTGCACTGGTCGCGGTGGGCGGCTATGGCCGGGCCGAGCTGTTCCCGCATTCGGACGTCGACGTGCTGCTGCTGCTGCCCGACGGCACGCTTGCCACGGAAGAGGCGACGCGCCAGCCGATCGAGGCCTTCATCGGCAGCTGCTGGGATGCGGGGCTGAGCATTGGCTCGAGCGTGCGCACCGTGAGCGAATGCCTGAGCGAGTCGGCCGCCGACGTGACCGTGCAGACGGCCCTGCTGGAGTCGCGCCTGCTGTGCGGCAACGCGGCGCTGTTCGACGCGTTTCGCCAGCGCTACGACGCGCAGATGGACGCACGCGCCTTCCTCGTCGCCAAGACGCTGGAGATGCGCCAGCGCCACACCAAGTACGAGGACACGCCCTACGCGCTGGAGCCCAACTGCAAGGAATCGCCCGGCGGCCTGCGCGACCTGCAGCTCATCCTGTGGGTGGCACGCGCCGCGGGCCTGGGGCGCAGCTGGCGCGAGCTGGCCGCCAGCGGCCTGGCCACGCCGTTCGAGGTGCAGCAGATCGAGCGCAACGAGGCATTGCTCTACCTGATACGCGCCCGCCTGCACCTGCTGGCCGGGCGGCGCGAGGACCGGCTGGTGTTCGACCTGCAGACCGCCGTGGCCGAAAGCTTTGGCTACCGCTCCACGCCGCCCGAGGGCCAGGGCCTGCCCATGCGCGCGAGCGAGACCTTGATGCGCCGCTACTACTGGGCGGCCAAGGCCGTGTCGCAGCTCAGCCAGATCCTGCTGCTGGGCCTGGAGGAGCGGCTCAACCCCAGCACGCAGGAGCTGCGCCCCATCAACGAGCGCTTCTACGACAAGGCCGGTCTCGTGGAAGTGGCCAGCGACGACCTGTACGAGCGCCACCCACACGCCATTCTGGAGACCTTTCTGCTCTACCAGAGCTCGCCTGCGCTCAAGAGCCTGTCGGCGCGCACGCTGCGCGCGCTGTACAACGCACGCGCGGTGATGGACGCGGGCTTTCGGCGCGACCCGGTCAACCGCGCGCTGTTCATGCAGATCCTGCGCCAGCCCTCGGGCATCACGCATGCCATGCGGCTCATGAACCAGACCTCGGTGCTGGGGCGCTATCTCTGGCCCTTCAGGCGCATCGTCGGACAGATGCAGCATGACCTGTTCCACGTCTACACCGTGGACCAGCACATCCTCATGGTGCTGCGCAACGTGCGGCGCTTCTTCCTGGCCGAACACGCCCATGAGTACCCGTTCTGCTCGCAGCTGGCCGCGGGCTGGGACAAGCCCTGGATCCTGTACCTGGCGGCGCTGTTCCATGACATAGGCAAGGGCCGCGGCGGCAACCATTCCGAGATCGGCGCCCAGGAGGTGCGGCGCTTTTGCCGCCAGCATGGCGTCAACGGCGACGACGCGCGCCTGGCCGAATTCCTGGTGCGCGAGCACCTGGCCATGAGCCAGGTGGCGCAGAAGCAGGACCTGTCCGACCCCGACGTCATCGCGGCCTTTGCGCGCCGCGTGGGCAATGAGCGCAACCTCACCGCGCTGTACCTGCTCACCGTGGCCGACATCCGCGGCACCTCGCCCAAGGTCTGGAACGCCTGGAAGGGCAAACTGCTCGAGGACCTGTACCGCGCCACGCTGCGCGTGCTGGGCGGCCGCGCGCCCGACCCCGCCGCCGAGATCGAGGCGCGCAAGCGCGAGGCGCTGATCCTGCTGGCCCTGAGCGCCCTGCCCCACGAGGCGCACAAGCGCCTGTGGGACACGCTGGACGTAAGCTACTTCATGCGCCACGAGGCGCCCGACATCGCCTGGCACACGCGCCACCTCTCGCGCCATGTGGGCAGCACCCGCGCCATCGTGCGCGCGCGCCTGTCGCTGGCCGGCGAGGGGCTGGAGGTGCTGGTCTACGCGCCCGACCGGGCCGACCTGTTCGCGCGCATCTGCGGCTACTTCGACCGCGCGGGCTTCTCCATCCTGGACGCGCGCGTGCACACGGCGCACAACGGCCATGCGCTGGACACCTTCCAGGTCGTGGCGACCAGCCAGCCCGGCGCCTACCGCGAGCTCATCCACCTGGTCGAAAACGACCTGCAGCAGGCCATCGAGGCCGAGGGACCGCTGCCCGAGCCCACACGCCGACGCGTCTCCCGACGCGTGAAAAGCTTCCCCATCGCACCGCGCATCACGCTGCGCCCTGACGAGAAGGCACAGCGCTGGCTCATCAGCATCTCGGCCAGCGACCGCGCCGGCCTGCTGTACATGGTGGCGCGCGTGCTCTCGCGCCACGGCCTGAGCGTGCAGCTGGCCAAGGTCAGCACCCTGGGCGAGCGCGTGGAGGACACCTTTCTGGTGCAGGGCCCCGAGCTGCAGAGCAATGTGCAGCAGATACGCATAGAGACCGAACTGCTCGAGGCCCTGGCCGATCAATAGTCCATCCACAAGTGCCCGGCAAGAAACAATCAAAAATCATAGCTGCTCGCGCTTTTCCAGAGGGCGCTGGAGGCATATTTCGCCTCAGGAATCCTCGGTTGCATCGAGGTTGGGGAACAGCACCTCGGTGAAGCCGAACCGCGTGAAGTCGCGCATGCGCATGGGATAGAGCATGCCCCACAGATGGTCGCATTCGTGCTGCACCACGCGCGCATGAAAGCCGCTCACGGTACGGTCAATGGGGGCACCACGCATGTCGAACCCGGTGTAGCGCACCGTCTGCCAGCGCGGCACCATGCCGCGCATGCCGGGCACGGACAGGCAGCCCTCCCAGTCGAGCTGCTCCTCCTCGCCCATGGGCGTGACCATCGGATTGATGAGCACCGTGCGCGGCACGATGGGCGCATCGGGGTAGCGCGGGTTGGGCGCATCGGAGCCAAACACCACCACCTGCAGATCCACGCCGATCTGCGGCGCCGCCAGACCCGCGCCGTTGGCGGCCTGCATGGTGTCGAGCAGGTCGGCCAGCAGGGCGCGCAGCTCGTCGGTATCGAATTCGGTCACGGGGCGGGCCACGCGCAGCAGGCGCGGGTCACCCATCTTCAAGATGGTGCGCTGGGTCATGTCGGTAAACGCTGGCGGCAATGGTGCGCCAAAGAGCTTGATGGCATCCGGGCCATGGAGCATACCCCCGCGCAAGACCGGCACAATAGCCAGCATGGCGCAGCCTCCCGAGCCCGTCCCACCCGTCCCCGAGCAGCCCCCGCTGCCCGCCGTGGCGCGCTGGCTGCTGCTGCTGTTCGCCGGCCTGTGCCTGGCCCTGGGGGTGATAGGCGTCATCGTGCCCGGCCTGCCCAGCACGGTGTTCGTCCTCATGGCCGGCTGGGCCGCGGCACGCAGCTCGCCGCGCCTGTACCGCTGGCTCTGGCACCACCGGCTCTTTGGCTCCATGCTGCGCAACTGGCACAACGGCGGCAGGGTCAGCCGCCACGCCAAGTGGAGCGCTTCGGGCCTGATGGCGCTGTGTGCCATCGTGCTGCTGCTGATCGACATCCCGCTCTGGGCCGCAGTCAGTGGCTGCGTGAGCATGGCCTGCGTGCTCACCTGGCTGTGGCTGCGCCCCGAACCCGAGCGATGAAGACTTGCAACGTCTGCGCGCCGCAAGATTTCCGGCCGCCCCAGGTTTTATGTATATAATCTAAGGCTTGTTCCCCGATAGCTCAGTCGGTAGAGCGACGGACTGTTAATCCGCAGGTCCCTGGTTCGAGCCCAGGTCGGGGAGCCACCGTACAGCCCTTGCAATTGCACAAGGGAACGTCAAGAAAACCGAACATTCCTCAATAGCTCAGTCGGTAGAGCGCCGGACTGTTAATCCGTAGGTCCCTGGTTCGAGCCCAGGTTGAGGAGCCACTCAAGGCCATCGCGATGCATGTCGCGATGGCCTTTTCCTTTTGGCCGTCGGCCCTTCTGTGTACGACGGCCCCAAACCCAGGTCGGTCAGCGCCGGATCTCCATGACCAGGTTGAACTGCGTCTCTGCGGCGCGCCGGAATCGGCTGAGGCCGGCCTTGCGAAACACCTCGGCCAGTCGCTCCGGCCCCGCCTGGGCCCCGAGGACGAGGCGCCCGCCCTCGGAGATCGCATGCGCGCAGCAGATCATTGTCGACGCGCCGTAGTACAGCCTGCCGACGGTCGTCAGGTTGTCTTCGACATGATCGCCGGCGTATGGCTCGACGAGCATCACCGAACCGTCGGGAGCAAGCATGTCTGCCGCGTGCTGCGCCGCGCCGACAGGGTCACCGAGGTCGTGCAGCGTGTCGAAAAAGCAGATCAAGCCGTAGCCATGGCCGGGATAGTCATTGGCACGCGCCACCTCAAAGTGCACTCGCCCGTCAAGACCCGCGGCGCGTGCGTGTTCGCGCGCTGCGGCGATGGAGGCCGCATGCGTGTCGAAGCCGTAGAAGCGCGAATTCGGGTAGGCCTCCGCCATCAGCAGGGTGGAATGGCCATGACCGCAGCCGATGTCGGCGACGGCGATACCGGCTTCGAGCCTTTCCACGGCGCCCTCGAGCGCGGGCAGCCAGTGCGGCACCAGGCTGGCCTTGTAGCCGTTGCGAAAGAACGCTGCGACGCCACATGCCATACGCTCGTCATGTTCTCCCCAGGCGACGCCGCGCCCGGTTCGGAATGCCTCCAGCGCCTTCTCCTCATCGGCCCACATCGACGCCGGCAACTCCCACGCATAGGGGATGTAGGCGGGACTTTCCTCGTCAGCAAGCACAAGCGCATGCTCGGGAGACAGCTCGTAGGCCTCGCCGCTCGCGTGGTAGTCGATGTAACCGCTCGCGGCCTGGGCATTGAGCCATTCACGCACGTAGCGCTCGGCGCAACCGCTACGGCGAGCAAGCTCCCGCGAAGTCATCGGTCCGGCGCCGGCAAGCGTGCGGTACAGCCCCAGCTTGCTGCCGAGGCCAACCATGACCCCCGTGTACGCCGAGGCGATGTCGCCGATCGCGCGCGCGGCAAAGTTTTCAAGTTTCGCAGTGTTGATGGTTTCGGTACTCATGGTGCTACTCTCAAGGTTGGTTTGGAGTAGCCCTATCGTCGTGAATCACGGCGCATTGGAGCAGTGGCGAAATGGCCCGAAATCGGTTCGTTCGTGCCAGCAGTGGATGCCTGGATCATGCCCTCACCCGACTCTTCACCCGCCCATGGCTCGGGCCCGACACCCCGACATGTCTCGCTCGTCGCATTGCCCGAAGCTGCGGTATCGACACTGGCCGGGCTGTTCGACGTGCTGCGCGCACCGGCCCTGCTGCGTCCACCCGACCCTTCCCTCGGAGACGGACTCTGTGTGCAGGTGGTCGGCCAAGCTGCCGGGCGGCTGACGCTGACCAGCGGCGTGCCGGTGGAAGTACAGCGCGCAATCGACACGATTGAAAAAACGGACATCGTCATCGTGCCGTCACTGTGGGTGCTTGAATCCGGCTGGACCCAGGGGCGCTACGCGCCCATCGTCGAATGGGTACGGCGCATGCATGCGCATGGTGCGCTGCTGTGCTCGGCCTGCACGGGCATCTTCCTGCTCGCCGAGACCGGACTCTTCGACAACAGGGATGCGACCGTGCATTTCGACTACGCGCGCCAGTTCCGCGCTTCGTTTCCCGCGGTGCGAACGCATCCGGAGCTGGTGCTCGTGGTTGCCGGTGATCACGAGGAGCTGATCAGCTCTGGCGCATCCAATACATGGCACGACCTTGCGCTGTATCTGATCGCGCGCTTCGTCGGAGCCGCCGACGCACAGGAGCTCGCACGCCGCTTTGCGCTTCAATGGCATCAGGACGGTCTGACACCCTTCATGATCTTCGAGGGAAAGCTCGACCATGGCGACGCCGAGATCGCGACAGCTCAGCGCTGGCTCGCGAATCACTTTGCCATCGCCAACGCCGTGGATGAAATGGTCCGCCAGTCCAGGCTCGCCGAGCGCACCTTCAAGCGCCGCTTTGTCATCGCGACGGGGCTGACGCCGATCGACTACGTGCAACGGCTGCGCGTGGAAGACGCAAAGCGCCGGCTCGAGCGCACCGACGCACCGGTGGACGAGATCAGCTGGCGCGTGGGCTACGAAGACGCCGCATTCTTCCGACGCTTGTTCAAGCGCACGACCGGCATGGCGCCCGGTGCATACCGCAAACGCTTTCGCATCCCCGACTTCGCCAGGCCGTAGTCCGTGGATTGCAGGTCGACAGGGAGCCTGCCGTCGCTCTATTCCGCCAAGGGCCAATGACAAGCGGCAACGTCCGGCACGCAAACCGCATTTACCCCTCGGTGCCGCGGCCCCGGTCGGGCTGACGACCCCTGTCCCCGTACACACTTGGCACACGAATACGGGAGCCAATGAAAAAGGCCGCCAAGGGGTTGCCCTTGGCGGCCTTCATCTTCACGTCTGGTGGTGTAGTTCCCCGTTACAGGAAACCGCCCTGCCTTGCGAGCAAGGTCACCGTGGGCCGGATTATATACGATGGGCGAGCTTGCGGTAAGAATAAGTGCCCCCGCGCATTTACTTACTGTCATTAGCCGCAAATCGTCTGCAGTTCAATCCTCAAACACGGAATCGAACTAGCCTCCTGAGGCGTGACTACGTTTGTGTTGTTGCAATCCAAGTTGTGGCGCATAATGTCATCAGTTTGATGACATGAACCTCCTAGCAATGGACAAACATAACACCAATCGCAGTCTTTTGGTCGTCCGCCTTGGATGAGGAGCCTTCGGTGACTCAACCCCAGCGCGTCGAGAGCTTGAGCCACGCCCAGCGCGAGCGGCTGGCCTACATCGACTTCCGGCTCTACTTCTTCGGTGAGATCGGTCGCCCGGACCTGATTGAGCGCTTCGGCGTGGCTCCGGCAGGCGCGACACGCGACTTGGCGCTGTACCGGGAAATCGCGCCACAGAACATCACCTTTGACGGTAGCAACAAGATCTACCGGATCGGGCAGGCGTTCTCCCCGCTGTTCGACCACGCATCGCAGCGCGTGCTGTCGGCCCTAGCTCTGGGCTTCGGCGATGGTGCGAACGGCGCAACGCAACCGCTGCTGCCGTGCGAGTCGCCCACCGCACTGAGCACCCCCAGGATGGATGTGCTGGCCCCGGTCTGCCGAGCCATCCACGCCAAGCGGCCAGTGGCCATTCGCTACCACTCGATGAGCAGCGGAGAGTCCGAGCGGGTCATCGTGCCCTTTGCGCTGGTGGATACCGGCCTGCGCTGGCACGTCCGGGCCTTTGATCGCAAGAGCGGAGAGTTTCGGGATTTCGTCGTCACCCGCATCGAAGCGCCAACGCTGCTCGACGAGGAGCCACAGGTCAACGAACGGCCGGACAACGACATCCAGTGGACGCGCATCGTCGAGATGGACTTCGTGCCGCACCCGCGCCTTGAACGCCCCGAGATCATCAAGATGGACTATGGGATGACCGACGGCTCGATCCGGATGCGCGTTCGTGCCGCCGTTGCGGGGTACATGCTGCTGCGCTGGAGCGTGGACTGCTCGCCCGACCACCGTCTCAAGGAAGAACAGTACCGCCTGTGGCTCAGCGATCCGCTGGCGCTGTACGGCGTCGAGAACGCCAAGCTGGCCCCAGGCTACCAAGCCCCGAGCGGCCCAAAGAAACGATAGGAAAGAAGAATACCAATGGCCAAGACACTTGAAGCCCACGACAAACTGATCCGGGAGATCTTCGAAGGCAGCTACCAGTTCGAGATTCCGGACTACCAGCGCCCCTACGCCTGGACAACCGAGCAGGCCACAGAGCTGTTCGATGATCTGTACTCGGCGATGCAGGACGCGCGTGTCTCGGGGGCCAGCAGCCAATACTTCCTGGGCAGCATCGTTCTGATCAAGAACGACCGGGACCCGAAGTCATCGGTGGTCGACGGCCAGCAACGCCTGTCCACGCTCACGATGCTATTCGCCGTGTTGCGCACCGTGATGCCGGATGCTGCAGACGACATCACCGACTTCCTCTACAAAAAGGGCAAGGTCAGTCTTGGCGAGAAGAACGAGTACCGCCTGACAGCTCGCGAGGAGGATGCCGACTTCTTCCGCACCAACATTCAGGAACCGGGTGGCATCGCACAGTTGGTCGCCAGTACGGACAAGCTGAAAGACAGCCGTCTACGTTACCGTGAAAACGCCACGCTGCTGCTCGAAAAGGCCAAGGCGCTTCCGCCTGCCGACCTCATTGCGCTGTGGCAGTTCCTCGCCAACGACTGTTCGCTGGTTGTCATCTCCACGCCCGACCTCGAAGCCGCATACCGCATCTTCTCCGTACTCAACAATCGGGGGCTCGACCTCGCGCCTATCGACATCATCAAGGCGCAGGTGCTTGGCCTGATCCGTACCACGGCAGGCGAAGTCAAAAGCCGCGCATACGCGAAAGAGTGGAGCCGGATCGAAAGCTCACTGGGTCGTGACGCCTTCGGTGACCTGTTTGGCCACATTCGCAGCATCTATGCCAAGAAGAAGCAGAAGTACATCCTGGTCAAGGAGTTCCAGGAGCACGTCACCGAGTACAAGGCCCCTATCGACCTCGTCGACAAGGTCATCAAACCCTATGCCGAAGTGTGGGACTTCGTGCGCGATGCCGACTTCGAGGCCACCGAGCACGCTGAAACCATCAACGAGCACTTGTCGTGGCTCAATCGTGTGGACTTCAAGGACTGGGTGCCCCCAGCACTTGTTTATTTCAAGCGCTTCCGGCAGCAGCCCAAACTGCTTGCCGAATTTTTCCAGTCACTGGAACGCCTGACCTACTTCCTGCTGGTCACCAAGGTCGGCATCAACGAGCGCATCGAAACCTACGCTGCGCTCACCAAGGAAATCGAACCGGAGACCTTCAAGGGAAATCTGGTTGCGCTCACCACGCTGGCACTGACAGACGCGCAAAAGCGCAAGTTCGTCGCGGCACTCGATGGAGACGTGTACGACGATCTGCCCAAGGCACGGATGGCGCTCGTCTTGCGTCTTGAGTCCTTGGTGCGCGCGCCCGGCGTGCAGCTTCAAGATGCCGTGTCGCTGGAGCACGTCCTGCCGCAAACACCGCCCGACAGTTCGGACTGGATCAAGTGGTTCCCGGATGAAGACGAGCGCGATGGCTGGACGCACCGTTTGGCCAATCTGGTTCCGCTGGATAGGAACAAGAACTCGTCTGCCAGCAATTACGACTTTGCCAAGAAGAAAGATGCCTACTTCAGAGGCAAGGGCACCGCTTCACCCTTCGTGCTGACGCAGGAAGTCAGATCGGAAAGCGAGTGGACGCCCACGCTGCTGACTGCACGGCAAAAGCGCCTTGTAAACGTATTGAGCACGCATTGGAATCTTGAGATTGCAGCTGACAACAGCCTTCCTGCTGCTGCGGTAACGGCGGGAGGTTTGACATCGTGAGCAACAACAAAGAACTCGAACGTGCCGAGCTGCACAAAACCATCTGGCGCATCGCCAATGACCTGCGTGGCAGCGTCGATGGATGGGACTTCAAGACCTACGTGCTCGGGATGCTGTTCTACCGCTTCATCTCGGAGAACCTGACCAGCTACCTCAATGAGCAGGAGCGCCGCGCGGGCACCCCGGACTTCGACTACGCAAAACTCTCAGATAACGATGCCGAATTCGGTCGCGCCGAGACGGTGAAGGAAAAAGGCTTTTACATCCTTCCGTCCGAACTGTTTGCCAACGTGCGCGCCCGCGCCCGGCATGACGCCAACCTCAACGAAACACTCTCCCGCATCTTTGCCGACATCGAGGGCTCGGCTACGGGCAGCGATTCCGAGGACGACATCAAGGGCCTGTTCGATGACCTCGATGTCAACAGCAGCAAGCTCGGCCCCACCGTGGCCAAGCGCAACGAAAAACTGGTCAAGTTGCTCGACGCCATCGGCGACCTGCCGTTGGCCAGCAACGATGGCGGGTTTACGGAAAACACCATCGACCTGTTCGGCGACGCCTACGAATATCTGATGCAGATGTACGCCTCCACCGCTGGCAAGTCGGGCGGTGAGTTCTACACGCCGCAGGAGGTCTCCGAACTGCTGGCCCGCATCACCGTGGTCGGCAAAAGCGAGGTCAACAAGGTCTACGACCCCGCCTGCGGCTCCGGCTCGTTGCTGCTCAATTTCGTGAAGGTCTTGGGTCATGACGCGGTGCGCCAGGGCTTCTACGGGCAGGAGATCAACCTGACCACCTACAACCTGTGCCGGATCAACATGTTCCTGCACGATGTGAACTACGAAAAGTTCCACATCGCCCATGGCGACACGCTTACCGATCCAGCGCACTGGGATGACGAGCCGTTTGAAGCCATCGTCTCCAATCCGCCGTACTCGATCAAATGGGATGGCGATGCCAACCCGCTTCTCATCAACGATCCGCGCTTTGCCCCTGCGGGTGTGCTCGCCCCCAAGAGCAAGGCCGACCTCGCCTTCACCCTGCACATCCTGAGTTGGCTGGCGGTCAACGGCACGGCGGCGATTGTCGAGTTTCCCGGCGTGCTCTATCGCGGCGGTGCGGAGCAAAAAATCCGCCAGTACCTCATCGACAACAACTATGTCGATGCCGTGATCCAGCTGCCGCCCGACCTGTTCTTCGGCACCACGATTGCCACCTGCATCATCGTCCTGAAGAAATCCAAGCACGATAACGCTACGCTGTTTATCGATGCCAGTGCCGAGTTCGTACGCAGCGGCAACAAGAACAAGCTACTGCCCGAACACCAGCAAAAAATCCTCGATGCCTTCATCGGCCGCCAGAGCATTGAGCACTTCGCACGGCTGGTCGAGAACGGCGAGGCTCTGTTGCAAAAATCGTGAAGCTTGAGCATGCTTGGCGGAGATTGGACGGACGGAACGATGACGGATTTCAAGTGGCGCCATTTCCAGGGTGATGT
The DNA here is from genome assembly GCF_040732315.1 of Oryzisolibacter sp. LB2S. Classification (NCBI taxonomy): domain Bacteria; kingdom Pseudomonadati; phylum Pseudomonadota; class Betaproteobacteria; order Burkholderiales; family Comamonadaceae; genus Alicycliphilus; species Alicycliphilus soli. The sequence goes on from NZ_CP160388.1 coordinate 2,554,454, forward strand.
GATCCTGTGGGCGGTGCGCTGGTATTGTCGCTATCCGATCAGCTATCGCGACCTTGAGGAAATGCTGGCGGAACGCGGCATTTCGGTCGACCATACGACGATCTATCGCTGGGTCCAGTGCTACGCCCCGGAGATGGAGAAGCGGCTGCGCTGGTTCTGGCGGCGTGGCTTTGATCCGAGCTGGCGCCTGGATGAAACCTACGTCAAGGTGCGGGGCAAGTGGACCTACCTGTACCGGGCAGTCGACAAGCGGGGCGACACGATCGATTTCTACCTGTCGCCGACCCGCAGCGCCAAGGCAGCGAAGCGGTTCCTGGGCAAGGCCCTGCGAGGCCTGAAGCACTGGGAAAAGCCTGCCACGCTCAATACCGACAAAGCGCCGAGCTATGGTGCAGCGATCACCGAATTGAAGCGCGAAGGAAAGCTGGACCGGGAGACGGCCCACCGGCAGGTGAAGTATCTCAATAACGTGATCGAGGCCGATCACGGAAAGCTCAAGATACTGATCAAGCCGGTGCGCGGTTTCAAATCGATCCCCACGGCCTATGCCACGATCAAGGGATTCGAAGTCATGCGAGCCCTGCGCAAAGGACAGGCTCGCCCCTGGTGCCTGCAGCCCGGCATCAGGGGCGAGGTGCGCCTTGTGGAGAGAGCTTTTGGCATTGGGCCCTCGGCGCTGACGGAGGCCATGGGCATGCTCAACCACCATTTCGCAGCAGCCGCCTGATCGGCGCAGAGCGACAGCCTACCTCTGACTGCCGCCAATCTTTGCAACAGAGCCCTTGAGTCCACGCTAGATCTATCTCATCTGCGCAAGGCAGAACGTGAAGACGGCCGCCCTGGACCTCGCCCGCGAGCGCCAGGCGCACGAGGCCGGCGCGCGGACCCGCGCCACGGCCCACGAGCGGACGCCGCAGCAGGAGCGCCAGAAGGCCGCCAGAGAGGCCGAGCGCGGCCGTGAGGCTTGGACGCTAGGGCAGGGCATGAAAAAGCCCGTAGCGGGCTGCTACGGGCGTCTGACGCGGTGGAAAGGGGGAGGGGATGTTGTCTACATGGCTCTGCTGTAGTGAGTGGGTTGCGCTCCGGCAGCGGTCCTGATCAATCGTCACCCTTTCTCGGTCCTTCAACGTTCCTGACAACGAGCCTCCTTTTCGCCAATCCATCGACAATCACCGCGAGTCCCTGCTCGAACGCTGCGTCCGGACCGGCTTCGTCGAAGGCGTCTATCGCGGCCCGCAACAGCGGCGAGAGCGGAGCCTGTTCAACGGTGCCGCCGCGCTCGCCGGCATCGCTGTCGCCGGCCTGCTCCTCAAGCACGGCCCCAACAGTGAAGTAGCTGATTGTCATCAGCGCATTGACGGCGTCCCCGGCCGAAAAACCCGCCTCGCAGAGGAAGCGAAGCTGCGCGTCGGCCGTTTCCATCTGCGGTGCGCCCGGTCGCGTGCCGGCATGGATGCGCGCGCCATCGCGGTAGGCGAGCAGCGCCTGCCTGAAGCTGCGGGCATTCCCGATCAGAAATGAGCGCCAGTCGTCGTCGGCTCTCGGCACCGAATGCGTATGATTCTCCGCCAGCATGGCTTCGGCCAGTGCGTCGAGCAGCGCCCGCTTGTTCCTGAAGTGCCAGTAAAGCGCCGGCTGCTGAACCCCCAACCGTTCCGCCAGTTTGCGTGTCGTCAGACCGTCTACGCCGACCTCGTTCAACAGGTCCAGGGCGGCACGGATCACTGTATTCGGCTGCAACTTTGTCATGCTTGACACTTTATCGCTGATAAACATAATATGTCCACCAACTTATCAGTGATAAAGAATCCGCGCGTTCAATCGGACCAGCGGAGGCTGGTCCGGAGGCCAGACGTGAAACCCAACAGACCCCTGATCGTAATTCTGAGCACTGTCGCGCTCGACGCTGTCGGCATCGGCCTGATTATGCCGGTGCTGCCGGGCCTCCTGCGCGATCTGGTTCACTCGAACGACGTCACCGCCCACTATGGCATTCTGCTGGCGCTGTATGCGTTGATGCAATTTGCCTGCGCACCTGTGCTGGGCGCGCTGTCGGATCGTTTCGGGCGGCGGCCGGTCTTGCTCGTCTCGCTGGCCGGCGCTGCTGTCGACTACGCCATCATGGCGACGGCGCCTTTCCTTTGGGTTCTCTATATCGGGCGGATCGTGGCCGGCATCACCGGGGCGACTGGGGCGGTAGCCGGCGCTTATATTGCCGATATCACTGATGGCGATGAGCGCGCGCGGCACTTCGGCTTCATGAGCGCCTGTTTCGGGTTCGGGATGGTCGCGGGACCTGTGCTCGGTGGGCTGATGGGCGGTTTCTCCCCCCACGCTCCGTTCTTCGCCGCGGCAGCCTTGAACGGCCTCAATTTCCTGACGGGCTGTTTCCTTTTGCCGGAGTCGCACAAAGGCGAACGCCGGCCGTTACGCCGGGAGGCTCTCAACCCGCTCGCTTCGTTCCGGTGGGCCCGGGGCATGACCGTCGTCGCCGCCCTGATGGCGGTCTTCTTCATCATGCAACTTGTCGGACAGGTGCCGGCCGCGCTTTGGGTCATTTTCGGCGAGGATCGCTTTCACTGGGACGCGACCACGATCGGCATTTCGCTTGCCGCATTTGGCATTCTGCATTCACTCGCCCAGGCAATGATCACCGGCCCTGTAGCCGCCCGGCTCGGCGAAAGGCGGGCACTCATGCTCGGAATGATTGCCGACGGCACAGGCTACATCCTGCTTGCCTTCGCGACACGGGGATGGATGGCGTTCCCGATCATGGTCCTGCTTGCTTCGGGTGGCATCGGAATGCCGGCGCTGCAAGCAATGTTGTCCAGGCAGGTGGATGAGGAACGTCAGGGGCAGCTGCAAGGCTCACTGGCGGCGCTCACCAGCCTGACCTCGATCGTCGGACCCCTCCTCTTCACGGCGATCTATGCGGCTTCTATAACAACGTGGAACGGGTGGGCATGGATTGCAGGCGCTGCCCTCTACTTGCTCTGCCTGCCGGCGCTGCGTCGCGGGCTTTGGAGCGGCGCAGGGCAACGAGCCGATCGCTGATAGAGGTTTATAGCGGCTTCGTTCCCTTCCGCAACCGTCAGCATGATCTGCTCCACATGCTCGCGGCGGCTCTGTTGCAAAAATCGTGAAGCTTGAGCATGCTTGGCGGAGATTGGACGGACGGAACGATGACGGATTTCAAGTGGCGCCATTTCCAGGGTGATGTGATCCTGTGGGCGGTGCGCTGGTATTGTCGCTATCCGATCAGCTATCGCGACCTTGAGGAAATGCTGGCGGAACGCGGCATTTCGGTCGACCATACGACGATCTATCGCTGGGTCCAGTGCTACGCCCCGGAGATGGAGAAGCGGCTGCGCTGGTTCTGGCGGCGTGGCTTTGATCCGAGCTGGCGCCTGGATGAAACCTACGTCAAGGTGCGGGGCAAGTGGACCTACCTGTACCGGGCAGTCGACAAGCGGGGCGACACGATCGATTTCTACCTGTCGCCGACCCGCAGCGCCAAGGCAGCGAAGCGGTTCCTGGGCAAGGCCCTGCGAGGCCTGAAGCACTGGGAAAAGCCTGCCACGCTCAATACCGACAAAGCGCCGAGCTATGGTGCAGCGATCACCGAATTGAAGCGCGAAGGAAAGCTGGACCGGGAGACGGCCCACCGGCAGGTGAAGTATCTCAATAACGTGATCGAGGCCGATCACGGAAAGCTCAAGATACTGATCAAGCCGGTGCGCGGTTTCAAATCGATCCCCACGGCCTATGCCACGATCAAGGGATTCGAAGTCATGCGAGCCCTGCGCAAAGGACAGGCTCGCCCCTGGTGCCTGCAGCCCGGCATCAGGGGCGAGGTGCGCCTTGTGGAGAGAGCTTTTGGCATTGGGCCCTCGGCGCTGACGGAGGCCATGGGCATGCTCAACCACCATTTCGCAGCAGCCGCCTGATCGGCGCAGAGCGACAGCCTACCTCTGACTGCCGCCAATCTTTGCAACAGAGCCCGTTTCCTTAATGCCGAGCCGCTGCCACGAAGCGTGGCGGCCGTGTTCGCTCAAGCCGACCCGGCCAAAATCACGGGCGAGGGTTACTCCATCGTCGTCGTTGATTCCATTGGCGGTAAGACAACCGCCACCAAGGTCGTCGCCAAGTTCGACAAAGACCTCGCGAAACGCCTTCCTATCACCAAGGGCTTTTATTGGGAGCGCTGCCCGCCGGTCGTCATCCCAGGCGGGGAAACAGAAATACCGACAGGCAGCGGCTACGATATCGCCACGCTGGATGCCAAAGAGCAGTGGCGCGATGCGACTCGCCCGACAAGACCTCCATTCATCGAAGCGGCACACCTGAAGCGTGTTCCGGATATCGGGAATTTCGCGTTCTGTATCAATTTGACGGAAAGCCCCGTTGTTGGTGGCATCCGTCTTCATGCCTTGCAACAACAGGTGGCCGACATTCCGTTGTGGCGCGACCAAATTCCTGAGCTTTCAATCAAGGTGATGAAGAATGGCCGTCAGCAACGCTTCCAACTAGTCTCGCGCGGCACGACTGTCAAACCCTCTCGCGGCAAACCCGTCAGCATCCCTGTTGAAGAAGCCTTTACGCTGCCAGACGGTCGGCTGCATTACTCGTTTCCTCTCTACATTGGCGACGACGCCAACGATCTTGGCTTCTCCGCACGCCTCGATTCACCCGCCTTCCCATTGAAAAATAAGGCCGAGTGCGAGTTGAACCTGACCTTTGAATACGGCGCTGATGACCCCTATAAGCTCGTATTCACACCGCGCGACAACTCTTTTCCGCCCGTCCGCGCTACTTGGCGGCGCACGGAAGAAATCATCATCACCGATGCCCCCGCGCCGGAATACCCTCATCCGATGACTTGGGCAGAGTTGCGACTTGTCCCAAAACCCGGCAGCAATGAAGCCTCCGACTTGCTGGAATGGGTGCAGAACGCGATTGCGCAGCTTGACCGAGATTTTTATGTCCGCCCAAAACCAAGAACTACTGGCCTGATAGCCCAAAAGTGGCTGACCGACAAAAAAGGGGGGCACTTCACCTTTGCCACCTGCAACGCCACCAATGAATCGGTCTTCATCCATCAGAATAGTTTTTCTCGTGAAGCCAACTACTCTGACTTCTCAGAGGGCCAAAGCATTTCATTCGAGCTTCAAGAGCGGGATGGGAAATACTCTGGCTGGAAAGTGGCTGGGCCGAGATACAAAGATGAAGTACGTCTGAAAAACTTTGACGAAGAATCAGAAAGAAATCTGATTGCTAGCATACGCAAGAGGCTTTACTTTCCCGTGATTCAAGTTTGGAGGGATGGTCGCTCTATTGGCGACCCAGAATGCCCAAAAGATTTTTCTGCAGCGATGAGGGTCAATAGTGAGTACCTCGTTGCTCTATTGAGAGAGCACGACATTCCTGAAGCAGTGAAAAATGAGATTCGATTTCTGTTGGCCTGTATGCACAAAGACGCGCCGGACGAGTGCGCTCAGTGGATAGTCGGACAGGTTGAGAGTCAGAAAGTCCGTAATACGCAAGCAGTCGGCTTCGCGCTTGGCAATCTCTCTGAGCAATGGCAAAAAGTCCTGTTATCCAAGCTTGTGGCGAATCCGACGAACGATTCGCTTAGTGTTTTCGCCTATGCCATATGGCGCGAACGCAGTGTTGTTGAGCGATTTTCGTTGTCGGATTTGGCTGATATTTTGAGGGGCTTGACTGAACGCTTTGAAAAAATCAATTCCGCACCAATAGCTCAGGTGCGGGGGAAGGAGTGGTCACGCGTCACCACCGGGACATTGGAACTTCTACTCGGCCTGCTTCGCACCCGTGCGTCCTCCAATCCCGAAATCAAGAAGCTTCTTCAGCCGCATCAAAAAATCACCAAGCAACTGGCCAGGCAAGTCGAGCGCGTCACAGAAATCGTCGCGCAGTCCAACATCAGCCTCTTTTCCCGCGTGCAAATCACCATCGAGAAGCCAGAAGGCGACCGTACCCACGACCTGCTCTACGCGCTGCGCTTATATCTTACTGGCGACGATGGCGCGAACGCGATCCACATTTCCAGCGTCTCCGATAGTGATCACGACTGAGCGAGAATGAAAGATTGATTTCAGCAACGCGCACTCCGCCTCGCGCCGAGTGACGAGTCCCGGCAGCACTCTCCCGCCGCCAAAGACCCATCGGCGCAGCTCTGTCGCGGCGGCAGCCCAGTCCCGCTGGTTGATGCGCCGTCGCAGCGTCGAGGTCTGCAGCCGCCCAGCGCCAAGGTTGAAGGTGAAATCCACGATGGCGGCGAGCCGCCCTTCGGACTCGGTGGCCAGCACCGGGCAGTAGCGCAGCGTGGCGGCGAGTGCCGATTGGAGGTCGCGCGCCAGATAGACCTCTGCTTCGGCCTCAGTGATCGGCGGGTGCTTCGGATCACAGAGATGGCCGTAGCCAATCGTCCAGAAGCCTGCGGGGCAGATGTAGGGGACGGCGGTGATCTCGATGCCACGCCTGACTTTGCGCTCGAAACCCTCGAAGCGTTTGGCCAGTTCGACAGCGGCCTGCGGCACGGTCATGACCGCACCCGGTCGAACACGCGCCCGAGGAACCAGAAGTTCAGCACCCCAGCCCAGAGCGCCTGATCGGCCTCCGTCCATGCATACAGGATGGCAACTCCCCAGCCAGCCCCACCTGTCACGGCGGCTGCGACTGTTGCCGTCTTGGTCGCACAGTACAGCGCCATGAACCAGTAGGTGATGATGGGGCGGACGCTGGAACTCAGTGCATCGGCCCAGCGCACGCCGGTTTTCTCGCCCTGGGAGCGAACGGCTTCGCGTAGGGTTTCAATGGCTCCGACATTCCACGCTGCGTCGGCACCCGCGCCGATTTCCGACATTCGCTGCGCGCCGCGAATTTTCTCGAACTCCAGCGCCTTGTCCTGCATCGCCAATTCGTGGCCGCGCTCGCCTTTGCGGTCGAGCCATTTGAGAATTTCAGGCGCGAGACGGAAGGCCCCGCCGAGCAGGCCACCAAGCAGTGTCTCGATCATTGCGGGCCTCCCATCAGTTTCAACTTGATGGCGGCCCCCACCAGAAGCGCGGCCAGGATGCCGGTGGTGATGACCTTGACGGTGGTCTGCCACGCGGTACGGCGGGCATCGCGCCAGGCTTCGAGCAGGTCGCGTAGTTCGCGGATGTCGCGTGCGGCGTGGCCGTTTTCCAGGCCAAGGTGGGTCAGGACACGCTCGGCTCCGCGTTCAGCGGCGCGGTCCAGCAGTTCGTCGAAGTCCTCGCGGCGCAAGAGCAGCATGTTCTCTACGTGCGCAGGCTGTTGTTGTTCGGGTTCGGTCATTGGCGTTCTCCAGAAATGCGAAACCCGCTTCGGGGGCGGGTTTCTGGTGGGGGCGAAGGAAGGGAAATCAGATGGCGAGGCCTGCGCTCCAGCCGGTGGACTTGTAGGCTGAGAGCTTGACCTCGTCCTCGATGTAGCAAAGCCAGCCTATCTTGGGCGTGTGGTACTCCCAGGCATCGGCGATGCGCACGGCGATCTGGTTGGTCTTGCCTGCCCACACGCCGGTGGCAGCGGCAGGGATGATGTAGCGGTCGCCATTGGCGGGACTGGCCGGTGGCGTGGTCAGGTCGCGGTCTTTCACGGACAGGCCGACCACCGCGCCGAGGCGCTTGAGGTTGGCGTCCATGCCGGTGTCCCAGCCGCTTTCGCCGAGCGTCCAGCCGTAGTTGAGTCCCAGGTTCGGGTCGGTTGATGACATGGTTTATCTCCAGAGATTCGATGTGTGGCGAATGCGCCGGACAGCTTCGGGATCGCCGGTGCGATGGCTTTGCTGCGGGTGCTGTCGCCAGTGACGCCCAACGATGGGCAGGTACAGCACGCCGCCGCGCTTGGCCACCAGCAGGGTCAGCAACCAGTCGGCGAAGTTGTTGAGGTCGGTGGTTTCCTTGAGTACGGCCTCGACGGCAGATCGGCGCATCACGATCAGGCCGTGCACGTGGCTGGCGCTGTTAGCGTGTTGCCAACGGCTGTAGGCCAGACGCCGCACCGCAATGTCCTGGCCGTTTTCGTCGGTCAGCGCCTCGTCGGTGTAGGCCATCACGGCCTGCGGGCAGGCATCCAGTGCATCGGCCAGTTGCGTGAAGGCGCTGGCCTCGTACAGATCATCGGGATCGACGAAGGACACCAGCGGCAAGGTGCCTTGTGCATAGCCAGCGGCGCGTGCCTCACCGATGCGACCCGGAATGCCCGGCAAAACGTGCAACTGGATCGGTGCGCCGTCGAGACTGGCAATACAGGCCTCACGCCATTCGGCAGGTTCGTTCAGGGTGAGCAGATGAACATCGATGCGTGGTTCCATTGGCGCTTCCATCACACACCTCCCCAATACTGTCCCCAGCGCAGGCCGTAGCCCGCGCGATCCATGACCCGCACCTGCGGCTGCCAGCTACTCAAACCATCGCGCTCGGCACTGATCTCCACCGTGATGCGGTCGCCCAGCGCACCGGCATCCAGCGCGGCCACTGCTGCCGTCCAGATGTAGGCGGTGCCGAGCAGACCCGTTTCGGTGTGAGCCAGTGCGCCGTTGCGATTGCGGATGCGCAGCGTGTAGGTCACGCCCGGTTCCGGCCCGATATCACCCTCGTCCTGCTGCACGAGGTAGGCGGTCTGCTGCGTGCGGTCGCGATGGGCCCACGCGACGGTGAGGTCACCAGCCACCACGACAGGCTCGGTCTGGCCATTGAGGCGGATGCGACCGGGTGGATATGGCAAAGCCTGCCGACCGGCCAGCACCATCGGCTGACCATTGGCAGCCAACACAGGATCGCCCTGATCGGTCGACGTGCGAGGAATCGCGCCCACGAACACCGATTCGCCCGGGGCGCGCTCCGCACCTTCGGATGCCAGCCATTCGCCGACACCGATCAACCGAGTCCCCGAGGCATGTGCTTGGGGTGTGGTGTCGAGCACGCCACGTGCGAGATCGATGGTCGCGTTGGCAGCATCGAAGGCCAGGACGGCAACGGCCTCTGCAATCGCCCCACTGGCATCCACCAGATAGGCGTAGTCGCCCTCGGCCAGTCTCTCCGGCTGGCTGATGGCCGTCACCGGCACGCCGATGGCATCGACCTCGCTGGCAGGCAAAGCTGCATCGAGCGTCAGCAGTGGCGCATAGTCCTCGCCCACCAAGGCAGAGAGGTCGCCGCCTGAAGCGCCGGTAGCCAGTTGCCAATTCAACTGCCCGCTGCCACCGGCGGCGGCCAGCGCACCGAGATAGGTGTCCGTATCGGTCAGGTAGGCCAGATCTGCACGCGACAAACGCCGGGCCAGTTCCCAATACGGCACCTCGACGGCCAGCACCACGGTGGGCGGCAAAGGTTCGATGGTCGGCTCCTCGACGTGCGGTGGCGGTGGCGACAGCACGGTGTTGCTCATCCCGAACACATCTTCCATGGCTTCGATGCGCCACTCGGCCGCACCCAAGGTGCCGGTGTCGATGCCGGTGACGCGCACCACCATCTGATCCACACCCAAGCGCGGCCAGTTCAGCAGGAATACATCGCCCGGCAGCGGCGCACGCTCCAGCGTGTCGCGTGCCACCGTCAGACTCATTCGGGCCAGGGGCGACCCCAAGGCGCGCAGATCCCGCAAGGCCAGCCGGGCAGCGAGTGGCCCGTAGTTGACGCCCGGGTAGTCGCGGCGTTGATTGATCACGCCGCCCTGCAACTGGATGGCGGCCAGGTTCTCGACCGTGACGGCAGCATCACCGCCGGTCTGCCAGTCGGTGTAGACCACGGTCAGTTCATTGGGCAGTTCGCCCCACTGGGCACGTTCGAAGCGTTCCAGCCGCACAATTTCGTCCGGCCCCAACTGTGGCAGGCTGTCGATCCAGTAGTCGTCGCGCAGCAGCTTCAGCTCAAACGTGCCTTGCTCCGGGTCGGTGTAGAGGATGCCGCCAATGTGGTCGATGACCTGGCCGATGAAGCTCTCGATGGGCTGCTGCCGTGTCCAGATCAGATTGAGGCCGAAGCCCTCACTCGACAGGGCCCACGCTGCGTTCCAGAAACTCCAGCCGATGGTGCTCTGCGGATAGCCCATGCCCCAGTGCGGATCGGTGAGGCACTGCACCAGGATGTGTGCCGGGTTCATTCCGACGCTGATTTCCTGGCCTTCTTCTTCATCCCAGGTGCGGACTTCGGCATTCCATTCCATCCACGGCGCATCGAACCAACCTGCCGTGAAGCGCCGGACGCGCACTGCCCACGGTTTGATGTAGGGGTTGTTGGCCGCGAACAGGATCTTGCGTGCCACCAAGGACAGCACGCCCCGAAATGCCGGAATGGAACTGCCGAGGCGACTCATCAGATAGTCGTTACGTCCTTGCCCGGCATGACCAGAAAGCACATCGATGGTGCCGACCACGCCGCCTTCGCGCTCGTCGCCGCCAAACAGGGTTGGCTTGTTGATGCTCAGGCTGGTCAGCCCGTGGCCGGTGGACAGCGGCGCGCGGTCGGCATCACCCCACGCGGTACGGTCACCCATCTGGATTTCCTGCACGGCATCGACGGGCCCCTGGCACAAGGCCAGATGCAGCCCCATCCGGTAGCGGTAGCCAACGGTTTGCGATTTGCTGCTGCCACCCATCAGCCTTGCTCCCGCTGGCTGGATTGATTGCGGGCGTGCTCGACCACACGTTGGGCCATTGCATCGCCGGTGGCCAGCAAGGTTTCGGCGTCACAGCCTTCACGCAGGAAAGCGCGGAAATCCAGGTCGTGACGCGCAAACCACGTACGCGTGCCGTTCACGCACAGGCCCACGGCGCGCACGTGATCGATGGTGATAACGGTCTGAGTGGTCATTTCTTGCCACCTTTCTTCTTGATCGGATCGGCTTCGAGATCGCCATACCAGACGACGTTGGAGCCGCGCAACAGCACGGTGCCGAACACGACCGGGATCGGTCGGCCTTCTTCTGCGGTGGGGGCATCGACGTCAGACAGGGACGCCGGTTTGGGTTCGGGCGGTTTCGGCGCGAGCGCGACCGAAACCAGCGCCGCCACCACGATGACGACGAGGTACCACATGGCGATTTCTCCAGGGATTCAGAACACGCCCGTCGAGAACGGGTTTTTGCTCGGGATGGCGGAAAAGCCGCCGTAGTTGTCGAGGTTGCCGAAGCGCGACTCGCACGTGGCCGTGCTGTGATCGCAGCCGACCGTCAGCAGCACCTCGGTGCCGACTTCAATGGCCACCGGATAGAGCAACTCGACGCCACCACCGTAGTCATTGACGATCATGTGGCGCGCACCTTCCGGGGTTTGCAGCCAGCCACCGGCCAAGCCACCACTGACGCTGCCGGGCGTGCCACCGTCGAGATCGACGTTACGGCCATTGCTGTTGCTCACCAAGGCGCTGGCAGAAATCGGTGAGGCACCACAGGCAGCCGAATACAGCACGTGGGAACACTTGCGGCTGTAGAGCCGCCGCAACCCGATACGCTTGAGACTGACTTGCGCGGATTCGCAGCGAACACGAGCCACATCGTCGGCGACTTCGACGCCCAGCACCCGGCCCATCCAGCGCGTGCCGGAGATCCACCAGTAGTCGCCCCAGGTATCGCGCCGTCCGATGCGCAGGGTGATCGAGGTAGTGTCGCCGGTCAGCGAGTTGGCGAGCAGGTGGCGCACCAAATCACAGTTCGGCGGCAATTTCAGATCCAAGCCAGCCTTCGCAGCTTCAGCACCCAGCGCCAGTTCGTTGCGTTCCAAGGCCAGGCTCTTGTAGAGGTTGCCATCCAGATCAACATCGAATTCGTGCGGCGTCAGATAGAACTGCGCGCTGTTGCTGGCGAAGGCGTATAGCTCGACTTCCAGCAATGGGTTCTGGCTCATCGTGCTTACTCTCCCTCGTAGGTTTGACGGTCATTGCCGCGCGGTTCGGGCAACTGACGTGCTGTCAGGGTGATCTCCAGCAGCGTCGGGCTGTGCCAGTACAGATCGATGGCATCGTGGTCGAGGCGGCAGCGTACGAGGCGAATGACGCGGCTGCCTGCGGGCACCCAGTCGTCAAGGCCCGAGCGCAGCACCAGCACACCGCCTTGATCCAGATGGCAGGTCGCTGTCAGGGCGTACTGCCGATAGCCGTCTGGGTGCACGATCAAGCAAGCGGCGGGGCGATGCCAAAAATCCGAGATTCGCGCGGAGATGTCTTTGCCATCCACGCGCAGGAAGCCATCCTCGGGATCGGCTTCGACGTTCACCCACAGGATCGGGGCCAAGCCATCGGGCAGCCAGAAGGCTTCCAGACGGCCTTGGGTGCGCCACAACCGCGCCCGCCAGATCTCGATTTCATCGAGTGAGCTGGCCAGATAGCGCCGTTGCAAAGTCGTCGTCGCCCACGGATCGTCCCGGCGCACCCACGGATCTGCAGGCGAGAAGTCTTGGCGGGTGATAGTGGTTTGCGCTGCGGCCGTTGGATCGTCACGCCAGTTGCCATCTGGCCAGACCGGGATCTCGTCGAGCCATGGGTCATCGAGAACATCCTGCTCGGGCAGTGGCGCAGGCTGGATCTGTGTGGGAATGTTGCCGCCGACCATGCCGGGTACCCACTGCGTGAGATCCGCCGGATCGATGGCTTTGCCCCACACCAAGGGCATGATGGTGCTACCCACGGCTGCGGCGCGTGCCAACGGTTCCATCAGCCACAGCAGAGCGCTTTCCACATCGCTGAGTTGGGCGATCTGCCAGCCATCGGCGGCGATGATCAAAATCCAGCGGCCATTGTTCTCAGTTTCCTGCCAGCCCTGCACCCCGTCGTAGGTCAGATGCACATTGGCCGAGAGTGGCCCGAACTGTCGCCCATCTGCCTCCATCACATTGAGTGCCAGTGCGCCACGTTCGCAGGACTGGGTCAGGTGCACCGCGTACTGCGGCAGCGGCCACAGCGCCATTTGACCGAGATGATCGGCCATCCAGTCGGCCACCAGGGCATCGGTCTGCCGGGCGTTGCCCACCTTGTAGGTGAGCCAGCGCCGAGGAACGCGTCGGCGTGCCTGCCGGGATTCGTTGCCACTGGCCAGCCGCGTGACGCTGGTCTGCCACTCCAGCCGTTCGACGAGGGGCTCCATCCAATCATGACGGAAGGCAAACACGCCGCGTTGCGCATCCGGCCAAGGCTGGTCGCCAAAGGCATCCATACCGGTGGCGACGATGGCGCTTGAGGCCGTGTCCCGGCGCAACACTTCGACCAGAAAGATCGGCGCATCGATGGGTGGCCAGGGGCCCGCCAAGGATTCCGCCAGCAGGCTGGCCGTCAGATTGGGCGGCAGCGGAGCGACAGCTGTTTCCGTCGTGAAGCTGGCTCCGCTCGCACCGAAGGTGGCGCGCGAGAGCACTTCACCCTGGAAGGCGGGCAGTTCGTTCCCCGGCGTCGGCTTGCTAGAAACCTCCGCAATGTCTTGAACGACGACACGCTCCGTCATGCCGACTCCAGGCCGAACTCAGCGGCATTGAAGGCGGCCTCCGTCCACTGCACGTTGCCGTTCGGATTGCGCTCGAACAGCGTGCTCTGCCACGCCAGTTGCTCCTGCAGGACGATGTCGGTGCTGACGGCGCTCTGCGCACCACTGACCACGAGTCCTTTGACCTTGCCCAGCCCCGCGTCGGTCTTGCGCGCCAGCATGGTCAGTTGCACACCGTAGATGGCGGGCGTGGCCATTACCGGCAGCGGCTCGACATCGAAGGATTGGCGCAGCCCAGCACTGAGCGCACTGATCGCCGTTGCTTCATCTTCATCGCTCACTGCTTCCCACGCGGTGGTACCGACTGGGCTGGCAGTCCACTGGTTCAGGCTGCCATCGGCCTGCGCCTGCAAAGCATCGACGCGCACGTCGCCAAGGAAGGTGTTGTTGATGGTGCCGGTGGTGTCGGCGATGTAGAAGTCGTCGACGTCGATGGTCAGCGGGCAGCTCTGGCCGGGCACCGCACCCACGAATGCCGTGAGCAGTTGGCCACCCCCTTGGATGGTGTTCTGCGCCGTCATCTGGATGGCCAGGATGCCGTTGATGCGCACTGACAGGACACCGTTGCTGGTGCCTTGCGTGACCTGCAGTTCGATGTAGTGCCAACCGCGTGCGGGAGCACTTGCCACCGACACAGAGATCAGCTGGTCGTAGCCGTACTGCCAGCGGTAGAGCTTGAGCCGACCGTCCTCGCCGATTTTCACGAGATGCGCGACCTGCGAGTTGGCATCGCGCACGCCCAGCAGCAGTGGCTCGGTGTAGGTGTTTTGGTACGGCACCACACGAATGGCTGCCCCGACGATCAGGCTGGTCTTGGTGGCGTCGAGGTTCTTGACGTAACCGCCGCCCGAACCTTCTGGCAATCGAAGGGCATAGGAGGACGGACGACGGCCATTGATCCGGGTGGCCTGGGGCGAGAGATACGCTGCCTTGCCGCGCGCCAGCCACGGATCGCCAAAGCTGTCCACGGCCTGCGGGTCGTAGTGATCGAAACCGTCGATGAACAGAAGTGCCATTGGACGTTCCCCTGAAAATTCAGCCTTGCAGCGCCGCACGGATGGCCCGTGCATTGCGCCCGATGATGTTGACGATGACTTTCTCTCCGGCAGGCGACTGCAGGTGGTCGTGGGTCACGCCCGGATCGACCGCGTTGACGATGCGCACCGCCTGATTCATCTGCGGCTGCGCGGGCGGCACTTTCACCTCCGGTACCAGCCCGCCCGCTGCGAAGGCCAGTTCGCCACCCTTGAAACGTGGGCCGGCCGACAAGCCGTTGAGCGAGTCGAGGAAGGCCACGCCGACTTGGCGCACGGCGGCCGCCCGCACCACGTACTCGCCTGCGGACAGACGCGCCGGGATCGAATCCGAGGTGGCGCTGCCCGGCCCGGAGACCAGGCCACCTCCCGCGAACTTCTTGATGCCACCCAAGAGCGCCATTACTGCGGCGACCATGGCTACCATCGCGGCCACCGCGAGTGCCGGGCCAACGTAGGGAATGGAAGCCTGCGACGCTGCAGCCCCGGCTCCCGCCTTGGCCGCATCCATCGACACCACGGCGGTGGTTTCGGTGGTCTTTTGCGCGACCTTGGCGGCGCTGGCCGCCGCATCGACGGTCTGTTCCTGCTGGATGAAGCCGAGCTTGAGCGCCAGCATCCGCGCCTGCATGGCGATCCACTGCTGGAAGGGTTGGATCACGATCTGCTGTAGGAAAGCATCGGCTACCTGCTGGAAGATGCTCGCCAAGGCACTGCGCCAGGTCTGCGCGCCGGTGATCATCCCGTTGAGCGCGCCACCAAAGCTCTCGCCGATGCGATTCCACAGCGGGGCCATTTCATCGACGGTGAGCTTGGTGCGATCCAGCTCGTTGCGCCACGCCTGCACGCGAATCACCGCATCCGGCCCGATGGCCTGCGCAGCTTGCTGCATGGTCGGCAACAGGCGCTCCATCTCGGTGGCTGATTGCTGTTGCAAGGCCACGATCTGCTGACGCGCCTGTGCTTCGGTTAGCAGCCCAGCCTGCTGCTGGGTCTGAATGGCCTCCTGCGCATTACGCAGACGCTCAGTGACTTGCCGCCACTGAGCTTCAAGCGCAGCCAGATTGGCCTGTGCAGCCTTCACATTGATCAGCCGATCAACGAGCGACACGCCGTCGGCATCGCTTTCTGCCGCCAGTCGCGCCCGTAGATCGCGGTAGCTGCGCTCAATGGCTGCTTGCCGGTCGGCATCCGTCGCCGTGCCGGTGATCTGTGCCAGTTCCTCACGCGCCTGTGCCAAGGCATCGGCCAGCTCACGCTCGGCTTGTGCCGCCTTGCGCGCATTGGCCTGCTCGATGTCCGTGCGCCGGTTGTTGAGCGTGATGAGGTCGGCTTCCGCCTTCGCGACCTCGGCCTTGGCTTTCAAGCGGTCGTTTTCCAATTTGCCCGTGGCGGCAACTTGCTGACTGCGGGCCAACTCCTGCTGCTTGCGGGCAATCTCGGCATCGACCTCTCGCTGTTCGAGAGCCGTTTTCTGCGTGTAGTAGTCGCGCACCGAGACCAGACGGTCTTCGAGTGCAGCATCCAGCGCAGTTTGTTGCCGGTTCAGACCGTCCTTGAGCAGCGCGAACTCGGCGTCCAGCTGCGCTTTCATCAGCGTTGTCTGCGCGCCGGTCGTGTCCTGCGCTGGCTTGACGGCTTTGGGCTTGGTCAGGCGCTGAAGCAGTTCCGGATCGGCCTGGATCTTGGGTGCCTTGACCTCGATGGGCTTGGAGTCGAACAGGCTGTCACGAAAGGACGCCAGTTCATCCAGCCGTTTGACCAGATTGCCCTTGAGGTCGGCAATGATGGCCTTGGCCCCATCGGTGTTGCCCTTGAGCGCCTCGACCGCCGCCGCCACACCGGCACCAATGGCCTCGCCCAAGGCGACGAAGGCCTTGCCAACGGTGGCGGCACCCAGTGCCAGGGTCTTTAGCACCAGCACCACGCCATCCAGGATCGCGCGCAGTGTGCCGCCTTGCTTGGCCGACTCGACCATGCCACCGGCCATATCGTTCAGGGCGGGCAGCAAGGACGCGATGATCTGGTTGCCGATGCTGGTGGTGGCCAGTTTCAGCTTGTCGAGGGCATCGTTGAAGTTGCCCGCCTGCGCCGCCGTTTCGCTGCTCATCTGCACGCCGAGCGCCTGCATCTCAGCGGCGAGCTCATTGATGCCGTCGCGCCCCTGATTCAGGAACGGGATCAGCTCGGCTCCCGACTTGCCGAACAGTTGCACGGCCAGCGCGGTTTTCTCCGCGCCATCGGGCATGGCCTTGAAGCGCTCGGCCAGATCGAGTAGCACCTGATCGGTGGCGCGCAGGGTGCCGTCCTGGTTCTTGAACTCGATACCTACGGCGGAGAATCCGCGAGCGGCATCTTCCGATCCGGTCGCGGCTTCCAGCATCGTGGTGGACAGCTTGCGCAGCCCCTTCTCGAACGATTCGCCAGACACACCGGACTGCTCGGCTGCCGGTTTCCATACCGACAGAGTCTCGACGCTGACACCGACACGTTGCGACATCTCGTCCAGCGCGTCGCCAGTGTCGATGGCCGATTTCACCATCGCGATCAGACCGGCCACGGAGACAGCCACCCCGAGGTTGGCCAGCACGCCGTTGACGCTCTTGGCGGTGTCGGTGAGGCCACCCAGGCCCCGCTTGATCGAGTCGAAAGCGGTCTTGGTCTGGTCGACGGCACTGATCAGGATTTGGGCACGATTGCTTGCCATCAGACTTTGTCCAGTTCTTGTTGAATCGCCCGCACCAAGGCAGGTAGTGCGCGTTGCACGCCACCCGCCAGATTCAGTCGTCGTTTGAGATCGACGCGCTTGACCAGCACGGCGATGGGAATCTCCTGGCCACGCTTGATCTGCTTGGCCCCGGTACGACCACGCTCGGCACGCTTGAAGCGGCCCAGCTGCCCGGCGTTCTCTTTGATGTTCTCGGCCATCAGCAGCACGCGACCGTTCTTCTCGATGAAGAAGGCATTGCCCGCGCGCATCAGGCCGTCAATAACCGCCTTGAAGCGCTTGGGGCCGATGCGCCCGGGCAGCAGCGGGATCAGCAAATTGCCGCTCACCGTGCCGCCTTTTTCGTGCAGGCCGAGCCAAGGAATCTTGCTGCCGACCAGCAAGGCAGGAAGTTGCTCCGGCTTCTTGTCGAACACCTTCACGCCCATCGAGGAGATGAAGCTGTTGCGCTTGACGGTGAAGGCACTGCGCATCTCAGATCGCGCCGCATCACGCACTTCACGCCCGCCCGATTGCATGCCCTTGGCGACGGCAGTGTGGATGGCGCGACGCCGCTCGGCGCTCCAAGCCGCCAACTGGCGTGGATCGAGCAGGCCGGTGGTGGTCAGTGACAGGCGCACGTTTTTCAGTCCTTGAGCAGATCGCGTTGCAGTTGTTCGATGCCACGCTTCTCGCCCTGGGCCGCCACGGCATGAATGCCGAGCAGCTGGGCAAGCTGCTGCCGCTCGATCTGTCCGTCGACATCCAGAAAGGCTTGCGCCTGCGTGAGCGTATAGGCCGTCACGTCGCCAAGGCGGTGCCCGGCGCGGATCAGACGGGCGACGGCAGCGTCCCAGCCGAGTTCGTCAGCGAGCGCAGCGTCGGGGCGAGTCGCTGAGCCGCGCCCTGAACCGCCGGAACGACGTGCGCCACGAAAAAATCCGCGTTGACCTCGAACACGGCGGCGGCCAGAAGCACGGCGTCCTCCAACGACAGGTCGTTGATCCACGCGCGCTCACGCCGGGTGGTGATCGCCAGCAGATCGAGCACGGCATCGCCATGCCGTCCCAGCAGCGCCATCCAGTCCGGATCGCTGGTGATTTCCTCGGCCAACGGGCGCACCACGGCCAGCAGCCGTGGCAACTCACCCAGACGGATCGGCGTCAGTTCCAGCGCGGTGCCGGACAGCGTCACGACCACAGGCTCAGGGGGGAATGTCTTGAAGCCGTCCATCACAGCAGCACCAGACGGCCGAACTGACCGAGATCACCGCCGACTGGCTTGGTCAGATCCGCCAGCACTTGGCCCGAAAGCTCGAACTTCAGCAGTTCGTCCGTGATGATCGAGAGTTCCTTGGCCGGGTTGATGGCCACGCGGTAGAGGTCGATCACCACCTCGCGGTTGCCGTCGGCTGTGTTGAGCCCCTCGAAGCGAATCCATCGCTCGGGCAAGGGCTGGGTGAACATCGCCGTGCTCTGCGCCGCGCCATAGGCGTAATCGACAGTGAACGGCTCGGTGTACGGGCCGCCCGACGTGGCATCCAGCACCACCAGTGAACCGTGCTTGGCATTGACGCTGTACTGGCTGGCCGGGAGCGTCTTTGGCGTGGCATCTGAGTCCTGGATCTGCACCGCCGACACGTTTTGCATGGTCAACGGATACAGACTGCCCGGGGTGACAGGGTTGGGCAGTAGTTCGCCAGTTACCGTGCCGGGGGTGATCGTGGTCGTGGTGCCGTAGAGCGCGAGCGCCAAGTTGGTAGCGATCAGCTCTTCCAACGTGCAGGCGAACTCGCCTTTCTTGGTCTTGATGAGCTGGAGGTCAGTCAGGCGCTGACCCGACTGCGCTTCCTGGTGCTCGATGGTGTCCACCGACAGCGACACCTTCAGCTCGGGCACGTTGCCGACGAAGGTCAGTCCTGCTGGATTGCCGAGGTCATCGCGTGCGCCGATGTAGACGCGGCCTTGTCCGGAAAAGTAAGCCATGTTCAGTCTCCTTGGGTGGCTGCAGTTGTGGAAACACCAGACGTAGCATCACGGCGGGTGGGTTTGGAATCGGTGGCTGGGGTGGCCGCTTTGGCCGTGCCTTGTGTGATCAGCCAACGGGCGCTGGCGTCATTCAGATCAAGGCGATCACCCATGGCGAGGCGCTTGCCTGCGTGGGTATGGGGTTTCAGTAGTTCTATGTGCATGGGTTCATCCTGTTTGGGTGAGGTCGATGGCATGGGTGCGGTAGCGGATCTCGTAGCGGGCGGGGAGCGCGACGGCCCCGGCGTCGGCGTCGTCGAACTCCCATTCGCAGTCGATCTCGCGCACGGCGATAGCCAGACCGCCCAGATTCGGGTCGGCGAGCATTGCCGCGTGGGCCGCGACCAGCGCCTGGTCGGCGACGTCGAAGGCATCTGCACCGCGTGCCACCACGGCAAGCCGGACGATCAGCAGCCGGTCGACCAGGTGGTTGGCGTGGGCGGTGATGCTGTCGCCATCAACGAACACCAGCAGCGCTGGACTGGCCTCGCGGGTGACCGGCACGGCAGGCATGCGCAGCACCGGTGTCGGGGCAATCCCAGATGCCAGGCGCGTGACGATCTCCCGCAAGACGCGCTCGCGGACGGAGTTCATGGGGAGTTCCTCAGAGTTGGGAGAGCGAGGCGCGACGCTCGGTGCCGTCGCCGATGGCGCGCACGTCGCGCACCTGATAGGTATTGCCTGCCACCTCGACGGTGTCCCCGGCTGCCAGCGTCAGCCAGGACGCCGGGTAGTCGATCTGGTAGTCCCGCGACAGTGCAAAACCATCCAGCACGGTTTCGTCTGGGGCACGGAAGGCGCATTGCACGGTGGTGCCCGCCACCGTGACGGCGGTCAGGAGTCCGGCATTGCGGGCCGCTTCGTACAGCGTCGCGACATCCATCAGGCTGCAACGAGCTTGATCAGCACGCCCGGGCGGTGGCACATCGGCAGCGGGTTCGACTGCGTGTGCAGATCGGTGCCCCGGTCGAACTTTCGCGGCTCCTGCTTGGCATACAACGGCTGGCCGATGGTGTTCACGGTCTCGTTGAAGTCCGCAGGCGCGAAGTACGTGGCGAAGGTATCCACCGTGCCGACCGGGAAGGCATGGGCTTCCCCTGCGGCAATGAAGCGGCGCGACCCCAGCGTGCCGTCGGCCTGCACAAAGGACGCCTGGCCACGGTATTCCTCGAAGGTGATGCCGCTGTAGCTGAAGCCCGAGCGCATGTCGTTGATCAGCACTGCGCCCTGCTGCCAGTTCTGGTAGGCGGTCTTGACCTCCTTGTGGGTGGTCAGCGCCCGGAAGAACTCGGTCGAGCACAGCACATGCACGCCGGTCGAGAACTCGCCGGTGAGCCCATCTTCCATGAGGCCCAGCAACTCGAGGCAGGCAGTCTTGATTTGCCCGTTGTCGGCCGCAGTCGAAAACTCGAAGGACACCGATTGCGCAGTGATGTCGAACTCGTCGAACAGATCGACGAGTTCACTGCCATCAGCGTCGAGAATCTTGCCCTTGAGCGCCCCCATGCGCAGATGCTCCAGAGTGATCGCGTGCTTGTTGCGCATGGTCTCCAGATGGCGGGCCATGACACCGCCGATGGCTTCCATTTCGGTTTCGGAACCGAAGGCGCGCAGTCCTTGCACTTCCTCTGGCAGCACCACGTCGTCGTGGGGGATGTGCGGGATCACGAAGGAGCGCAGGTTGCGCTTGCCACGTTCACCCACCGTGCCGGGCGAACCGGGCGCGCGGGTGGGCAGCAGGTTCAGACGACCGGCGTACTCCTCGACGATGATCTGCCGGGTGCGCACCGGCTTGGCCGGGAACAGGTTGAGTTGCTCCAGCCGCCCATAGCGGTTGGGCAGGAGGTTGATGGCGGCCGTCAGGCTGGCCATCGAGAAGCCGGGGTTTTCAAAAGGGTTCTGCATTTGGGATCTCCAGAAATGACGAAACCCGCCAGCGGCGGGTTTGGGGGGAGTGAAACGGAGCGTTGGAAGTGGGTCAGGCGCTATCGCGGGCCAGGACTCCACGTTCTGCGAGTTGCTTGATGGCAGCCACTTTGTGCGCAGTGCTGATGCCGGTCGGCCAGATCAATGCGCCGTGCGCGACGATGGCGTGGCGGGCGATCAGGATCGCGTCCTCACGGTCAATCAGCGTCGCATCGACGTCATTGCCGAGCACGCCGACGGCGGTTTCCGTGCCGTCCGAAGCGCTCGGGTCGAGGGTCTTGAGCTTGGCGGTAGCCGTTTCGCGGCCCACCACGGTACCCAGCGACAGGTTCTGCGCGGCCGCGACGGTGTCTTGGTCACGCGAGTAGAGATTCGGCGCTTCGTACTTCAACAGGTCGCCGAGATTCTTGGGTTGAGAGACAGTGGGCATGGCTTACTCCTTGGCGGTGAGTTTCTTGACGGCAGCGACCACCGGACTGTTTTCCGGGTGCTGGCTGGTTCCTGCATCGGCGGTGATACGCGAGGCAATTTCGGGTTGGTCGGCACGGGCGTCGAGCAAGGCGCGGCGCACCTGCGCTTCCGAGAAGCCTGCTGCGAGGAATTCCGCCGTGCGTTGGGATTGGCCCGCGATCAGGCACATCTCTGCAATGGCCTGAGCTTGGCCGCGCCCGCTGGCGAAGGACTGCGCCAGTGCGGCTTGGGCGGCAGGCGTCGGTTGCGGATCGCTGTCGGTCTGCGGCTGGTCGCCCTGTGGGTCGGTGTCGGCCGGATGGCTCGGGTTTTCGTGGTCGTCTTTGGGGTCGGTCATGGTGTTCTCCAGGGTGAAAGGTTTTCTTCGGGGCGGGTTTGAAATGGATTGAGTGGACAGGCTTCGCGGCGAGGCGCGGGCCACGCCGGGCTGCGCCAAGCGCTGCTTGGCCGCCAACGCGTCGGTGAACTCGGTCATCACCGCATCAAACGGCATCACGGCGTCGGCGAGGCCCACTGCCACCGCTTGCTCGCCATAGAACAGCCCCGCCTCGGTGGCGCGCACGGCATCCGGGTCGATGCCGCGCATCTGGCCGACCTGATTCACGAAGATGTCGTACAGGCGATCCACCTCGGCCTGCAACGCGGTAGTGGCCTGGCGAGTGAGTGGCTCGTGCGGGGAGAAATCGTTCTTGTGGCTGCCCGCGAAGACAGCGGTGTAGTTCAGGCCGTCCTTGGCGTCCTTCACCGACTGGTCGACGTGCAGCGCGATCACGCCAATCGACCCGACGCCAGCGGTCTGCGACAGCGTCAGGCGCTGGCAGGCAGCCGCAATGGCAAAAGCCGCCGAGTACGCGGCGTCGTTGGCGTGCGCCCAGATCGGCTTGATGGTGCTGGCGGCGCGGATGCGCTCGGCCAGTTCGAACACACCCGATGCCTCGCCGCCGGGTGAATCCAGATCGAGCAGGATGCCCGCCACCTGTGGGTCGGCCAGCGCGGCGTCCAGTCGGGCTTCGATCTCGCCGTAGGACATCAGGCCAGAGGCGGCTTCGATACCCATCGAACGTCTGACCAGCGTGCCGACCACCGGGATGACGGCAATGCCCGCCTGACCCGATGTGGCGCTCTGGCGCGGCATGGGCAGCGGCATCGCCATGTCCAGATCGGGTAAGCCGATGCGGGAACCCAGCACGGAGAGGATCACGTCGAGTTTGGGACGCGCAATGAGGAGCGGCGTCCCGTAGAGGCGGGACGCCAGATGAACGAGTTGCATGTCAGTTGTCCTGTTGGTCTTGCGGCACGGCCACCGTGGCGACCGCATTCATGGGAGCGCCCGATGCCGATGGTTGGGGCGCTTTGTCGTGGCGCGGGTCGGAGTCGAAGACCAGACCGAGCGCATCGGCACGCTGGTTATCGGCGGCGATCTCGCGGTCGATGTCCTCGGCGTCGTAGCCGAAGGCCGAGATGGCTTCCGAGCGAGACAGCAGCCCGGCGCGAATGGCGGTCAGCATCGCGTCGAATTCCTTCTTGGGATCGACCCACTGCCAGCCCTGTGGAATCCATTTGGCGGCGAAGTAATCGCGCTTCCTCTCGGCGAATTTCGGCAACACCAGAGCGCCTTCCAGCGCGGCCTGTTCCATCCACGCACGCCAGATCGGGCGGCACAGCTGGTGGACGATCACGCCATGCTGGATGGCCTCACAGCGGCGGCGAAACTCGAGCAGCCCGGCCCGGATCGACGAGTAATTCACCTGCGTCAGGTCGCCGGTCAGCATTTCGTAGGTGATGCCCATCGCCGCAGCCACCGCCCGAAACTGCATGCGCAGGAATTCGGCATAGCTCGCGCCGACGTCGGCGGGCTGGCTGAACTTCACATCCTCTCCGGGCTCCAGGATCTGCATCGTGCCCGGCTCCAGCCCGGCCAATGCCGCCCCGCTGGCATCCGGCAGGCCTTCACCCATCAGGTTGTCCTCGGGTGAAAGACGCGTGATGAAGCCCGCGAACATGGCCGCCGTCTTCTTGCGCACGAGCTCGGCATCGTCGTACTGGTCGAGTTCATTGAGCTTGACCAGTGCGCGCGCCAGCCACGGTTCGCCCCGGATCTGGCCGGGGCGCAGCGGGCGAAACAGGTGAATGATTTCGCTGGCCGGGACACGCACCGTGTCGAGACCGCCCACCACGCCACCGGTGCCCGACATCGGGGCTAGTGAGCCATCGCCCGGATGCGAGCGATACAGGTGGTAAGCCACCCGCCGTCCGAGCTTGTCGAACTCGATGCCCGCACGGATGACGTTTCCCGAAGCCAACTCCTGATTCAGCGTGGCTGGCATGTGTTCGGGTTCGAGCAACTGCAATTGCAGGCCCACCGGCAGGCCATCCTCCGGGCGGCGATAGCGCAGCCGCACCAGACATTCCCCGCCTTCGAGCATGGCGCGACAGGCCAAGGCCTGCAGCCCGTAGAAATCGGTCAGTCCGGCGGCATCGGCCTCCTCGCACCAGTCCCACCACAGGCTATGAATGGCTTCGCGCAGGGGCTGATCGGCCAGCATGCTCTGCGGCTTGATGCCGGTGCCGATGGCGTTCGAGACAAAGGCTTCAACGCCTGCCGCTGCCCAGGCATTGCGGCGTACCAGATCGCGGCTCTTGGCGCGCAATTCGTTCTGGGTGAACGCCAGTGCTGCGACTACACCGGGATTGCCGACCTGCCACGCCAATGCGCGACGGCCGCCACCGATACCGTCATAGAACGGCGTGCCCCCAAGCAGACTCATGCCGACGCGTTTACGCATTCGGTCAAACCATTGCATGTTCAGAACCCTTTGCCGGTGGTGACCCGGATCTGACGTGGCGCGCCGGGCCACAGTCCGGTGTCCACGGCCTGCTCGAAGAGGTCGCGCTTGACCGCCGCAATGGCGGCCTGGAGTTCATCGACGCTGCGGTACTCGACGGTCTTGTCGCCAAAGGTCACGCGCTTTTCGCCCTTGACCAGCGCCGCTTCCAGTGCGTCGAGGTGTGCTTGTGTGTAGGCCATCAACGGAACACCGTAAGGTTGATTTCGGAGGAGTCGTCGAACGATGCGGACGTGGTGGCGCAACTGACGTCGACGTACTGGGCGGTCTTCTGGTCGGTGCTGGATCGCACGATGGCAATGCGCTGCGTGCCGCTGTTGGTGCTGCTGCGGGCAAGCGCCGTCCAGCAATAGTTGGCGTCGGGCATGGCAACGGCGAAGGTCACGCGGTAGCGGCCCGCCGCCGTCCGGGTCACGCTGGCCACGTTGTGCGATGCGCGCACGACGACCTGCGTGCCGACATAGCCGAAACACACCCACACCCGGGCCACGCCGGGGTGGGTGGCGTCGATCTTGGTCTTGACCTCGAGCCCGACACGACTGGCCAGCGCACTGATGCGCGATGCGAGGCTCATCAGACCAGCGCACCCACAAAGACCGCGACGAAGTCAGTGTCGGTATTGCCGACATCACTGGCCGCGACGGCACCGATGTTGCTGCGTGCCTGAAGTTGCTCGGCCACGGTCAGCGACTGCGCCGCATCGAAGCGCACGCGGTTGTTGACGGCGGCGAGCAGCGCATCCAGACCACTGGTGCCGTTCTGCAGCAGTTGCTGGATTTCCACCAGCGTGTCGTAGGCAGCATCGGCACCGCCCAAGATCTCAGTCTTGAGCGCATCGAGCAGGGAGACGATCTTGTTGGACGAGTACGTTGTCGTGGCCGCGATGTGCGCATCGTCGATCACCGCCGAGGACACCACGGCGGCCTGCAGTTCGTTGATGGCGGCGACCAGATTCGACTTGTCGGTGGTGGTGAGGTTGGCCAGGTTGCCTGCCTTGGCGCGGACGTCGTTGAACTCCTGCGCGACGCGGATGACCAGACTTTCGATACGGGTAGCAAGACTCATGTTTTCTCCTTGAGGTGTCAGGACAGCCAGCGGCTTTTGATCACGCGCCGACCGGTGTTACGGTTGCCAGAAACAGCGAGGCCACCGCGTTGGGTGGCCTCGTTGATCGATTCAGTAGGTGTTTCAAGGGCTGGCGGACTGGCCAGCCCCAGTTGTCGCTCCAGTTCCCGCCAGTGACGTTCCTCGAAGCGATCCAGACCCGCCGCCGATGCAGCCGCGCGGGCGTAGACGTAGCAGTCGAGCGCCTCATTGCGCTCGCGCATCTTTTGCCACTCACGCACCGGGAAGCCGTTGCGGTCGCGGCGGGTGATCAGTTGCTCCGCGCAGAGTTGCTGGATGAACTCGGCGTCGATCTTGGGCAGATGGACGAACCCGGCCGGGAACACCGTGGTCAATCCGTCCTCGCCAACATCTGCGCTCTTGCGCAGGTTGTTGTAGAACTCGAGCTTGGCGATGCTGACCGCCACCGTGTACACCTTGATGCCCCGGCGCAGCTTCTTGCCACCCTGCGAGACATCGATGGCGGTCGGCGTGCCGATCAAGGCTGCACCGCGAGGCACCCCCTTGACCGCCATCACACGCGAATCGCGGCAAGCCCGCACAAAGGCGTAGGCCTCCTGCGTCGCAAAGCCGGTATCCAAGGCAAAGCGCACCAGCGGAATCGCCGCGCCGGAGGCGTGTGTCCAGGTCTCGGCCAGCATTTCAGCGAGGCGCTTCCACACCGTGTCGCGGGCGGTGTCACCCATCAGCACGCGGTGCTCGACCAGCCAGGACTCCTTGCCGCGCCCAAAGGCCCAGACCGACGCCTCGATGCGATCCTTCTGTACGTCGGCCGCGCCGACCAAGAGCAGGCCGCCTTGCGGCACCGTGCCGACGCGGTAGTCCTCTCGGCGCTCGACCAGCCTTTGCCAGTCCGGTGCTTCGCCTTCCTCGACCCAGGTTTCACCCAACTCGGTGTTCTTGAAGGTCTTGATGGCGGCGGCCGATCCCGACTCTTTACTGACTGCGGCTTCCCACGCAGCGGCGATCTCCCGCCACGAGCGCCAGCCAACCGGGCTGTACAGCGATGACAGGTGAAAGCCTGCCGTCTTGCCCGTGCCATCGGTGATCATCGCGCGCCACTCGCCGTGCTCCAGCATCCACGTCTTGTGGTGCTCGGCAATGGCGGTGTCACATGACTCGCAGATGTAGGCGGCGGTCTCCGGTTGCCCTTTGTCCCAACTCAGCTGCTCGAAACGCAGCCACTGCCGGTGCGAGCAATGCGGACACGGCACAAAGTAGCGACGTTGGTCACTGGCCTCGTACTCGCGCTCGATAGCCGATGCCCCTGAGATCGTCGGCGTCGAGACGATGAAGATCTTGCGCCGCGCGAAGGTGCGGGTGCGAGCCTCGGCCAGCGAGATCGCATCGCCTTCACCCTCGACGTCCAACGGATAGCCGTCGACCTCGTCGAGAAACAGATACCGCACCGGCATCGAGCGCAGCCCGACCGCGCTGTTGGCACCGGTCATCACCAGCACGCCACCCCGGAACTCCTTGGCCAGGATGGTGTTGCCGGAATCCCGGCTGCGCGCCGGTGCAATTAGTTCAGCCAGTGCGGACGACTCCTCGATCAGCGGATCGATCCGCTGCTTGGAGTTGCGCTTGGCCATCTCCACGGTCGGCCACACCGCCATCATTGGCCCGGGTGCGTGATGGATCACATAGCCGATCCAGTTCGATCCCATCTCGGTCGCGCCAAGCTGCGCCGCTTTCATGAACACCACACGCTCGACCGGCGAGGTCGGCGACAGGCAGTCCATGATTGCCTTCAGGTACGGCGTGCGGCTGGTACGCCAGCGCCCGGGCTCGGCAGATGCCTTGCTGGAGAGCATTCGGTGGCGATCCGACCATTCGGACACGGTCAGCAGCGGGTCGGGCG
The DNA here is from genome assembly GCF_040732315.1 of Oryzisolibacter sp. LB2S. Lineage (NCBI taxonomy): Bacteria > Pseudomonadati > Pseudomonadota > Betaproteobacteria > Burkholderiales > Comamonadaceae > Alicycliphilus > Alicycliphilus soli. The sequence continues at coordinate 2,581,969 of NZ_CP160388.1, forward strand.
TCAGTCCTTCGCGCCACGCGCGTTCAATCTCAGCAGCGCCTTCGTAGTCCATGTCCATCAATCCACCCTCGGGCGCATCTCGCCCAGCTCCTGCAGGTGCTCACGCACCGCCGCCTCCAAGGCGATGTGCATCGTGTGGGGATCGACGCCGAGCTTGGCTGCCATCTGTGCCGAGATGCGTGCGGGCCAGTTGAGCCAGGCATCGCGTTCGGAGCGCGCCAGCTTGAAAACATGGGCGATGGCCTGCGGCCGATCCACCAGCTCGCCCTTGAGGCGGGCCAGACGCACCTTGTTGGTTTGCGCCTTGACCACTTCGTTGACCGTCCGCGCTTGCAGCAAGGACGTTCCACCTACTGGTAATGCTGCTTGTCCATCTCCTGTAGGTCCGCTGGACTCCGGGACTGCGACCTTGACAGCGCGGGTGGCCGTGCCATTGCGCGGCGCATCGGAATTGCGCGCCCACTCGCGGTCGACGCGCTCGGCATCAATCGTTCCGTCTGCCTCCGGCGTGATCCGCCCAGCAGCGATGGCCTTGCGCACCGCTGCATCGGACACCCCTCGGTGGCGTGCGTAGGCACGAATCGAAATACCCATATTTCCCCTTCGGGGCACCTTCAATCATTTGTTCGTCATTCATGCGGATTGAGCTTGGCTTCCATCTGGAACAGCGCGTTCATACGTTCGTCATCAACACCATGAAAGGACACGGACATGAGCAAGCTCGAACAACTCCTGACCCAGATCGCGCAAAACAAGCTGGGCATCGAAACCCTGGAAACCCGCCGCTCGGACAGCCTCGATTTCCACGATGTAGCGGTCTGGTGCCTACGCGATGCGCTTGAAGCCGCCTTCAACGCGGGTCTCGAGCAGGGGCGCAATGCCAACCCGTCAGACAAGGCCAATACCTGATTGCGAAGTGAAGAAGCCAAGCAGAAAGCGCTTGGCTTCACTTGGGAACAGCGCGTTCATCACATCACCGTCCACCACATCGAAGGAGCAAAACATGACCACCACCCAACTGACCCCTGCCCAGCACGCGATCCTGGCCCATGCGGTTGAACACACCAGCGGCAAGATCGACTGGTTCCCCGACAACATCAAAGGCGGCGCACGCAAGAAGGTGCTCGACGGACTTTTCAACCGCGCACTGATCACCACCGACGGCACCGACTGGTTTGTCGCTGCGGAGGGCTACGACGCCCTGGGCATTCCGCGTCCCGACGTGAACAGGAAGGGCATCGGTCAGTTCGAAGCCAATCTCGACCGGATCATCGCCAACGCTGAAGGGGCGCCTGCGGCCGCGAGCGATCCCGAACTGGAAGCGGCCGTAACCGCCGCCGAAGCAACGTGGGTCAAGCCGCGCACCCGCGAGAACAGCAAGCAGGCCGAAGTGATCCGGATGCTGCAACGCCCCGAGGGCGCAACCATCGGCCAGATCTGCACCGCCACCGGTTGGCAGGCGCACACGGTGCGCGGCACCTTTGCCGGAGCCTTCAAGAAAAAACTTGGCCTGACCATCGTCTCGGACAAGCCGCAGGGTGGCGAGCGGATCTACCGCATCGCCTGAAAGCGAGCACAGCGAGTTTCGGCAAAGCCAAAAAGACGGCGAGAGGAGCCATGAATAGCTTGGCTTCTCTCCCCACCAGCGCGTTCATACAGATGTCGTGATTGACGACGCCATACCAGGAAAACCGCCATGAGCACCATGACCATCACCATCGAACGCACCCCACGCACCCTGCAGTTCGCAGGTCAAAGCCTCCAGGTCGAAGAGTTGAGTATCCGCCTGCCGTTTGCACGCAAACCTGCCGACCTCGGCGAACTGGGCGGTCGCGGCCAGCACAAGGTCTACGTCACCGAGACCAAGGAGCTCACCCCTGCCGAATTCGACGCCTTTGGGCGCAGCCTGCTGGTGTCACGCGACTGGCTGCGTGGCAAGGGTGGCGGCACTGGCGACGGCTACCTCTGCGTCGAGGTCACTGCTCCCGGACGCCCTTACCTCTACGTCAATCCCGAGGGCGGTGATTACGCCCGCTACGTAGCCCGTTTCGGGTGATCGAAATTGATCGAGAAAGAAGCCAGGAACAGCTTGGCTTCTCAATCGAACAGCGCGTTACTACAGGTGTCGCAACGATCAACCCGGAGAAGACACCATGACCACCAACCAGATCCCCACCACCCAGAACGAAGCCTGGGGTTTTTGGGGCACGATGAACGAACACGCCAGCGCCGCATGGCCCCTGGCCATGAACGCCATTTCGGACGCCACCCACCAGCCCCTCGAATCGGTGCGGACCTTCCTCGACAGTCGCCACGGACGCCACTTTGCCGACGACGTCCAGAACGGTTTGTACCAAGGCCAAGTCTTGCAGGATGCGATCAACGCCGCCACCCAACGTTGGATGGGCTGGACGATTGGCCGCCAGACCAGCAAGCAGTACGGCATCCCGCGCGGCCTGCCTTACCTGACTGGCTTTGTGATCCACTGCGAAATCTGCGAAGAGATGGCTGCCTGATGAAAACGCCCGCCAACGAACGGGAGCAGGCGCTGCGTTGGCTGATTGCCAACCGGCGTCCAGACGTCTCCATCGAGCAGGCTGTGCGCGTGATGTGCACGGCACTGCCGCGCGATCTCACCACGATGCAAATCCTGCGGCGCATCGCCGAGGAAGAAGAGGCCAAGCGGCTCGGCCAGCCATTCAACTGGCGCACAATTCCTGGTCCGCTGCCTCGCGGATAGCCGTCTGGCCGGTGAAATCCTCCCACCGGCGCACGATCACGTCCACATACTTCGGGTCGAGTTCGATCAGCCGCGCGATGCGGCCTGACTTTTCGGCCGCAATCAACGTTGTGCCAGAACCACCGAACGGATCGAGCACCACGTTCCCCGGGCGGCTCGAATTGCGGATGGCTCGCTCGACCAGCTCCACCGGCTTCATCGTCGGATGCAGATCGTTCTTCTGCGGCTTCTTGATAGCCCACACATCACCCTGATCGCGGTCACCACACCAGTGGCGTTGCGCACCCTCGGGCCATCCGTACAAGATCGGTTCGTACTGGCGTTGGTAGTCGGCGCGGCCTAACGTGAAGGTGTTCTTGGCCCAGATGATGAACGTCGACCACTTTCCACCGGCGGCGCGAAAGGCGGCCTGCAGCACATCCAGCTCGCTGGATGACATCGCCACATAGATGCCGCCCCGGCAGTTCGCCACGGAGGGCGTCAATGCTGCCAGCAGGAAGTCGTAGAAACCGTCACCCAGGTTGTCGTTCAGGATCGCGCGATCCTTGCCGCGCATCTTGTCCTTGGCACTGTTGGCGTAGTTCACGTTGTACGGCGGGTCGGTGAAGACCATGTCTGCCACGTCGCCTTGCATCAGCCGGGCATAGCTCTCTGCCACGGTCGAGTCGCCGCACAGCAGTCGGTGCTGGCCCATGATCCAGACATCGCCCGGGCGCGAGATGGGTGTCTCGCCAACCTCCGGTACCGCGTCCTCATCGGTCTGACCCTCGTTGTCCGGCTCGTCGCCCGCGATAAGTTCGGCCAGCGCGTCGGCGTCGAAGCCGGTGATGTCCAGATCGAAACCTTCCAGCTGCAAGGCCTCAAGTTCGATCCGTAACATCGCGTCATCCCAGCCAGCGTTCTCCGCGATGCGGTTGTCTGCGATGACCAAGGCGCGGCGCTGGGTCGGGCTCAGGTGATCCAGTACGACCACGGGCACGATTTCCAGCCCGAGTTTCTGCGCAGCGGCCAAGCGGCCATGCCCAGCGACGATGATGCCGTCACTGCCTGCAAGGATCGGATTGGTGAAGCCAAACTCGGCAATCGATGCGGCGATCTGCGCCACCTGATCATCCGAGTGCGTCCGCGCATTGCGGGCATAGGGCAGCAGTTTGGCTGTCGGCCACTGCTCGATCTTGTCGGCCAGCCAGTTCATGCCGCCACCTCCATTTCGCGTTCAGTGGCGATCTCGTCGAAAGATTGGCCGGTGGCGATCAGCGTGACCGGCACGCCGGGGTGGTTTTGCTGAAAGCGCTTGATGGCCACGTCCACGTACTCCGGCGCAATCTCGACGCTGCGACAAATGCGGCCAGTGCGCTGCGCGGCCAGCATCGTCGTGCCACTGCCGCCGAACGGCTCGAACACGATGTCTCCGGCGTCTGTGTAGGACTCGATGGCGAACTCCGGCAACGCCACGGGGAACACGGCCGGGTGATCAATGTCCTGCCCGATCTTGCCCTTGTGACGCATCACACGGATCACCGAGTCGGGGATTCGGGTGTCCTGCGTCGGCTGACCCTTGTGCGTCCAGCCGCCGACCTCGCCATCCTTACCGCGCATCGCAGTGGACGACCCGTCAGCGCGCAGGTGCGATTCCTGGCCCGCATGCTTGCAAGGCACGATCTTGTTGGGTTTGCGGGTGCTGCGATTGAAGTGGAAGACAAACTCGAAGCTGGGAGCCAATCGGCCCTGCCAGTCGCCGGGCATGCCTGGCCCCTGATCCCATACGTACCACGCGAAGCGCCGCCACCCTTGCTGACGCATCCAGGACAGCCAGCCGTCCCAATAGGGGATGACTTCGTTGTCGCGGTGGATCAGCCCAAGATTGACCAGCACTTGTCCGTCGCCCGCCATCGGCAGATGTGCGAACACACCGCGCATCAGTGCATCCCAATCGGCAATGCCGCCGGAGGTGTAGTCGCGCTGGTTGCCATACGGCGGCGAGGTGAAGCAAAGCTGCGCGGTGTCACCCTGCATCAGCGTGGCGACCACGGCTGGGTCGGTGGCGTCGCCACAGATCAAGCGGTGCGAGCCGATGGCCCAGACATCTCCCTCGCGCGACACCGCCACCACTGGCGTGTCAGGTACGTCATCGGTCGTATCGGGTTCATCGGCGTTTGCACCATCCTGCGCCGCCGGTTCACCTTCAGTCGACGGGGCATCTGCCAGCAGCGCATCGATCTCGATGTTCTCGAAGCCGGTCAGCGCCAGTTCGAAACCCGCTTCGGAAAGCTCCGCCATTTCGAGCGCCAACATCTCCTCATCCCACCCAGCGTCAAGCGCCAGTCGGTTGTCGGCGATGACCAAGGCGCGCTTTTGCGCGGTGGTGAGATGGGCCAGTTCGATCACCGGCACCTGATCCAGCCCCAGCTTGCGTGCAGCAGCCAAACGACCATGGCCCGCGATGATGCCGTTGTCGCCATCAACCAGTACCGGGTTCGTCCAGCCGTATTCAACGATGCTGGCGGCGATCTTGGTGACTTGCGCCTCGGAATGTGTGCGCGGGTTGCGGGCGTAGGGAATCAGCGCCTCGACCTTGCGGTACTCGACGTTGAGCGTATTCAAAGATGGTGTCCTGAAAATAGAAAACCCGCCGACGACAACCGTGGGCGGGTTTTGGGGTTGGTGTGAACTGACGGGGTGCGAACTGCGAACCGTGCGAACCTTGGTTCGCACCCTGACGCTAAAAAAGCGCCGCGCTGTCGCCCCCCGCATTGGCTTTTGGCCGGGAAGGACCCGTTGATTTCTGGTCTGCTTCCTCTGCCGTCACCTCTGTCCAGACGATAGATGAATACTACGCAAGATCAGGTCGTTTTGTTGCAGGGGTAAAAACCGCTGATTGCCGCGTGATGGCGCACATCCCCGACCATACGCGCCAAATCACGCCAAAACCCTACGCGACCACCACACCATTGAGTTGATCTGCGACCGTCTGCAATGCCCGCTGCCAATGCCGCCATGCCGTCGTGCGGTCGCAGGCAAAGCGGATCGTGATATCCCGCCAGCCATAGCGCTTCGCGCGCATCCATACGAGATGACGTTGCTCGATGGTGAGCCACTGCACCCAGCGCATAACCTCCAGCATTCGTTCAATTGCCTCTGGACTCGGCGGAAAGGATCGGTACACCCTCTCGTCCGCTGCAAAGGTCTCCCATTCGCTTCGGACAATGGCGGGCCAGCAGTTGAAGTAACCCTGCACTCGAACAGGAGGCAACCGTCGACTGGTGCTTGCGGCCTCTTCAAACCGAGCAGCAACGTCCTCGATAGTCCACTTAGTCATTGCGTCGCCCTCCGTAGAGCCGGTCACCGATGCGTCGCACGATCTCGCGCTCGATGAAGTCCAGACGTTCGTCGGATGCGTTGACCACCAGGATGTGTTGGTCACGCCAGTCACGTTCCTTGATCGCATCCAGATCCGTGGCCTGAGGTTGCAGACGACCCAGGGGGGAGCGGTATTGGGGTGTCGGCACCTTCATGTCACACCTCCTGCGTCTCGACAGCCCAGTGCAGCAAGGCCAGGGCGTCGGCTTCGTTGTCGTCGACTGGGGTGTGACCACGCAGGCGGACGGACGCGATCATGTCGTCCTTGCCCGCGTTGCCCTTGCCGGTCGTGTGCTTCTTGATCGTGCCGACCGGAACACCCTGGTAAGGGATGTTGTGATGCTCACACCACGCGGTCAGGTGTCCCATGAAGCCACCGTAGGCGTGCGCCGCATCAACGCCAGCGTGCCGTCGAACCTCCTCGAAGAACACCGCGTTGATGTGGTTGCTGGCCGAGAGCAATTCGTTGAGCCAGCGTTTGAAACGAAGGAAACGCATGCCGCCCCCTTCAAATCGCTGCGGCTTGAAGTGCTCCGTGCCGCTGGTGATAGTGCCGTCCAGGTGCAGCAAAGCCCACCCGGTGTGTGTGCCCAGATCAAGGGCCAAGATTGTCGTGTTCATCGTCGTGCTCCAGTTCGGGGGCGAGTGACGGATGCGACGGGTTCATTGGAAAACAGCCCTTACGTGCGCGCACGCGTAGCGCGTCAATCAGGAAACCCGTCAAATCCGTCACTCGCCCGGATTGCTCAGTCATCTCGGTAGGGGTAGCCATGGCTGTACGGCTTGGGCCTGAGGGCTATGCCCGTGATCCCACGTGCGCCCCCGGTCAGCCGACACTTCTCGAACTTGCGGGCCGCCATCAGTTCGGAGAAGCGCTTGACCGAGCCCACGTACTCACCCGCGCGCTCGGCCCATTCACGCCAGTCGGCGAACAATTCGGAAACGCCTTCGCGGTGGGTCTTGGCCAGCAGGCAACGCTCTTCGATCCACTGCCCGAGCGCGTCCTCGGCCTCGAAATACTCCTCAGTCGCCGACACCACACTGGCGGGTGGCTTCAGTCCGTGGCGTTGCCAAAGGCTGCAGCCCTCGACCGCCCACGCCAGAATGCCGTCCCGTTCCTTGAGCAGCTTTTCGGTCAGCCTGCCGTCACGCCGTTCGGGCGGGATCGTCACCGTGAACGGGATCAGGTGCAGTCGCCGCTTCATCGCCTCATCCACGTTGCGGATCGATGGCTTGTGGTTGCCTGCGATCACCAACTTGAACTGCGGTACGTACTCGAAGAAGTCCTGGCGCATGAAACGCGCAGACACCTTGTCGCCACCGGTGATGGCCTTGACCTTGGATTCGTTCCAACGCCGACCCTGTTCGGTTTCGATGGATGACACAAAGCGTGCGCCGCGCAGGCCCGCCAGATCGGTCGGATGCCGGTCGGTGCGCGCCTCCATGAACGTGTCCATCGGCGCGTTGGCCGCGTAGTCGCCCAAGATGGTGGTCAAGACGTTGACGAACACCGACTTGCCGTTCGCGCCGGTCCCGTACAGGAAGAACAGCGCGTGCTCGCTGGTCACGCCCGTCAGGCAGTAGCCGACCATCAGTTGCAGATAGGCAATCAGTTCGGCGTCGCCGCCTGTGACATCGGCCAGGAATGCGCGCCACGTCGGACTGTCGCCCTGCGGTGTGGCCGTGGTCACCTTGGTCATCCGGTCATCGCGCCGGTGCGGTCGCATGCGGCCCGTGCGCAGATCAACCACACCGCCTGGTGTGTTGAGCGCCCAGACGTCGGCATCCCACTCCTCGGCGGTGGACGCGTGCTTGGGATCGGAGCGTGCGATTTTCTCGACGGACGAGATCGTGGCGGAGCTGGCCAGCTTGCCTGTGAGCCGAGGGCTGTCCGCCTTGAGTGACGCCATCCGGCAGATACCGCGCGCCAGATGAGACACATAGAGCACCTGATCCGGATTCCAGCGCACGCCGGTCCAGACCAGCCATTTGCCCCAAAGCGCGCAGTAGCGCCAGTCCTCTCCATAGCGGCGTGTGAAGGCCGAGGACAAGCCGTCCTCCGTAGTCCAGTCGACACCGGTCAGCAGATCCGGTGGTGGCGTCTCCTCGACCGACCGCATCACCGGCATCCGCTCGCCGACGGCGAGGAAGCCCCTCACATCGAAGCCGTCCGGAATGGCGTCAGCCGCATCCCATCCTTCCGGCTTGTCATCGGGTGGCACCAGGATGGCGACCGTGGTCGCACCCGCGTTCAGGATTGCTTGCGATGCACGGTCAGCGTAATCCCAGCCTGGCGCGTCCCGGTCAGGCCAGATCAGCACGGATTTGCCCGCCAGCGGCGACCAGTCGGTCTTATCGACGGGAGCGTTTGCGCCATGCATGGCCGTGGTTGCCACCACGCCGATGGCGATCAGGGCCTGCGCACACTTCTCGCCCTCGACCAGCACAACGTGACCAGCGGCCGCCAGCCCCGGCTGGTTGTACAGCGGGCGCGGATCGGGCGGAGTCATCTTGCGCCGCTTGGCATCCCACGGCCGGAACTCCTTCTTGCGCCCGGGTGGGTCGTAGCGGTACACGACCGCAATCAGTTTGCCGGTGGCATCGAAGTAGTCCCACTTGGCCGTGGCCGGGCCGAGATCATCAACCGGAGCTTCCTTCTTGGCGCGGCGTACCGGCACTGATCGCGAACGACCGAGCAGATCAGCTGCCTCGTCGAGCACCCGGGGAAAGTCGGTGTGGACGTTGGCCCCGAGGTAGGCGGCGATCAAGGCAAAGATGTCACCGCCATCGCCCGTGGCACGATCCGTCCAGAGACCAGCCTTGTCGCCTTCGAGTACCACCTCAAGGCTGTCGCCCGGGCTGCCCAGGATGTCCCCGATCAGAAACTTGCCACGACGCTTCTTTCCTGCCGGAAACATCGTGGTCAGGACTGATTCCATGCGTGCGATCAGTTCAGTGCGAATCTCGTCCCGCTCGCTGTCATTGACGTTGCGCCGGCCCGTTTCTCCCGGTGGTGATGTGTCATTGAAATCAAGCATCGGCACCACCCTCGTGTGACGTCTGCTGCGCAGCGATCCAGGCTTCCAGCTCGTTGGGTTTGAAGCGAACCAATTTGCCAACGCGGTAATGCGGAATGCGACGCTCCTGTCGCTCCTTGGCTTGTGAGAGCCAATACGACGGCAGATTGAACATCAGTGCAGCCTGGCGCACGTCGATCAGCTGCTCGCCCAGTACGTGATTCAAATTCGAGGTATTCATGCTTGTGTCCTCCAGCAGCGGTCTTGCCACGCGCACATCCGGCATTCAAAGTGGGTCGAGTCATGGAAGGCGCGCGGCAGGAGCTCTCCCGCCTCGGTCGCCGTGATGACCTTGACCGCCCGATCCGACATGCGTTGGGCCAGTGCTGCGTCAAAGGGCACGAGCTCGGTGTAGATCTCCATCGTGTCGGCGTTGAGTGCCGTGAAGATCGCCGGGTGCTCGTGCAGTTCGAGATAGGCTTGGTAGATCGCCACTTGCGCGGCATAGACGGGCTTGGAGAGAGTCAGGCCCTTCTTGTCCAGATCGCTCCAGGACTTGTTGCCGAGACACTTACATTCCCAGAGCGCGGGATAGGCGAAGCCATCGGGGCCGCCGACGATGACGCCGTCGATGTGGCCCTGCAGGCGGCCATCGGCCACCGAGAAGCCGAACTGCTCGCCGTCGGCCTTGCGGGTGCGCAGGTCGAAGCCCGCGTCCCGGAGCCACGCGACCATACAGTCCTCCATGACATGGCCGCGCTCGAAGATGCGCAACATTCGGCCCGGGGTGTCACGCCCGTGGTCGATGGGTGCCTTGGCGTACTCGAACTGCAGCGCGCGTTCACAGGCCACGCCGAGACGTGAGGCCCCGAGGTACTGACGCTCGGACTGGCGAGCACGGGCTTGCTGCATGCCCGTATCCACCAGGCAGGTGACCCGACCGGAGATGCTTGATGTGGAGTTGAAGTCGATCATGGCTTCTTCCCCTTCGGCTCTTCCCAGGGCAGGTCGTCCTCCAGATCCGCGAACGGGTTGGCCAGAGGGTCGGGCGCAGGCGTCATGCCGCGTACCGGCGGATACTTGCTCGCCTCGTGGTGCGCCACCATTGCCTCGGTGTAGCAAGTGACGATGGCGTCGATCACTTGCAGCGCCTCGGCTTCGGAGTAGTCGCCCAGCGGCTTGGTGAAGCCAATCTCGCCCGCGGCCTCGCCGAAGGCCTTGAGGCACCTCTTCATCGCGGCCAGTTCGACATCAGACGGATCGATCATGACGACCTCCTTGCTGTCGACGCGACCTTCCTTGACCCGCAGCCAGTTGCCGTACAGCGCGTGAAACGCGTTTTGGCAGCGTTGCGAGCAGAACACCCAGTCGATGGGATAGCGCCGGGGATGGCCGACACCGTGACGGTTGTCGGTGTGGCCGAACCCCCGGGCCTGTCGTTTGCAGACCCAGCATTTCATCGGCCTCCCTCACTGCGCCCACGACGGCTTGCCCGTCACGGGTGCGCGTTGCGGAGCCGGTGCCTGATACGCAGGCGCAGCCGCCTGCGCCGGAGCGCCGGAATGTCCGCTGCCCGGAGCCTTGGGCGGCACACCCATCAGTTTTGCGTAGTCGGGGTGATCAGGCTCGACCGCGATCTTGACCACGTTCCGGTCTTGGCCCTTGCCATCCTTCTCAATGTCCACGCGCGCCAGAAACTCCAGGCCATCCAGTTCATGAAAACCTTGGATGCGGCGCGCGGCGGCGGCCTGCGGGCTGTTGTCCTGGGGGTGGACGTTGCGGGCGCTGTTGAGCGCGGCGCGGATGAAACTTCGCCCCATCTGACCCCAGGTCGGCCCTTTCTTGGAGTGCAGGCCGATGTTGCTCCACATCTTGCGCTTGGCATGGTCGCCAGCCGTGACGACAAACTCGGCGGCGAGGTAGACAGAGCCGGTTTCGAAGGATTCGGTGGCGTAGCCGCCGCCCCAACCTTGTTCCGGATCGTCATAGCCACCGGGCTTGATGGTCATGCGCACTGGCACGACAGCACCCTTGGGGATCAGATCAAAGCCCGACTGTTGGGGATCGGCATCTTGGAAATCAAAATAGTTGGACGACATGGCGATTACTCCTTGGATTCGGTGGTGTTTGCTGCGGTGGGGATGCCGGTGCTGCCGGGCATGGGCAATGGCGACTGGCCTGCGCACTTGGCGATCAGTGCGCCGAGATGCGGCGGCTCCAGCAGGTCGAGGCGACCGCTGCGGTCTTTGGCTGGAAAGCCGTAGGGATTGACGGTGTGGGTGACGAAGGCGCGGTAGGTACTGCCGTCCTCGGCCTTGATCTCGGCCAGCGTCACGACCTCGTCGACGATGCCGGGCAGCTCCAGGCTGGTTTTGCTGCCTTCGATCTGCGGCACGAACACCTTGCGGTTGTAGTCGTCGAGACGTTCGTCGAGGATGGCGACGAACACCACGTTCTTGCCGCGGGCGTGCTGCAGATGAGTCAGTGCGCCGATCATTTCCTGGCCAAGCAGGCCATATGCGGCGCGCAGATCGGGTTTGCCGGAACGGTCGCTGGTGGCACCGGGTTGCGTCTTGCACCATGCGAAGCACTGCCGGGACAGCTGCGTGATCGAGTCGAGAAAGAAGGTCTGGTAGCGGTCGAGCTGCGTCGGGTTGCCAAATTTCTCGATGACGTGGTCGTAATGCGCCTGCGAGAACGCGCTCTCCGGCGGCAGTGACTTGTCCGGGCCTGCGAGGAACACGAAAAAGTCGCGGCTTTCCGGCCACGAGGCCGGGCGGATGGTGTCGCCCGGCCAGTCGGCCACGGCGAGGTCGCCCGCCTCGATGTCGAGGAACAAGGTGGTGGCAGGGTCGAGGTCTTTGAGCCGGGTGGTCTTGCCGATGCCGGACTTGCCCAGCATCAGCAATTTCACACCCTTGCGTTCGGCCAAGCGCTGCTGCGCGGAAATGATCGGGAGGGACATCACGCCACCTCCTTCAGTTGTTCCGCGACCGCGGGATTCCAGAGGATCTGGTAGCCGCTGTGGCCGTTGCGCGAGTACGGCATGGCTTCGGCCCATGCTTCACCGGCCTCGGTCAGCTCCCACTCGTCCCGGTCGTTGCGGAACTGAAGGCCGCCGGATGCCAGCAACTGGTTCGTGGCTTTGGCTGAGCGACTCAGCAATTTGCCGAGCTGTGTGGCGTTGAGCGAGCAGATAGGCTCGTTGGCGGCAGGCAAAGCGCGGCGCAGCACTTCCGTGGTCAGGCCGGTGTTTTCCTGAATGCAGGTCAACGTGGCAGCCATTGCAATGCCGGTCTTGACGCCCGGTACCTTGGCGACCGCCTCGCCGATCAGCAGGATGGCGGTGACGCGATCTTGGGTCGGCGCGGGCAAGGCGGCCATCGTGGCGGCGGCGGAATACGCGCCTGTCTTGCGGATTGCAGGCAGCACTTCACCGGTGATCCAGCGCTTGAAACGCTTGGCGGCATCCTTGGTGCTGCCGAGGATCAGGGCGTAAAGCCCCGACTCGTTGACGTGGTTTTGGCGTTGACGGCCACCCGCCGTAAGGGTCTCCAATTTTTGGAGATCCTCGGCATCGACGTGGGACTTAATCGCCTGAGACGGATTGCCCATCTCCAGGGCGTCGCAGACATCGGTGGCGTTGAACCACGGCTGCCCGAGTTCATCGACCTGGACGCGCACGGCGTGCGCTTCGAACTGGAAGGGAAGGATCGCGCTCATGATCAGGCCTCCCACGACACGTCGGCGATACGGTCGACTCCACGCGCGGCACGTTTGCGTACCTCGGTGTGGAGTTCTTCCAGCGCGGTGCGGCGGCGACCGAGCGCCAGCGATTCCGCGTTGGCCGTCTGGATGGCAAAAGCCAGCTCGTCCACAGTGGCGGCATCAAGCGGGACAACGACGTCCTTGCCGTCCGCGCGGCGATACCGGATTTCGTCAGGGAGGTGTTCGCCGTAGATGGACGGCAGCTGTTGACGCAGCGAGGCGATGAGATTGGTGCTCATGGTCATTACTCCGAATCGATGGAAAGGGTGAAAGACGGCTTGCCGGAATCCACAGTGCGAGCGGCGGCGAACTGCTGTTGCAAGGCAGGCGGCCAGTTCGTGAAGCGGGATTCGGAGACGGACAACTTGATGTCGAGGTAACCCTCAACCTTCTCGCCTGAGGCGACGATGCGTTCAGCGATCTCAGCCAGTTGCTTCTGATCCCAGCTGACCTTCTTGGGCAGCTCGAACTTCAGGTGCAGCAGGCCATCGCTGATGTGTGCGGTGCCGAAGTCACGGCCGGATTCGCGCAGCGCGGTGCGTGCCTGCTCGCCGTAGCACTGATCCAGTGCCGCGTCGAACTTGGTGCGCGCCTTTTTCAGCCAGTCGATGGCTGCATCGAGGTTCTTGTCGATCTCGTGTTTCTGCACGGGTGGCAATGCGGCCAGCTGGCTTACGGACATCTCTGCGATGTCGGCGGGGAAGATGGTGATGTCATTCATCGCATCTCTCCTCAAACCGCCGCGCGTTCGGATGTCGAGTCGTGCAGCGCTTCACGCTCAAACTCGAGGATCGCGTCGACCGGGTAGCCGACACGCTTGGACAGCTTCAGGTAGCGTGGACCGCGACCCTCACTGCGCCAGCGCTGCAAAGTCTTGGGGCTCACGCCCCATCGTTGCGCGAGCTCGTTCTCGTTGAGCACGCGGCGATCACCGGGTGACATGGTGTTGATCGCCTGCTGTGGCGACCGGGGGATACCGCTGGTTGGTGTCTGCATGGAATGCTCCTGTGACGTTGTTGAGTAACAGGTGTCATTCCAAACTTTGGGTAGCGAACCTTTAAGGGACGCAATGGCGAACCACGACGGAACTCCTGGTTCGCCAATGGCCCAGGGCAGAAAAGCAAACGGCGAGCACATGGCTCGCCGTCATCGGGTGTGTCTAGAGGCAGATCAGACGTCAGAAAAGCCGAGCAATCGACGCTGCGCAGCCCAATCGCGCGGTAGTTGCTCTTGGCGGCCACGCAAGGTGTGCAGATTCAAGTGGCGTGGCTGACGTCCTTCGAATATCGCCTCCACGATATCGGGGGCCAGCATGGTCATGCGCAAGACCTCGGCAGCCCAGCCCGGCTCTACTTTCATGGCGTGCGCCAAATCCGTTGTCGTGGAGTAGGTGCCATCGTCGATCAAGCGCTTCCAGTAGAAGGCCTTGCCCAGCGTTTTGATCATCGGCACATCGAAGCCACCGATTCGGTCCGCGATCTCGGGGGCTGGCGGTATCAGCAGCTTCCGATTCTGGCGACGCTTGATCGTCAGGGGCACCAAGGTGACCCGCTGCCCCTCGCTGACATAGCTGCGCGCCTCGGCACCGACCTCGATGCGGACGGCGCGCTGGCGCTGGTGGGTCGTGGTATTCATGCCAAAGCCTCCTCGACACGCTCCTGGGACTCTTCGATCAAGGGATGCGTGCTGATATCCGCACCGAATCCGATCCAACCGTCCTCCCGCCAAACGATATCCAGTCCGTGCCCGTGTAGTTGCACGCGTTCGATCAACAGCCGTGTGATCCGTTGCTGCTCGGCGGGGAACAGTTGCGACCACACGTCACCGATGCGCTGCATGGCAACCACCACCTGTGCCTCGTCCAGCGTCGACCCCGCCGGATGCTGCTGGCAGGATCTCCACACTGCGATCAGCATTTGCGGCGATGAGAGCGCAGCATGGATTTGCGCCAACACGGCATCTTCGATCTCGGCGGCTGGCAGGTGGCCCACGTCCGGAGTATGTGGAGCCAGGCTGGCACCGGCGTTGCGCCGCTTGTGCAGGTAAGGCACGTAGTAGCGGTACTGCCGACCATTTTTCTTTTTGACGAAGGAGTGCAACATGCGTTGGCCATCCGGTGCAAACAGAAGTCCCGCCAGCAGTGCCGGATGCTTGGCTCGGTGTTCGCGCGGTGCCTGCTTTCGCCTCTCAATGAAGGCGTGTGCCGCGTCCCACAATTCTTGAGTAATGATGGGGTCGTGCTGGCCCGAGTACCACGTCTCGTGATTGCAGATTTCACCGAGGTAAATGCGGTTACGCAGCAAGGTAAAGAGGTACTGCTGATCGATGCTGCGCCCCAATCGCTCCCGGCCGGACTGGGTGACCCATGCTTTGGTGGTATGCCCTTCGATTTCCAGTTCGCGGACGAGTCGCGCAGCCGAGCCGTGCTCGGCATAGCGGCGGAAGATGTCACGCACCAGCGCGGCTTCACGTTCATTGATGACGAGCTTGCGTTCGACCACGTCGTATCCAAGAGGCGGGACTCCGCCCATCCACATGCCCTTGGCCTTGCTGGCGGCGATCTTGTCGCGGATGCGTTCGCCGGTGACCTCGCGTTCGAACTGCGCGAATGACAAAAGGATGTTGAGCGTCAATCGCCCCATCGATGTGGTGGTGTTGAACTGCTGCGTGACTGCGACAAAGGAGACGCCGTTGCGGTCGAAAACCTCGACCAGCTTTGCGAAGTCCGGCAGGCTGCGCGTGAGGCGGTCGATTTTGTAGACGACCACGGTATCGATCTTCCCCGCCTCGATGTCGATCATCAGGCGGCGCAACCCGGGCCGTTCCATGTTGCCACCAGAGTAGCCGCCGTCGTCGTATCCGTCGTCGACAGCTATCCAGCCTTCATGCCGTTGGCTTGCAATGAAGGCCAAGCCTGCATCACGCTGTGCCTCGAGGCTGTTGTATTCCTGATCGAGGCCTTCGTCAGTGGACTTGCGGGTGTAGACGGCGCAGCGCTTCTTTGGTGTGACTGCGGGAGTTTGATTTCGACGCACTGAGCTCATACCGCCCCCTTCTTCGAAGCTGGTGCCTTCAAGCCAAAGAACACCGGACCTGACCAGTGACTGCCCGTGATGCGTTTGGCTACAGCGGACAGGCTCTTGAAGCGTTGCCCCTGGTACTCGAAATCATTCGATCCGCGCACCAGCACACGATGTTCAATGTCGTCGTAGATGCGTGTCAGGACGGTACCGGGCAGTAGGCGTTGGCTATCGCCGCGCAGTTGCTTGGGCAAGATGCCGGTTTCGCCAACCTCCTCAAGCTTCTTGCGCAGTGACGGTTTCAAACCGCCAAACGCGCGCTCTTGCATCCGGTAGGCCAGGCGACTTTCCAACCAGACCCGATGGTGGTGATTTGGCCGTTCATCGAAATGGTCGTCCCAGAGAGCCCAAAGATCATCCATCGAAAGATGGGGAATAGCCGCGACGCGGGCGGCGACTGAGGCAGGCGTTGGTGAGGTTGCGTGTGCTGTCATGGGCGAACTCCGTTGTTGTGATCGGGGTTCGCATTCACGCGCTGTTGGCCGGGGAAGCCAAGGCAAACGTGCTCGCTGTTTTGGGGGATGTCGCGCGATTGGCGGACACGAAGGCGCAGCAGCGCGGCAGCCAAGAGATCAGCGATTTCTTGATGCCCGTGCCGTGGCCGTTCAGGTGATGTGCAAATGGAGATAGGTTCGATTTCTGTCATGGCAAGCGTTCCGATGGAAAACGCTGCTCATGCTAGAAACCAAGGGCACTTCGCGTAACGTGATTTAGCGGGAGTGCGCGGGTTTGAACACTCTCAACTGTGGGTTAGTGTCAAACAGTTGGCGTAGTAGCAAGGTATCCCGTCCTCAGGGTCTTCGTCGGTTTCGTGTCTAACCTGAGTCAGCTGAAACTTTGATTTCGAAGAATCAATGACTGACTTCGTGCGCTTTTCGATCCACTGGGTGCGATTGGTCAGCGTTGGAAACACGATGTGGCAACTTGCCAGCCTGTTAGCGCCGTCGTTTACAGCAAGAAGTTCCTGGAGCCGAACGAGATCTTTCTCGAGTTCCGGCGCACTTGGATCGAACCCCTTTAACTCGACCGCATGGCGTGTCGTATCGGTGATTACGAAAATATCGACTTTGCCCTTGCGGGAGATTTTCGGTCTCTCTTCCTTGAACCACTTCTTCAAGCCGCCAGAACTAGTTACGAGATCAAACAGCACTGACTTCGTCGGTTCCTCCAATCGAATCTGAATATCTAGTCCATGAAAGTTGCCGAAGCCGTCGGTGAGCGCATCTGCGACTGCCACGGTCAGGAGGTACTCTGGCTTGATATGTAGGAGTTCCTTGGTGTAGCGCCAATGGCGGTCAACGCCTGCCTTCAACCCTGTCAGCAGTTGTTCTTCGATTTTCATGGCTTCCCTCTACGTCTAGAACTTGGGCTATCACCGAACGGGACGCTGGCCGTTGGCGACAAATTGGTCATAGCTGTCAAAGCTCTCGCCGTCTTGCCAAGACCGATCCCATGACCGTGGTTCAGCACTTTCCAGTAGCAGAAGGGTCAGGACGCGATCTCCTGTGGTGTAGCTGTGCTTGAACTCGCGCAACTTCATGTGGGGTGCCTCCTCCGGGCACCAGATCGCGGCAGACATCTCCGTGCCATCCCACTCCTGCTCGACGGTGGAATCAGCAGCCAGGGTGCCGGTTAATGGTTCCTGCGGATCGTCAGTGCGCCGAATGCGGGCGCGCGTCTTGACCGCGCTGCTGCTGCGCCATTCGTACTTCACGAAACCGTTGTCCCAATAGACAAGGATTGCCCGCTGCGTGGTGAATTTGATGAACCGAATGCACAGCGCCTCGAACGACACCTGGAACCGCTTGGCAAGGGCGCTCAGGACATGCAAGTCGATGCGCTGGTTCGAGATCCACTCGCGCAGCAAGTCGCCAGGCATCAGCAGGTTGCTGGCAAAGTCGTCCGCCTCACGTTCGATGACACGGATAGTGTCAGCGCCGGAGTACACGCTTTCCTTGTCGCAGTTGAAACTTTGCCGCTGATCGCGGTGAAGGATGAAGTGACCCAGTTCGTGAGCGATAGTGAAACGCTGGCGCTCGGGGCTAACCGTGCCGTTGTATGCGATGCCCCAAAGCGCTGGATCGGTGGAGTCCCGCGCCAGCATGCCCTCGAAAGCATTGTCATTAAATTGCACTGGGGGACGGATTTCCCGAACACCTTTTCCGTAGGGTGTAGTCGGAAGCATTCGTCGCACGACATCGAGATCGACCGCCTCAGGCACGTCCGAGCCATACCATGCTCTCAGCCACTTATGGACATGGCTGGCGGCGATGGAGCCTGTGAGTGCCTGCGTTGAGCTCATCCTTTCGTCTCCGGCAGATTCTTGTCGGGGAAGATGATCTTCAGCGCTTTACGGACCCGGTCCTTCTCGTCTTCCGTCATACCCGCGTAGGTCCGAAAGAAAATCACGTCCTCGGGACTGGCGTCGGGGGCCTCTGGCATGGGCTCGCCCATGATGTCCTCCATCGTCACGCCCAGCACCCTGGCCAGGGCCTGGACCCGTTCAGCAGAGGGACGCTGACCGTCCTTCATTTCCAGTTCCCATATGTACGCCTTGGTACAGCCGACTTCGTCGGCGACCTGTTGCAAGGTCAATTTCTTTGCCTCGCGTAAGCGTCGCAGGCGTGCTCCGAACGCTGAAGCCATAGCGATGCTCCTGTAGGGGAAAACAGTCAGTTAACAAAAACAAGACCGCCAGTATAGCCGCGAGATACAAATGCGGTCTAGATGTGCCGCTTTGATTGACAAGCGGAAATCTGAGGTTCAGAATCGCGCTTGTATCTCGCTACTTTACTTGTGCGAGGTGCGTGTTCAGTAACCTAGTCGCTGGCCAGAGCAGTCCGTACATCGGTCGCAGACCTTCGACGCCGATCCAGAAAGGACGATCAAGATGAAGAAGACCTTTGTCGACGTGATGCTCGAGCTGCCGGTGGACGCCACGCTGCGCGACTTCCTGACCACCCACAGCCTGCCGGTGCCTGATGGCTTTGCCTGGGATGACACGCCGGAGACCAGCCAGTTTCTGGTCGAAGCGGTCAAAGTCTGGGCCGACATTGCTGCCCGCGACCGGATGACGGCCAACCTCATGGCCAGCGTTCAGTTGGGCGATGCGGCAGGTAAGCAGGCGATGTTTGAGGCGGCCGTGGCCGATGGTGCTGCGCTGGCGGGTTTGGCGCTGTGTGCAAGTGACATCCACCGTTCCTTCTGGCTCTACGTCCACCACCCGGCACTGTTCGAGCGTGCCTATGACTTCAGTTTTTGGGAGCAGCATGGGCAACAGACACAGCAATACGATCTTGGCCTGAAACGCCAACCGAACGGTTCGGATGCCAATCTGACCGCGTTGCGTCACGCCATCGCGGCCTTCTACAAGCGCGAACTCCAATGCGGAGACGGCAGCGTGGCGCACTTGGTCGAGCGCAGCCCGGGCGTGTTCCTACTGTCGGTCCATGTCAAGGACATGGCGATGCTGCGTCTGGAGTTCGAGGGAGCGACCCTGAAACGCCGGGTCGGCAACCCCAACATCCACATGGTGCTGGAGTACGCCAAGTCCACCGGTGTGGTGCGCACGCTGGTGCGCGGCGGCGCAAAGTATCAGCAAATGCTGGTCGAGGCCTTCGCAGAGCACGTGCTGGGCGTGAAAGCGAGCGCTCACAAAATCAAGTCGCCGACGCTGGATTTGTCGATGCTGCGCACAGGATTCGATGTGCCGGAGGCCTTTGAGGACGGCTTCTCGATGGTTCAGTTGAAGGCACTCACCCTGCTCAGCCCTGACACGGCGCTGAAGATCGAATGCACGGCGATGCAGTCCAGCCAGCAACGCTCGGTGCACGATTTGCTGAAGGAAAAGCTGCCGGGCCCGCTGGAGGGTCAGTGGGCGGTGACAGCGGCACAGGTCAATCTCTATTACCCACCCGAGCCGGGCAGGACTCGCCCCAAGGTGGTCACCATCGAAGTGACCAGCAAAGGGCGGCTGAACCTGCACAAGTTCGACGCCAAGATGCAGGCGCAGCTGGAAGGCTACTTGGTTGCGGTGGGCATCTTGCAGAAGGGCCAGACCCTCAGCGCCCAGGAGTTGCCGCCGGAGACCGACGCAGTCAGTTCCTCATCCGCTTTCGAGGACTGACCAATGGCGACGCACGATGCCTGGGCCCTGGTTTGCCGCCTGTTCGCGGGCGGCACGCCGGTGCTGCGTTCCACGCTGTCGCCACGAGAGGTATCGACTTTGCCTGTGCTCGGCAAAGCGGTCAGGCCAACAATGTTGGATCAGTCTTTTGTGCTCTGCCCGCACTGCCAGCAGCACCGCGCGCAGGTCTGGAGTGATGGTCGGGGCGGCCGGATCTGCCGTTGCCCGGAGTGTGGCCAGGTGCCGGTCGAGGCAATCGATGGTGCGGCATTAGCCCTGGATGATGACTGGCTGCGGCAGAAAATGCGTCTCGCGCTCGACATCGAGAGCCGCGACGACATCGATGACTTGGGCGACGGTGTTTGGCGGCTCGGTAACGCACGCAGCTCTCCGGTAGTGCTGGCCCGAGACCTGACGAGAGTGCTGCATGAGCCGTCCTTGCTGGATCGTGTCCGGGTGGCGGGAAGCAACATCCGAGTCATCACCCCCAGGCCGCGCACGACTCGCGGATCGCCCTTCGGCTCCGGTGTGGAATGGCTGGCGCTGGAAGAACGATTCACGTTCTATGGCGGCGGAATCTCGTTCATCACTTCGGCACCGTCTGCAGCGCCAGCAGTGACCGATCCGGCTGCACCTGTGAACGGGCCATTCTCGGCGGACTTCAAGTGGGCGACGCTGCCGGACGTGCAGGCCACGCCGATCCGGTTCACCGATGGTCAGGCTAAGGTCTTCGAGTCGCTGTGGTCGTTCAAGGGAGTCGAGGTGGACAGCGAAAGGATCATGCAGCGCGCTGGCCAGAAGAGCGACAAGCCGATTGATCTGTTCAAGATCAAGTCGAAGGACAAGGGCAAGCCGGAGCACGAGGCTCGACTGGCAGCCTACGGGGCACTCGTCGTCACACAGCAACGTGCAGGCTTGTATTCCATGCCTTGCGCGGCGGCAGTGTTGGCGTGACGGACTGCTGCTCCAAGCAAGCCCGACAACGAATGGCAATGGCACGCGCACAAATCATGGTCGCGAAAGGCCATGTGCGTGTGCCACGGCGAAGAAGTTAGCGCCGATTTCGAGAGAAGAGAGGGCGGAACGGAGGGCAACTGGGGATGTTCCTGCCAGACCACAGGACCCCGGTCGCACACGCAGAATGTGCGGGAACCCCGCGTGTCATGCGGGAAGCACAAATGAAAACGCCCAACTGAGAACAGTTGGGCGCTGAATTTTGGTGGACCGAAGGAGGATCGAACTCCCGACCTCTGCATTGCGAACGCAGCGCTCTCCCAGCTGAGCTATCGGCCCGTGATCGAGAGTCTACCGCACGCGACAAGACTGCGAGACTCTCGAATGCAACAGGCAAGTGCGTGACCGACCTGCTG
The DNA here is from genome assembly GCF_040732315.1 of Oryzisolibacter sp. LB2S. Classification (NCBI taxonomy): domain Bacteria; kingdom Pseudomonadati; phylum Pseudomonadota; class Betaproteobacteria; order Burkholderiales; family Comamonadaceae; genus Alicycliphilus; species Alicycliphilus soli. The sequence goes on from NZ_CP160388.1 coordinate 2,603,430, forward strand.
CAGATGACGCAGCGCCTGCGTCAGGCGGTCACGCCCTTGGCGACCTCGGCGTATTCCTCGATCTGGTCGAAGTTCATGTAGCGGTACACGCTGGCCTTGTCCTGATCGATCACGCCCATTTCCTTGAGGTATTCCTCCTTGGTCGGCAGCTTGCCCATGCGCGAGGCGATGGCCGACAGCTCGGCCGAGCCCAGGAACACGTTGGTGTTCTTGCCCAGGCGGTTCGGGAAGTTGCGCGTGGACGTGGAGATCACCGTCGCACCCTCGTGCACCTGCGCCTGGTTGCCCATGCACAGCGAGCAGCCGGGCATTTCGGTACGCGCACCCGCGGTGCCAAAGGCGGCGTAGTGGCCTTCCTTGATCAGCTCGTTCTGGTCCATCTTGGTCGGCGGCGCCACCCACAGCTTGACGGGGATGTCGCGCTGGCCGCCCAGCAGCTTGGCCGCGGCGCGGAAATGGCCGATGTTGGTCATGCACGAGCCGATGAAGGCCTCGTCGATCTTGGTGCCAGCCACTTCGGACAGGAACTTGGCGTCGTCCGGGTCGTTCGGGCAGCAGACGATGGGCTCGGTGATCTCGTTCATGTCGATCTCGATCACGGCGGCGTACTCGGCGTCCTTGTCGGCCTCGAGCAGCTGCGGGTTGGCCAGCCAGGCCTCGACCTTCTCGATGCGGCGCGCCAGGGTCTTGGCGTCCTGGTAGCCGTCCGCGATCATGTTCTTCATCAGAACGATGTTGGACTTCAGGTACTCGATGATCGGCTCCTTGTTGAGCTTGATCGTGCAGCCAGCGGCGGAGCGCTCTGCAGACGCATCCGACAGCTCGAACGCCTGCTCGACCTTCAGGTCCGGCAGACCTTCGATCTCGAGGATGCGGCCCGAGAAGATGTTCTTCTTGCCGGCCTTGGCCACGGTGAGCAAACCTGCCTTGATGGCGTACAGCGGGATGGCATGCACCAGATCACGCAGCGTCACGCCGGGCTGCAGTTGGCCCTTGAAACGCACCAGCACCGATTCGGGCATGTCCAGCGGCATCACGCCCGTGGCAGCACCGAAGGCCACCAGGCCCGAGCCCGCGGGGAAGGAGATGCCGATCGGGAAGCGCGTGTGCGAGTCACCGCCCGTGCCCACGGTGTCGGGCAGCAGCAGGCGGTTCAGCCATGAATGGATCACGCCGTCGCCCGGGCGCAGCGCCACGCCGCCGCGGCTGCTGATGAACTCGGGCAGGGTGCGGTGGGTCTTGACGTCCACAGGCTTGGGGTAGGCCGCGGTGTGGCAGAACGACTGCATCACCATGTCGGCCGAGAAGCCCAGGCATGCCAGGTCCTTGAGCTCGTCGCGCGTCATCGGGCCGGTCGTGTCTTGCGAACCGACGGTGGTCATCTTGGGCTCGCAGTAGGTGCCGGGACGGATGCCCTGGCCTTCGGGCAGGCCGCAGGCACGGCCCACCATCTTCTGCGCCAGCGTGAAGCCGGCCTTGGACTCGGCAGGCGCCTGCGGCAGGCGGAACGCCGTGGATGCGGGCAGCCCCAGGGCCTCGCGTGCCTTGCCCGTCAGCGCGCGGCCGATGATCAGGTTGATGCGGCCGCCGGCCTGCACCTCGTCGAGCAGCACGTCACTCTTGAGCTTGAAGTCGGCGATCTTCTCGCCGGCCTTCTCGATCTTGCCGGCGTACGGGAAGATGTCGAGCACGTCGCCCATTTCCATCTTGGAGACGTCAACCTCGATGGGCAGCGAACCCGAATCCTCTTGCGTGTTGAAGAAGATGGGAGCGATCTTGCCGCCCAGCGTCACGCCGCCGAAGCGCTTGTTGGGCACGAAGGGGATGTCCTCGCCCGTGGCCCAGATCACGCTGTTGGTGGCCGACTTGCGGCTCGAGCCCGTACCCACCACGTCACCCACATAGGCGACGATATGGCCCTTCTTCTTCAGGTCCTCGATGAACTGGATGGGGCCGCGCACGCCATCCTGCTCGGGCTTGAAGGCCGCGTCGGGGCGCGTGTTCTTGAGCATCGCCAGGTAGTGCATGGGGATGTCGGGGCGCGTCGTCGCGTCGGGCGCGGGCGAGAGGTCGTCGGTGTTGGTCTCGCCGGGCACCTTGAACACGGTGACGGTGATCTTCTCGGCCACCTTGGGACGGCTCGTGAACCACTCTGCGTCGGCCCAGCTCTGCATGACTTCCTTGGCCTTCGCGTTGCCGGCCTTGGCCTTGGTGGCCACGTCGTTGAAGTAGTCGAACATGAGCAGCGTCTTCTTGAGCGCGTCCGCGGCCACCTGGGCCACTTCGGCGTCGTCGAGCAGCTCGATCAGCGGGTGCACGTTGTAGCCGCCCACCATGGTGCCCAGCAGCTCGGTGGCCTTGGCCTTGGAAATCAGGCCCACCTGGATGTCGCCATGCGCGACGGCGGCCAGAAAGCTGGCCTTGACCTTGGCGGCGTCATCCACGCCCGGGGGCACGCGGTGCGTGAGCAGATCCATCAGGAATTGCTCTTCGCCGGCCGGCGGGTTCTTGATGAGCTCGATCAGCTCGGCGACCTGCTTGGCATCAAGCGCCAGGGGCGGGATGCCCAGTTTGGCGCGCTCGGCGACGTGGGCTCGGTAGGCTTGCAGCATGTCTTCTTTCTCCGGAAGGTCAGGGTTTTCAAAGTGGGGACGATCGCCTGCCGGCCACATGCAGGCTCACCGCCAGGGCGGCCCATGCCTGTGGCCCGCAAGCGGGCGGCGGATTCTTACTTGTTCGCAGGCGAATCCAGCAGACTGGGGGGCGGATTCCTCTTGAAGCCCTCGGCCACCGTCACCTGCTGGGGACTCATGCACTCATCGGCCATGCGCTGACCAAGCTTCTGGTTCATGAGCATGGACTTGTTGGCAATCTGAATCCACACGGCACCGGCGCGCTGGTCCTCCAGGCGCACCGCGCCGGTGGCCGACACCACCGGGGCCATGTGGTACTTGAAGCCCCGGCCCTCGACAAAGAAGCGCCCGGGCGACTGCGGATCGGCCTCGATCTGGACATAGGCGCCGAGCTCGCAGGCAATGCGGCCGGTATGGACCTCACTGGCGATCGCCAGTTCTGCGGGTGTCAGCGCAGCCTCGGCGGCGACGATGCCCGCGGCCACCTGCGCGGCGCCGCTGTGCAGGCGCGTGCGGCTGCTGGTGGCCGAGGCCTTGGCAACCGCAGGCGCCTTGGCGGCCGGTTTGGCGGCGGGCTTCTTGGCAACGGTCTTGCTGGCAGCGGGCTTGCTGGCGCTGGCGGCCGGCGCTGGCTTGCTGGTGGACTGCGCCATGGACCACGCGGGGGCGAGCAGCAGCAAGGCGGTAGCGACGAGGGTTTTCATGATGACTCCGGCAGAAATATGCACAAAACCATGATTGTGGCGGCGAAATGCCTGCATCGGACGGGTGCTTGCATGGTCACTCTCCCCTCAGCCGGCAAACCAGCCCTGCGCCTGCGGCGCCAGGGCGCGACCTGTCTGATGCGCACGCTCGAGCACCTGCCAGAAATAGCGGTAGCTGGCGCGGTCGTGCAGCACGCCGTCTTCGCTGATGGGCGCCCAGTCGGCGTCGATGGCGGCGCAAATGATGCGCGTGGCGCGGGCGATCTCGGCATCCTCGGGCGCGAAGGCCGACAGAATCGGACGGATCTGCGCCGGATGGATGCTCCACATGCGCGTGTAGCCGAACTCGCGCGCGGCGCGCTCCGCCGCCGCCTGCATGGCGGCGGTGTTGCTGAACTCCGTCACCACGCAGTGCGAGGGCACCTTGCCGTTGGCATGGCAGGCGGCCGCGATCTCCAGCTTGGCGCGCACGACGAGGGGGTGCTCGAACTGGCCGGCCGAGGTCATGGCCGAGGCCGGTATCGCACCGCCATGGGCGGAGACGAAGTCCATGAGGCCGAAGCTCAGGCTCTGGATACGCGGATGAGCGGCGATCTCGAAGGCGCGCTGTACGGCCGCGGGCGACTCGATGAGCGCATGCAGCGGCAACTGCCCTGCCCCGGCGGCGGCGAGGGCGCGCTCTGCAACGAGCACATCGTCCACCGACTCCACCTTGGGGATCATGATGTGCGTGAGCCGCTGGCCGGCCTGGCCCGCGATGATGGCCATGTCCTGCGCAAACGCGGGGTGGTCGACCGTGTGCACGCGCGCGGCAACCCTGGCGCCCTGCGCCGCCTGGCTGGCCAGGGAGGCCACGAGCTCGGCATGCTCGCGCTCGCGGCCCACGGGGGCGCCGTCCTCGCAGTCGAGCGTGACGTCGAACACGCAGTGTCCGAACTCCGCCGTCATCTCGGCCTGCAGCTGCAGGCTCTTGCGCATCCGCACCTCGACGCCGCTGTAGTGGTCGCAGACCGGCAGCACATGAGCCACGGCCTGGGCGCCCAGCAGGATCTCTCGGGGATGGGGTGCGACTTGAGGCATGGGGGGCATGGGCCTGGCGGATGTATCGACAAAAAGATGGTGTGGCGACTGCGGCTGCGGGGGCGCAATGGCTACAGCATGTCTCTACCGAAGAATCATTTTTGATAGCTGCTCGCGCTTGCCTCTCAAGGGATTGAAGTACAAATTTCCTTCAATCCCCCGCCAGACAAGCGCAAGCCGCTATGGTTTTACAGCAGGTGCTTCACGCCATCCTGCTCGCCCTGCAGCTCGGCCAGGGTCTTGTTGATGCATTCCTGGCTGAAGGCGTCGATGGGCAGATCCTTGACGATGGTGTACTTGCCGCCCTCGCAGGTCACGGGGTAGCCGAACATCACGTCCTTGGGGATGCCGTATTCGCCATTGGACGGAATGCCCATGGTGACCCACTTGCCGTTGGTGCCCAGGGCCCAGTCGCGCATGTGGTCGATGGCGGCGTTGGCAGCCGAGGCGGCCGAGGACAGGCCACGTGCGGCGATGATGGCCGCGCCGCGCTTGCCCACGGTGGGCAGGAACACGTTGGCGTTCCACTCATGGTCGTTGATGGTGTCCTTGACGGACTTGCCATTCACCGTGGCGAAACGGTAGTCGGCGTACATGGTGGGCGAGTGGTTGCCCCACACGGCCAACTTCTCGATGTCGCCCACGGCGCAGCCGATCTTGGCGGCGATCTGCGAGGCGGCGCGGTTGTGGTCCAGGCGCAGCATGGCGGTGAAGTTCTCGCGCGGCAGGTCGGGCGCGCTCTTCATGGCGATGTAGGCATTGGTGTTGGCGGGGTTGCCGACCACCAGCACCTTGACGTTGCGCGAGGCCACGGCGTTCAGTGCCTTGCCCTGGGCGGTGAAGATCTGCGCGTTGGCGGCCAACAGATCCGAGCGCTCCATGCCGGGGCCACGCGGACGGGCGCCGACCAGCAGGGCGTAGTCGGTGTCCTTGAACGCCGTCATGGGATCGGAATGGGCCTCGATGCCGGCGAGCAGCGGGAAGGCGCAGTCCTCGAGCTCCATGATCACGCCCTTGAGCGCGTTCTGGGCCTTCTCGTCGGGGATTTCCAGCAGCTGCAGGATGACGGGCTGATCCTTGCCCAGCATTTCGCCAGAGGCGATGCGAAACAGCAGGGCATAGCCGATTTGGCCGGCGGCGCCGGTGACTGCGACGCGAACGGGCTTCTTGCTCATGAAAAACTCCAGAAAGGAAGTGACAAAAAAGGTGGTGACAAGGCAACACCGGCGCCAGCTACCGGCAGTCCATGCCTCGCAAACCTTGTGGATTTTACTGCCGAATCACCCCTATGGTCAATTTGTCTTATGTCTTATATAAGATATGATTGCACCCGACCGGCAACCCAGACACACAGCGCACCACCATGTCATCCCCGCCTCCGATCAACGCCGAAGGCACGCCACAGATCAATGGCGGCGCGGGAGTGATCACGCCCGCCTTCAGCCCGCTCTATCAACAGATCAAGGGCCTGATACTGCAGAGCCTGCAGCAGGGCGAATGGAAGCCCGGCGAGGCCATCCCCAGCGAGATGGAGCTGGCATCACGCTTTCGCGTCAGCCAGGGCACGGTGCGCAAGGCCATCGACGAGCTCGCGGCCGACAACCTGGTCACGCGCCGCCAGGGCAAGGGCACGTTTGTCGCCACCCACGCCGAGCGCCAGGTTCAGTACCGCTTCCTGAAGCTGCTTCCCGATGCCGGCGACGCGCGCGAGGAAGGCCCCGCTCAGCGCACCATCCTCGAATGCCGCCGGCTGCGCGCCAACGCCGAGGTGGCGCGCAGCCTGGCCCTGCGCGCGGGCGACTCGGTGATTCAGATCAAGCGCATCCTGTCCTTCGTGGGCGTACCCACCATCCTCGAGGACATCTGGCTGCCGGGCCAGGCCTTCAAGGGACTGACGGCCGAGCAGATGGCGCACTACCAGGGGCCGACCTACGCCATGTTCGAACTCGACTTCGGCGTGCGCATGGTGCGCGCCGAGGAGAAGATCCGCGCCGTCCTGCCCGATGAAACGCAGGCCCAGTGGCTCAATGTATCGCCCGCCACGCCACTGCTGAGCGTGGAGCGCCTGGCCTACACCTACAACGATGTGCCCATGGAGCTCAGGCGCGGCCTGTACCGCACGGACACGCACCACTATCACAACAAACTGAGCTGACACACAACCTACATCCGCGCCCAAAATCCATGTATACGCAGTCCCCGCACAACACGTCTGCTGCATTGCAATAGAATTTTGGGTTGTCCGCCTTCGGCAATTACAACGCAGTTACATCCACGAAAGCACCCACCATGACAGAGCCAGTCAAGAAAAAGCGGCCCGAATTCCGCAACCTCAACCTTTTCAGTGATGTGCGCACGTACCGCATGCCGCCGGCCGCGATCGTGTCCATCCTGCACCGCGCAAGCGGCGTGTTGATGCTGGTGCTGCTGCCCTTCATCATCTGGATGTTCGACACATCGCTGTCGTCGGAATACTCGTTCGCGCGCTTCGTCGCAGCCTTCGACGGCCAAGGCATGTTTCCCGGCTGGTTCGTCAAGCTCGTGGCCCTGGCGCTGATCTGGGCCTTCCTGCACCACCTCGGCGCAGGCCTGCGCCACCTGGTGCTGGACGTGACGCACAAGACGACCAAGGAATTCGGCCGCAGCTCGGCCATGGCCACCTTCGTCTTCAGCCTCGTGCTCACCGTGCTGCTCGGCGCCAAGCTGTTCGGCCTGTACTGATCTGATCGAAATCAAGGAGTAACCACATGGCTGCAACCTACGGCTACAAGCGCACCGTGGTCGGTGCACATTACGGCTGGCGCGACTTCGTCGTGCAGCGCATCACCGCGGTGCTGATCACCCTGTTCACGCTGCTGCTGCTGGCCAAGGTGCTGCTGATCCAGGGCCCCATCGGCTACGACAGCTGGGCCGCGATCTTTGCACCGCAGTGGATGAAGGCGCTGACCTTCTCCGTCATCGTCGCGCTGATCTGGCACGCCTGGGTCGGTGTCTGCAGCGTGCTGTACGACTATGCCAAGCCGGCCGGCTTTCGCCTCTTCCTGCAGTCGCTGGCTGCGCTGTGGCTGGTGAGCTGTGGTGGCTGGGCCATTCAGGTGCTGTGGCGCCTGTAAGCCGATCGGATCACCTGATTTGAGAACCCCTCGTACCGAATTCCCACGACCATGAGTTACACCAAAAAAGATATCGCCGTCCGCAAGTTCGATGTAGTCATCGTCGGCGCCGGCGGCTCGGGCATGCGCGCCTCGCTCGAACTCTCGCGCGCCGGCCTGTCCGTCGCCTGCCTGACCAAGGTCTTCCCCACGCGCTCGCACACCGTGGCCGCCCAGGGCGGCGTGTCGGCATCCCTCGGCAACATGAACGAGGACAACTGGCACTACCACTTCTACGACACCATCAAGGGCGGCGACTGGCTGTCCGACCAGGACGCCGTGGAGTTCATGTGCCGCGAGGCGCCCAACGTCGTCATCGAGCTCGAACATTTCGGCATGCCGTTCGACCGCAACCCCGACGGCACGATCTACCAGCGCCCCTTCGGCGGCCACACGGCCAACTACGGCGAAAAGCCCGTGCAGCGCGCCTGCGCCGCGGCCGACCGTACCGGCCATGCCATGCTGCACACGCTGTACCAGAAGAACGTCGAGTCCAAGACCAACTTCTTCGTCGAGTGGATGGCTCTGGACCTGATCCGCAACAGCGCCGGCGACGTCGTGGGCGTAACCGCACTGGAACTCGAGACCGGCGATCTGTACGAGCTGCACGCCAAGGCCGTGCTGCTGGCCACGGGCGGCGCGGGCCGCATCTTTGCCGCATCGACCAACGCCTTCATCAACACCGGCGACGGTCTGGGCATGGCGGCGCGCGCCGGCATTCCGCTGCAGGATCTGGAGTTCTGGCAGTTCCACCCCACCGGCGTGGCCGGCGCGGGCGTGCTGCTGACCGAAGGCTGCCGCGGCGAGGGCGCCATTCTGCTCAACAGCAACGGCGAACGCTTCATGGAGCGCTATGCGCCCACCTTGAAGGACCTGGCTCCGCGTGACTTCGTGTCCCGCTCGATGGACCAGGAGATCAAGGAAGGCCGTGGCTGCGGTCCGAACAAGGACTACATCCTGATGAAGCTCGACCACCTGGGTGCGGACACCATCAGGAAGCGCCTGCCCTCGGTGGAAGAAATTGGCCACAACTTCGCCAACGTGGACATCACCAAGGAGCCCATCCCCGTCGTGCCCACCATTCACTACCAGATGGGCGGTATCCCGACCAACATCCACGGCCAGGTCGTGACCTGGGACGGCGAGAAGAGCAATGTCGTCAACGGTCTGTACGCCGTGGGCGAATGCGCCGCGGTGTCGGTGCACGGCGCCAACCGCCTGGGCACCAACTCGCTGCTCGATCTGCTGGTCTTCGGCAAGTCCGCCGGCAAGCACATCGTCGAGTTCGTGAAGAACTTCGGTGACCACCACGAAGTTCCGGCCGACGCCAGCGACCGCACCCTGGCCCGCCTGAACAAGCTCGAAGAGTCCACGGACGGCCTGTACGCGCAGGACCTGGGCAACCAGATCCGCCAGACCATGCAGCAGCATGCGGGCGTGTTCCGCACGCAAAAGGGCATGGACGAAGGCGTGGTCAAGATCGCCGCCATCCGCGAGAAGGTGAGCCAGCTCACGCTCAAGGACAAGTCGCGCGTCTGGAACACCGCGCGCATGGAGGCGCTCGAGATCCACAACATGATCGAGGTGGCGCAGGCCACGATGGTGTCGGCCGCCGCACGTCACGAATGCCGTGGCGCACACACGGTGTACGACTACGAGCACCCTGCCGACCACCCGACCGCACCGCTGGGCCGTGACGACGCCAACTGGCTCAAGCACACCCTGTGGGACAGCGCCACCAACAGCCTGAGCTACAAGCCGGTGACGATGAAGCCTCTGACGGTGGACAGCATTCCCCCGAAGGTTCGCACGTTCTAAGCCTGCGCAGTCCCACGAAAGAAACACACCATGCAACGCACTTTCAAGATCTATCGCTACGACCCGGACAAGGACGCCAAGCCCTACATGCAGACCGTGCAGATCGAGCTCGACGGCCATGAGCGCATGCTGCTGGACGCGCTGGTCAAGCTCAAGGCTCAGGACCCGAGCATCTCGTTCCGTCGTTCCTGCCGCGAGGGCGTGTGCGGCTCGGACGCGATGAACATCAACGGCAAGAACGGCCTGGCCTGCCTGACCAACATGAACACGCTCAAGGGTGACATCATCCTCAAGCCCCTGCCCGGGCTGCCGGTGATTCGCGACCTGATCGTGGACATGACGCAGTTCTTCAACCAGTACCACTCGATCAAGCCCTACCTGCAGAACGAGACGCCCACGTCGCCGAGCAAGGAGCGCCTGCAGTCGCCCGAGGAGCGAGAGGAGCTCGACGGCCTGTACGAGTGCATTCTGTGCGCGAGCTGCTCGACGAGCTGCCCGAGCTTCTGGTGGAACCCCGACAAGTTCGTCGGCCCCGCAGGCCTGCTGCAGGCCTACCGCTTCATCGCCGACAGCCGCGACCAGGCAACGGCCGAGCGCCTGGACAACCTGGAAGACCCGTACCGCCTGTTCCGCTGCCACACCATCATGAACTGTGTGGACGTCTGCCCCAAGGGCCTCAAGCCCGCCGCCGCCATCAGCAAGATCAAGGAGCTGATGGTGCGCCGCGCCATCTGAGGCAGCAATGTCGCAAGACGCACTGCTCGACGAACGCGAAGTCTCCATCCTGCGCTGGCGCAGCCGGCGCGGGCTGGTGGAGAACGATCTGTTCATCGAGCGCTTCTTCGAGCGTCATGGCGCGCGCCTCACGGTGCGCGATGCTCACGCCATGACGCTGCTCATGAATCTGTCGGACAACGATCTGCTGGACCTGCTGCTCAGGCGCAAGGAACCCGAAGGCGAGATCGCCACCGACGACGTCAGGGCGGTACTGGCGCGCCTGCGCGAGCGCAGCTGACGCAGGGCGCACGCCAACACCCCCACACCGAGCAACCCAACCCAAGGAAACTGGAAATGAAACTGGCAGACAACAAAGCGACGCTATCGTTCAGCAACGGCAGCCCGAGCATCGAGCTTCCCGTGTACCAGGGCAGCATTGGCCCGGACGTCATCGACATCCGCAAGCTCTACGGCCAGTCGGGCATGTTCACCTATGACCCGGGTTTCCTGTCCACCGCATCCTGCCAGTCGGCCATCACCTACATCGATGGCGACAAGGGCGAACTGCTGTACCGCGGCTACCCCATCGAACAACTGGCCACCAAGTGCGACTACCTCGACACCTGCTACCTGCTGCTCAAGGGCGAGCTGCCCAACGCCACCGAGCGTGACGACTTCCACAAGCTGGTGCTCAAGCACACCATGGTGCACGAGCAGATGCAGTTCTTCCTGCGCGGTTTCCGCCGCGATGCCCACCCGATGGCCGTGCTCACGGGCCTGATCGGCGCGCTGTCGGCCTTCTATCACGACAGCACCGACATCAACAACCCGCAGCATCGTGAGATTGCCGCCATCCGCCTGATCTCCAAGCTGCCCACCCTGGTGGCCATGGCCTACAAGTACGGCGTCGGCCAGCCCTTCATGTACCCGCGCAACGAGTTGTCCTACGCCGGCAACTTCCTGCACATGATGTTCGGCACGCCCTGCGAGGACTACAAGGTCAACCCGGTGCTCGAAAAGGCCCTGGACCGCATCTTCATCCTGCACGCCGACCACGAGCAGAACGCCTCCACCTCCACGGTGCGCCTGTGCGGCTCCTCGGGCACCAACCCGTTCGCGGCCATTGCCGCCGGTGTCGCCTGCCTGTGGGGCCCCGCCCACGGTGGCGCCAACGAGGCCTGCCTGAACATGCTCGAAGACATCCAGCGCAACGGCGGCATCGCCAAGGTGGGTGAATTCATGGAGCAGGTCAAGGACAAGAACAGCGGCGTCAAGCTCATGGGCTTTGGCCACCGGGTCTACAAGAACTACGACCCGCGCGCCAAGCTCATGCAGGAAACCTGCAACGAGGTGCTGGCCGAGCTGGGCCTGGAAAAGGACCCGCTGTTCGCCCTGGCCAAGCAGGTCGAGAAGATCGCCCTCGAGGACGACTACTTCGTGCAGCGCAAGCTCTACCCGAACGTGGACTTCTACTCGGGCATCGTGCAGCGCGCCATCGGTATCCCCGTCAGCCTGTTCACCGGCATCTTCGCTCTGGCCCGCACGGTGGGCTGGATCGCCCAGCTCAACGAGATGCTGGCCGACCCCGAGTACAAGATCGGCCGTCCGCGCCAGCTGTTCACGGGTTCGCCGCGCCGCGACGTGCCCTGAGCCCGGTCGCGCACCTGCCTTCGCGCAGGTGCTGCCCACACAAGCCCGCATGCAACACCTGCCTGCGGGCTTTTTTGTCGGTCCTGCACACCGCCAACACGGGGCCAACGCGGATCTGCAGGATGCGGCGCGGCCCCGGCGCTGTTACAGTCGTCCGGTTCCTGTGGCTGCAGAGCCCAAGCCGCGCGGCGCAGCCAGCGGACAACTCCATCCATGCATCAAGAAGGACTCTCTATGAAGTTTCGTTGGTTGGCCACCGTCACCGCCGCTGCCGCGCTGCTGGGCGGCGCAGTCCACGCAGATCAGCTTGCCGACATCAAGGCCAAGGGCGAGCTCGTGGTCGGCGTGCTCGGCACGGACGAGCCGCAGAGCTACATCGACCCCAAGACGCGCGAGCTCGTCGGCTACGAGGTCGATCTGGGCCGCGCCGTGGCGCAGAAGATCGGTGTGAAGCCCGTGTTCAAGCAGATCACGCTGGCCGCGCGCATCCCGGAGCTGCAGCAGGGCCATGTGGACCTGCTGGCCGCATCGCTCACGCACAACAAGGAGCGCGAGGCGCAGATCGACTTCTCCGTCACCACCTTCGTGACCAACCAGCAGGTCATGGTCAAGGCGGCGAGCCCCTTCAAGGACGTGCCTGACCTCGCCGGCAAGCGCGTGGCCACGGCCAAGGGCAGTTCGATGGAGGTCAACATCAAGAAGGCCGTGCCCACGGTCACGGTGATCTCGTTCGACACCTCGCCGCAGGCCCTCGTGGCCATGCAACAGGGCAAGGCCGTGGCCTTCGTCAACGAGGACCAGAGCCTGGCGCGCGCCCTGGTGGAGATGGGCGACCAGCGCAAGAACTACCGCCTGCTGCCGGCCAGCATCAGCACCGAATCGCTGGCACTGGGCATCAAGAAGGGCGAGACCGGCCTCAAGAAGGTGGTGGACGAGACCCTGCGCGAGCTCGAATCCAGCGGCAAGGCCAACGCCCTGTACGAGCAGTACTTCGGCGCCAAGAGCGCGCTCAAGATGGGCCCGCGCCGCTTCAAGATGGAAAGCGACCAGATCACCGAGTGAGAGGCTGTGAGTTTTTCCCCTATGCCCGCCTTGCACGCCAAAACACCCCCGCTCATCGTTGCAAATACTCGCCATAGCCCGAGCTATGGCTGCGTTTTGCGCCTCGATCGGGTGCGTTGTGGCGCGCCTTTCGGGCACGAGGGAAGTACTCACAACCTCTGAGCCTTTTCGGCTTCGGGCCGCGGGCACCCCAGCAACGGGCCTGCGGCCCTTTTTCATTGACCCATGATCCAATTCGACGCACAGATGCTGCTCTCGGGCCAGTACCACGACATGCTCGTGGCGGGCCTCAAGATGTCGCTGCAGTACCTGTTCTACGGCCTGTGCCTGTCGCTGCCGCTCGGCCTGCTGATTGCGCTGTTCCGGCTGTCGCCGTTCGCATGGCTGCGCGCCCTGGGCGCGAGCTACGTGGAGGTGGTGCGCAGCATTCCGCTGCTGGCGCACATGCTGTTCTGGTACTTCGGCGTGCCCGAGATGCTGCCCGCCGCGCTCAAGGAGGCGCTGTACGAAGGGCCCGTGGAGTCCATCTGCGCGGTGCTGGCGATCAGCGTGTACACGGCCGCCTACATGGCCGAGGACATACGCAGCGGCATCCGCGCCGTGCCGCCGGTGCAGCTGGAAGCGGCGCGCAGCATTGGCCTGAGCTATCTGCAGGCCATGCGCCTCGTCATCCTGCCGCAGGCGCTGCGCCTCACAGTGCCGCCGCTGATCTCGCAGACGCTCAACCTCTGGAAGGGCACGTCGATTGCCACCGTCATCGGCGCGGCCGAGCTCATGTACCAGGTGGGCCAGGTGGAGAGCCAGTCGTTTCGCAGCTTCGAGGCCTTTGCCTTTGCCAGCGTGGCCTATCTGGGGGTCTCGCTCATCATCACCGGCCTGGCGAGCTGGTTCCAGCACCGCTATCCGGTGCGCACCATGTAGGGCCGCGCCATGCTCGAGCTGATAGACAAGTACTGGCTGTACTTCCTGGTGGGGCAGTACCCGAGTGGCCCGCTGGGGGGCCTGGCCCTCACGCTGATTCTGGCCGTCATGGGCCTGCTGCTGTCGCTGCCGCTGGGCCTCGCGCTGGGGTTGATGCGCGTCTCGCCCTGGGCCTGGCTGCGCCTGCCGGTCACGGGCTTCGTCTACCTGGTGCGCGGCATTCCGCTCCTGATGGTCGTGTTCTGGGCCTATTTCTTCCTGCCCAGCATCACGGGGGTGAAGACCAACCAGTTCTGGACCATGCTGATCGCACTCGTGGTGTTCGACGCCGCCTACCTGGCAGAGATCGTGCGCGCCGGCATCCAGGGCCTGCCCAGGGGGCAGATGGAATGCGCGCGCTCGCTCGGCCTGCCCTACCTCAAGGCCATGCGCTGCGTGGTGCTGCCGCAGGCGCTGCGCAACTCGCTGCCCTCGCTGGTCAACCAGTTCATCTCCACCATCAAGGAGACCTCGCTCGGCTACATCATCGGCCTGACCGAGGTGAGCTTCATCGCCAACCAGATCAACACCCTGGCCTTCACCAAACCGGTCGAGGTCTTCGGCATCCTGGGCCTGACCTACTTCATCCTCTGCTTCGGCCTCTCGCGCCTTGCCCAATGGCTGGAGCGGCGGCTGGCACGCCAGGGGCGCGGTGCCACCCTTTCAACCAAGCCTGCAGCATGATCGAACTGAACAACGTGAACAAATGGTACGGCGACTACCACGCGCTGGTGGACGTGACCGAGACCATCGCCAGCGGCGAAGTCGTCGTGGTCTGCGGCCCCTCGGGCTCGGGCAAGTCCACGCTGATCCGCACCATCAATCGCCTCGAGGAGATCCAGGGCGGCCAGATCCTGCTGGACGGGCGCGACGTGCACGACCCGAAGCTGGACGTGAACCAGCTGCGCGCCGGCATCGGCTTCGTGTTCCAGCAGTTCAACCTGTTTCCGCACCTGACCGTGCTGGACAACTGCACGCTGGCCGCGGTGCAGCTCAGGAAGATGGCGCAGGCCGAGGCGCGCGACCGCGCCATGGCCCTGCTCGAACGCGTGGGCCTGGCGCACAAGGCGCAGGCCCTGCCGGCCCAGCTCTCGGGCGGGCAGCAGCAGCGCGTGGCGATTGCGCGCGCGCTCACGCTCAAGCCCCCGGTCATGCTGCTCGACGAGCCCACCAGCGCGCTTGACCCGGAAATGGTCGGCGAGGTACTGCTCGTCATGCGCGACCTCGCGCGCGACGGCATGACCATGGTCTGCGTCACGCACGAGATGGGCTTTGCGCGCGAGGTGGCCGACCGCGTGATCTTCATGGACCAGGGCGCGGTGCTCGAGCGCGCCACGCCGCACGAGTTCTTCAACCACCCGCAACATCCGCGCACGCAGAAGTTCCTCTCCGACATCCGCTCGCCGTTCGAGAAAAGCGCCAGCTGATACCCCGCCCCCATCACCGTCGCCATCACCCTCAAGGAGTTGCCATGAAATCCCGCGCCGCCGTTGCCTTCAAGGCTGGAGAACCCCTGCAAATCGTCGAGATCGACGTCGCCCCGCCCAAGAAGGGCGAGGTGCTGGTGCGCATCACCCACACCGGCGTCTGCCACACCGATGCCTTCACGCTCTCGGGCGACGACCCCGAGGGCATCTTCCCCGCCGTGCTCGGGCATGAGGGCGCGGGCATCGTCGTCGAGTGCGGCGAAGGCGTGACCAGCGTCAAGCCCGGTGACCATGTGATCCCGCTGTACACGGCAGAATGCGGCGAATGCCTGTTCTGCAAGAGCGGCAAGACCAACCTCTGCGTGGCCGTGCGCGCCACCCAGGGCAAGGGCGTGATGCCCGATGGCACGACGCGCTTTTCCTACAACGGCCAGCCCGTCTACCACTACATGGGCTGCTCCACTTTCAGCGAATACACCGTGGTGGCCGAGGTGTCGCTCGCAAAGATTGACCCCGCGGCCAACCCCGAGCAGGTGTGCCTGCTGGGCTGCGGCGTAACCACGGGCCTGGGCGCCGTGAAGAACACCGCCAAGGTGCAGCCCGGCGACACCGTCGCGGTGTTTGGTCTGGGCGGTATTGGCCTGGCTGTCATCCAGGGCGCGAAGCTCGCCCAGGCCGGGCGCATCATCGCCATCGACACCAACCCCGGCAAATTCGACCTGGCACGCACCTTTGGCGCCACCGACTGCGTCAACCCCAAGGACTTCGACAAGCCGATTCAGCAGGTGATCGTCGAGATGACCGGCTGGGGCGTCGATCATTCCTTCGAATGCATAGGCAACGTGAATGTGATGCGCGCGGCGCTCGAATGCGCGCACCGCGGCTGGGGCCAGAGCGTGATCATCGGCGTGGCGGGCGCGGGCCAGGAGATCTCCACCCGCCCCTTCCAGCTCGTCACGGGCCGGCGTTGGCTGGGCACGGCATTCGGCGGCGTCAAGGGCCGCAGCGAACTGCCCGGCATGGTGCAGGACGCCATGGCCGGCCGCATCCAGCTTGCGCCCTTCGTCACCCACACCATGGGCCTGGCCGACATCAACCAGGCCTTCGACCTCATGCACGAGGGCAAGTCGATTCGCTCGGTGGTGCACTACGGCAATTAAAAAAACAATAGCTGCTCGCGCTTGCCTGCTGGGCGTTTCAGTGCAATTTAACCTGAAACAGCCCGAGCCTCAGATGGCCGTCATTCCGGCGAAGGCCGGAATCCATGCGGCTTGGGCGCGGCGAGGTTCCTGGATTCCGGCCTTCGCCGGAATGACGACGATTTGACAGCCTGAGGAAGAACCACCCAATGACCATCCCCATGGAACTGCTGTCCTCCCACGCCTGCTTCGGCGGCGAGCAGCGCTTTTACCGCCATGCCTCGCGCGAGATCGGCCTGCCGATGGCGTTCTCGGTCTTTCTGCCACCCGCGGCGCTCGCGGGCGAGAAGGTGCCCGCCCTGCTCTACCTGGCGGGCCTGACCTGCACCGAGGAGACCTTCCCCACTAAGGCCGGCGCGCAGCGGCTCGCGGCCGAGCTGGGCCTGGCCCTGATCGCGCCCGACACCAGCCCGCGCGGCGCGGGCGTGGCGGGCGAGTCCGACGCCTGGGACTTCGGTGTGGGCGCGGGTTTCTACCTCGACGCCAGCCAGGCCCCCTGGGCCACGCACTGGCGCATGGAGAGCTGGCTGATGCAGGAGCTGCTGCCGCTCATCACCCAGGCCCTGCCCATCGACGGCACGCGCATCGGCGTCTTCGGGCACAGCATGGGCGGGCATGGCGCGCTCACGCTGGCGCTGCGCCACCCGGGCCGCTTCAAGAGCCTGTCGGCCTTCGCCCCCATCGCCCATCCGGTCGACTGCCCTTGGGGGGAGAAGGCCTTCACGGGCTATTTTGGAACGAACCGCCAGGCCTGGGCCGCTCACGATGCCACGCTGCTCATGCAAGGCCAAACCCAGGCGCCCTACCCCGGCGGCATCCTCATCGACCAGGGGCTGGCGGACAAATTCCTGCACGACGGGCAGCTGCGGCCCGAGTCCTTCGAGGCCGCCTGCGCGGCCACGGGACAGCCGCTCACGCTGCGCCGCCACGCGGGCTATGACCATGGCTACTACTTCATCCAGAGCTTCATGGCCGATCACCTGCGCCACCATGCGCAGCAGTTGGGGCTGATCTAAAACAACACCCCCTGCCCACGCGCCAGCGCCGGGCGGAACTGCGTCAGGTCCAGCGCCGTGCGCTCGCGGTTGAGCCCCAGGCGCGCGCAGGTCTTCTCGAAGCGCTGGCGCAGCAGGTCGGCCCACAGGCCCTGGCCCTTCATGCGGCTGGCGTGGCTGGCGTCGTAGCTCTTGCCCGCGGCGCGGGCGGGCGCGTCCACGCCATGCAGGTCCTGGATGCGCGCGATCACGCGCTCGGCACGCTCCGGGTAGTGCAGCGCAAGCCATTGGCGCATCAGCGCGTTGAGCTCCCACGGCAGGCGGATCACCGTGTAGAAGGCCGACCGGGCGCCCGCCTCGCGCGCGGCGGCCAGCACCTGCTCCATGTCCTCGGTGATGAAGGGGATCTGCGGCGCCACGCTCACGCCCACGGGCACGCCGGCGTCGGCCAGCGCGCGTATGGTGCGCAGCCGCCGCTCGGGCGATGCGGCGCGCGGCTCGAGCACGCGCGCAAGGTGCGCGTCCAGCGTGGTGATGGTCACATAGGCGGCGGCCAGGCGCGCCTGTGCGAGCGGAGCGAGCAGGTCCAGGTCGCGCTCCACGCCGCTGCTCTTGGTAATGAGCGAAAACGGGTGGCGCGCCTCCTGCATCACCTCGATCAGGCCGCGCGTCAAAAGCAGCTCGCGCTCCACGGGCTGGTAGCAGTCGGTGGCCGAGCCGATGTTGACCACCGACGGCCGGTGACCGGGCCGCGCCAGCTCCTCGCGCAGCAGGGCGGCAATGTTGCGCTTGGCGATGATGTGCGTCTCGAAGTCCAGCCCCGGCGACAGGCCCAGATAGCTGTGCGTGGGCCGCGCATAGCAGTACACGCAGCCATGCTCGCAGCCGCGGTAGGGGTTGACGGACTGCTCGAAGAAGATGTCGGGCGAGTCGTTGCGGCACAGCGCGCTGCGCGCGTCCTCCCAGACCACCCGGGTGCGCGGCGGCGCGGTGGGTTCGGCAGGCTCGGCGCCCTCCTGCGCCTGCGGGCCGCCCCAGCCGTCATCAAAGGGCGCGCGCGCATCGCGCGCGAAGCGGTGTGCCATGCGCTCGGCAGCGCCACGACCCTTGATGGGGCGCGCGGGCGGGAATACAGGAGCTTCATCGTCGATCATGAGAACACTGTAAATACAAACAGTGCTTCACGAGAAACCCTGCACGCATAAGTGATTTCAGGCGTTCTGGCAAACGCCGCGCAATTCACGGCAGCGGCGTATGACTTCCCTTGGCAAAAGCAGTGCTGCAGCGCACAATGCCGCATCGCACCAAGCAGGTGTTTGTTGAATTTCATGCCTTGGCCCGGACAACCCCGTTGCCCGGGCTTTTGTCCGTTTGAGAGCTGCCGCAGGCCGCGGCACGCCATTGAGTCCAGGGAGTCCCACCATGTCGCAGAGCAAACCCCACATCGTCCTGTCCTCGCTGGACATGGATCGCATCGAGGCCCTGCTGGAGAAGAACCAGACGCCCTTCCCCGGCCGCGACGTGCTGGAGGCCGAGCTCGACCGCGCCGACGTGCTCGACCCCAAGGACATGCCGCCCAATGTCGTGACCATGAACTCCACCGTGCGCTTCACCATGCTGGAGACCGGCAAGACCAGCACGCTGACCCTGGTCTATCCCAAGGAGATGGACGGCAGCGACAGCAAGGTGTCCATCTTCGCCCCCGTGGGCATCGCCCTGCTGGGCCTGGCCGTGGGCGACGAGCTGCAGATGCCCAGCGCCACGGGCAAGGTCACCACGGTGCGCGTGGACGCGATCGACTACCAGCCCGAGAACGCGGGCGAGCTCCATCGCTGAGACCCGCGCCCCGCGCTACGGCCAGGCAGCCCGCGGGCTGCCTTTTTTGTGCCCGCGCCATCACGAACAGCTTCAGAGAACGGCCGCCGTGAGCAGCCCCGCGCCCACCATGCCGGCCTGCCAACCGAGCGCCGATTGCCAGTCGGGCGCGTGGCGCTCCACGCGTTCGTAGAGCACATGGCCCGCGGCCAGCGACAGACCGAAGGCCAGCGGCATGCCGATCTCGGCCGCGAGCACGGAGTCCGGCCAGAGGAAATGCACCACGGCGTTCACCATCACGCAGACTGCGAAGTGCACGAGAAAGACCGAGTACGACATCTGCCCGAGCCGGTTCAGCGGCGCCCAGCCCTGCCAGCGCGCCGTGCCCGGCCGGCGCATGACCAGCACCAGGGCCAGCGCCGTGACGCCGGCGAGCGCAATGCGGTCGCGCCACTGCGCGGCCAGCGCCACCCCCACCAGCGCCACGATCAGCAGGGTCCAGCCCCAGGCGCCCGGCGCCTGCGGCGAGCGCACGGCCCAGAAGGCCAGCATGCCCAGGCCGTAGGCACCGAAGAAATACGCGGCCCAGATGTCCCAGCGCGCGTCGCGGTTGAAGTACAGCAGCGACGCTGCCACGCCCAGCGCCACGATGAGCTGCGCCCCCGTCATGGCCCAGGGCCAGCAGCGCGCGAGCATCTGGCGCCCCAAGCGCGCGCGCAGCGCCGTCGCGGCCCAGGAGACCGCCGCGAGCGCCAGCGCCGTGAGCGCGAACAGCTGAAAGTCGATGGCCACATACCAGACGCCCGCGGAGAGCGACTCCTCGCCCATCACGCCGTGCAGCAGCAGTGCATGGGCCAGCAGCTGCCACAGTCCGGGTTCGGCGGACACGGAGTCATGGTGGAACCACGGCCGCACCGCCGCCTGCACGACGATGGCCAGCGCCAGCGCCACGGCATAGGGCACGACCAGGCGCACATAGCGGCGCAGCACACGCATCCAGGGCGCATCGAAGCGCGCATGCCCGCGCGGCGCCAGGCTGGCCGCGGCCAGAAAGCCGCCGAGCACGAGAAACACCTGCACGGCCATGCGTGCGTATTCGTAGAGCCAGTCGATGAGGGCCGGCATGTCCTGGCGCACGAGGTCGGACATGGGCCCATAGAACGCGAGGTGGTGCCAAACGATGGCCATGCAGGCCAGGCCCTTGGCGCTGTCGATGACGGCGCTGCGCTGTGGTTGGGACATGGGAGGGGATGGGGCGAAACACTGAATCCGGGGAAAACCCAGACTCCTTCAACGCACGACCCACCCCAATGGTTCACACGGGCAGCAAAAAACATAGCGCCACGGCCAGCGCCAGCAATTCTCTGCCCCCGTTCAGTGTCACAAGGCCCGCTGCGCCGCCTCGGCAATGTGCGCCGCGTCCACGCGGAAGAAGCTGCGCAGCGCGGCGCGCGTGTCACTGCGGCCAAAGCCGTCGGTGCCCAGCGTGCGCAAGCGCCGGCCCTCGGGGATGTAGGCGCGCACGGACTCGGGCACGGCGCGCACATAGTCGGTGGCGGCGACGATGGGGCCCTGCGTGGCCGCGAGCACCTGGGCCAGCCAGGGCGTGGCGCCGCTGTCCTCGCAGGCCTGGCCATCGCGCGCGAGCTCGCTCCAGCTCGTCACGCTGACCACATGGGCCGTGATGCCGTCCGCGGCCAGCCGCTCTGCGGCCTTGAGCACCTCGGTCAGGATGGCGCCCGAGCCCAGCAGGGTGACGTGCCTTTCAGATGAAATCTGGCTCTCACGCCCGTCTATCAAGCGCGGGGAGCTATTGAACAAATAGCATCCACGCAGCACGCCCTCATGCGCGGCCTCGGGCAGGTCGGCCTGGGCGTAGTTCTCGTTCATGAGCGTGATGTAGTAGAAGACATCGCGCTGCTCGGTGAGCATCTCGCGCATGCCGGCATCGACGATGACGGCCATCTCACCCGCAAAGGCCGGGTCGTACGCCTTGCAGTTGGGAATCGCGGCGGCCATCAGGTGGCTGCTGCCGTCCTGGTGCTGCAGGCCCTCGCCGCCCAGCGTGGTGCGCCCGCTGGTCGCGCCCAGCAGAAAGCCGCGCGCGCGCTGGTCGGCCGCGGCCCAGATGGCGTCGCCCACGCGCTGGAAGCCGAACATCGAGTAGTAGATGTAGAACGGCAGCATGGCCAGGCCGTGCACGCTGTAGCTCGTCGCCGCGGCCGTCCAGCTGGCGATGGCGCCGGCCTCGCTGATGCCCTCCTCAAGGATCTGGCCGTCGCGCGCCTCGCGGTACGAGAGGATGGAGCCTATGTCCTCGGGCGCGTAGCGCTGGCCCACGTTGCTGTAGATGCCCACCTGCTTGAACAGATTGGCCATGCCGAAGGTGCGCGCCTCGTCGGCGACGATGGGCACGATGCGCGGGCCCAGGGTGGCGTCCTTGAGCAGGCTGCCGAGCATGCGCACAAAGGCCATGGTGGTGCTCATCTCCTTGGCCTGGGGCGCCAGGGCGAACTGCGCGTAGCTCGCCAAGGGCGGCACGGCCAGGGCCTCGCAGGTCGATTCGCGCCGCGGCAGATAGCCGCCCAGGGCCTGGCGCCGCGCCTGCAGGTATTGCATCTCGGCGCTGTCGTCCGCGGGCCTGAGGAACTCCAGGGCCACGGCCTGCGCGTCGGTCAGCGGCAGGTGGAAGCGGTTGCGAAACGCGATGAGCTCCTGGTCATCGAGCTTCTTCTGGCTGTGCGTGGTCATCTTGCCCTGGCCGGCCGTGCCCATGCCGTAGCCCTTCTTGGTGTGCGCCAGGATCACCGTGGGCTGGCCGCGGTGCGCGGCGGCCGCCTGGTAGGCGGCGTAGATCTTCACGAGGTCATGGCCGCCGCGCTTGAGGCGGTCGATCTGCTCGTCCGTCATGCCCTGGGCCAGTTGCTGCAGCTCGGAGCTCTGGCCGAAGAAGTTGTCGCGGTTGAAGCGCCCGTCCTTGGCGGCAAAGGTCTGCATCTGGCCATCGACGGTCTCGCCCAGGGTGCGCACCAGCGTGCCCGTGAGGTCGCGCGCAAACAGGCCGTCCCAGTCGCTGCCCCACAGCAGCTTGATGACGTTCCAGCCGCTGCCCGTGAACAGGCGCTCCAGTTCATCGACGATGCGGCCGTTGCCGCGCACCGGGCCATCGAGCCGCTGCAGGTTGCAGTTGACCACCCAGACCAGGTTGTCCAGCCCCTCGCGCGCGGCGAGCGTGAGGGCGCTGGTGCTCTCGGGCTCGTCCATCTCGCCGTCACCGAACACGCCCCAGACCTTGCGGCCCTTGCAGTCGAGCAGGCCACGGTCGGTCAGAAAGTGCATGAAGCGCGCGTGGTAGATGCTGCTGATGGGCCCAATGCCCATGGAGCCCGTGGGGAACTGCCAGAAGTCCGGCATGGACCAGGGGTGGGGGTAGCTGCACAGGCCGCGCGCGCCCGCCTGGGGCGCGCTGATCTCCTGGCGGAAATGCAGCAGGTCCTGCTCGGACAGCCGGCCCTCGAGGAACGCGCGCGCATAGACACCGGGCGCGCTGTGCGGCTGAAAGAACACCAGGTCGCCGCGGTGCTGGCCCGGCGCCAATCCCTCGCGCGCGTGGAAGAAATGGTTGAAGCCGACCTCGAACAGATCGGCCGCGCTCGCGTAGCTCGCGATATGGCCGCCGAGCTCGCCATAGGCCTGGTTGGCGCGCACCACCATGGCCAGCGCGTTCCAGCGCATCAGGCTGGCCAGGCGCTCCTCCACGGCCAGGTCACCGGGGAACACGGGCTGAGCCTGTGCGGCAATGGTGTTGACGGCCGGGGTGTTGAGCTCGGGCTGCCAGCCCACCTGGGCGGCGCGCGCCGCGCGCGCGAGCTCGTCAAGCATGAAACGGGCGCGCTCGGGGCCTGCGCTGGCCAGCAGCGCGGCGAAGGCGTCGCGCCATTCGGCGGTTTCCTGCGGATCGGTGTCCGCGATGCAGCTCAAGGAAGAGAAAGGCAATGGGGCATTCATGAGCGTCACTGTATGCCTGAACCCGCCACACAGGGTACTGTTTTCGGTGCGGGGCGCCCATCGCACAGCACAATATGCTTCTTTTCATCACTTTTGCAGCATATGAAGCTTGACACCACCGATCTGCGCATCCTGGCCGAACTGCAGGCCGATGGCTCGCTGTCCAACGTGGAGCTGGCTCGGCGCGTGCACCTGTCGCCCTCGCCCTGCCTGGCGCGCGTCAAGGCGCTCGAGGGCGCGGGCATCATCAGCCGCTATGTGGCGCTGGCCGACCCGACGGCGCTGGGGCTGGGGCTGAACGTATTCATCAACATCAGCCTCAAGAGCCAGAGCCGCGAGGCCCTGGCCGCCTTCGAGCAGCGCATTGCCGAGCACGAGCAGGTCATGGAGTGCTACCTCATGACCGGCGACAGCGACTACCTGATCCGCGTCGTGCTGCCCGACATCGCGGCGCTCGAGCGCTTCATCCTCGAGCAGCTCACGCCGATCGCCGGCATCGAGAAGATTCGCACCAGCTTCACGCTCAAGCAGGTGCGCTACAAGACCGCGCTGCCGCTGCCACAGGCGTAGCGGTGGGGCAGTGTGCGCTCCTTCATCCATAGCTGCTCGCGCTTGTCCTGAAACGGCTGACGGCGTTTTTGATTCCGACTCCCTGCCCCCCGTCATCCCCGCGTAAGCGGGGATCCACAGCGACGGCAAAGCGGGCCCCACTGACACCTGGATCCCCGCGTTCGCGGGGATGACGGAGTGGCCGCATTCGCTCCTCCATCCATAGCTGCTCGCGCTTGTCCTGAAATGGCTGACGGCGTTTTTGATTCCAACTCCCTGCCCCCCGTCATCCCCGCGCAGGCGGGGATCCACTGCTCTGGCAAAGCGGCACGCCTAGTGGCTCCTGGATCCCCGCGTTCGCGGGGATGACGGCAGCCCCCCCCTTCACCCCAATTCACCACTTGAGCCGTTTGCCCTATCCAACTTCAGTCCTGCACACCCGCCCGGCCGCGCTGCGCCTTGAGGGCCGAGCGCCTGCTCTTGGCCTCGCGCCGGCGCCGCTCGGAGCCCAGCGTGGGCCGCGTGGCGCGGCGCACACGCGGCGGTCGGGCGACGCTGTCGACCAGGGCCTGCAGGCGCGCGAGCGCGTCCAGGCGGTTGGCCTCCTGGGTGCGGTATTGCTGGGCCTTGATGACCAGCACGCCCTGCTGCGTGATGCGCCCGTCGCGCAGGGCCAAGAGGCGCTGCTTCACGTCCTCGGGCAGGGACGATGCGGCGATGTCGAAGCGCAGGTGCACGGCGCTGGCCACCTTGTTGACGTTCTGCCCGCCCGCGCCCTGGGCGCGCATGGCGCTCCACTCGACCTCGGCCGGGTCGACCCGCAGCGCGGTGTGCCGGTCGGTGACCATGGCCCTCAACCGGCAGAGGCGCCGGCCCGCAGCGCGGCCAGCAGCGCCTGCTCAAAGGCCTCGGGGCGCTCGAACTGCACCCAGTGGCCCGTGTCCTCGATCAGCGTCATGCCGCGAAAGTCCGGCGCGGCCGCAGCGTAGGCGCCCTCGAGCGCGACTATCCACTCCTTGTAGAGCGCATCGGCGCGGCCATAGATGGCGTGCACCGGGCAGCCGACCCGCGGCAGCGCGCGCGCCAGTGCATCGGTGTGCGCCAGGCGCCGGCGTGGCATGCGGTCGCGCAGCACGTTCTGCACATGCAGGCCCAGCGCCAGACCGTCGTGCGCGTCGATCTGGGCCGCGTCGCGGAACATCAGCGCCGCGAGGTTGTAGCGGTGCGCGGCGAGCTGCCCGGCCTCGGGCAGGTGGCGCCAGGCCTTGAGCGCGAACTGCCGCTGCGGCACCACGCCCATGGCGGGCGCGCCCACCAGCACCAGCTGGCGCGCAAGCTCGGGATGGGCCGCGAGCAGCAGCCCGGCCGTGAGCCCGCCGAACGAAAAACCCACCAGGTCGCAGGCGCGCGCGCCGAACAGCGCGAGCAGCCCCTGGGCCAGGGGCTCGACCAGCGCGTCGGCATCCCCGCCCGCCGCGGGCGATGCCGAGTCGCCAAAGCCCGGCAGGTCGGGAATCCACAGCTCGCGGCCCGCGGCGACAAGGCCTTCGATGTTGCGCACCCAATGCGTCCAGCTGCCGCTGCCGCCATGCAGCAGCACCAGCGGCGGCTGGTCACCGCGCGGCGCGCCCCAGACATGCCAGACGAGATCGCCCGCACCGCAGGGCGTGGCCTCGCGCCGGGCCTGCCGCTGCAGGCCCAGCACCTGGGCCGGCACGGGCAGCGTGGCCGGCGGCGGCGCCGTCACCATTGCGCCAGCCCGTCGATGGCGAGCGCGTAGCCCTGCACGCCAAAGCCGCACATCACGGCACGCGCGGCCGCGGCCAGGTAGGAGTGGTGGCGGAAGGCCTCGCGCGCATGGACATTGCTGATGTGCAGCTCCACCAGGGGCACGCCCGTGCCCTTGACGGCATCGAGCAGCGCCACGCTGGTGTGCGTGTAGGCCGCGGCATTGAGCACCACGCCGGCGAGCTGGCCCTCGGCATGCAGCCGGCCGGCCTCGTGAATCCAGTCCACCAGCGCGCCCTCGTGGTTGCTCTGGCGAAACACCAGCGTCAGGCCATGGCGCGCACAGGCCGCGGCGCAGAGGTTCTCCACGTCGGCCAGGGTCTGGGAGCCATAGACCTGGGGCTCGCGCGTGCCCAGCAGGTTGAGATTGGGGCCGTTGAGGACGTAAACGGTTTTGGTCATGTGATGGGTTTGGCAATGGGACTGCGGCATGCCCCGCCAAGGCGGCGGCCCCGCAACGCTTGCATTATGCGTGCCGCCCCGGCAACAAAAAGCGGCCCCGCAGGGCCGCCCGTTTCTCACTCTGCGCGAGCCGCGTCCACATCAATCGTCGTGGTCGTGGCGATGATGGCGACGGTGATGATGGTGGCGATGATGATGGTGGTGCCGGTGGCCGAAGTAGCGCGGCGGCGGATACACCACGGCGGGCGGCGCGTAGTACACCGGGCGCGGCGGCTGGTACACCACCGGGGGCGGCGCGTAGTACACGGGCGGGGGCGGGGCGTAATACCCCGGCGCATTGCCCACACCCACCACCACACCGGGGCCACCCACACCGACGGACCAGTACACATCACTGCGTGCCTGCGCCGTGCCGGCACCCACCATCAGGGCCAGGGCAGCTGCGGCCGATGCGATGGTGGCAAACCAAGAGCGACGTTGGAACATATAGATTCTTCTCCTTTGACTGCAGGGCCTGTCTGCCTTGTGCTGGACACCCCTGAACCGCAGCGAAACCATTCGATTTTCCAAGCCACAACGCACGAGGCCCGCAAAAGGATGGCATGCGCGGGCATTTTTGTTGTTTCCGAACGTTGCCGCCACTGCAGGGTGAACCCTGAGCGCCCGGCCTAGAATTGCGGGATGAGCACCCCAGCCCACAACGACACCACCAACGCCCCCAAGCCCAGCAACTTCCTGCGCCAGATCATCGAGGCCGATCTGGCCCAGGGCACCCATGCCCAGAACCGCTGGGCCGGCAGCCCCGGCGACGCCGCCCACCAGGGCGCGGGCGCGCTGGACCCGGCAAGGATCCGCACGCGCTTTCCGCCAGAGCCCAACGGCTACCTGCACGTGGGCCACGCCAAGAGCATCTGCCTGAACTTCGGCCTGGCGCGCGACTACGGCGGCGTGTGCCACCTGCGCTTCGACGACACCAACCCCGAGAAGGAAGACCAGGAATACGTGGACGGCATCATCGACGCCGTGCACTGGCTGGGCTTTGACTGGAAGGATCCGGACGGCCACGAGAACCTGTACTACGCGAGCAACTACTTCGACTTCATGTACCGCGCGGCCGAGTACCTCATCGAGGCCGGTCACGCCTATGTGGACGAGCAGACGGCCGAGGAGATGCGCGCCAACCGCGGCGACTTCGGCAAGCCCGGCGTGGACAGTCCCTTCCGCGGCCGCACCCCGGCCGAAAACCTGGCGCGCTTTCGCGAGATGCGTGACGGCAAGCTGGCCGACGGCGCGGCCGTGCTGCGCGCGAAGATCGACATGGCGTCGCCCAACATCAACCTGCGCGACCCGGCCATCTACCGCATCAAGCGCGCCGAGCACCACAACACCGGCAACCAGTGGTGCATCTATCCGATGTACACGTTTGCGCACCCGGTCGAGGACGCGCTCGAGTGCATCACCCACAGCATCTGCACGCTGGAGTTCGAGGACCAGCGCCCGTTCTACGACTGGCTGCTCGACCGCCTGGCCGAGGGCGGCCTGATCGCCAAACCGCACCCGCGCCAGTACGAGTTCGCACGCCTGAACCTGACCTACGTGGTCACGAGCAAGCGCAAGCTCAAGCATCTGGTGGACAGCGGCATCGTCAGCGGCTGGGACGACCCGCGCATGCCCACCATCGTCGGCCTGCGCCGGCGCGGCTACACGCCCGCCTCCATCCAGGCCTTCTGCGAGCGCATCGGCGTGACCAAGGACTACAGCTGGATCGACTACAGCACGCTCGAGGGCTGCCTGCGCGAGGACCTCGAGCCCAAGGCCCACCGCGCCATGGTGGTACTCGACCCCATCAGGCTCGTTCTGACCAACTGGGCCGAGGTGTTCGGCAGTGCCGACCACCTCGAGCCCTGCAGCCTGCCCGCCCTGCCCCATGGCGAGCAGGGCGCACCCGAGCGCCGCTTCACCCTGGGACGCGAGGTCTGGATAGAGCGCGAGGACTTCGAGGAGGTGCCGCCCAAGGGCTACAAGCGCCTGTTCCCAGGCAACAAGGTGCGGCTCAAGGGCGGCTACGTCATCGAGTGCACGGGCTGCGAGAAGGACGCCGACGGCAACATCACCCAGGTGCTGGCCACCGTGGTACCCGACACCAAGAGCGGCACACCCGGCGCCGACAGCGTCAAGGTCAAGGCCGCCATCACCTGGGTGGGCGTGGCCGACGGCATCAGCGCCGAGGTGCGCCTGTACGACCGCCTGTTCACCGACGCCCAGCCCGATGCGGGCGGCAAGGACTTCCTGGCGCTGCTCAACCCGGGCAGCCTCAAGGTGGTGACGGCCTATGTCGAACCCTCGCTCGCCACGGCCCAGGCCGAGGACAGGTTCCAGTTCGAGCGCTTCGGCTACTTCGTCGCCGACCGCAAGGACCATGCGCCGGCCAAGCCCGTGTTCAACCGCATCACGGGGCTCAAGGACAGCTGGGGCAAGTAAGCGCCATTGACGCCATTGACCGATGACAGCCGACACCGTACTGCAGTTCTGGTTCGACGAACTCACACCCGCGCAGCATTTCGCCAAGGATGCGCGGCTCGACGCCGCCATCGCCGAGCGCTTTGGCGCCACGCTGGAGGCCGCGGCGCGTGGCGAGCTGTGGGGCTGGCGCACCAATGCCCTGGGACGGCTGGCGGAGATCCTGGTGCTGGACCAGTTCTCGCGCAACGTTTTCCGCGACACGCCCCGGGCCTTTGCGCAGGACGGCATGGCGCTGCTGCTGGCGCAGGAGCTGGTCGCAAGCGGCCAGGCGCGCACGCTGCCCGCCACGCAGCGCGCCTTTGCCTACATGCCGTACATGCACAGCGAATCACCTCTGGTGCAGGCTGAGGCGCTGCGGCTGTTCGCCGAGCCGGGGCTGGAGGCCAACCTGCCGTTCGCGCAGCGCCATCAGGCCATCATCGAGCGCTTTGGCCGCTATCCGCACCGCAACGCCATCCTGGGCCGCCAGTCCAGCGACGAAGAGCTCGCATTTCTGCAGCAGCCCGGCTCCTCTTTCTGAGAGGCCGCGAGCACGGCCGCGTCGCATGAACCTTCCGCACCACCGGCCCTCCAACACCGCCATGAAGCATTCACATCACTTGCACATCGTCTCCGCCCTGGCCCTGGCCGCCTTCATGGGCGCCTGCACCAGCGCCCCATCCCAGCCGCAGGCCCCCATGACCAGCGCCGCACAGCACCAGGCCCCCGACCTCGCCTCCCATGACTGGAACCTGACGGCCGCCTTCGACGCCCAGGGCCGGCCCGATGCGCGCTGGCTGCTGGCCGGCCACGCACCGCTGCAGCTGCACTTCGAGGATCAGCGCATCAGCGTGCGCCACCTGTGCAACCAGCTGAGCGCGGGCTTTGGCACGCAGGGCAACGACATACAGCTGACCGCGCCCATGTCCACCAAGCGTGCCTGCGCCGACCGGGCGCTGATGGAGCTTGAGGACCGCGTGGGCCAGCTGCTGCCGACCATGAAGCGCCACCAGCTGCATGCCGGCAGCACGCCACGGCTGCAGCTGTGGTTTGCCGACGGCACGCGCTGGGATCTGACGGGCCAGCCCACGCCGCAGACCCAGTACGGCGGACCGGCCGAGCGCATCTTCCTGGAGGTCGCGCCGCAGCGCCAGGCCTGCAGCCATGGCCTGATTCCCAACCACCAGTGCCTGCGCGTGCGCGAGATCCGCTATGCGGACAACGGCGTCAAGAGCCATGTGGGCGAATGGCAGCCGTTCTATGGCGAGATCGAGGGCTACCAGCATGAACCCGGCGTGCGCAACGTGCTGCGCATCAACCGCTTCAAGCGCGCCAACGCGCCGGCCGACGCATCGAGCTACGCCTATGTGCTGGACATGGTGGTCGAGAGCGAGCGCGCCAAGTAGGCGTCCAAATCCGGGTTACACCACTACCGGCTCTGGCTCGAGCCGGATGCCGAAGCGCTCGTACACGCTGGTCTGTATGGCGCGCGCCAGGGTCATGACCTCGCCGCCGGTCACGCTGTCCTCGGGCGTGCCGCGGTTGACCAGCACCAGCGCCTGCTTGTCATAGACGCCCGCGCGGCCCACGGTCTTGCCCTTCCAGCCGCAGGCGTCGATGAGCCAGCCCGCGGCCAGCTTGATGCTGCCGTCGGCCATGGGGTAGTGCACTATTTTTGGCTCGCGCGCGATGATGTCCCGGCACTGCTCAGGTGTCACCGTGGGGTTCTTGAAGAAGCTGCCGGCGTTGCCGATCATGGCCGGGTCGGGCAGCTTGGCGCGGCGAATCTCGCACACCCAGTCGAAGATCTGCCGCGCCGTGGGCTCGGCCACGCCGGCCTCCGCGCGCCTGCGCTCGAGGTCCAGATAGCCGAGCTCGGGACGCCAGTCCTTGCGCAGCAGAAAGCGCACATGGGTGATCACCGCGCGCCCGGCCAGCCCCATGCCACGCCCCCAATGGCCCGGCAGGCCCGAGCCCTCCTGCTCGGCCAGCGGCGCGGCATGCTTGAACACCGAGTCACGGTAGCCAAAAGCGCATTGCGCGGCGTTGAGCGTGAAGGGCTGGCCCGTCGCCAGGTCGATGGCGACGAGGGAGTGAAAGCGGTCCTGCAGCTCCACGCCATAGGCGCCGATGTTCTGCACCGGCGCCGCGCCCACGGTGCCCGGGATCAGCGCCAGGTTCTCCAGGCCGGGCCAGCCCTGGGCCAGGGTCCAGGCCACGGTGTCGTGCCAGATCTCGCCCGCACCGGCCTCGACGATCCAGGCCTTGTCGGTTTCCTCGAGCAGGCGCCGGCCCTTGATCTCCATCTTCAGCACCACGGGTTTGACATCTCCCGTGAGCACAATGTTGCTGCCCCCGCCAAGCACGAACAGCGGCTGGCGCGCCAGGCGATGGTCGGCGAGCAGGTCGTGCACATCCCGGGCGCTGCGCACACGCACCAGGGTATGGGCGCGCGCGGCGATGCCGAAGCTGTTGCAGGCCTGCAGGGGAACGTTTTTCTCGACTAACATCTCCCGGATTGTCGCACCGGCGTCCGCCCGGTGCGGGTTTGCCCCAGGTTTGCCAGAGAGTGATGCCATGCCGTCTTTTGATACCGTTTGTGAAGCCAACTTCGTCGAAGTGAAGAACGCCGTGGAGAACACGGCCAAGGAGATCGGCACGCGTTTCGACTTCAAGGGCACGTCCGCCGCCATCGAGCTCAAGGACAAGGAGATCACGCTGTTCGGCGACGCCGACTTCCAGCTCCAGCAGGTCGAGGACATCCTGCGCAACAAGCTCACCAAGCGCAACGTCGATGTGCGCTTCCTCGATGTGCAGAAGGCACAGAAGATCGGCGGCGACAAGCTCAAGCAGGTCGTCAAGGTCAAGAACGGCATCGACAGCGAGAACGCCAAGAAGATCCAGAAGCTCATCAAGGAGAGCAAGCTCAAGCTGCAGGCCGCCATCCAGGAGGACAAGGTGCGCGTCACGGGCGCCAAGCGCGACGACCTGCAGGCCGCCATGGCGCTGATCCGCAAGGACATGGCCGACCTGCCGCTCGCCTTCGACAACTTCCGCGACTGATGTCCCGCACGCTCGAGCACTCGCGACGCCGGCCCGCGCTGGCGGCCGGCCCGCTGCTGGCCGCCGCGCTGCTGGCGGTCACGGCCGCGCACGCACAGGATGTGGCGCTCGCGGGCATGCTCGGCGGCAAGGCGCTGCTCGTCGTCAACGGCGGCGCGCCGCGCGCCGTGGCGCCGGGCGAGTCGCACCAGGGCGTGCAGGTGGTCTCCGTGGGCCGCGACGAGGCCGTGGTCGACAGCGCCGGTGGCCGGCGCACGCTGCGCCTGGGCGAGGCCCCGGTCAGCGTGGGCGGCAACGGCAGCGACGGCCAGCGCGTGGTCATGAAGGCCGATGCCCGAGGCCACTTCGTGAGCGCGGGCCAGATCAACGGCCGCAGCACGCAGTTCATGGTGGACACCGGCGCCTCCACCGTGGCCATAGGCCGGCCCGAGGCCGAGCGCATGGGCCTGAAGTTCGAGCAGGGCCAGCCCGTGCGCATGAGCACGGCCAACGGCATCGCCCAGGGCTGGCGCCTGCGGCTCGACTCGGTGCGCGTGGGCGACGTGGAGCTGCGCCGCGTGGACGCCATCGTCACGGCCGAGGCCATGCCCTATGTGCTGCTGGGCAACAGCTTTCTGGGCGCCTTCGACATGCAGCGCAACGGCAACGAGATGGTGCTGCACAAGCGCCGCTGACCGGCCTCGGCCACGAACCTGCACCATGTCTGCGCACAGCCCCCACATCGAGTCGGCCGACAGCGAGTACGAGGACCTGATAGGCCAGTGGTCGGATCTGGAGTCCGCGCTCGCCATCCTGCTGGCGCGCCCGCGCTGCGTGCGGGACTTCGGGCCCAAGCTGCGCCAATGCGACCACTGGCTGCAGGACCTCGTTGCGCACGACATCGACGCCGCCCTGTACCTGATGTTCCAGCTCGCGAGCACCTCGACGGTGGGCTACAGCGCCGCGCACGCACTGGTGTGCGCCACGCTCTGCCACATCCTCGCGCAGCAGCTGCAGCTGCCCATGCATGAGCGCGACAGTCTGGTGCGCGCGGCCTTCACCATGAACATCGGCATGACGGCGCTGCAGGACGAGCTGGCCCAGCAGCGCGAGCCGCTCACACCCGAGCAGCGCGCCGCGGTGGACCGGCACCCGCAGGTCGGCCAGGATCTGCTCGAAGACCTGCACATCAGCGACGAGCTGTGGCTCGAGGTCGTGGCATTGCATCACCGCCCCTCGACTGACTCTGCCCGGCTCGCGCAGCTGCCCGCACCCGAGCGTCTGGCGCGCATCCTGAGCACGATAGACCGCTACGCCGCCATGATCAGCCCGCGCAAGTCCCGCGAGGGCCGCAGCGCCACGGATTCGGTGCGCGCGATGGCCGGGCACGATTCGGAATTCGGTGACGAAGTCAGCCAGGCCCTGGTGCACACGGTGGGGCTGTGCCCGCCGGGCACGCTGGTGCGGCTGGACAACGCCGAGACGGCCGTCGTGCTGCGCCGCAGCGAGCAACCCGCGCTTCCGCTCGTCGCCAGCGTGCTCGACGCCAGGGGGCAGGCCCTGCCCGAGCCCCGGCTCTACCACACGCTGCGCGGCCAGCCGCGCATACAGTCGGCGCTCGCGCGCTCGGCCGTCACGGTGGACCTGCCCCAGCGCGCCATGGTGCGCCTGGGCCTGTTTGCCGCGCACCGCAGCGACACGGTGGCGGGCTGATTCAGCGCCGGCTCAGCCCTTCTTCCCGGAGCCCAGGCGCGACTCCTTGCCCTGGATCAGCCGCTCGATGTTGGCCCTGTGGCGCCAGGCCAGCAGCACGGCCATGACGGCCATGGCCACGCCGATGCGCGCGTCGCTGTACCAGGCCACGCCGCTGCCCAGCAGGTAGAAGAACGGCGCAAACACCGCCGCCACCAGCGAGGCCAGCGACGAATAGCGAAAGAAGAAGGCGATGATGATCCAGGTCAGCAACGTGGCCAGGCCCAGCCAGCCACTCACGCCCAGCAGCACACCGAGCGCCGTGGCCACGCCCTTGCCGCCCTGAAAACGGAAGAACACCGGCCACAGGTGGCCCGCAAACGCGGCCAGCCCCACGAGCGCCTGCGTGCCCTCCTCCAGCCCATAGGGCGCGCCGAACCAGCGCACCAGCACCACCGGCAGCCAGCCCTTGAGCGCGTCGAACAGCAGCGTCACGGCCGCTGCGGCCTTGGAGCCCGAGCGCAGCACATTGGTGGCACCGGGGTTCTTGCTGCCATAGGTGCGCGGGTCGGACAGACCCATGACGCGACTGACGATGACGGCGAACGACAGCGAACCGAGCAGATAGGCGGCCACGGTGGCGACCAGTGGGAATAGGGCATTCAATTGGAGGAATCCTTCGCGACTCAGGGGGGCATGCGCTGCCTGCGTGCAGGACGGCGCCGCGGCAGCCTGCGATTGTGCCAGCGTGTACACGGGCCCCATGCCCTTGAGCCTGTCGAAACGCCTCGCGCCACGCGGCACGCGGCCGACGGCGCGCTAGAACAACGCACCCCCACCCTCCAGCGCCAGCAGCGCCCGCTTGCGCGGCAGGCCGCCGCCAAAGCCCGTGAGGCTGCCGTCGCTACCGATCACGCGGTGGCAGGGCACGATGATGGACACCTTGTTCTGCCCGTTGGCCGCGGCCACGGCACGCGTGGCCCTGGGGCGGTCGATGGCGCGCGCCTGGTCGGCGTAGCTGCGCGTCTGGCCATAGGGGATGGCGCGCAGCGCCTGCCAGGCGGCGTTCTGAAACGGCGTGCCGACCAGGTCCAGCGGCACGTCGAAGGAGCGGCGCCGACCCGCGAAATACTCGGCCAGCTCGGTGCGTGTCTGCTCCAGGATGGCATTCATGCCCGCGCGCGCGGGGCCACCGCGCGCGGCCTCGACCTGGGCCTGCTCGCGCGCCACGCCCTGCTGGCCGACGAACTCCAAGAGGCACAGGCCGCGCTCGCTGGCGATGGCCAGCATCTCGCCCAGCGGCGTGGGCAGGTGGCAGTACAGCAGAGGCATGGCGCGGATCCTGAATGGCGGCGGATGCGCCCCATTCTAGGCCTGCTGATTCATGGAGAAAATGCCCCTACCCCTTACCCACAAAGCGCGAACAGCTATGAAAACAAAAGCGCTACGCCGTGGAGGAAGATGGCTTGCCCGGTCGCCGCATGCATGTCCGCAGCGCCCGTCATCCCCGCGCAGGCGGGGATCCAGGTGCGATCCAAGCGGCCCCGTCAGGGCGGCTGTGGATCCCCGCTTGCGCGGGGATGACGGGGTGATCCTCTGTGGTGTACCGGCGGCAGCGGGCCGATCCCCGCCTGCGCGGGGATGGCGGTGGCCTGGTCTTGCCTAGTCTTCAATCCCGCGCTGCGCGGGCACGCCGGCCTGGAAGGCATGCTTGATGAGCTTCATCTCGGTCACGGTGTCGGCCACGGCGATGATTTCCTCGGGGCAGCGGCGGCCCGTGAGGCAGACATGCACGTCCCTCGGGCGCGCGGCCAGGGTGTCGAGCACCTCCTGCAGCGGCAGCCAGCCGTAGATCAGCGGGTAGGTCACCTCGTCGAGCACGACGAGGAAGTAGTCGCCCGAGAGAATGGCCGCGCGCGCCTTGGCCCAGCCGTCGCGCGCGAGCTGTGCGGACTGCTCGAGGTCCTTGGACTTCCAGCTGAAGCCATCGCCCAGGCCCTCGACGGGCAGGCCCACCTGATCGGCGAGGCGGTGCTCGCCAAAGCGGGCGCTGGGCACCTTCATGAACTGGAACACCTTGACCGGCTTGCCGCGGCCCGTGGCGCGGAACGCCAGGCCGAAGGCGGCCGTGCTCTTGCCCTTGCCGTCGCCGGTGTTGACGATGACCAGGCCGCGACGCTCGCCCTCGGGCTTGTCGTAGGGCTTGTCGGCGGGTGGGGTTTCTATCTGCATGGAGGGCTGTCCTTCAAACGTGGATGCGCGGCAGGGCCAGCCACTGGCCCGCCACATGGTGGATGGCGATGCGGTCGTCGAACACGCGCTCGAGCGCGCGGTGCGTGGCTTGGTCGCCCGCCGCGCCCTGGTGGCGCAGCTGCCCGCGGTCGATGATGAGCATGTCGTCGGCATGCAGCGCCAGGGAGATTTCGTGCAGCACGCTGACCACGGTGTGGCCGCGCGCGACCAGCGCGCGCACCAGGCGCAGCCAGTCGGCCTGGTGCGGCGGATCGAGATTGGCCAGCGGCTCGTCCATGAGCAGCACCTGGGCCTGCACGGCCAGCGCGCGCGCCAGCAGCACGCGCTGGCGCTCGCCGCCCGAGAGCTGGCCCAGCGCACGCGCGCGCCAGTCCCAGGCCTGGGTGGCGCGCAGCGCCTGCTCCACGGCCGCATGATCCTGGCGGCTGGCGGGCTGCATCCAGCCCTGGTGCGGCAGGCGGCCGAGCATGGCCACGTCGTACACCGTGAGGTCGTCGCCGGCGGCCTCGTTCTGGCCCAGCCAGGCGAGCTGGCGCGCGCGCTCGCGCCGCGGCCAGGCGTGCAGCGCGCGCCCGAGCAGCTCCACATGGCCGCCGCGCGTGGGCAGCAGCCCGGCCAGGGCGCGCAGCAGCGTGGACTTGCCCGCGCCGTTGGGGCCAACGATGCTGGTCCAGCGGCCCGCGGTGATCTGCAGGCTCATGCCCTGCAATACACAGTCTTTTCCGGCTCCAGCGCTTATCTGGTGGGCGCTGACAGCTATGTTTTGTGCAGTGCTCACAGCAGCCCCCCGGGTGCCGTGCGCCGGTGCATCAGCCACAGCAGATAGCCGCCGCCGAGCACGGCGGTGAGCACGCCCACGGGCAGCTCCTGCGGCGCCAGCAGGCCGCGCGCCAGCAGGTCGGCCCCCGCCAGCAGAGCGCCGCCCATCAGGCTGGCCAGCCCCATCAGCCGGCCATGGGGCACGCTGACGGCCGCGCGCACCAGGTGAGGCGCGGCCAGGCCGACAAAGGCGATCAGCCCGGTCTGCGCCACCGCCGTGCCCGTGGCCAGGGCCAGCACCGCCACCAGGGCCGCGCGCAGCGGCGCCAGCGGCAGGCCCAGGCTGTGCGCCGTGGCCTCGCCCAGGGCCAGCGCGTCGAGCGCGCGCGACAGCCCCCAGGCCGCGGCAAGACAGGGCAGCCAGACGGCGAGCAGCAGCACGCAGGCCGTCCAGCCGACAAAGCCCGTGGAGCCGAGCAGAAAGCCCTGCATGGCCTGCAGCGAATCGGGCGAGAGCAGCAGGATGAGCGAGGTGCAGGCCCCCAGCACCACGCCCACCACCACGCCGGCCAGCAGCAGACGCAGCGTGTGCTGCACGCCGCGCGCCAGCACCAGGGTGAGCAGCACGGCCGCGACGGCGCCCACAAACGCCGCCCCCGTGAGCCCCAGGCGCACCAGCCAGTGGCCCGAATAGACCGACACCACGGCCACGGCGCTCGATGCGCCCAGCATGCCGCCCGCGCCGCCCATCAGCGCCAGCGCCGCGGCCACGCCCAGCGACGCGCCCGAGGCGCTGCCCAGCAGGTACGGGTCGGCCAGCGGATTGCGAAACAGCCCCTGGGCCACGGCCCCGGCCAGGCCCAGCAGCGCACCCGCGGCCCAGGCGCCCAGGGTGCGCGGCAGGCGGATGTCCCAGACGATCTGGCGCGCCATGGCGGCCTCGTCGCCCTCGCCCGCCCAGAGCGGGCGCAGGCTCTCCAGCCCGGTGCTGCCCACGGCCAGCCCCAGCAGCACCAGCACCAGGCCCAGCAGCGCCAGGCCCAGGCCGAGCCAGCGCGCATTTATTGGGGTCAGACTCCAATTTTCGGCTTGCGACTCGGCCGGTTCTGAGCGAGCGCCGTCGCCCAATTGGAATCTGACCCCATTTTTCTTCATTGCGCGACTCCGGGGGCCTTGCCCTGCAGGCAGGCGGCCATGAGGCGCGCGGCCTCGGCCATGCGGGGGCCGGGGCGGATCAGCACGTCGGACTGCTCGGCCGTGAACTGGCACAGCCGGCCCTGGCGCAGCGCGCGCAGCCGGTCCCAGCCGGGGCGCGCGAGCAGTCCCTGGGCGCTGCGGGCGCCAACCATGATCAGGTCCGGGTCGGCACGCACCACATATTCGGGGTTGAGCTTGGGGAAGGGCCCGAGCCGCGCGGGCAGGATGTTGCGCGCCCCCAGGCGCGTGAGCGTCTCGCCGATGAACGAGGCCTCGCCCGCGCCAAAGGGCCCGGGGCTGACCTCGAAGTACACGCGCTGGCCGCGCGCGGTGGGCGGCAGGGACTGGGCGGCGGCGGACACGCCCGCATCGATGGCGCGCCAGACGCGATCGGCATCGGCCACGGCCAGCAGCTGGCCGATCTTGCCCATCACACGCCGCACGTCGGCATGGGTCTTGGGCTCGAGCGCCACCACGGGAATGCCCAGCGCCACCAGACGGTCGGCCGCACGCGAGGAGGTGCCCATGAGCACCACGTCCGGGCGCAGCGCGACGACGGCCTCGATGTTCGGATCCAGCCCGCCGCCCACCTTGGGCAACTGCTTCACGCTGTCGGGCCAGTTGGTGTAGCGGTCCACGCCGACCAGGCGCGCGCAGGCGTCGAGCGCGCATACCGTCTCAGCCAGCGAGGGCAGCAGACTCACGATGCGCTGGGGTGCGCGCGGCAGCTCCACCCGGCGGCCGCGGTCGTCGGTGACCTGCACGCCCTGGGCCTGCGCCGTACCCCACATGAGCAGCAGCAGCGCGAGCAGCACGGCGACGACGAGGAGGATGCGTTTGACGGGTGTGGGCTTCATGGCGTTTTCAATGTCAGGGGCAGGCCCGCGGCCATGAGTGTGACGCGCTCGCAGGCGGCGGCCACCTGTTGGTTGAGGCCGCCCAGTGCATCGACAAAGGCGCGCACCTCGCGCCCCAGGGGGATGACGCCGAGGCCGATCTCGTTGCCCACGAGCACGACGGGCCCGCTGGACTGGCGGATTGCTTCCAAAAATAGAGCTGCCTGCGCTTGCCAGTCGGGCGCTGGAGGCCGATTGGGCTCATATTCCGTACGCCCAGCGATGGTGGGCCTGCCCTCACCCCTGCCCTCTCCCGGGGGGAGAGGGTGCACATCCTGCGCGGCCGGCATGAGCCAGTTGGTAAGCCACAACGTCAGGCAGTCAACCACCACCAGCGCCTGCGGGCTGCTCACGCGCGCGAGCACGCCAGCCAGGTCGCGCGGCTCTTCCAGCGTCAGCATGCCGGGCACGCGCTCGGCACGCTCGCGCTGGTGGCGCGCGATGCGCTGGCGCATCTCATCGTCCCAGGCCTGGCCCGTGGCGATGAGCACGGCGCGGTGCGCGGGCGATTGCGCGAGCCACTCGCGCGCGAGCATCTCGGCGCGGCGCGACTTGCCGCTCTTCTGGCCGCCCAGGATGAGCTCGCTGCGGGCAATGGGGGTCATAGGAACAGACTCGCGGTGGCCGCCGGGCTGGACGCAAACCAGGCGTGGAAGTAGCTGGCCCGCAGGCTGCCCTGGCGGTAGACGGCCTCGCCCGCATCGGGCGTCACGGCCTGCCCGCGCCGCGCCGTGCGCGTGGCCACGGGCGCGGGACTGTCGAAGCGCGAATAGTGAAAGGTGTGGCCGCGCAACACGCCCTGGGGCAGGGTCAGTTGCTGCGGGCCCAGGCCCGCCAGGCGCTGCTGCTGCGTGACGCGCCCGGGCAGCAGGCCCCACAGGGGCAGCCGGCGGCCGTCCGGCAGGTCGATGGTCTCGGCCAGCGCCATCATGCCGCCGCACTCGGCCCAGATGGGCTTGCCCGCGGCCGCGTGGGCGTGCAGGTCCTGCTGCAGGCCGCGGTTGTCGGCCAGCCGCTCGGCGTGCAGCTCCGGGTAGCCCCCGGGCAGCCACAGTGCATCGCAGTCGGGCAGGCGCTCGCCCGCGAGCGGCGAGAAGAACGCCAGGCGCGCGCCGAGCGCCGTCAGCGTCCGTAGGTTGGCCGGGTAGATGAAGGCAAAGGCCGCATCGCGCGCCACGGCCACGGTGCGCCCGGCCAGCAGCGGCGGCACGGCGGCCTCGGGCTGCGGCGCGAAGTCCACGGCAAAGCGCTCGAGCGCCCTCGCGTCCATCTGGCCGAGCGGCGTGGCGGCGAGCGCGTCGGCCGCGGCGTCCAGGCGCGCAATGGCGTCGGGCAGCTCGTGCGCGGCCACCAGGCCCAGATGGCGCTCGGGCAGGAGCGGCCCGCCGCCCTCGCCCGCCAGGCGCGGCAGCGCGCCCAGCCAGTCCGCGCCGTCGCGCAGACCATCCTTCAGCAGCTGCGCGTGGTGCGCGCCGGCCACGCGGTTGGCCAACACCCCCGCCCAGGGCAGGCCGGGACGGAAGGTCTTGAGGCCATGCGCAATGGCGCCCAGCGTACCGCCCATGGCCCAGGCATCGACGACGGCGAGCACCGGCACACCAAAGCGCGCGGCCAGGTCGGCCACGCTGTCCGCGCCGTCGAATAGGCCCATCACGCCCTCGATGAGCAGCAGGTCGGCATCGCCCGCCGCGGCGTACAGGCGCGCGGCGCAGTCCTCGGCGCCCGTCATCCACAGGTCGAGCTGCTGCACGGGCGCGCCGCTGGCGAGCTGGTGCCAGTAGGGGTCCAGATAGTCCGGCCCGCACTTGAACACGCGCACGCGCCGGCCCTGCCGGGCGTGCAGGCGCGCAAGCGCCGCGGTAACGGTGGTCTTGCCCTGGCCGGAGGCGCAGGCGGCGGTGATCAAGGCGGGGCAGCGGTGCATGGCGGACCTTAACGCGGCGCCCACTTCAGACCGACATAAACCGTGCGCCCACCCGTGGCGTAGGTGCGTGCGGTCTGGTAGTCCCTGTCGGCGAGGTTGTCCACGCGTGCGAGCAGCGTCACGTCGCGGCCCAGACGCTTGGAGGTGTAGAGGTTGACCGTGGTGTAACCGCCGAGCACGTTGGTGTTGGCGGCGTTGTCGTAGCGGCGTGCCGAGGCGTAGAGCTCGGCGCCCAGCGTCCAGCCCGCAACCATGGTGTCGGCGCCCAGCGTGGCGTAGCGCTTGGCGCGGCGCGCGAGCTGCCTGCCGCTGTCCAGGTCACGCGGGTTCTGCCAGTCCATGGAGCCATGCAGCGACACGCCGGCGATGCGGTGCGTGGCCGACAGCGTCACGCCCTTGTATTCGGCGCGGCCCACGTTTTCGTAGCAGCCAAAGGCCGATGCGCAGCTGCCAGCGGCGCCGAAGTTGATGAGGTTGGTCACGCGGTTGCGGTAGGCCACCAGGCCCACGCTGCTCGCGCCCTGGCTCCAGCGCGTGCCGATCTCGATGTTGCGGCCCTTCTCGGGCTGCAGGCCGGGCGCACCGTACTCGCTGAAGCGCTGGTAGAGCGTGGGCGCGCGGAACGACGTGCCGCCCGCGGCCGTGATGCGCCACTGCGGCGTGATCGCGTAGCCATAGGACAGGCTGCCCGTGCCCTTGCCGCCGAACTCGCTGTCGTCGTCATAGCGCAGGTTGGCCTGCAGCGCGTGCGCACCCTGGTTCAGCCCATAGCCCAGAGCCAGGGCGTTCTGCGAGCGGTCACGTTGGAGGTCTCCCACGAAGGCCGTGGCAGGGTTGTGCAGCTCGTCCTCACGACGCTCCAGCGCCGCGGTGAACAGGTGGGCACCCAGGCGCCACTCGTTCTGCAGCAGGTAGTTGCGCAGCGTGGTCTCGGTCATGTAGAAGTTGGGCGTGGTGCTGTACTTGCTGTCCGACTGCGTGACCTGCACTCGCGTCTTGTACACATCGCTCCACTGGGCCAGCCAAGCCAGGCCACCAGTGCGCAGCTGGTGGTGGTTGCGGTCGTCGGCGGTCAGGCTGCCGTCGTACTGCGAGTTGAGATTGCTGGCCAGCAATGTGCCCTCGATGCGGTGGGTCTTGTTGATCTGCAGGCCCACCTTTGCATTGGCCGTGCTGCGGCGATAGCCGTCGTCGTCCGGGTTGTAGGCCGCGCCCACGCGCGTGCTGAAGCCATCGGCGCGCTCGTGCGACAGGCCGAGCGAATAGTCCACCATGCCGCTGCCGCCGCTCACGCCGGCCTGCACGGTGCGCGTGCCCTGGTTGCCCAGGCCCACGCCCACGTACGGTGCAGGGGCGCCCTCACCCTTCTTGGTAAACAACTGGATCACGCCGCCAATGGCGTCGGAGCCGTAGACGGCGGCCGCAGGGCCGCG
Organism: Oryzisolibacter sp. LB2S; assembly: GCF_040732315.1. Taxonomy (NCBI): domain Bacteria; kingdom Pseudomonadati; phylum Pseudomonadota; class Betaproteobacteria; order Burkholderiales; family Comamonadaceae; genus Alicycliphilus; species Alicycliphilus soli. The sequence goes on from NZ_CP160388.1 coordinate 2,645,087, forward strand.
CACGACCTCGATGCGGTCGATCTGCGACAGCGGAATCTGCTCCCAGACCACGCCGCCCGTGGACTGGGAGTCCAGGCGCACGCCATCGAGATACACGGCCGTGAAGCGCGACTCGGCTCCGCGCAGGTAGACGCTGCCGCTGCTGCCCTGGCCACCGTTGCGCGAGATCTGCACGCCGGGCAGGCGCGCGATCACGTCGATGACGCCGGTGGCGCCGCTGGCCTCGATGGTTTCGCGGTCGACGATGGAGACGTCGGACACCAGGTCAGACAGCGGCTGGGCCACGCGCGTGGCGGTTACCACGGTCTCGCGCAGTTGCTGCTCGGTGGCGGCCTGCGCCACCAGGGTCTGGGCCATGACCGGCCAGGCGGCGCCCAGCGCCAGGGTCAGCGCGGTCACGCGCACATGGGTGGCCAGTGCGGTGCTGCGCACTTTGGACGAACGGATCTTCTTCATGTGGGAAAAACGGGAATATCGCCACAGCCGACCTCCCCGTCGGCACCTGGGCATCACGGTCACACCGCCCTGGCAAAAGGGCTGGCGAAACCACCTTGTTGGCCGGTATCCGGGCTGGCGGGACAGCTTTCACGGCCTTCCCAGGCACTTGTTCAAGGCACCCAGTGGCATGAGAATGTGAAAGCGGAGCCGAGACAGGACGGCTCATCCGCTGACCGTTGCGGGGGCAGCGCAGGCTGGGGGTGTGCTTCGTGGCGAAGGCCCCTCCCTGCTTCCCGTTGAACTGCGGCCGCGTGAACCACGGCAGCGAGCACCAACGACATCGATTTTACGGGTAAACCCACTGTCACCCTACAATGCGCGGTTCTATGGCCACACCCCACCCCATCGATCTGATTGCGCAGCGCGTCGAGCGCCTGCTGCTGCGCCACGCCGAACTGGAGCGCACCAACGCCCTGCTGGCCGAGCAGGTGGCCACGCTGACCCAGGAGCGCGACTCGCTCAAATCCCGTCTCGGTGCGGCGCGCTCGAGAATCGATGCGCTGCTCGAACGCCTGCCCGAAAACAATCCGACCAAGGACGCGCCATGAAGCAGCTCGAGGTTCAGATCCTGCAGCAAAGCTACCTGCTGGCCTGCCCCGAGGGCCAGGAATCACGCCTGCTCGAGGCGGTGGAACGCGTGGACACGGCCATGACCCGCATTCGCGACGCCGGCAAGGTGCGCGCGCGTGAACGCATCGCCGTGCTGGCGGCCCTCAACCTGGCGTTCGAGATCGCAGACCGCGAAGCCGCCGACCTGGCCGCTGCCAGTCAAAGGCCTGCAATGCCCGAGGCGGCCGACGCTGCCGATGCCCCCGACTCGGCATTGCCGGCTGAACAGGACGCGCGCGTGCAACAGCTGCTTCTGCGCCTCGACGAGGCTCTCGGCGAAGACACCAGCCCGCTGTAACCAGGCCATGCCGGCAGGCGGCAGAGGCTGTTCGCAGCAATTACAATGGAGCCGTCTGCGATGCTGCCGGGCTTTATATTTCCTTGAACCAATGCTCAACGAGCTCGGGCTTGGTACATTGCCTGGTGAGCGTGATCATCTCGCGTCAGATGAACCCAACGCCTGGTTGCCCTCGCCCACCTGAACCCCCGGTTCAGGATGCCGGTCCGGTAGCTTTCGCAGACACCTCTGATTTTTGAGCCCGCGTCGGCGCCTCGCCTTCGCCGTCAATGCTTGGTTGCACGCGACCGGCAAACGGGCCTCACGACCGGGCGCTTGGGCTTCGCAGGCAGCTTGGAGAATTCCGCCGCGCGGCTGCGCAGTTCAGCGGCCGGCAAGGCCGGCGCGCACAGGTAGCCCTGGTAGTGCTCACACCCCATGTCCTGCAGCAACTGGCGCTGCGCCTGTGTTTCCACTCCCTCGGCAACCACCTCGATTCCGAGGGCGCGGCCCATGCTGACAACGGCCTGGACAATGGCACAGTCGCCTTCGTCGGCCGGCAGGCCGCATACGAAGGTTCTGTCGATCTTGAGCCTGTGAATGGCCAGCTTCTTCAGATAGGCCAGGCTGGAATAGCCCGTACCAAAATCGTCGATGGCAAGGCGGAGTCCCATGCCGGTCAATGCCGCAAGCACCTGCTCCATCTCCTTTGCATCGTGCAGCAGTACGCTTTCGGTGAGTTCCAATTCCAGCTGCTGCGCCGGCAAGCCATATCGACTGAGCAATGTCGCAACGCGCTCCACAAAACCGACCTGCCGGAACTCCAGCGCGGAGACATTCACGGACATCAGCAGCGAGGTGCCGCGGTCATGCCAGTAGGCCGCCTCCTTGATCGCCTGCTCCATCACCCAGGCGCCCAGAGTGACAATGAAGCCGGACTCCTCCGCGAGCGGGATGAACACGCCCGGCGATACGACACCCAATTCCGGATCCGTCCACCGGGCCAACGCCTCCACACCAACAATGGTTCCGGCGTTCATGTCCACCTGAGGCTGGAAATGCACCGTCATATGCCCCTGCCCCAGCGCCTGGCGCATGGCATGCTCCATCTTCATGCGCGACAGCAGATTGGCATTCATCTGTGGCCGATAGAAACCGTAGCTGCCGCGCCCACGTTCCTTGACCTGATACATGGCAGTATCGGCCTGCTTGATGAGCTCATCGAGCGAGTCACCGTCCTGCGGGAACATGGACAGGCCAATGCTGCATTGAATGGAGAACGCCATCCCATCGAGCACAAAGGGTGACTGCATTTCATCGATCATGCGCCGCGCCACCGCCTCGGCAACCTCCGTATCGGCACCGTGCAGGTAGATCACGAACTCATCGCCACCGAGGCGGCACAGCATGTCCGATTGACGCAAGCAATGCAGAAGGCGCTCGGACACCAGTTTGAGCACGCGGTCGCCGAAGGCGTGTCCCAGCGAGTCATTGACGATCTTGAAGCGATCGAGATCCAGAAAAAGAATTGCGAATCCGTCACCGCTGGCGCGCGAGGCCTCGATGGCGGCGCCGACCCTCTTGGACAAGAGCCGTCCATTGGGCAGGCCGGTGAGTGTGTCGCTGTACGCAAGCTCCTCTATGCGCTGCTTGGCTGCCAGTTGCTGCGTCAGGTCACGCATGAAGCCTATGCTTTGCTGCGTGCCTCCGTCGTCATCTCTAAGAGCCACCCAGGACAGGTGCACGCTGCAATGGAGGCCATCACCCCGGCGCAGGGGCAGCTCCCCTCCCCAATGACCTTGATGCAACCACGCGCGATGCACCTCGGGCAGGAGGTCGCTCTGACGTTGCGCCGATGCAAAGAGACTGGTCACAGGCTGTCCCACCGCATGCTCCGCCGACGCCCCCAGCAGTTGAGCACATGCGGCATTGATGCGTGTGATCACACCATGCTTGTCCGCGATGAAGATGGCGTCCAGGCTCGACTCGAACACCCTCGCTGCCAGCCTCAGATCGGCTTCAGCCATGTGCTGCGCAGTGATGTCGCGATAGGCATACACACGACCTGCGGGACGCCCCTGGACAAGTTGCGGCCTGGAGCGCTGCTCCACGATGGTGCCGTTGCGCAATCGCAGAACATCTGCCGTCTCGCAAGCGGGTTCGTGCGCAATCGCTGCCAGTCGCGCACGGAAGAACTCCGAATCCAGCGCCTGGCTTTGCATGTACGCCCAAATCGCAGCGTCATCGCGCTTCAACAGCAATTCGTGTGGCAGCTGCCATATCTGTGCCAGGCGCTGATTGAAGGCCCGCAGGTGCCCCTGCAGGTCGCAGGTCAGCACGCCATCGACCGACGAATCGAGCGTAGCGCGCAACTCGGAAAGCAATGCCTCCAGTTCCAGGCGCGACGCTTCCTGCTCCGACCGATCCTGCATGGTCACCAGCAGGCACTGGGTGGCATGCGGTGAGGCGGGTGCGTCAATGGCGATGACGCGACGATCCACCGGCACCAGCGCCCCGCTGCGCAGATTGCGCACCCAGCTGTGCGAATGGATGCCCGCCGCAATGTCCGCACCTGACTGGCTCCAGAAAATCTGATCCTCCGGGGTGGCCGCCAGCTCAAGAACGAGCATGCCTCGCATGTCGGCACTGCGTCTGCCCACCAACTGCCCCGCGGCATCGTTCGCCTGCAGGATCTGAAGCGTCGTCGCATCCACCAACCAGGCGGCAAGACTCAGCCCATTCCAGATGGCCTCGAATGGCTGCCCACCTGCGTTACTCACGACGCCTCCCCCGCTCCACCGAATCCTGCGCACGCTCGAAGTAGTAGCAAATGCGCGGCTGCGGCAGCAAATGGTCCAGCACCTCACGCGGCAGCTGCGCCGGTTTCACGCTGCGCAAGATCCCAAGGTCCGGGCGATGTGCGAGTCTCAGCAACTGAACCTCTCCATGCGCGGAATCGGCCCGATACGAAATGACGTTGGGACGCAGTGGATGGCTGGGATCTGCGTTCACCACCAGTGCAAAGCTGTCATCGACAAGCTGCACCAGTGTTCCAGGCGGGTACACACCCATCATGCGCACGAACGCGGCCAGCACTGCGACATCAAAGCATTCTCGCCGCAACGCGTAGAGACTGGCCACGGCCTCATGTGGCGTCATGGCCGGCTCTCCGTGCAACGGATTGCACAGGCGGTCATAGCGATTGACCAGGGCCAGGATCTGCCCCCAGAGGCTCATGTCGTCCGCAATCAGGTGCAATGGAAATCCACTGCCGTCAGCCATTTCATGATGCTGCGCAATGGCAATGAGCACATCACTCGGAAGCCCCATTCGCTGGCCGAGCGCCACGGACAGTCCTACATGTTCGCGATACCGGTGCATGTCGTCGGGGCTGAGCATTGCGCCCGGCTCGGCGATATGTTCAGGCAACTCCACCTTGCCCAGGTCATGAAGCAAGGCCGAAATCCCCAAACCATGGAGTTCCGGTGCCTTGAGACCCAGTGCTTGCCCGAGCAGCAGAGCCAGAACCATGACGTTGACCACGTGAGCGGCAGAGTGCCGGTCGACCGCGCCGGCCAACAGGTGCACGGCACATGGGCCCTGCGTCAGAAGATCGTTGACACAAACGTCAATCAGAGCCTCGGCTTGCATGCGCGCCTGCTGCGGCGCCTCACGTACATCGACAGCGATAGCGCAATACGCGCCCGCAGAGTCCACGAAGCGTTGCTGACAGCGTTCCTGCGTTGCCAGGTACTGGCGTATCAGGTCTTCATCCGCCGCTTCGGAAGGCTGCGCAATCGTGCTGGCCTTGTCAACGATGTACTCCAGCGGCGCGGGACTGCTTCGTGCGAACCGATCCAGGGCGGATGTGGTGACGAGGCTTTTGGCCGGAAGATAGCGCACGGTCTTCATGCCAATCTTTCGGAGTACATGTATCTGCTTCGGCGACGAGATCCTGAAGCTGCTCATCGGAAAGGGATGGTTGATCCACCCTCCCTCGAGCTGGATGTACATGCCCACCCGTAGCGCATCGACACTGATAAGGATTGACTGACTCACTGTTGCACGGTTCTCGGTGTGTGCGCAGATGCCAAACCGCATCTGCGCATTGCGTGTGAACCATTATCACAGTTACATGAGTCACATGTTTGTTACGTAAGCCCTATGATGCAAATATTCAACACTTGTATCGGGCAATCAAGGCAAACACCAGGGTGCGGGCTGACCGTGCACCACGTCCATCCACAATGCAATGCTCCCCATAGCAAAGAGCACCAGCCCAGCCAGCCTGGTCGCCATGGAACTGACGATGCGCTGCATGCGCGCTCTCGCCCGCTGCCATGCCAAGGGGCCGGCAATCAACCATATGGCACTTCCGACACCAAAGAGCACCATGCACAATGCCCCGCGCGCCACGCTACCGCTGAGTGCGGCGGTCAGCAAGGCGGTATACAGCAGACCACAAGGCAGCAGTGCCCAGGCCATGCCGATGGTAAAGAGCCCCCCCGGACGCAACGCGAGCGCACGCACGCGTACCCACACCGAACGACCAGCATTCTCCAGCCAGGCGGGCTGCCTTGCCTGAAGCATCATCAGCAGCCCCCAGCCCAGAACCAGCACGTGAAACAATGTCCACACGGGGCGCAGGGCTGCGCTACTCTGACTCAACCACGCCAATCGGTCCATCGCAAGGGCTACCGCAGCACCTGCTGCGCCGTAACCCGCAAGTCGCCCCATGTGAAAGCCTGCCATGCGTCGAAACGTGGCGCCGCGCGGTGTTGGCCTCGTTGCCTGCGAATGCCCTTTGCCTGCGACGACACCGCCGCATGTCAATGCCGCGCAAGGTGCAGCACACATGACAAGGCAGTGCGGCCCACCTGTCACCCCCATCAAGAAAGCCGTCGAGGCCAGAGCCAATAGCATGGCTCAGATGATGCGTGAAAACCGCGCTCGGTTCCGATCTGCCTGCAAATACTTGTCGAACACCATTGCGACACCCCGCACGAAGAACCAGCCCATCGTGGTGACAGTGACGCCCTCAGGCGAAACGACAACAAGTCCCTGCTGCTCCATCTCCTCGAGTTGTCGCAGCTCGGCCTCAAAATAGCGCCGGAAATCAATGAGCCAAGACTGTTCAAACGGCTCGAAAAGCAACTCCCCCTGACACATGAGGGCCATGATGGCCGCGCGCCGCACCAGATCATCCTTGGTCAACGCCAGGCCACGCACGACCGGCAGGTGGCCATGGTTGATTGCGTCGTAATACTCATCAAGCGTCTTCGCGTTCTGACTGTAGGTTGCGCCCACCCGACCAATGGCCGACACACCAAGGCCGATCAGATCGCAATCGGGCTGCGTGCTGTAGCCTTGGAAGTTGCGATGCAACCGCCCCTGACGCTTGGCCACAGCGAGCGCATCGTCGGGCAACGCGAAATGGTCCATGCCCACATAGACGTAACCGGCGTTCATGAACGCATCTATGGAGCGCGCCAACATGGACACCTTGGCGGATGCCATCGGCAGTTCTGAAGTGATGATCCGTCGCTGCGCCTTGAAGCGTTCAGGCAGATGGGCATAGGCATAGAGCGCAATGCGATCAGGACGCAGTTGGGCGACCTGCTCCAAGGTACGGTCGAATGACTCGGGCGTTTGCCTGGGCAAGCCGTAGATCAAGTCCACGTTGACTGATTCAAAGCCCAGCTTGCGCGCACTCTCGACCAGACCAAACACCTTCCCGGCAGGCTGTATCCGATGCACAGCCTTCTGCACTTCGGGATCAAAGTCCTGCACGCCGAAGCTGAGTCTGTTGAAGCCCAGTTCCGCCAGGAGTGCCAGTCGCTGCTCATCCACCGTACGGGGATCCACTTCGATGGAGTACTCCCCCCCAGGCACGAACACGAAGCTCCGCTTGAGCATGCCCATCAATTCCCGCAAACCATCGTCGGACAGGAACGTCGGCGTTCCACCTCCAAAATGCAGCTGGCTCACATGTTGGCCGATGCCGCAGTGCGCGGTATGCAAATCGATCTCACGGCTCAAGTACCGTAGGTACACCTCGGCACGCTCGGGATGCTTGGTGATGATTTTGTTACATGCACAGTAGTAGCAAAGGGACTCGCAAAACGGGATGTGTACATACAGGGACAGCGGCATGGCCTTGGCCACGGACCCGACACGGCGCTGTGCCAGTGCAAGGATGTACTCTTTCTCTCCAAATGCCTCCACAAAGCGATCTGCAGTGGGATAGGAGGTGTAACGCGGCCCCGGAACGTCAAAGCGACGCAGAAGCTCAGTTGTAACGACAGTCATGAAGGGATTCCTTGCGGTTCGAGCGCACTGTGCCGTACAGTCTGGTCAGCGTCCTTGACGTCGATCAAGCATCCGCAATGTCCAATGGACGACAATGCAGCCTTAGATCAAAGTCTTCCAACAAGTTGCGATGCAACCCGCTTCCACAGTGGCCAGGGGCAGGCTCGCATCATGAACCGGATATCCATGCACACTCCTCAGTCCATCAAAGTAGCCTGCTCGAACTGCAACTTGCGCGAGTTGTGCATGCCTGTAGGGCTGGACGAGCAGCAGCTCAAGCGCATCGACGATATCGTCGCGGTGCGCCGCAAGGTCAAACGCGGGGGCACGCTCTTTCGCAATGGCGAGCCCTTCACGTCTCTCTTTGCCATACGCACCGGATTCTTCAAGACCTGCGTGGCCACCGAGGACGGACGCGACCAAGTCACCGGCTTTCAGATGGCAGGTGAGATCATAGGCCTCGACGGAATCGTCAACGATCGACACACCTGCGATGCCGTGGCCCTCGAAGATGCCGAGGTTTGCGTGATGCCATTTGAACGCATCGAGGAGCTGTCGCGCGAATTCACCGCATTGCAGACCCATGTCCACAAGATCATGAGCCGGGAGATTGTGCGGGAACATGGCGTCATGCTTCTGCTCGGAAGCATGCGTGCGGAAGAACGGCTTGCAGCCTTTCTGCTGAACCTGGTGCAGCGTCTTCACGCGCGGGGATTCTCACAGTCGGAACTGGTGCTGCGCATGACCCGCGAGGAGATTGGAAGTTACCTGGGCCTCAAGCTGGAGACGGTGAGCCGCACCTTCTCCAAGTTCGTCGAAGACGGAATTGTCGAAGTCAAGCAACGTCACGTTCGCATTGTGAATACAGAAGCCTTGAAGCGAATCGTGAACAATCAGCAGTCTGGGCACTAGCCAGTTCCGGGCTTCACCTGCCCCCCACACTCAAAGCAAACTGGTGGATCAGGAGGCGTAGTTCGAATCACCATCGCGCCCAGTCCTGCGCGATGAAGGGGAGCCATTGAACTCGAACGGAGAAGCGGCAAGCAGCGTTGTGAGTGCGCCCGAGATCATGATGATCACCCAAAATGCAAAGAATGCGACCGTATAGACAGCCTCTCGCGAGAGCCGGGTTGGCTCGTCAGACCATTGCAGCGCGGCAGGATCAACAAAGGCAAACACCAGCATCTCGAGAACGCCGGCCATCAGGAATGCCGGCCAGGCAATCCACATCAGTCGCTGCACCCACATAGAAGCACCTCCAGATTGACCTGCGAAAGCCTAGCATCAGATGTGCAACCCGTGTCTTCCCGTTTCCCCCTAGGCCGGCCAGCTCGCTGCGTCAGCGAGGCTGGTCTTCCGCCGGCGTAGCCGCATGATTTCTACCCTTGATGGCAGGTGTCATGCTTGCGTCCTGGCTCTTCAGGGTCTCGTTGATATTCAGACCTCTTTGATAATAGTCTTCAGACAATAGTGGGTCAGGCTGAGCAAGTGCAAGCCAAAGCGTCACGAAGCCTGCAATTACCACAATTACTGGCCCGGCGATGATCAACCAGACATGGCCATATCTCCACCATGGCTGCTTTGCCGACAGATTGGTCTCTGGTGTAGTTGTGGTCATGACATCAAACTCCGCGACCCAATGAAGGCCCAACAAACATAAGAACAGCACTGCTCCCTTGCTAACGAGGAACAAGGAACACCGACTTCTCCGCAACCCCGGCCTGGCCACCCTGCTCTCGAATATCGAAATACACCGGATGCGAACCCGGCGCCGCCGAACCATAAGGAATCTGCAAGCGCACGACGACCCAGCGCGACTCCGCAGGGCCTATTTCGACATCCCCATCGGACACGACCTCCAGACCCTCAAGGCCGCGTGCCGCAATGGTATAGCGCTGAACGCCCTCGGTGGCATTCATGATTTGCAAACGATAGATATTCTCCAACTTGCCGCCAGCGACAATACGGGACAAGGCAGCACGATCCCGCACCACATCCACCTTCAATGGAGTGCGAACGACCAAGCTCGCCATCATTCCAATACAAAGCGCCAGCAGTATGGTGGTGTAGAAAAGCACGCGCGGCCTAAGCACCCTCTTGAATATCTCCGCCTGAGTCCAGTGGTTTTTCACACCATTCTGTGTTGAAAACCGAATCAACCCACGCGGATATTGCATCTTGTCCATCACGGTATTGCATGCATCCACACACAGACCGCAACCAATACACTCATACTGAAGGCCGTTGCGGATATCAATACCCGTCGGACACACCTGAACACACAAGGAACAGTCAATGCAATCACCCAAGCCCTTGGCCTTGTGATCCACGGTCTTCACGCGAGGCCCACGCGGCTCGCCACGCTCGGGATCGTAGGTGACGATCAGGGTGTCGCGGTCAAACATTGCGCTCTGGAATCGCGCATAGGGACACATATACTTGCAAACCTGCTCACGCAGATAGCCCGCATTTCCATAGGTAGCCAAACCATAGAAGAAAACCCAGAAAAGCTGCCAGGTCCCATGCAACGCAAGCAGCTCGCCGCCCAGTTCACGAATCGGGACGAAGTAACCGACAAAGGTAAAACCTGTCCAGAAGGCAACAGTCACCCATATGACCTGCTTGAGGGTCTTCTTCCAGATCTTCTCAAAATTCCATGGTCCATTGTCCAGGCGTATCCGAGCACTGCGATCACCCTCGATCTTGTGCTCAATCCACATGAATATCTCTGTATAGACGGTTTGCGGGCAGGAGAACCCACACCAGAGCCGCCCAGCCACCGCGGTAAACAAGAACAAGGCCAAGGCAGATATGATCAACAGCCCCGTCAGATAGATGAAATCCTGAGGGTAGAGAACCAGGCCGAAAATATAGAAGCGGCGCGCACCCAGATCGAAAAGCACCATCTGCCGCTCGCCCCACTGGAACCAAGGCAAGCAATAAAAAATCAGCTGGGTCACATAGACCATGACCCAGCGCCATCGCGCAAAAATGCCGCTGATGGATCGCGGATAGACCTTCTTCTGTGCCTCGTACAGGGACACAGATTCGCCCTTGGACGTCTCGGCCTTGTTAGGCGCGATCGGTATCACCTTGCGGGGCTTTCCCTGGCCTGGATTCATCGTGGAAATCTCTTGTTGCAAGAATGTCTTGCACAATAAAAAAGCCGGCGCCCCACGAGGGGGCCCGGCTCATATCAGTAATATTATTTAGCCGCGTCGGGTTTGTTGGACAAGCCCCAGACATATGCTGCCAACACATTGATCTGCTGATCCGTCAGCTTCCCTGACTGAGCCGGCATCTCATTGGTCTTGCCGTTGTTGATCATAGCGACAATCGCCGCTTCACCCCAACCGTGCAGCCAAATGTCATCAGTGAGGTTGGGGGCTCCCAGCGCAGTATTGCCCTTGCCGTCCATGCCATGGCACGCCGCACAGGCAGCAAACTTGGACTTGCCAAGCGATGCCTTCAGCGAGTCGTGCGGGCTACCCGACAGGCTCAGGACATAGTGCGCCAGATTGCGCACATCGTCCGCCGAGCCCACGGCAGCAGCCATGGGAGGCATCACACCCACGCGGCCATCGTGGATGGTCTTGCGGATGTCGTCCGGAGTGCCCCCGTGAAGCCAATCACCGTCGCTGAGGTTCGGGAAGCTCTTGCTGCCGCGCGCGTCCGAGCCATGGCACTGCGCGCAATTGTTCATGAACAGGCGCTCGCCAATCGCCATGGCCGCGGGGTCGGCTGCTATTTCCTCGGTTTTCATGCCATCAAAGCGCGCATAGAGCGGCTTGAGTTCCGCGTTGGCCTTGTCAACCTCGGCTTGGTATTCTCCCAACTGTGTCCAGCCCAACTGTCCCTTGAACGTACCAAGGCCCGGGTAGGCAGCCAAATAGGCAAACGCAAACACGATGGTGATGACAAACAACCACATCCACCAACGCGGCATGGGGTTGTTCATTTCCTTCAAGTCCTCGTCCCAGACATGGCCTGTCGTGTTGTCTGCTGCCGATTCGACCTTCTTGCGAGAAGTCAGCCACAGCAGCAGGGCGCAGCCGATGATTCCGGCAAGCGTGATCCCGGCCACATAAATAGACCAGAAGTTACTGGTGAAATCGCTCATGGGTTATCTCTTGGTATCGGTTGGAGCAATCAATCGTCATTGGCGAAGGGCAGCTGGGCCGCCTCTTCGAACCGGGCACGGTTGCGAGCCATGAAGGCCCAGTACCAGATGCCCACAAAGCACGCCAGCGAAGCCAGCGTGACCACAATGCGCATGGTGGTGACGTCCATATCCGGCTCCCTTTACTTCACTGCAGTGCCAAGCACCTGCAGATAGGCAATGACGGCCTCCATCTCGGACTTGCCCTTGACGGATTCCTCCGCGCCGGCGATCTCCTCATCGGTGTAGGGCACGCCAACGCGGCGCAGTGCGCGCATGTGCGTAGGCATGCTGGCCGCATCTACCTGGTTCTTCTCCAGCCACGGATAGGCGGGCATGTTCGACTCCGGCACCACATCGCGCGGATTGATCAGGTGAATGCGATGCCATTCGTCGCTGTACTTGCCGCCGACGCGATGCAGATCCGGGCCGGTGCGCTTGGAACCCCACTGGAACGGGTGGTCGTAGACGAACTCACCCGCCACGGAGTAATGGCCATAGCGCAGGGTCTCTGCACGGAACGGGCGAATCATCTGCGAATGACAGTTGTAGCAACCTTCGCGCTGATAGACATCACGCCCGGCCAGCTGCAGCGCCGTATAGGGCTTGAGGCCCTGCACCGCTTCGGTCGTCGACTTCTGGAAGAACAGGGGAACGATTTCCACCAGACCGCCCATCGCGATCACGATGAGGATCAGGACGATCATGAGGAAGTTGCTGGTTTCAACTTTCTCGTGGGTGAAGCCCGAACTCTTTTGATTGTGTGTATTGGACATCTACAAATTCCTCAGACCTCAGGCGTGAGTCGGATTGACGGCCGGGATGGCGACCTTGACGGAGCGGCCCGAGATGGCGGTCATCCAGGTATTCCAGGCCATGATGCACATGCCGCTCAGGAACAGCACGCCACCCAGGAAGCGGATCGCGTAGAACGGATAGGTCGCCTTGACACTCTCGACAAAGGTATAGGTCAGGGTGCCATCGGGGTTGACCGCACGCCACATCAGACCTTGCATCACACCGGCAATCCACATCGCAGCGATGTAGAGCACGATGCCGATGGTGGCCAGCCAGAAGTGAAGCTCGATGGCCTTGACGGAGTGCATCTTCTCACGCCCGAACAGTCGCGGGATCATGTAGTACAGCGAACCCATGGTCACCAGGCCCACCCAGCCCAGGGCGCCGGAGTGCACGTGACCGACGGTCCAGTCCGTGTAGTGCGACAGTGCGTTGACGGTCTTGATGGACATCATCGGACCTTCGAACGTGGACATGCCGTAGAACGACAGGGACACGATCAGGAAGCGCAGGATGGGGTCGTCACGCAGCTTGTGCCAGGCACCCGACAGGGTCATGATGCCGTTGATCATGCCGCCCCAGCTCGGAGCCAGAAGAATCAGCGAGAACACCATGCCCACCGACTGTGTCCAGTCCGGCAGGGCCGTGTAGTGCAGGTGGTGGGGGCCGGCCCACATGTAGGTGAAGATCAGCGCCCAGAAGTGAACGATGGACAGGCGGTAGCTGTACACCGGGCGGCCTGCCTGCTTGGGGATGTAGTAGTACATCATGCCCAGGAAGCCCGTCGTGAGGAAGAAGCCCACGGCGTTGTGGCCATACCACCACTGCACCATGGCATCCTGCACGCCCGCGTATGCGGAGTAGCTCTTGAGGAAACCTGCAGGGATCGAGATGTTGTTGACGATGTGCAGCAGGGCGATCGCCAGAATGAAGGCGCCAAAGAACCAGTTGGCGACATAGATGTGCTTGACCTTGCGCTTGCCGATCGTGCCGAAGAACACGATGGCATAGGACACCCAGACGAGCGCAATCAGGATGTCGATGGGCCATTCCAGCTCAGCGTATTCCTTGCTCTGGTTGTAGCCCAGCGGCAGGGTGATGACTGCCGCCACGATCGCAAGCTGCCAGCCCCAGAAGGTGAAAGGGATCAGTGGCCCGCCGAACAGCTTGGTCTGGCAGGTGCGCTGCACCACGTAGTAGCTGGTGGCAAACAGACCACAGCCACCGAAGGCGAAGATCACCGCATTGGTGTGCAGCGGACGCAGACGGCCATAGCTCAGCCATGGGATACCAAAATTCAGCTCAGGCCATGTCAGCTGGGCGGCGATGAACACGCCGACCAGCATGCCAATCACCCCCCAGACAACCGCCATGATTGAAAACTGCCGCACTACGGTATCGTCGTAGTGCGCAACTTTTGTTTGTGATGACTCCATCGGTTACCTCATTGATAAGCAGAAAAAGTTTCAACCCGATTCGCATTGGGGTAATTGACCAATGTCAATCATTCCGCAGAATGCGCTCCCCTTCTTGATCGACGTTTTCAAACTGCCCTCGATACACGGCCCACCACAGGCCTGCGAGCACAAACAGCACGAGTCCGACCGAAAGAGGAATCAGCAAATACAAGACATCCATGGTCACGTCACCTTCATTGGTCCTGGCGCGCCAAGCGGTGACTTGGCACCCATATCCGGGCCGGACGCAGCACGCGCCAGACGCGCAGCGTTCAACACCACCAGCAGCGAACTGAGCGCCATGCCCAGGCCTGCCAGCCATGCCGGCATATAGCCCGCAATGGCCAGTGGAACGCCGACGGCGTTGTAAATTGCGGCCCACAACAGGTTCTGCCGCACGACATGCATGGTTCGCCGTGAAAGAACCAGGGTTTCTCCCACGAGGGTGAGATTGTCCCCCAAAACAACGACGTCAGAACGGGCTTGCGCCAACGCAACAGACTTGCCAAACGCAAACGAAGCGTGGGCGCCCGCCAACACCGGCCCATCGTTGAGGCCATCGCCCACCATCGCGACATGCCGGCCTTGGGCCTGAAGCGCTTGCAGGTGCTGCAGCTTGTCCTGCGGCGAGCAGCCTCCGCGCGCAGCCTCTATCCCGATACGCGCGGCCACGCGCTGCACCGCTGCGGCGTGATCGCCAGACAGCAGTTCCACGGCGACACCCGCCTCACGCAACTGCTGGACGACGACGGTGGCCTCGGGGCGCAGCTCTTCGCTGAAGCCAAACCGTGCAAGCTCGATGACCTGGCCCGCCCGCTCCATCGACAGCACCACCCGTTGCGCACCATCGTCCCCCTGCACGCGCGCATGACGACCGGAACCCAGGCGCAGGATCATGTCCCCCTGCGAGCCCGCGTGCCGCGCGCGTGCCTGAAGGCCGGCGCCCGTCAGCTCTTCGACGCCGTCCACCTGCCATGCATCGGTGCGCCGCAAGGCCTGATCGTCTGCAGCCTGAACCAACGCACGTGAGACCGGGTGCAACGAGTGGCGCGCCAGCATCGCGGCCAGCCCCAGCGCCTGTGCCGTGGTCAACGCGCCCTCTGGCGTCACATGGATGTCCGTCAACTCCAACCGGTCGCGCGTCAGGGTCCCCGTCTTGTCGAACACCACGGTGTCCACATGCGACAACGCCTCGAGCGCCTGCAGATTGCGCACCAGCGCGCCGCGACGCGCCAGGGTCCCGGCCGCGGTGAGCATGGCCACCGGGGTGGCGAGCGACAGCGCGCAGGGGCAGGTGACGACCAACACGGCCACTGCCACCATCAGCGCGTGGCTCGGATCCTTGGGCCACCACCAGGCGGCCGCCAGTGCCGCCGCGAGCAGCACCGCGACCAGAAAGGGACGCGCCACCCGGTCAGCGAGCTGTGCCAGCCGCGGCTTCTGCAGAGAAGCGTTCTCCATGAGCGCCACGATCTGACCAAACCGGGTCTGGTCACCGAGCACCTCGACGCTCACCTCCACCGCCGCCCGCAGGTTGTAGCTGCCAGCCGTGACGGCATCGCCGGGGCTCTTGTCCACGGGCGTGGACTCGCCCGTCAACAAGGCCTCGTCGGCCTGGGTCGTGCCGCCGAGCACGCGCCCATCGGCCGGGAAGACCTCGCCCGGCAACACCCTTATCACATCGCCCGGCTGCAATCGGCGCGTTGCCACGCGCTCATAGCCGCCATCGGCCGCGCGGCGCTCCACGCTGTCGGGCAGGCGGTTCATCACGGCCTCCAGCGCCCCCGCCGTGCGGTCGCGCAGACGCAGCTCCAGCCAGCGGCCCGTGAGCAGAAAGAAGACGAACATGGTCAGCGAGTCGTAATACACCTCGCGACCGAACGGCCCCGTGGGATCGAAAGTGCCCAGCATGCTCACCACAAAGGTGATCAGCATGCCCAGCGCCACGGGCAGGTCCATGCTGACCCTGCGCAGACGTATGTCTCGCAGCGCACTGGAGAAAAACGGCCCACAGGCAAACAGCACCACGGGCAGGCTGATGACCCACGACGCCCAGCGCAGCAGCTGCTCCATCTCCGTGCTCAGGTCTCCGGGCATGGCCTGGTAGGCCGGCCATGCGTACATCATGACCTGCATCATGCAAAAGCCGGCCACCAGCCAGCGCCACAGGGCACGACGGCTCTCGCGCTGACGCTGGTCGCGCGCCAGCGCATCCAGCGCGGGCAATGGCCGATAGCCCGCCTTGCGCACGGCCCGCATCCACTGCGAGGGCCGGACCTGCGCCGGGTTCCACACCACGCGCGCGCGGTGCGTGGCCGCACTCACATCGACATCGCTCACGCCGGGCACGCGGCGCAGCGCCTCCTCGATCGTCAGCGCGCAGGCCGCACAGTGCATGCCCTCCAGCACCAGGTGCGACTCCCAGGTGGTATCCGTGGCAGCAGCGCCGGCCGCCTGCACGCCGCAGGGCCGCCCAAAGGCGGACCATTCCTGCGGATCGTCGAGCAACGTGGTGGGATCCGATGCAGCCTCAGGCTCTGTGGCTGCCAACAAGCCGGCGGGTTCGTTTGACATAGGTCTAGGATTATCCCTATGGCGGGGTAACATCCCGCTTGCGCATCCAGGCAAGGGCCGAGGACTCATCTATGCTGGACTGCGGTATCAACCAAATATTAGGAGCAACTCATGTACAAACGCATACTGATCGCCACGGATGGATCGCCCCTGTCGGAAGCGGCCGTGGAGAGCGGCCTTTCTCTGGCGGGCCTGACGGGCGCATCGGTGGTTGCACTCAAGGTGGTGCCCCGCTATCCGCGCAGTTACTTCGACGGCAACCTGCCCGTGGACACCGCTGACATCAAGCGCATCGAGAAGCAGTGGAGCGATGCGGCCCAGGAACTCGTGAACAAGGTCAAGACGCGCGGCGCCAAGGAGGGCGTGACCGTCAAGGCCGTGGTGACCAAGTCCGACCTGATCGCCGAGGCCGTGATCTCCGCCGCCAAGAAGCACAACTGCGACCTCATCGTCATGGCCTCGCATGGCCGCAAGGGCCTCAAGCGCCTGCTGCTCGGCAGCGAGACGCAGCATGTGCTGACGCATTCGCACATCCCGGTGCTGGTATTGAGGTAAATCGGCGCTCAGCGCTTTTGCAGCAAGCGCAAGCAGCTATCAAACCAGAAGCAGAAAGGCGGCCGTGGCCGCCTTTTTTGTGCGAGCACGCCGGCGCATTCAGGCAAACAACCCCTTGTGCTGCTCGCGCAGCAGGTTCTTCTGCACCTTGCCCATGGTGTTGCGCGGCAGCTCGGTGGCGATGAAGCAGCGCTTGGGGATCTTGAAGTTGGCCAGCTGGCTCTTGAGCTGGGCGATGATGGCCTCGCCGTCAAGCTGCGCGCCCGGCCTGGGGATGACCACCGCCACGCCCACCTCGCCGAAGTCCGGGTGCGGCACACCGACGAGCGCGCTCTCGGCCACGCCCGGCATCTCGTTGATGTAGCCCTCGATCTCGGCCGGGTAGACGTTGTAGCCGCCGCTGATGATCAGGTCCTTGCTGCGGCCGACGATGCTCACGTAGCCGCGCTCGTCCTGCCGGCCCACATCGCCGGTCTTGAACCAGCCGTCCGGCGTGAACTCCTCGGCGGTCTTCTCGGGCATGCGCCAGTAGCCCTGGAACACATTGGGGCCGCGCACCTGGATGTTGCCGATCTCGCCCACGGCCAGCGGCGCACCCGCGTCGTTCACCACGCGCAGGCCCACGCCCGGCAGCGGGAAGCCCACGGTGGCGCCGCGGCGCTCTGCCTGCCCGCCATGGCGTGCGTCGGCCGCGTAGGGGTTGCTGGTGAGCATGATGGTCTCGCTCATGCCGTAGCGCTCCAGGATGGTGTGGCCCGTGCGCTCCTGCCATTCCTTGAAGGTCTCGATGAGCAGCGGCGCCGAGCCCGAGATGAACAGCCGCATGTGGCCAGCGGCCTCGCGCGTGAGGGACTTCTCGGCCAGCATGCGCACGTACAGCGTGGGCACGCCCATGAACACCGTGGCGCGCGCCATGGCGGCGATGGCTGACTTGGGCTCGAACTTCGCGAGCCAGATCATCTTGCTGCCGTTGAGCAGGGCCGCATGGATGGCCACGAACAGGCCATGCACGTGAAAGATGGGCAGCGCGTGGATCAGCACGTCCCCAGGCCGCCAGCCCCAGTAGTCCTTGAGCACGAGCGCGTTGGACAGCAGGTTGCCGTGCGAGAGCATGGCGCCCTTGCTGCGGCCCGTGGTGCCGCTGGTGTAGAGGATGGCGGCGAAGTCGTCGGCACGGCGCGGCACGCAGGCATGCTCGTCGCCGAAATGCGTGGCGCGCTCGAGCAGGCTGCCCGTGCGGTCGTCGCCCAGCGTGAACACATGCTGCGTACCCGCGGTGAAGGCAATCTTCGACACCCAGCCAAAGTTGCCCGGCGTGCAGACGACCACCGCGGGCTCGGCGTTGGCGATGAAGTATTCGATCTCGGCGCTCTGGTAGGCGGTGTTGAGCGGCAGAAACACATAGCCCGCGCGCAGCGTGGCCAGGTACAGCAGCATGGCCTCGACGGACTTTTCCACCTGCACGGCGATGCGGCTGCCCTCGGCCAGGTTCAGCGAGGCCAGCAGGTTGGCGATGCGGGCGCTGGCGCGGTCCAGGTCGCGCCAGGTGTAGAGGAGCGGCTGGCCGTCTGCCGTGCTGGCCTCGACGGCGATCTGGTCCAGGTCCGCGGGGAAGGCTGCGCGCAATGCGGCAAACAGGTTCTGGTCGGTGGTGCTCATGGTGTTCAAGTCCCAATGCATCAAAAAACGGGGGCGCGCTTGGCCAGGAAGGCGGTGATGCCCTCGCGGTGCTCGGCGCTGTCGGCATAGGCGTACGGGTCAGCTATCGTATCAATAGCTGCTTGCGCTTGACTGGCGGGAGTTAGAGCCATTTTTTGCATCAAGACCGCGCGCAGCGTCTGCTTGTTCATGCGCGCCGCGGCCGGGGCCAGCGTGGCGATGCGCAGCGCGCTGGCCATGGCCTCGGCCTCGAGCGCATCCGCGGCGACGACGCGGCTCAGAAAGCCGCGCCCGGCCATCTCCTGTGCGCCGAAGGTGGCGGCCTCCAGCAGCATCTGGCGCGCGGTGACGTCGCCCACGGCCGCGGCCACCAGGGCCGCCTCGCGCGGCGCCATCGGAAAGCCAAGCTTGGCGATCGGCGCACCGAAGCGCGCGCCCTGCTCGGCGATGCGGATGTCGCAGCAGCTCGCGATCTCCACGCCCGCGCCCATGCAGGCGCCGGCGATGCGCGCGACGATGGGCACGTCGCAGGCCAGCATGGCCGCGAGACCACCCCAGACCTCGCCCTCGTGGAATTCGCGCAGCTGCGCGGCGTCGAAGCGAAACGACGGGTACTCGGAGATGTCGCCCCCCGCGCAGAACGCCTGCCCTGCCCCTTCGATGAGCACGCAGCGCACGTCAGTCCTGCGCTGAATGCTCTCAAACACGGAGCGCAACTGGCGCCACATGGCGCGTGACATGGCGTTCAGGCGCCCGTCGTGGCGCAGCGTCACGCGCAGCACGCCGCGTGCGCCGGCCTCTCCCACGGCCGGGGCCGCGACTACTTCAGCTGTCATGCAAAAACACTCTCTCAATCAGGCCACGGGCCGCAGACGGTGCGGCGCGGTGGCTCGGCACCATCACTCCAGCCGCGCGCCCGAGGCCTTGACGACCTGGGCCCAGCGCCGGACCTCGCTGCCCACCATCTTGCCGAAATCGGCCTGGGACAGCTGGCCGAATTCTGCGCCATTGCCGGCCCAGATATTCTTGATGTCATCGCTCTGGCCGAGCTTGCGCACCTCCTCGACGATGCGCGCCTGCACGTCGGCGGGCGTGCCCTTGGGCGTCCACAGGCCGTACCAGGTGGAGACGGTGTAGTCCGGCAGGCCCACCTCGGCCGCGCAGGGCACGTCGGGGAAGGCCGGGTTGCGCCGGCTGCCCGAGACCATCAGCGCCTTGATGCGCCCGGCCTTGATGTGCGCGGCAGACGAGCCCAGGCCGTCGAACATCATGTCCACATTGCCCGCTATCAGGTCCTGCAGCGCCGGGCCCGCGCCGCGGTACGGAATGTGGGTGATGAAGCTGCCGGTCTGGATCTTGAACAGCTCGCCGGCCAGATGGTGCGAGCTGCCCGCGCCGGCCGAGCCGTAGTTGAACTTGCCGGGGCTGGACTTCACCAGGGTCAGGAACTCGCGGATGTCGGCCACCTTGACGTTGCGCGGGTTGACCACCACCACCTGGGGCACGCTGGCCAGGAGCGCCAGCGCAACGAAGTCCTTTTCGATGTCGTAGTCGAGCTTGGGGTACATCGAGGGCGCGATCACATGGTGCACGCCGCCCATGAACAGGTGGTAGCCGTCGGCCGGCGCCTTGGACGCGGCGCTCGCGCCGACGGTGCCGCCGGCGCCGCCACGGTTGTCCACCACCAGCGTCTTGCCCGTGGTCTTGGCGAACTGCGCGGCCAGCGGGCGCGCGAATGCATCGGTACCGCCGCCCGCCGGGAAGGGCACGATCAGGTTCACGGGCTTGGCAGGCCATGGGCCCGCAGCCTGGGCCCAGGCACCACCCGCGCCCAGCGCCAGTCCGGCCGCGCCGGCGGCGCGCAACAGGTCGCGCCGGCCCAGGGTGGACTGGATGCGGGTGGTGTCCATGTTCTTGTGCATTGTTTTGCCTCCTATGGTTTTGCTTGGGGTGAATGAACAGGTGTGTCGGGTTTTACAAAAGGCTCTCGACGTCGCCCGACACCGGCACGCGCCCTTGCGCCAGCAGGCTGCGGTGCTTGTCGATGCGCTTCAAGTCGTAGAGGTAGTTGACCATCAGGCCGAAGGATTGCTTCAGCCCCTTGGCGGAGGGGTCGCCGGCCCAGTTCAGCCGCTCCACGCGTGCGCCGTTGCCCAGGTGGAAGCGCGCCACGGGATCGAGCGGCTTGCCGTCCTGCAGCTCGCGCCCCAGATACCTTGCCGCGCATTGCAGCACGAACTGGCGTACGGGCGACTTCGGCGCCAGCTCCAGCGCCTTGTCGGCTGCGGCCAGCACATGACCGATCTGCGGCAGCTCCATGCCCAGCGCACGCGCCAGCTCGGTCCTCTGCCGCTCGTCCAGGCGCTCGAGCTGCGTGGCGCCATGCTTGGCCAGCCAGCCACGAAAGCCCGGTATGGGCGACAGCGTCGCAAACTGGCGCAGGCGCGGAAACTCCGCCATCAGCGTCTCGGCCACATGCTTGATGAGCGAGTCGCCAAAGCTCACGCCGCGCAGCCCATCCTGCGTGCTGCTGATCGAATAGAAGATGGCCGTGGTCGCGCGCTGGATGTCCACGGCCTCGGCCGATTCATCGAGCAGTGGCGTGATGCTGGCCGAGATCTCGCCCGTCAGCGCCACCTCCACGAAGATCAGCGGCTCATTGGGCAGGCGTGGATGGAAGAAGCCGTAGCAGCGCCGGTCGCTGTCCAGGCGGTTCTTGAGGTCGGCCCAGCTGCGGATGTCGTGCACGGCCTCGTACTTGATGAGCTTTTCGATCAGCGAGGCCGGCGAGTCCCACGACAGGCGCTTCAATTCAAGAAAGGCCACGTCGAACCAGGTCGAGAACAGCTGCTCGAGCTCGGTCTCCAGCGGCAGCAGACGCTTGTCGCCCTTGAGCTCGCGCAGCAGCTCGGCGCGCAGATCGACCAGAAAGCGCATGCCCTCGGGGAAGGCCGCAAAGCGCTGCAGCAGCCGCGTGCGCGGCGACGCCAGCGCACGACGCAGATGGGCCTCGGCCTGGGGCTCGTCGGCCGTGCCCTTGGCGGCCTCGTAGCGCTCGTGGGCGTTTCTGATGTGCGCGACGTCGGGGGCGAACTGCTCGACCATGAGCTGCCACAGGTCGCGCCGCTCCCCGGGTTCGGCGCCGCCATACCAGGCGGCAATGGCCTGTGCGCGGCGCCCGCCCTCGATCTCGCTCACGCGCGGTGCGACCACCTCCTGCAACTGCGCGAGCAGCTGGCGCAGCGCGCGCGGCGACAGCGCCTCGCTGCCGCGGCGCAGCGTGGCCTCAAGGCGCTCATGCGTGCTGCGCGCGGGCTGCGGCGGCTGGGCGGCGCCCTCGCCCCCGCCCCCGCCCTTGCCCTTGCCAGCCGAGCGCAGCCGGTCCACGCTGCGCGAGATCCAGGTCGATGTGGTGTTCATGGTGCGATCCGGGACGGTGGGTTGCGGGTCAGTTCACGCAGTGCATCGCGCTGCGCAAACAGATGGTGGCGCATGGCCTGCTCGGCAGCGGCGGCGTCGCCCCGCTTGATCGCCGCGAACACCTGCAGATGCTCGGCCAGGCTTTGCTGCAGCCTGCCGGGCACATGCAGGGTCTGGTGCCGGGCCAGGCGCAGGATTCTGCGCAGGTCGCCAATCACCTGGGCGAGCCAGCGGTTGTCGGCCAGGGTGATGAAGGCCTCGTGGATGGCGTGGTTGGCCTCGTAGTAGGCGGTGATGCGGCCCGCCTCGGCATGTGCGCGCAGGCGCTCGTGCAGCACCTCGAGCGCGGCCAGGTCTGCCGGGCCGGCGCGGCCCGTGGCCTCGTAGGCGGCGCGCCCTTCGAGCAGCGCAATGACCGGGAAGATCTGCTCCACGTCGCGCTCCGTGATCTCGGCCACAAAGCAGCCGCGGCGCGGCTCATGGCGCAACATGCCCTCGGCCACCAGCACCTTGAGCGCCTCGCGCAGCGGCGTGCGCGACACCGTCAGGCGCTCGCACAGCGCGGCCTCGTCGAGGAAGCTGCCCGGCGCCAGCTCACCGGCGAAGATCAGCTCGCGCAGGCCTTCGGCGGCCTGACGGTGCAAGGAATCGGCAACGGAGCGCATGGCTGGGGTCAGCAGGAATGGATCCAGCAAGGGGAACCATGGCAGCCGCGGCGAGCCCTGACGGCGACATGATTACGCATAATTTTTGGTAATTATGAAAACCGTGCCATGCCATGGCGATCGGGGCTTGCACCTATGCCGGGGTCTGGTGCGGTGCGCCAAACCACCCGTCCATGCGGCCGGCCTGGTGGCCGCAGCACTGCGTGGTGGGACTGCGGCCGCGCCACAGGCCGGGGAGTCAGACATCGCCAATGCGGGCACGGGCTGGGGCGCCGTCATTGCCGCGCCACCTCGGCACGATGAACGGCGAAATCGCCTTGCCCCGGGCGTTGCGTCGGGGATGCGCTGACTCGGCCTTCTCGCAAGTGTGCGGGGCTGACCACATGCGACGGGGCCTTGCGCCTTGCCCGCATGCAGGGCCCGGCCGGCTGCTGTCATGAGTTTCATAGGTGACAGCCAGCGCCGCGGCCGCTCCTTAGCATGGCCGCTCGATGGTTCTGCGCCGCCGAGCCATTGCCTTCCCAACCCTAGCCACAGCCCGCTCATGAGCACTACCCCCTCCCCGATCATCTATGCAACACATGGCCCCGTGGCCGTGGTGACACTGGACAGCCCGCCCGTCAACGGCCTGGGCCATGCGCTGCGCTGCGGCATCGTCGCCGCGCTGGACCGGGCGCTGGCCGACCCACAGGTGCAGGCCATCGTGCTCACCGGCAGCGATCGCGCCTTCAGCGGCGGCGCCGACGTGCGCGAGTTCGGCACGCCCCGGGCGACCATGGAGCCCACGCTGCCCAGCGTGATCCGCGCGCTCGACGACAGCCCCAAGCCCGTGGTGGCTGCGATCGCCGGCGTGTGCCTGGGCGGCGGGCTGGAGCTGGCCCTGGGCTGCCACTACCGCGTGGCCAAGGCCGATGCCTCGCTCGGCCTGCCGGAAGTCAAGCTCGGCCTGCTGCCGGGCGCCGGCGGCACGCAGCGCCTGCCGCGCCTGATCGGGCTGGAGGCCGCGCTGAACATGATCGTCTCGGGCCAGAGCGCACCCGCCAAGGCCTTTGACGGCACGCCGCTGGTGCAGGCTCTGGTCGAGGGTGATCTGGTCGAGGGCGCGATCGCCTTCGCCCAGCAGGTGGTCGCGCGCGGCGAGAGCCTGCCGCGCGCGCGCGACCTCAAGGTCAAGCAGCCCGATGCCGAGGCCTTTCTGCAATTTGCGCGCAACACCGTGGCCGCGGTCAGCAAGCCCTTCCCGGCGCCGCTGCAGTGCGTGGAGGCCGTGGCCGCCGCGCTCAAGCCGTTTGACGAGGGCCTGCAGACCGAGCGCCGGCTGTTCCAGGCGCTCATGCTCACGCCCGAGTCGCGCGCGCTGCGCCATGTGTTCCAGGGCGAGCGTGCCGCCGCCAAGGTGCCCGGCCTGCCCGAGGGCACCGCGCTGCGGCCCATTGCCCGCGTGGGCGTGATCGGCGCGGGCACCATGGGCGGCGGCATCACCATGAACTTCCTGAACGCCGGCATCCCCGTGGCGCTGCTGGAGACCAGGCAGGAGGCGCTCGACCGCGGCCTGGCCACCATCCGCAGAAACTACGAGAACTCCATGAAGAAGGGCAAGCTCACGCCCGAGCAGGTGGAGCAGCGCATGGCCCTGATCACGCCCACGCTGGACTACGCGGCCCTGGCCGATGCGGATCTGGTGATCGAGGCCGTGTTCGAGGAGATGGCCGTCAAGGAGGCCGTGTTCCGCCAGCTCGACGGCGTGGCCAGGCCCGGCGCCATCCTCGCGTCCAACACCTCCTACCTCGACATCGACCGCATTGCCGGCTTCACGCAGCGCCCGCAGGATGTGATCGGCCTGCATTTCTTCAGCCCGGCCAACGTGATGCGCCTGCTCGAGGTGGTGCGCGGCGCGCAGACCGCACCCGACGTGCTGGCCACCTGCCTGGCGCTGGCCAAGAAGATCCGGAAGGTGGCCGTGGTCTCGGGCGTGTGCGACGGCTTCATCGGCAACCGCATGCTCGCGCGCTATGGCAATGCCGCGCAGGAGCTGATCAACGCCGGTGCCCTGCCCCAGCAGATCGACGGCGCGCTGCAGCGCTTCGGCCTGGCCATGGGGCCGTTTCGCATGGGCGACCTGGCCGGCCTGGACATCGGCTGGGCCACGCGCAAGCGCAAGGCCGCCGAGGCCGGCAAGCCCATGGAGCCCATCGTGGCCGACAGGCTTTGCGAGGCCGGACGCTTCGGCCAGAAGACCGGCGCCGGCTGGTACCGCTACGAGGCCGGCAACCGCAACCCCATCCCCGACAGCGTGACCGAGCAGCTGATCGCCGAGTACCGCGCCGCGCACGGCATCACCGCGCGCAAGATCGGTGACGAGGAAATCGTCGAGCGCTGCATCTTCGCGCTGGTCAACGAGGGCGCGCGCATCCTGGAGGAAGGCATTGCCGCGCGCGCCTCGGACATCGATCTCGTCTACCTCAACGGCTACGGCTTTCCGCTGCACCGCGGCGGCCCCATGCTCTACGCCGACATCGTGGGCCTGCCGCAGGTGGTGCGCAGCCTGCGCCGCTTTGCCGCCGAGCCCGGCGCCGACCCATCGTGGCAGCCCGCGCCGCTGCTCGTGCGCCTGGCCGAGGAATGCAAGAGCTTCAACTGACCGCGCCCCGCATCCGCATACAGGACACATACAGGACACACACAATGACTGAAGCAGTGATCGTCTCCACCGCCCGCACCGGCCTGGCCAAGAGCTGGAAGGGCGCCTTCAACATGACCTACGGAGCCACGCTGGGCGCCCATGCCGTGCAGCATGCCGTGGCGCGCGCGGGCATCGACCCGGCCGAGGTCGAGGACGTCATCATCGGCGGCACCTTCGGCGAGGGCACGACCGGCGGCAACGTGGCGCGCCAGATCGCGCTGCGCGCGGGCCTGCCCGTGACCACCGCGGGCATGACCGTCAACCGGTTCTGCTCCTCGGGCCTGCAGACCATTGCCCTGGCGGCGCAGCGCATCATCGCGGGCGAAGGCGAGATCTACGTGGCCGGCGGCGTGGAGAGCATCTCCTGCGTGCAGAACGAGGCCAACCGCCACATGCGCATGGACCCCTGGCTGGTGCAGCACAAGCCCGAGATCTACTGGAACATGCTGCAGACCGCCGAGCAGGTGGCCCAGCGCTACGGCATCAGCAAGCAGGCCCAGGACGAGTATGGCGTGCGCAGCCAGCAGCGCGCCGCCGCGGCCCAGGCCGCAGGCCTGTTCAACGACGAGATCGTGCCCATGACAACGACCATGGGCGTGGCCGACAAGTCCACGGGCCGCATCACCACCAGGGAGGTGACGATTGCCGCCGACGAGGGCATACGCCCCGACACCACGCTGGAGGCCGTGCAGAAGATCCGCGCCGCCCTGCCCGGTGGCGTGGTCACGGCGGGCAACGCGAGCCAGTTCTCCGACGGCTCCTCGGCCTGCGTGGTCATGGACAGGCGCCTGGCCGAGGCGCGCGGCCTGCAGCCGCTGGGCATCTTCCGCGGCTTTGCCGTCGCCGGCTGCGAGCCCGACGAGATGGGCATTGGCCCGGTGTTCGCCGTGCCCAAGCTGCTGGCCAAGGCGGGGCTGAAGGTCGACGACATCGGCCTGTGGGAGCTCAACGAGGCCTTTGCCGTGCAGGTGCTGTACTGCCGCGACCGGCTCGGCATCCCCGACGAGCGCCTGAACGTCAACGGCGGCGCGATTGCCGTGGGTCACCCCTATGGCGTGTCGGGCGCGCGCCTGACGGGCCACGCGCTCATCGAGGGCAGGCGCCGCGGCGTCCGGTACGTGGTGATCACCATGTGCATTGGCGGCGGCCAGGGCGCGGCCGGTCTGTTCGAGGTGTGCTGATTCCCCGGCCCGTTTTCTGACAAGGACCCACCCCATGGACTTCGCCTATTCCCCCAAGGTCGTCGAACTGCAGAAGCGCCTGACGGCCTTCATGGACGAGCACATCTACCCCGCCGAGAGCGTCTACCACGCCGAGGTCGAGGCCAACCGCCGGGCAGGCAACGCCTGGCAACCCACACGCGTGATGGAGGAGCTCAAGGCCAAGGCCCGGGCCGCCGGCCTGTGGAACCTGTTCCTGCCCGAATCGCAATACGGCGCGGGCCTGACCAACCTCGAGTACGCCCCGCTGTGCGAGATCATGGGCCGCTCCCATGTCGCACCCGAGGCCTTCAACTGCTCCGCCCCCGACACCGGCAACATGGAGGTGCTGGTGCGCTACGGCACCCCAGAGCAGCAGCAGCGCTGGCTGCTGCCGCTGCTCGAGGGCAGGATACGCTCGGGCTTTGCCATGACGGAGCCCGCCGTGGCCTCTTCCGACGCGACCAACATCGAGGCCCGCATCGAGCGCGTGGGCGACGAATACGTGATCAACGGCCGCAAGTGGTGGACCTCGGGCGCGCCCGACCCGCGCTGCGAGATCCTGATCTTCATGGGCAAGACCGATCCGGACAACGCCAGCCTGCACAACCAGCAGTCCATGATCCTTGTACCCATGAACACGCCGGGCGTGAAACTCGAGCGCGCCCTGCCCGTCTTTGGCTACGACCATGCGCCCCATGGCCATGGTGAGGTGAGCTTCGACAACGTGCGCGTGCCCGTGGCCAACGTGCTGCTGGGCGAGGGCCGGGGCTTCGAGATCGCCCAGGGGCGCCTCGGCCCAGGGCGCATACACCACTGCATGCGCCTGATCGGCGTGGCCGAGCGCGCGCTCGAGCTCATGTGCAGGCGCGCGCTCGACCGCGTGGCCTTCCACCGTCCGCTGGCAGACCAGGGCGTGACGCGCGAGCGCATCGCCAACGCACGCATCCTGATTGACCAGGCGCGCTTTCTGGTGCTCAACGCCGCCTACATGATGGACACCGTAGGCAACAAGGTCGCGCAGAAGGAGATCGCCATGATCAAGGTCGCCGCCCCGAGCATGGCCTGCCAGGTGATCGACTGGGCCATGCAGGCGCATGGCGGCGCCGGCGTCTCGGACGACTTCCCGCTGGCCGCGGCCTACGCCCAGGCACGCACGCTGCGCTTTGCCGACGGCCCCGACGAGGTGCACCGCAACCAGATCGGCAAGATGGAGTTGGCCCGCCACATGAGCCTGCGCAAGCGCTGACCCATGACCGAGCGCCACCTTGCCCATTGGCCGCGCCTGCTGCCACGCCACATGACGGTGCCCGCCACGCACCTGTACCGCAACATCGAGGTCTCGGCCATGCGCTACCCGGACAAGGCGGCGCTGGTGTTCTACGACACCGTCATCCACTACGCCCGGCTGCAGCAGGAAACCGAGCGCCTGGCCGCCCATCTGCAGCAGGTGTGCGGCGTGCGCAAGGGCGACCGCGTGCTGCTGTACCTGCAGAACAGCCCGCAGTTCGTGATTGGCTACTACGCCATCCTGCGCGCCGATGCCGTGGTGGTGCCCGTCAACCCCATGAACCTGGGCGAGGAACTGCGCCACTACGTGATGGACGCCGGCGCGCGCACCATAGTGGCGCCGCAGGACCTGTTCGCCCAGGTGCGCCCTCTGCTGCGCGAGGGCCTGGCCGCGGCCCGCGACGACGCGCAGGCCCCGGGCCTGCGCCATGCCGTGGTGGCCACGTACAGCGACTACCTCACGACGCCGACCGACCTGCCCGTGCCGCCGTTCGTGAGCGAGCCGCGCCAGCCACTGGACGAGCCCGGCGCCATGGCCTGGGCCAACGCGCTGGCCGCGGGCCTGCGCCCCGGCCCGATCGAGGCCGGCCCCGACGACCTGGCCGTCATGCCCTACACCTCGGGCACGACGGGCCACCCCAAGGGCTGCATGCACACGCATCGCAGCGTCATGTACAACGCCGTCTCGGGCTCGCTGTGGCTGGGCTCGCCGCCGGACGGGGTGTCGCTGTCGGTGCTGCCGCTGTTCCATGTCACGGGCATGCAGGGCGGCATGAACGGGCCGCTGTACACGGGCTCGACCATCGTGCTGCTGCCGCGCTGGGACCGCGACGCCGCCGCCCAGCTGATTGGGCGCTACCGCGTCACGGGCACGCAGATGATCGTGACCATGGTGGTCGACCTGCTGTCCAACCCGCGCCTGGCCGAGTACGACCTGTCGAGCATCCGGCGCCTGAGCGGCGGCGGCGCCGCCATGCCCGAGGCCGTGGCCGGCCGGCTCAAGGAGCTGTGCGCCATCGACTACATCGAGGGCTATGGCATGTCCGAGACCATGGCCGCCACCCATGTCAACCCGCCCGAGCGGCCCAGAAAGCAATGCCTGGGCATCCCCATCTTCGACGTGGACGCGCGCGTGGTCGACCCCGTCACCCTGGCCGAGCTGCCCCCCGGCGAGGTCGGCGAGATCATCGTGCACGGCCCGCAGCTCATGCAAGGCTACTGGGGCCAGCCCGAGGCCACGCAGCAGGCATTCGTGACGCTCGACGGCAAGCGCTTTCTGCGCACGGGCGACCTGGCGCGCACCGACGAGGACGGCTACTTCTACATGGTCGACCGCCTCAAGCGCATGATCAACGCCTCGGGCTTCAAGGTCTGGCCCGCCGAGGTCGAGGCCCTGATGTACGCCCACCCGGCAATCCAGGAGGTCTGCGTGATCGCCGCGCGCGACGATCGCCGCGGCGAGACCGTGAAGGCCGTGGTCGTGCTGCGCGAGGCCTTCAAGGGCCAGGTGAGCGCCCAGGACATCATCGACTGGGCCCATGGACACATGGCCGCCTACAAGAGCCCGCGCCTCGTGTCCTTCGTCGAAAGACTGCCCAAGTCCGGAACCGGAAAGCTGCAGTGGCGCGCCTTGCAAGAACAGGAAGCACTCACCAGCAATTGCTGACAACGCCCCCGCGCGCCCCCTATACTGGCCGCCATTGCACCCGGGAAGGGGTGGCGCCGGCGGCCGGACGGATCGACCGGTGGCGACCTCCTCCTACAACAAGCGGGAGGTTGTCATGGACCGGTTCCAGTTTTGTGCGGGTCTGCTCGGCAGTGCGGCGCTGGCGGTGCTTCCCACGCCGGCCCTCCCCCAGGCGGCACCGCCCCGGCTGCTGGACACACCCGGTGCCATCGACCTGGCCGGGCGCATGCGCATGCTGTCGCAGCGCTGCACCAAGGCCTACCTGCAATGGGGCCAGGCCATCGCCACGGACAGCGCGCGCGCGCAGCTGCAGGATTCCATCAGGAGCTGCGACGCGCATCTGGCGGCCCTGCGGACCTTTCAGCCCAATCCCGCCGTACAGGCCGGTCTGCCACAGCTGCAGACACTCTGGGTGCAGCTGAAGGCGCTGCTGGCCGACGAACCCAGCCGCACGGGTGCGGTGGCCCTCTACGACGCCAACGAAACCCTGCAGAGCGCGGCCCACTACCTCACGGTGTCCTACTCCAACGGGACGAGCAACCAGCTCGAGCACCTGATTGGCCTGGCCGGCCGCCAGCGCATGCTGTCCCAGCGCATGGCCAAGTTCTTCTTCTACCGCTGCTGGGGGCTGTTCGAGGCCCCGGCCGACATGGAGATGCACCTGAGCCGAGCGCATTTCACGACCGTGCTCGGCCAGTTCGAAACCTCACGCCATGTCTCGTCCGCGGCCCAGGCCGCGGCCGCTAAGACCCGCCAGGTCTGGGAGCCCTACCAGCAGGCCCTGTTTGCCAGCAAGGATCCGACCGACATGCGCACCCACGCCGAGCGCGTGGCCGCAGGCAG
Organism: Oryzisolibacter sp. LB2S; assembly: GCF_040732315.1. Taxonomy (NCBI): domain Bacteria; kingdom Pseudomonadati; phylum Pseudomonadota; class Betaproteobacteria; order Burkholderiales; family Comamonadaceae; genus Alicycliphilus; species Alicycliphilus soli. The sequence goes on from NZ_CP160388.1 coordinate 2,675,769, forward strand.
CGAGCAGGTGCTCGCCGCGACGGAGGAACTCGTGGCGCTGCTCGTGGCCCAGGCGCAGGGCAGGCCCGTCTAGCGGACAGCACCCGGCCGCCGGCCGCACTGCCCCCGATTAGGATGCAGCTCAGGCATCCAATGCGCACTGCACCGGCCGGGCGGCGAGCAACTGCACGCAGACCTGCGGGTCGAGCTGCACCAGATAGCCGCGCCGCCCGCCGTTGATGGCGATGCGCGGCAGCTCAAGAATGCTTTCCTCGATGTACACCGGCATCTGCCTGCGCGTGCCGAACGGCGAGGTGCCGCCCACCAGATAGCCGCTGTGGCGGTTGGCCACCTCGGGCCTGCAGGGTTCGACGCTCTTGGCTCCGATCTGGCGCGCCAGGTTCTTGGTCGACACCTTGCGGTCACCGTGCATGAGCACGATGAGGGGCCTGGCATCCTGGTCCTGCATCACCAGGGTCTTGACCACCATGTGCTCATCCAGCCCCAGCTGGCGCGCCGATTCGGCCGAGCCGCCATGCTCCACGTAGTCATAGGGGTGTTCGGTGAACGCCACGCCATGCGCGCGCAGCAGCTGCGTGGCGGGGGTTTCGCTCACATGGGCGGTCTTGTCTTTCTTGGCCATAGGTCTCAAAAACAATAGCTGCCTGCGCTTTATGGACGGGCGTCACAGGCATTTTTCATCTCAAATCACTGCCCCGGGTCGCGCAGCTCCCAGCGGATGCGGTCAATCTCGGCCAGCAGCTCGGGCGTGAGGCGCGTGTCCCAGGCGTCCAGGTTTTCGTCGAGCTGCGCCAGGCTGGTCACGCCGATGATGGTGCTGGCCACGCGCCAGCTCTGGTAGCAAAACGCCAGCGCCAGCTGCACGGGCGTCAGGCCATGGTCGCGCGCGAGCTGGTTGTAGCGGCGCGCGGCGGCCAATGCCTCGGGCCGGCCCCAGCGCTGCTTTTGCACCGACTCGTAGCGGGCGATGCGTGCGCCCTGTGGCGCGCCGGGCTCGTGCGGCGCATGGCTGTCGTACTTGCCCGTGAGCAGGCCGAAGCCCAGCGGCGAATAGGCCAGCAGCGACACGCCAAGGCGGTGGCAGCTCTCGTCCATGGCGTTGTCCCAGCTGCGGTTGACCAGGCAATACGGGTTCTGCACGCTCACCACGCGCGGCAGGCCATGCTGCTCGGCCAGGTGCACGAACTCATGCACGCCGTAAGGCGTCTCGTTGGACAGGCCGATGTAGCGCACCTTGCCCGCACGCACCAGGCCGGCCAGGGCCTCGAGCTGCTCATGGATGGGCGTCTGCGATGTTTCATGGGCCGGGTCGTAGTAGAGCTGGCCGAACATGGGCGCATGGCGCTCGGGCCAATGGATCTGGTAGAGGTCGATCGCCTCGGTCTGCAGGCGGCGCAGGCTGGCCTCGCACGAGGCGACGATGTCGGCCGCCGTCATGCCCTGCCCCGCGCGTATCCACGGCATGCCGCGCGACGGGCCGGCCACCTTGCTGGCGAGCACGATGCGATCGCGCATGCCACGGCGGCTCGTAAGCCAGCGGCCGATGATGGACTCGGTCGCGCCATAGGTGGCCTCGCGCGCGGGCACGGCATACATCTCGGCCGTGTCGATGAAGTTCACGCCGCGCTCCACGGCGCGGTCGAGGATGGCGTGGGCGTCAGCCTCGCTCACCTGTTCGCCAAAGGTCATGGTGCCCAGGCAGATGGGGGTGACGCGCAGCTCGCTGCGGCCCAGGGGGATGGTGTTCATGTGCAGGCCTTCCTGATCGAAGCGCCGCAGTGTACGGATTTGCCCCGGCCCGCGCAGCAGCGGGGTTCAACGCTGCAGGCAGCGCAGCTGCGCCGGGTCCAGCCCCAGGCGCACGCGCGTGCCGGGCGAGTACAGCGTATCGCCCGCGCAATGCGGCTGATCGCTGATCAGCGCCAGATCGCCCACGCGCACGCGGTAGCGCGAGAACTCGCCGAGAAACTCCGCGCTCTCCACCTGGCCGTCGAGCCACAGGCGCGCGGCGTCACCCTGCTCTCCCTGCGCGCAGAGGCTGACCTGGTGCGGCCTGAAGGCCAGCGCCGCGGCGCCCAGGGACGGCGCGGTGGCCGGCCGCGCCAGCGTGAGCGGGCCCAGACCGCGCGCGTGAAACTCCAGCGTCTCGCCGGCAACCGCCGTGACCTCGCCCTCGAGCAGATTGGCCGTACCGACAAAGCCGGCCACGAAGCGGTTCTGTGGGTAGTCATACAGCCCGGCGGCCGTACCTACCTGCTGCAGCACGCCCTGGTCCAGCACCGCCATGCGGTCGGCCGTCGTCATGGCCTCCTCCTGGTCATGGGTGACGAAGACGGTGGTCAGGCCCAGCGTGCGCTGCAGGTTTTTGAGCTCCTCGCGCATCTGCACGCGCAAGTTCTTGTCTAGGTTGGACAGGGGCTCATCGAGCAGCAGCAGCCGCGGCTCGATGACGATGGTGCGCGCGAGCGCCACGCGCTGCTGCTGGCCGCCCGACAGTTGCGCCGGGCGGCGCCGCCCATAGTCCTGCAGGCCTACAAGCTCGAGCACCGCGCCCACCTTGCGGCGTATCGCATCGCGGCTCTCGCGCCGCTCCACGAGGCCAAAGGCCACGTTGTCCCAGACCGTCATGTGCGGCCACAGCGCGTAGTTCTGGAACACCATGCCAATGTTTCGCAGGTGCGGCGGCACGCCCGAGATGTCCTTGCCATCGACGAGCAGCGCGCCGCTCTGGTGCTGGTTGAAGCCCGCGATCAGGCGCAGCAGCGTGGACTTGCCCGAGCCCGAGGGGCCGAGCAGCGCGAAGAACTCGCCCGGCTCTATCGCCAGGTTGATTTCGCGCAGCACGGGCGTGGCGCCGTAGGCGAGGCTGATGTGTCGGCATTCGAGGGAGGCCTGTTGCATGGCTCATGCCTTGACGGTGGATTGCACGGTGGCGCGCGAGCGCTCGACGAAACGGTGCGAAAAATAGGTACCCAGGCCCACGACGAGCACGGCCAGCACCCCCAGGGCTGCGCCCGGCCCGCGCCCGGCGATGCTTTGCATGTAGAGGTAAATGCCCAGGCTCATCGGCGCCTGGCTTTCGGTGGACACCAGCACCAGCGTGGCCGACAGCTCCACGGCCGCGGTGATGAAGCTGGTGACGAAGCCCGCCAGAATGCCGCCCGCCATCAGCGGCACGACCACGCGCCGCAGCGTGGACAGGCGCGACGCGCCCAGGCTTTGCGCCGCCTCCTCGAGCGACACATGCACCTGCTGCAGCGCCGCCATGCACGAGCGCAGCGCGTACGGCAAGCGCCGCACGGCGTAGGCCAGCATGATCAGCACCCAGGTCTGCACCAGCAGCCGGTCGCTGCCGGGCAGCGTGACGCCCTTGAACAGGCGCAGATAGCCAATCGCCAGCACCAGGCCCGGAATGGCCAGCGCGGCCGATGCCAGCCAGTCGAGCCACTGGCGCACCGGCAGGCGCGTGCGCAGGATCAGGTAGGCGATGGCCGTGCCCAGCACCACGTCCAGCCCCGCGGCCAGCAGGCAGTACAAGAGCGTGTTGCCCATCATGTGGCCGGCGTCGCCAAACACGGTGGCGTAATGCGCCAGCGTGTAGGCGTCGGGCAGCACCGAGTAGCTCCACACCTGGGCGAACGACATCAACAGAATGCCCGCGTGCGGCGCCAGCACGACGAGCAGCACCAGCAATATCCAGCCATAGGCGAGCACTGCCTCCCAGGCCGACAGGCGCCGCTTGTGCAGCGCGCCGCCGCCCTTTTGCAGCGTGGCGTAGTCGCGCCCCTTCATCACGCGCGCGGCCAGCCACAGCGCCAGGATGGAGAAGCCCACCATGATCACGCTGATCACATAGCCGAGCGGATCGTCCACCCCCACCGAGGTGATGCGCAGATAGGCCTGGGGCGCGAGCATATTGGTCACGCCCATGACCAGCGGCGTTCCCAGGTCGTCGAACACCTTGACGAACACCAGGGCCGCGCCGGCCAGATAGCCCGGCATGGCGAGCGGAAAGATCACGCGCCGAAACAGCCGCCAGCCGCGCGCGCCCAGGTTCAGCGCCGACTCCTCCATGGCGCCATCGATGTTGCACATGGCCGCCACGAGGTTGAGCAGGATGAACGGGAAGTAGTGGATGCTCTCGACGAAGGTCACGCCCACCAGGCCATCCATGATGGGAATGGTGATGTCGAACCAGTCGCCCAGCAGCAGGTTGACCGAGCCGCTGCGGCCAAAGATCAGCTGCAGCGCAACCGCCCCCACGAAGGGCGGCATGACGAGCGGCAGCACGCCCAGGGTCTGTATCAGGAGCGCGCCGCGGAACTCGAAGCGCACCGTGAGATAAGCCAGCGGCACGGCGATGACGCTGGCGAAGAAGGTGCTGGCCAGCGCCACCCACAGGCTGTTGAAGAAGGACTCGCGAAACACGAGCTGGCCGAAGAAGTTGCCGAAATGCCCCAGGGTGAGCGCGCCGCCCTCGGTGACGAAGGCGGTGTAGATCACCGTGCCCACGGGCAGCACGAGCAGGCACAGCAGAAAGGCCAGGATCAGGCCAAAGGCGATCCAGGGCCCGGGGCCGGCGTGGGCAAGGGCCCGGCGGGTGCCGGACTGCAGGGTGATTGCGGGCATACCTATCCTTGACTCAAGCAGCGCAGCAGTACCTTTTGCCCCCTGTCATCCCCGCGAACGCGGGGATCCAGGCACCACCCAGGTCATTGCTTCGTCACCGCTGTGGATCCCCGCGTTCGCGGGGATGACGATGGGTTTTGCAGGCATTGCGTGCAATCAACAGATATCGCTGCTTGAGCCTTCGGTTTACTTGGCGAGGCCGCGCGCCTCGTCGGCCAGCTGCCTGGCACGCTCGTAGTTGGCGCGCGCCTTCTCCGACCACAGCTGCTCCATGCCCGTGAGCTGCTTGGACACGGCCACGTCACGCCGGCTCTTGCGAAACAGCTCCAGGAACTCGGGGTTCTTCACGTTGTCCGCGCCCACGAGCGAGGTGTAGGCCAGGCTGCGCGCCTGCGCCAGCAGCTCGTTGCCACGCGCGTTGGGCCTGGCCTTGAGGGCGGCCGTGGCCTCGTGGATGGCCTTGGTCGCGGCCTGCAGCTCCTTGAGGCGAAAGGTCACCATCTGGTCGAACAGGCTGATCACCACGGGATAGCGCTGGCCCGACAGCTCGGAGTTGAACTGCACCTTGGCGCGCTTGGCGATGTCCTGCGGCACGGGGTAGCCGGCCGGGGGCTTGAGCATGGAATACGGCAGCATGGGCAGGCGCCCTATCTTGGGGTCGAACAGGAGCTGCTGGCCGGGCACGGACATGGTGAAGGCCATGAACTGCTTGGCCTCGCCGGCGTTTCTGGCACCCGCGACCAAGGCGATATTGGCCGGCACCACGGCCGTCATGCTCGGGTAGGTGAAGTCCACGGGATAGCCCGAGTACTTGCCCGCCAGCGCAAGAAAGTCGATCACGATGCCTATGCCGTACTGGCCGTTGTTCACGCCGTCGGGTACGGCAAAGCTGCGGTCGGTGACGGCGGCGGCGTTGCCCATGATCTGCAAGAGCTGCGTCCAGCCCTTGTCCCAGCCCTCGCCCTGCAAAATGGTCTCCACCGTGAGCTGGGTCGTGCCCGAGCGCGAGGGTGACGAGATGGCGATATGGCCGAAGTACTCTGGGCGCACCAGGTCGCTCCACTCCTTCGGGGGCGTGAGCTTGTGCGCCTTGAGGTAGCGCGTGTTCCACTCGATGCCGTAGCCCGCCAGCGCCTGGCCGTAGTACATGCCCTTGGGGTCGTTGAGCGGGTAGTTGCCGATCTTGGCCGGCGCACTCTTGTTCACCACCTCGGGCGCGCTCTGCAGCAGCTTGTAGCTGGCGAGCACCTCGAAGGCGTCGGGCGCGCTGGCCCACATGACGTCGGGGCGCTGGCCCTCGGGCAGCTCGCGGATATAGGCGACCGCGGCCGTGGTGTTCTTGTTCAGTATCTCGATCTTGATGCCCGGGTGTGCCGCCTCGAAGGCCTTCTGATAGGCCGTGGTCAGCTCCTTCGGAAAGGAGGTGATCACCGTTACCGTTCCGGCCGCCGCGGTCTGGGTCACTGCCCACAGACCCGCCGCCAGGGCCACGACACGAATGCTGCGCTGCATGGCTGTCTCCTCGTCATGGATATGGGCAGGCACTGTATCGCCCGGACGCAGCGCCTGCCAATCATGGTTTGCGCTGGCGCCCGCAGGCAAATGCCGAAGCGGAAATAATCCCACCATGTACAAAGCACAACGCACCGCCCGCACCGAAACCCTGCCCATCCGCACGCTGCGCTATCACGTGCGCCTGTGGGGGGACGCGCCTTCCGCGCTCCCGCCGCTGGTGCTGCTGCACGGCTGGATGGACGTGGGCGCGTCCTGGCAGTTCGTTGTGGACGCGTTCACCGAGGCCTTTGCCGCGGGGCGACTCATCATTGCGCCGGATTGGCGCGGCTTTGGCCATTCGCGGCTGGACTCGCCCTCGGACGGCTACCCGTTCGTGGACTACCTGGCCGATCTGGACCAGCTGCTCGACCACTATGCGGGCGAGCGCCCCGTGGACCTCGTCGGCCACAGCATGGGCGGCAACGTGGTCATGATGTATGCGGGCGCACGGCCGGCGCGCATCCGCCGCCTGGTGAACCTGGAGGGCTTTGGCATGCCCGCGACGCAGCCCGCGCAGGCGCCGGGGCGCCTCGCGCAATGGATGGACGAGATCCGCGCCTTCGAGCGCGGCGAGAAGGACCTCAAACCCTACGACAGCGCCGACGGCGTGGCCAAACGCCTCATGAAGACCAACCCGCGCCTGGCGCCCGACAAGGCCCTCTGGCTGGCGCGCCACTGGGCCGAGCGGGACGCACAGGGGCGCTGGCACATCCTGGGCGATGCCGCGCACAAGATCGTCAACCCCCTGCTCTACCGCGTGGATGAGGCCCTGGCGCTGTATGCGGCCATCACCGCCCCGGTGCTGTCCGTGCATGCCGCAGACGACAGTCTGGGCCAGTGGTACAAGCAGCGCTACAGCCTGCAGGACTACCTGCAGCGCCTGGCCCATGTGCGGGACTGCCGCACGGCCGTGGTGCAGGACGCGGGCCACATGCTGCACCATGACCAACCGCAGGCCGTGGCGGCGCTGATCGAGGATTTCGTGACCTCTGCCCGGTAGCCGCCCTGGCGCGCGACCGCCATCGCGCCCGAAGCTGCGCGCCATGAGAAAATCGCCGGTTATCTTTGAAGACACCGCACAGGACACACGCCATGGACGCAGAACACATCAACCAGATCGGCAGCACCCTCGAAGACCTCGCGAACCGCACGCAAGAGTTACGGAGGTATCTTTGACTACGATGCCAAGTACGAACGCCTGCGCACGGTCAACGCGGCACTAGAGGATCCCGCCGTCTGGAACGACCCCAAGAAGGCCCAGGAGCTGGGCAAGGAAAAGAAGTCCCTCGACGCTGTGGTGCTGACGCTGCAGAAGCTCGGCACCGAGCTCGCCGACAACGCCGAGCTCTATGAGATGAGCCGCGACGAGGAGGACGAGGCCGGCCTGCTGACCATCGAGGCCGAGACCGCCAAGCTGCGCCCGCTCATCGAGGAGCTGGAGTTCCGCCGCATGTTCGGGCGCGAGGCCGATCCGCTCAACTGCTACATCGACATCCAGGCCGGCGCCGGCGGCACCGAGGCCTGCGACTGGGCCAGCATGCTGCTGCGCCAGTACCTCAAGTACGCCGAGCGCAAGGGCTTCAAGGCCACGGTGGACGAGGAAACCCCGGGCGACGTGGCGGGCATCAAGAGCGCCACCATCCACATCGAGGGCGAATACGCCTACGGCCTGCTGCGCACCGAGACGGGCGTGCACCGCCTGGTGCGCAAATCGCCCTTCGACAGCTCGGGCGGGCGCCACACCAGCTTTGCCTCGCTGTTCGTCTACCCCGAGATCGACGACTCGATCCAGATCGACATCAACCCCGCCGACGTGCGCACCGACACCTACCGCGCATCGGGCGCGGGCGGCCAGCACATCAACAAGACCGACTCGGCCGTGCGCCTGACGCACATCCCGACGGGCATCGTCGTGCAATGCCAGGACGGTCGCAGCCAGCACAGCAACCGCGACGTGGCCTGGCAGCGCCTGCGCTCCAAGCTCTATGAGCTGGAGATGAGCAAGCGCATGGAGGCGCAGCAGGCGCTCGAAGAAACCAAGACCGACGTGGGCTGGGGTCACCAGATCCGCAGCTACGTGCTGGACAACAGCCGCATCAAGGACCTGCGCACCAACGTCGAAATCTCGGCCACGCAGAAGGTGCTCGACGGCGACCTCGATGCGTTCATCGAGGCCTCGCTCAAGCAGGGCCTGTAACGACAACACAAGGGACAAGCACGATGAAAGAAGGACAAGCCAAGGCCATACAGCGCCTGGACTACGCCGCACCCGCGTTCTGGATCGACAGCGTGGACCTGACGTTCGACCTGGACCCGGCCAAGACCAGGGCGCTCAACAGGATGCAGGTGCGCCGCAACCCGGCCGTGGCGCCGCAGAGCCTGCGCCTGCATGGCGAGGAGCTGAATCTGGCGCGCGTGCTGGTCAACGGCGCGGGCACCTCGTTCAAGATCGAGGAAGGCGAGCTGGTGCTGGAGAACCTGCCCGAGGGCAACGAGCCCTTCGCGCTGGAGATCTTCACCACCTGCGCCCCGATCAAGAACACCCAGCTCTCGGGCCTGTACGTGAGCCAGGGCACCTTCTTCACGCAGTGCGAGGCCGAGGGCTTCCGGCGCATCACCTACTTCCTGGACCGGCCCGACGTCATGGCGAGCTTCCAGGTGCTGCTGCGCGCCGACAAGGCGCAGTACCCAGTGCTGCTCTCCAACGGCAACCTGGTCGAGTCTGGCGACCTGGAGGACGGCCGCCACTTCGCCCGCTGGCAGGACCCGCACAAGAAGCCCAGCTACCTGTTCGCGCTCGTCGCCGGCAAGCTCGTCGCGCGCGAGCAGCAGATCATCAGCCGCGCCGGCAAGCCGCACCTGCTGCAGGTCTGGGTGCGCCAGGGCGACCTGGGCAAAACCGAGCACGCGATGAACTCGCTCATGGCTTCCATCGCCTGGGACGAGGCGCGCTTTGGCCTCTCGCTCGACCTGGAGCGCTTCATGATCGTCGCCACGAGCGACTTCAACATGGGCGCGATGGAGAACAAGGGCCTGAACATCTTCAACACCAAGTACGTGCTGGCCAGCGAGGCGACGGCCACCGATGTGGACTTCGCCAACATCGAATCCGTCGTCGGCCACGAGTACTTTCACAACTGGACGGGCAACCGCGTCACCTGCCGCGACTGGTTCCAGCTCTCGCTCAAGGAAGGCCTCACGGTCTTTCGTGACCAGGAGTTCAGCCAGGACATGGCGGGCTCGCCATCGGCGCGCGCCGTCAGGCGCATCGAGGACGTGCGCGTTCTGCGCACGGCGCAGTTCCCCGAGGACGCCGGCCCCATGGCCCACCCCGTGCGCCCGGACAGCTACGTCGAGATCAACAACTTCTACACCGTCACCATCTATGAAAAGGGTGCCGAGGTCGTGCGCATGCAGCACAACCTCGTGGGGCGCGAGGGCTTCGCGCGCGGCATGAAGCTGTATTTCGAGCGCCATGACGGCCAGGCAGTCACCTGCGACGACTTCGCCCAGGCGATCGCCGACGCAAATCCCGGCAGCCCGCTGGCCCAGCACCTCGAGCAGTTCAAGCGCTGGTACAGCCAGGCCGGCACGCCCCATGTGCAGGCCGTCGGCCAGTACGACGCCCAGGCGCGCCGCTACACGCTCACGCTGTCGCAAAGCTGCGCCGCCACGCCCGGCCAGAGCGACAAGCAGCCCTTCGTCATCCCCGTGGCCCTGGGCCTGCTGGGCGCCGATGGCCGCGCCCTGCCCCTGCAGCTCGACGGTGAGGCCACGGCCGGCGCCGCCGAGCGCACCGTGGTGCTGACCGAGCCCAGCCTCACGCTGCAATTCGTCAACGTCGACAGCCAGCCCGTGCCCTCGCTCCTGCGCGGCTTCAGCGCGCCGGTCATCCTCGACTGCGACTACAGCGACGCCGAGCTGCTGACGCTGCTCGCACACGACACCGACGCCTTCAACCGCTGGGAGGCCGGCCAGCGCCTGATGCTGCGCATTGCTACCAATGCAATAGCTGATGACGCTTTGCTGGTGGGCGCTGGAGGCCAAATCGACCAAAACCTCCTGCCCCCCGCCCTGGTGCAGGCCATGCGCGACGTGCTGCGTCACCCGCAGCTCGATGCCGCCTTCAAGGAGCTGGTGCTGACGCTGCCCTCCGAGGCCTACATCGCCGAGCAACTGCCCGTGGTGGACCCGCAGCGCGTGCACGCCGTGCGCGAGGCGCTGCGCCAGCAACTGGCCGTGCAGCTGCATGCCGACTGGGCCTGGGCCTGGGAAGAGCACCATGCCAGCGGCGCCTACCGCGCCGACGCCGTGAGCAGCGGCCGCCGCGCGCTCGCGGGCCTGGCGCTGACCATGCTGTGCCTGGCGGCGCGGACCAGCGGCGACACCCTCTGGCCCGGCAAGACCTATCAGCGCTTCAAGGATGCGGGCAACATGACCGACCGCTTCAACGCGCTGTCCGCCCTGGTCACGAGCGGCCATGAGCTCGCCGCGCCCGCGCTGGCACGCTTTCACGCCCTGTTCAAGGACGACGCGCTGGTGCTGGACAAATGGTTTGCCCTGCAGGCCGGCAGCACCGACCGCGGCGGCAACATCCTGCCCGCCGTCAAGGCCCTGATGAAGCACGCGGACTTCCAGATCAAGAACCCCAACCGCGCACGCAGCGTCATCTTCAGCTACTGCAGCGCCAACCCCGGCGCCTTCCATCGCCAGGATGCCGCGGGTTACGTGTTCTGGGCCGACCAGGTGCTGGCGCTCGACGCCATCAACCCCCAGGTCGCCGCCCGCCTGGCGCGCGCGCTCGACCGCTGGAGCCGCCTGGCCGAGCCCTACCGCACGGCCGCGCACGAGGCCATTGCACGCGTGGCCGCCAAGGCCGACCTGTCCAACGACGTGCGCGAGGTCGTCACGCGCGCACTCGCCACCGTTTGATACCCCGGAGAAACCGCATGAACAACCGCATTTCCTTCACCCGCTACCTGGTGGAGCAGCAGCGCGACCACGGCCGCATCCCGCCGCAGCTGCGCCTGCTGCTCGAAGTCGTGGCCCGCGCCTGCAAGCGCATCGCCCTGGCCGTGAACAAGGGCGAGCTCGGCGACGTCATGGGCACGGCCGGCAGCGAGAACGTGCAGGGCGAGGTGCAAAAGAAGCTCGACATCATCGCCAACGAGACGCTCATCGAGGCCAATGAATGGGGCGGCCACCTCGCCGCCATGGCCAGCGAGGAGATGGAAGGCATCTACGTCGTGCCCAACCGCTACCCGCAGGGCGAGTACCTCTTGATGTTCGACCCGCTCGACGGCTCCTCCAACATCGACGTGAACGTGAGCATCGGCACCATCTTCAGCGTGGTGAAAAAGCCCGACGACCACCACGGCGTCACGGTCACCGACTTCCTGCAGCCCGGCCACCAGCAGGTCGCCGCCGGCTACTGCATCTACGGCCCGCAGACCACGCTGGTGCTCACCGTGGGCGACGGCGTGGCCATGTTCACGCTGGACCGCGAGCAAGGCTCCTTCGTGCTCATCCGCGAGAACGTGCGCATCCCCGAGGACACCAAGGAATTCGCCATCAACATGAGCAACATGCGCCACTGGGACGCGCCCGTGCGCCGCTACATCGACGAATGCCTGGCCGGCAAGGAAGGCCCGCGCGGCAAGGACTTCAACATGCGATGGATCGCCAGCATGGTCGCCGACGTGCACCGCATCCTGTGCCGCGGCGGCGTCTTCATGTACCCCTGGGACAAGCGCGAACCCAACAAGCCCGGCAAGCTGCGCCTGATGTACGAGGCCAACCCCATGGGCTGGCTGGTCGAACAGGCCGGCGGCATGGCCACCAACGGCAAACAACGCATCCTGGACATCCAGCCCACCCAGTTGCATGAACGCGTAAGCGTCATCCTCGGCTCGAAGAACGAGGTCGAGCGCGTGACGAGCTACCACAACGAAGCCTGAGGCGCAGCCATGCCGCCGGCACCATCCGGCGGCGTTCCCCGACACAGAAGAACAGGAACAGGCCGTGGCTTCCACGGCCTGTTTTTTGTCGGGCGCCTGCAAACAGCCGGCGCAAGCGGCCAAAAGAAAAACCCCGCTATCTGAACAATAGCGGGGTTTTCTTTGCTGTCCTGGTGCCGGTGAGATGAATCGAACACCCGACCTTCTCATTACGAATGAGCTGCTCTACCGACTGAGCTACACCGGCGTTCGCACAAAATCGTGTTGCGCGAAGCCTTGCATTCTAGCGCAATTTTTCATTCATCCACAATTTTCGATGAGGGCAGCCCCAAGAACTGTTTGTCCCACGAGTCCGTGGCCCATGCGCAAGCCGGGGACAATCACACCCCTGTTTCAAGCCCCTGATCGATCACGCACGGCAGAGATCCCCTGCCCCGAATGCACATGACGCCACCCGACCTATCCGCGCACACGCCGATGATGGCGCAATACCTAGCCCTCAAGGCCCAGCACCCCGACACGCTGCTGCTCTACCGCATGGGCGACTTCTACGAGCTGTTCTACGCCGACGCCGAGAAGGCCGCGCGGCTCTTGGACATCACGCTCACGCAGCGCGGTCAGTCGGCCGGCCAGCCCGTGACCATGGCCGGCGTGCCGTTTCATGCGCTGGAGAATTACCTGGGCCGGCTGATACGGCTGGGCGAGTCGGTGGCCATTGCCGAGCAGGTGGGCGAGGTGGGTGCGGCCAAGGGGCCGGTGGAGCGCAAGGTGGTGCGCGTGGTCACGCCCGGCACGCTCACCGACAGCGAGCTGCTGTCCGACAAGAGCGAATCCGTGCTGCTGGCCGTACACCAGGGCAAGCGCGCGCGCTGCGGCCTGGCCTGGCTGGCCGTGACCCAGGGCGTGGTGCAGCTGGCCGAATGTGCGCTCGACGAGCTCGGCGGCTGGCTCGCGCGCATCGCGCCCAGCGAGCTGATCTACAGCGCCGGCATCACGCAGCGCTTCGAGGAGCAGCTTCAGCAGCTGCGCCAGGGCGGCGCGTTCACCTGCCCCATGAGCCTGCGGCCCGACTGGCAGTTCGACGGCGCCCTGGGCGAGCGCAAGCTGCTCGAACACCTGGGCGCGGCGAGCCTTCAGGCCTGGAACGCTGAGGGACTGACCGACGCCCACGCCGCGGCCGCGGCGCTGCTGCAATACGCCGAGCACACCCAGGGCCGCGCGCTCACCCACGTGCACAGCGTGCGCGTGCAGAAAAGCGATGCGCTCATCCACCTGCCGCTGGCCACGCGGCGCAACCTGGAGCTCGTCAAGACGCTGCGCGGCGAGGACGGGCCCACGCTGCTGTCGCTGCTCGACACCTGCATGACCGGCATGGGCAGCCGCCTGCTGCGCAGCTGGCTGCTCGAGCCGCGGCGCGATCGCAGCGAGGCACGCCAGCGCCTGGCCGCCACGGCCGCCCTGCGCGGCGCCGGCAGCGGCCAGGGGCCGTGGCAGCTGCTGCGCGAGGCGCTGAAGGGCGTGAGCGACGTGGAGCGCATCACTGCGCGCATCGCACTGCGCCAGGTGCGCCCGCGCGAGCTCGTGGCTCTCGGCAAGACACTACAAAAAGCAGAGCTTCTTGCGCAGAACAGTCAAGTGCCGGAGCCCTATTTGGCTCAAATCTTCAGCGCGCTGCAACCGCCCCAGGAGGCGACCGAGCTGCTGCGCACCGCGCTGCTGGAGGAGCCCGCCGCCCTGGTGCGCGACGGCGGCGTGATCGCCCCGGGGTTCGACGCCGAGCTCGACGAGCTGCGCGCGATACAGAACAACTGCGACGACTTTCTGCTCGACCTGGAGACGCGCGAGAAGGCACGCACCGGCATCCCCAATCTGCGCGTGCAGTTCAACAAGGTGCATGGCTTCTACATCGAGGTCACGAGCAGCCATGTGGACAAGGTGCCCGACGACTACCGCCGGCGCCAGACGCTGAAGAACGCCGAGCGCTTCATCACGCCCGAACTAAAGTCGTTTGAGGACAAGGCCCTGTCGGCCCAGGAGCGGGGCCTGGCGCGCGAGAAATGGCTGTACGAGCAGCTGCTCGACCGGCTCCAGCCCCATGTGCCGCAGCTCACGCGCCTGGCCCAGGCGCTGGCCCAGCTCGACGTCCTCTGTTGCCTGGCCGAGCGTGCACTCACCCTCGACTGGTGCGCGCCACAGTTCGTCGAGCACCCCTGCATAGAGATAGAGGCCGGGCGCCACCCGGTGGTGCAGGCGCGGCTGGCCGAGACATCCGCCGGCGCGTTCATCCCCAACCACACGCGCCTAAACGCCAACCAGCGCATGCAGATCATCACCGGCCCCAACATGGGCGGCAAATCGACCTATATGCGCCAGGTGGCGCTGATCGTTCTGCTGGCCAGCATGGGCAGCCACGTGCCGGCTGCGAGCTGCCGCCTGGGGCCCATCGACGCCATCCACACGCGCATAGGCGCGGCCGACGACCTGGCCAACGCCCAGTCCACCTTCATGCTGGAGATGACCGAGGCCGCGCAAATCCTGCACGGCGCAACGCCGCACAGCCTGGTGCTGATGGACGAGATCGGCCGCGGCACCAGCACCTTCGACGGCCTGGCCCTGGCCAGCGGCATCGCCACGCACCTGCACGACAAGACGCGCGCCTTCACGCTGTTCGCCACGCATTACTTCGAGCTCACCGAGCTCGCCGCACGCCACGCGCACGCCGTGAACGTGCATGTGGGCGCCACCGAGGCTGGGCACGACATCGTGTTCCTGCACGAGATCCAGCCCGGCCCGGCCAGCCGCAGCTACGGCATCCAGGTGGCCAAGCTCGCCGGCGTGCCCGCCGCCGTGCTCCACCACGCGCGCCACACCCTGGCGGCGCTCGAGGAGCGCGCCGGCGAGGACGAGCTGCAGGTGGACCTGTTCGCTCCGCCGCCCGCGCCCGAGGTGCGGGCGGTGAGCGCCGTGGAGGCTGCGCTGGCGCAGCTCAACCCCGACCAGCTCTCCCCGCGCGAGGCGCTCGATGCGCTCTACCAGCTCAAGCGGCTGGCACCACAGTGATGTAGTTCAACCGCCCACCAGCGCCCGTCCATTGGGCGCTTACAGCTATTGTTTAAGTAGCTAAGCCCATTGACAGACACCCCGCCGTCATCCCCGCGAATGCGGGGATCCATGGCGGCCACCAATGCGTGGTTCGGAAGACCTGGATCCCCGCCTTCGCGGGGATGACGAGCCCCCTCGGCGCCCATGGCCGAGCCGCCGCAATGCCCCTGGGTCCCCGCCTTGGCGCGGATGACGAACCTGCATGCCGTGGTCATGCACATCAACAGCCTTCACGACCTGCGCCGGTTCTGCATCACACCTCGCCCCCATCCCAGCCCCCCGCCAGGTTCTTGAGCAGCGTGCTGGTCGCCAGCAGGCGGCGGTTCTTCACGCCGATCAGGCCGCTCTGGGCGCTCATCACCGCGGTCTGCGCCGTGAGCACGTTGAGGTAGCCCACGGTGCCGGCCTTGTACTGGTTGTTGATGACAACCAGCGCCTTTTGCGCGGCGGCCAGGGCCTCGGCCTGCACCTGCTGCTGCTCGGCCAGGGTGCTTGCGGCGACGAGGTTGTCCTCGACCTCCTGCAGCGCCGTGAGCACGCTCTGGCGGTAGCCGGCCGTCGCCAGATCGAGCGCGGCGCGTGCCGAATCCACGGCCGCCGCGCGCGCGCCGCCGTCGATCAGCGTGGCGGCCAGCGCCGGGCCCAGCGACCAGAACAAATGCGGCGCGCTGATCAGGCCCGCGAGCTGCGTGCCGCGGTAGCCCGCCGCCGCCGACAGCGTGAGCGCCGGGAAGTAGGCCGCGCGGGCCACGCCCAGATCGGCGTTGGCGGCGGCCACGCGCAGCTGGGCGGCGGCGATGTCGGGGCGGCGCTGCAAGAGGCGCGCGGGCAGCTCGGCCGGCACCAGCGGCGGCGCGGGCAGCGCGCCCGTCGCCGGCAGGTCCAGGGCC
Source organism: Oryzisolibacter sp. LB2S (assembly GCF_040732315.1). Lineage (NCBI taxonomy): Bacteria > Pseudomonadati > Pseudomonadota > Betaproteobacteria > Burkholderiales > Comamonadaceae > Alicycliphilus > Alicycliphilus soli. The sequence goes on from NZ_CP160388.1 coordinate 2,691,901, forward strand.
GCGGGCGCCACGCCGATCAGGGCCGCGAGCGCATGCTCCTGCTGCGCGCGCGTGGCGCCCGCCTCCAGCCACTGGGCCTGGGCGCTCTTGTACTGGGCCTCGGCCTGGGCCACGTCGGCGCTCGATGCGACGCCGGCGCGCTGGCGGTTGCGTGTGAGCTGCCAGCTCTGCTCGTAGGCCGCCAGAGTTTCCTGCAGCAGCCGCTGCTGGGCCTCGGCCGTGCGCAGCGCGAAGTAGCTCTGGGCGAGCTGCGCCTGCAGCGACAGGCGCGCGGCCGCCAGGTCGGCGGCGCTGGCCTGGGCGTCGGCGCTGGCGGCGTCCACCGCGGCGGACAGGCGCCCCCACAGGTCCAGCTCCCAGCTTGCGTTCAGGCCGATCTGGTCGCTGGTGCTGGTAATGGCTCCGCTCCCCGCGGCGCCGCTGCGCGCGCGCTGGGCGCTGGCGCCCACACCCAGCGTGGGCGACAGGCCCGCACGGCTGCCCGCGAGCGCGGCCTGGGCCGCGCGCCAGCGCGCCACGGCCTGGGCGATGCCGGGGTTGCCGGCCTCGGCCCGCTGCTGCAGGCGGTCGAGCGTGGCGTCGCCAAACAGCGTCCACCACGAGGCGCCAACGACCACGGCGCCGGCCGCAGCAGGCTGCACCGGCTGCGGCACCGGCTGCCATATGCCCTGGGCCGCGGCCTGGGCCGTGGCCTGTTTGAAGCCCGCGGGCAGGTCCATGGCCGGCGGCTCGTGGGGCGGCGCGCTGGCGCAGCCGGCCAGCGCCAGAGCTGCCCCAACAAACATCAGTTTTGATAGCTTCATGCGCTTGTCCCGTCTGCGCTGGTGGCCTTTTTGACCATGATTGTCCAGAGATGCCCGCCGCCCGCGCGCAGGCGCCGGCGCAGGCGGTCGAGCTGCACATAGACCACGGGCGTGGTGTAGAGCGTGAGCAGCTGGCTCACCAGCAGCCCACCGACGATGGCAATGCCCAGCGGCCGGCGCAGCTCGGCCCCTATGCCCTGGCCCAGGGCCAGCGGCAGCGCACCCATGATGGCGGCCAGGCTGGTCATGAGGATGGGGCGCAGGCGCAGGTCGCAGGCGCGGTAGATGGCCTGGGCGGGCGTGGCATGGCCGGCCTTTTCGCGAGCGAGCGCGAAGTCGATCATCATGATGGCGTTCTTCTTCACGATGCCTATGAGCAGGATCACGCCGATGAAGGCGATGAGCGAGAACTCGGTCCTGAACAGCATCAGCGCGAGCAGCGCACCCACGCCGGCCGAGGGCAGCGTAGACAGGATGGTCATCGGGTGCACCAGGTCTTCGTAGAGCATGCCCAGCACCAGGTAGATGCTCACGATGGCCGCGAGGATCAGAAGCGGCTGACCCGCCAGCGACTGCTGAAACGCCCCGGCCGTGCCGCTGAAGCTGCCGCGCACCGACACCGGCACGCCCAGTTGCGCCACGGCGGCGCGTATGGCGTCGTTGGCCTGCGACAGCGACACGCCCTGGGCCAGGCCGTAGCTGATGGTGCTGGCGGGCGTGCCGGCCTGGTGGTTCACGGCCAGCGGCGTGTTGCTGGTGGTGATGCGCGCGAACGCCGTGAGCGGCACGGGCTCGCCGCTCGCGTTCACGAAGAAGAAGCCGCGCAGCGTCTCGGGGCTTTGCAGAAAGCGCGGCGCGGCCTCCATGACCACGCGGTACTGGTTCAGCGGGTTGTAGATCACGCCCACCTGGCGCTGGCCGAAGGCGTCGTTCAGCGTGGCGTCCACCTGCGCCACGGACAGGCCCAGGCGCTTGATCGCGTCGCGGTCGAGCACCAGCGTGGTCTGCTCGCCAAAGTCCTGCACGTCGCTGTTCACGTCCTCGAGCTCGGGCAGCTGGCTCATGGCCCGGCGTATGCGCGGCTCCCACTGGCGCAGTTCCTCCACGCCGTCGGCCTGCAGCGTGTAGTCGAACGAGGCCATGCTCTGGCGCCCGCCGATGCGCACGTCCGACTGCTTCATCATGAACAGGCGCGCGCCCGGCTCGTCCTTGAGCTTGTCGCGCAGGCGCTGTATCACCTCGTCGGACGAGGCCTTGCGCTCGGAGAGCGGCTTGAGCGTCATGAACATGCTCGCCGCGTTGATCTGCCAGCCCCCCGTGTAGCCTGTGACGTACTCCACCGCGGGGTCCTGCTGCACGATGGCCAGAAAGCGCTTGATGCGCTGCTCCATCGCCTGGTAGGAGCTGGCCTGGTCCGCGCGGATGAAGCCCATGATGCGGCCCGTGTCCTGCTCGGGCATGAAGCCCTTGTCGATGCTGCGGTACAGATGCACGTTGAGCGCCACCACGCCGGCCAGCGCCAGCAGCACCAGCGGCTGGTGGCGCAGCCCCCAGGCCAGGCTGCGGCGGTAGGCGCGCTGGCTGGCGCGCTCGAGCCGGCCCAGCCAGGCGGCCACGCGCGCCCAGGGGCCGGGCCGCGGCGCGGGCGCCGTGCGCAGCAGGTGGGCGCACATCATGGGCGTGGTGGTGAGCGACACCACCATGGAGACCAGGATGGCGGCCGACATGACCACGGCGAACTCGCGAAAGAAGCGCCCGACGATGCCGCCCATGAACAGAATCGGCACGAACACGGCGACGAGCGACAGGCTCATGGAGACCACGGTGAAGCCGATCTCGCGCGCGCCCTCGAGCGCCGCCTGCAGCGCGCTCTTGCCGCGCTCCATGTGGCGCAGGATGTTCTCGAGCACCACGATGGCGTCGTCCACCACAAACCCCGTGGCCACGGTGAGCGCCATCAGCGAGAGGTTGTCCAGCGTGTAGCCCGCCAGGTACATCACGCCGAAGGTGCCGGCCAGCGACGCCGGCACGGCCACGGCCGGCACGAGCGCCGCGCGCCCGTTGCGCAGGAACAAAAACACCACCAGGATCACCAGCGCCACGGCGATGAGCAGCGCGCGCTCGACCTCCTGCACCGAGGCACGCAGCGTGGGCGTGCGGTCGGACACCACGGTCAGGTCGATGGCCGCGGGGATCGATGCCTTGAGCTGCGGCAGCAGCGCGCGCACCTTGTCCACGGCCTCGAGGATGTTGGCGCCGGGTTGCTTGAACACCTGCAGCAGGATGGCCGGCTGGCCGTTGGCGACGCCGTAGTTGCGCACGTCCTGCACGGAGTCGAGCACCTCGGCGACGTCCGACAGGCGCACGGCCTGGCCGTTGTTCCAGCGCAGCACCAGCGGCGCGTACTCGGCGGCCGTGCGCGCCTGGTCGTTGGCGGCGATCTGCCAGTAATGGTCCTCGCGCTCGACGGCGCCCAGCGGGCGGTTGGCGTTGTTGGCCGTGATCGCCTGGCGCACCTGCTCGAGCGCGATGCCGTTGGCCGCCAGGCGCAGCGGGTCCAGTTCCACACGCACCGCGGGCAGCGCGCCGCCGCTCACGGCCGCCTGGCCCACGCCCTCGACCTGGGAGAGCTTTTGCGCGAGCACGGTGGAGGCCGCGTCATACATCTGGCCGCGCGTGAGGCTGTCCGACGTGAGCGCCAGGATCATGATGGGCGCGTCCGCCGGGTTGATCTTGCGGTAGGTGGGGTTGCTGGGCATGCCCGTGGGCAGCAGCGTGCGCGCCGCGTTGAGCGCGGCCTGCACGTCGCGCGCCGCGCCGTCCACGCTGCGCGAGAGGTCGAACTGCAGCGTGATGCGCGTACTGCCCAGCGTGGAGCGCGAGGTGATCTCGTTGACGCCGGCAATCGCGCCGAGCGAGCGCTCGAGCGGCGTGGCCACCGTGGCGGCCATGGTGTCGGGGCTGGCGCCAGGCAGGTTGGCGGTGACGGAAATGGTCGGGTAGTCCACCTGCGGCAGCGGCGCCACGGGCAGCAGAAAGAACGACACCACGCCGGCCAGCACCAGGCCGAGGGTGAGCAGCATCGTGCCTATGGGGCGGTGGATGAAGGGGGTGGAGGGGCTCATGTTGTTGCCCCTTCGGTTTTGTGCCTTGGCTGTGAGTTTGTGCGTTGTCGGCCGGGATATGCGCCCGGCGGCGCACTCACTTTCTTTTGCTTCGCCAAAAGAAAGTAAGCAAAGAAAAGGCGACCCCAAGTCTGCGACCCCTTCGCTGCGCTACGGGGCAAACCTGTGCCGGGGCACTTGCGGGGTGTGCCGCAGAACTCGCTGCGCGCTGACGCGCTCCGCTCAGACAACCGCGGCAAGTCAGACCACGAAGCATGCGCGCTCCGACGCGCATGCCACCCCGCAAGCGCCCCGCCACAGGCGCAGCCCAAGGGGGGTGAACAGCCCGAGTCGGGCCATCGCTGCGCTCGGCCTGGTATTGCGCGGCGCAGAGCGCCTACGCCCCGCGGGGCCGAGCGCAGCGATGGCCCGTGTCGCGGGTTCCCTTCTGGCCGTGCCGAGGAGCGCAGCGCATGGGGTGTGCATGGGCGTCGAAGCGCCCATGCTTCGTGGTCTGACTTGCCGCATTTGTTTGAACGGAGCGCCGCGGGCGCGCAGTGAGTTATGCGGCACACCCCATGCGCGAGCACCGCAGGTTGCCCGTAGCGAAGCGAAGGGACACGGACAGCAGGGTCGCCTTTTCTTTGCTTACTTTCTTTTGGCGAAGCAAAAGAAAGTGAGTGCGCCGCCGGGCGCACATCCCGGCCAGCCACCTCAAAAAGAGTAGCTACCCACGCCCACCCACAACCGGCTTCAGGCATTTTTCACCCCAGCCCCCAAACCACGCCCACGCCACCGCTGCGCCCACCCCTCAAAGGTCAGATAAATCACCGGCGTGGTGAACAGCGTGAGCAGCTGGCTCAGGATCAGCCCGCCGACCATGGTCACGCCCAGCGGGTGGCGCAGCTCGCTGCCCACGCCCTGGCCCAGCATCAGCGGAAGGGCACCCAGCAGCGCCGCCAGCGTGGTCATGAGGATGGGCCGAAAGCGCAGCAGGCAGGCCTGGAAGATCGCCTCCTGCGCGGGCAGGCCGTCCTTGCGCTGCGCATCGAGTGCGAAGTCGATCATCATGATGGCGTTCTTCTTCACGATGCCGATCAAGAGCACGATGCCGATGACGGCGATGATGTCGATCTCCAGCCCCGCCAGCCACAGCGCCAGCAGCGCCCCCACCCCCGCCGACGGCAGCGTGGACAGGATGGTGACCGGGTGGATGGTGCTCTCGTAGAGCACGCCGAGCACGATGTACATCGTCACCACCGCGGCCAGGATGAGCAGCAGCGTGTTGGTGAGCGATGCCTGAAAGGCCAGCGCCGCGCCCTGGAACTCCATGTCCACCGAGATCGGCATCTGCCCCTCTGCCCGCAGCGCATCGCGCGCCGCCTCGATGGCCTTGACGGCCTCTCCCAGCGACACGCCCGGCGCGGTGTTGAACGAGATCGTGCTCGCCGGCAGCTGGCCCACATGGTGCACGGCCAGAGCCATGCTGCGCTCCTCGACGCGGGCGAGTGACGACAGCGGCACCGGCACGCCGGCCGTGGACGGCACGTAGATGGCGGCCAGCGCCTCGGGCCCGAGGCGGAACTGCGGCGCCACCTCCAGCACCACGCGGTACTGGTTGGACTGCGTGAAGATGGTGGAGATGAGCCGCTGGCCGAAGGCGTTGTAGAGCGCCTGGTCTATGGCCGCCACGCTCACGCCCAGGCGGCTGGCCTGGGCGCGGTCGATCTGCACATAGGCCTGGCGGCCCTGGTCCTGCTGGTCGCCAGCCACGTCCAGCAGCCCCGGCGCGGCGCGCAGCCGCGCCAGCAACGCCTGGCCGCTCCTGGCGAGCTGCGCGGCGTCGGGCGAGGACAGCAACAGCTGGTACTGCGTGCGCGCCACGCGGTCCTCTATGGTCAGGTCCTGCACCGGCTGCAGGTACAGCTGCATGCCGGGCAGGCGGGCCGTGTCGTCGCTCAGGCGGCGCAGCACCACGGCCAGGGCGTCGCGCTCGCCATGGGGCTTGAGGTCGATCTGCATGCGCCCGGTGTTGAGCGTGGTGTTGCTGCCATCGACGCCGATGAACGAGGACACGCTCTTGACCGCCGGGTCGCGCAGGATGCGCTCGGCCATCTGCCGCTGGCGCTCGGCCATGGCGGCAAACGAAATGCCCTGGTCGGCCACCGTGGTGGCCTGTAGCGTGCCCGTGTCCTGCACCGGGAAAAAGCCCTTGGGCAGCACCACATAGAGCAGCACCGTGAGCGCCAGCGTGGCCAGGAACGCGGCCCACACCCATGCCCTGTGCGCGAGCACCACGGCCAGCGCCCGGCCATAGAGCGCAATGGTGCGCTCCCAGAAGCGCCCCGTGGCCCGGTAGAGGCGGCCGTGCCCGTCCTCGGGCGTGCGGCGCAGCAGGCGCGCGCACAGCATGGGCGTGAAGGTCAGCGAGATCACGGCCGAGATCAGTATCGCCACCGCCATGGTGATGGCGAACTCGTGGAACAGCCGCCCCACCACGTCGCCCATGAACAGGAGCGGAATCAGCACCGCGATCAGCGAGATGGTCAGCGAGATGATGGTGAAGCCGATTTGCTGGGCGCCCTTGAGCGCCGCCGCCAGCGGCGCCTCGCCCTGCTCCACATAGCGGGCAATATTCTCGATCATCACGATGGCGTCATCGACCACGAAGCCGGTGGCGATGGTGAGCGCCATCAGCGTCAGGTTGTTGATCGAAAAGCCCGCCAGATACATCACGCCAAAGCTGCCGATGAGCGACAGCGGCACCGCCAGGCTGGGGATCAGCGTGGCCGTGCCGCTCCTGAGGAACACGAAGATCACCGCCACCACCAGGGCCACGGCCAGCAGCAGCTCGGCCTGCATGTCGCGCACCGAGGCGCGTATGGTGACCGTGCGGTCCGTGAGCACCTGCACGTCCAGCCCCGCGGGCAGGGTCTCCTGCAGCTGGGGCAGCAGCGCCTTGACGCGGTCCACGGTGGCGATCACGTTGGCGCCGGGCTGGCGCTTGATGTTGAGGATCACGCCGGCCTTGGCGCCCTGGCCGGGCATGCCGGCCCAGGCAGCGAGGCGCGTGTTCTCGGCGTCGTCCACGGTGTCGGCCACGTCCGCCAGGCGCACCGGGCGGCCGGCGCGATAGGCGACGATCAGGTCGCGGTATTCCTGCGCCGACTGCAGCTGGTCGTTGGCATCGATGGTGGTGGCGCGCAGCGGCCCGTCGAAGCCGCCCTTGGGCTGCCTGACGTTGGCCGCGGCGATGGCGCCGCGCAGATCCTCCAGCGCCAACCCCACCGAGGCCAGCGCCTGCGGATTGGCCTGTATGCGCACGGCCGGCCGGCGCCCGCCGGCGATCGCCACCAGGCCCACGCCCTGGACCTGCGAGAGCCTGGGCGCGAGGCGGTTCTCCACCAGGTCGTTGACGCGTATCACCGGCAGGCTGGGCGAGGTGATGGCCAGCGTGAGAATGGGCGCGTCCGCCGGGTTCACCTTGCTGTAGAGCGGCGGCATGGGCAGGTCGGACGGCAGCAGGTTGGCCCCGGCGTTGATGGCCGCCTGCACCTGCTGCTCGGCCACGTCGAGCGGCATGTCGAGCGCAAAGCGCAGCGTGATCACCGAGGCCCCGCCCGAGCTCGTCGAGGACATCTGCGCCAGCCCCGGCATCTGGCCGAGCTGGCGCTCGAGCGGCGCGGTGACGCTGGAGGTCATCACATCGGGGCTGGCGCCGGGGTAGAGCGTGGTCACCTGGATCGTGGGGTAGTCCACCTCGGGCAGGGCCGAGACCGGCAGCAGCCGCCAGGCCAGCAGGCCCGCGATCAGAATCGCCACCATCAAGAGCGAGGTGGCGACCGGGCGCAGGATGAAGAGGCGCGACAGGTTCATGGCTTCGCGGCGTTCGATGTCGGCGCGCCGTCGCCCTCAGCGCGCGCCGGCGGGCCTTGCGGCCGCGGGGGCCGGCGTCGCCTGCGCGTCTATGACCAGCACCTTGGCGCCCTCGCGCAGGCGGTCCAGCCCGTCGGTGACGACGCGCGCGCCCTCGGGCAGGTCGCCCTCCACGCTCACGCGCTCGCCATCGACCACGCCCACGCGCAGGCGCCGCTGCGTCACCGTGTCGTCGTCCTGCACCAGGTAGACATAGCCGTTCTGCACGGCCGCCGTGGGCACGGTGAGCACGGCGGGCAGCAGATCCACCTGCAGCCGCACGTTGACGAACTGGTTGGGAAACAGCTGGCCATCGGCATTGGCAAACGCGGCCTTGACCTTGAGCGTGTCGGTCGTGGGGTCGATTGCGTTATCCAGCGCGCCCAGGCGCCCGCGCGCCAGGATGCGGGTCTGCTCGCGGTCCCAGAGCTCCACGGGCAGCTCCGTGCCCCGTGCCTGGCGCTCGCGGATGCGGGCCAGCTGCGCCTGGGGCACGGCAAACACGGCGTCGATGGGGCGCAGCTGGGTGATGGTGACGATGCCGTTGGCGTCGCCGGGGTTGACCACATTGCCCAGGTCGGCCTGGCGCAGGCCCAGGCGCCCGGCGATGGGCGCGACGATGCGCGTGTAGGACAGCTGCAGGCGCGCGGCGTCCACCTGCGCCTGGTCGGCCGCCACCGTGCCCTCGTACTGGCGCACCAGGGCCGCCTGGGTGTCCACCTGCTGGCTCGCGATCGAGTCCTGCGCCAGCAGCTCTTGATAGCGCTGCAGGTCGAGCCGCGCGTTTCTGAGCAGGGCCTGGTCGCGCAGCAGCGTGCCGCGCGTCTGGTCGAACGTGGCCTGGTAGCCGCGCGGGTCGATCTCGGCCAGCAGCTGGCCGGCGCGCACCTCGTCGCCCTCCTTGAAATGCAGGGCCTTGAGCTCGCCGCTGACCTTGGCACGCACCACGGCCGTGGCGCGCGATTGCAGCGTGCCTATGGCGCCGACGAGCACGCGCATGTCGCGCCGCTCCACGCGCCCCACCGACACGGGCTGCGCGGACGGCCCTTGCGCGCCCTGGCCCAGCTCTTGCCCGGCCTTCTCGCGTGCCTGAAACCACCATGCGCCACCCAGCGCCAGCAGGGCCACGGCCACAACGGCCAGCGCCGCCCCCACACGCATGCGCCCCGCGCAGGACAATCCATGAGGGGCTGGGAAACGCTTGGGGGTAGACACGGGGGGCTTCTCCAGTTCAGAGACCAAAGATGATAGCGGCCCGCGCCGCCATGGCGGGCGCGAAAGGGTTCGGGCCCATGAGAAGATCGACGCCATGGCACGCATCATCTTTTCCCACGCCAACAGCTTTCCCGCCGGCACCTACCGCGTGCTGTTCGACGCGCTGCGCGAGCGCGGCTTCACGCTTGGCGCCGTGGAGCGCTTCGGCCACGACGCGCGCTACCCCGTCTCCAACAACTGGCCGCATCTGGTGCAGCAACTGGCGGACTTCGCCGCCGAGGAGCAGCAGCGCACGGGCGAGCAGGCCTTCCTCGTGGGCCATTCACTCGGCGGATTCCTGAGCGTGATGGCGGCCGCGCGCCACCCCGAGCTCGCGCGCGGCGTGCTGCTCATCGACTCACCGCTGATCGGCGGCTGGCGCGCCGGCGCCCTGAGCATGGCCAAGCAGGCACAGGTGGTGGGCGCGGTGTCGCCCGGGCGCATCAGCCGCGCGCGCAGAAACAGCTGGGACAGCACGGAGGAGGCGCTGGAGCATTTCCGGCGCAAGAAGGCGTTTGCGCGCTGGGACGCGCGCGTGTTGCGCGACTATGTGACCCATGGCCTGGAGGATCAGGACGGCAGGCGCGTGCTGCGCTTTGACCGCGCCGTCGAGACCCAGATCTACAACACCCTGCCGCACAACCTGGGGCGGCTGCTGCAGGCACACCCGCTGCGCTGCCCGGCGGCCTTCATCGGCGGGCGCGACTCGGTGGAGATGCGCCATGTGGGCATGGCCATGACGCGGCGCATCACCCAGGGGCGCGTGATGATGCTCGACGGCAGCCATTTGTTTCCCATGGAGCAGCCCCTGGCGACGGCCGCGGCGATCGAGGCGGCGCTGCTCAACCTGGAGCGGCTCACCGCCTGATGCCCGTCACTCGGCCCAGGTCACCATGCCCGTCCAGGCCGTGGCCAGCACCACCAGCCCGAACACGATGCGGTAATAGGCAAACGGCGTGAAGCTGTGTGTGCTGATGTAGCGCAGCAGCCAGCGCACGCACAGCCAGGCGCTGATGAACGAGAACACCAGGCCCACGGCGAACAGGGGCACATCATCTGCAGACAGCAGAGCGCGCTCCTTGTACAGGCTGTAGGCGCCCGCGCCGATCAGCGTGGGAATGGCCAGGAAGAAGGAATAGTCCGTCGCCGCCTTGCGCGACAGGCCCAACAGCATGCCGCCGATGATGGTGGCGCCGCTTCGGCTCGTGCCCGGGATCATGGCCAGGCATTGCACGAGACCGACCTTCAAGGCATCGACTGGGCCCATGTCGTCAACCGACTGGATGCGCACCGTGCCCTGCTGGCGCCGCTCCGCCCACAGGATGATGAAGCCGCCGATGATGAAGGTGGACGCCACCACCGTGGGCGTGAACAGATGCGCCTTGATGGCCTTGCCCAGCAGCAGGCCCAGCAGCACGGCCGGGAAGAAGCCGATCAGCACATTGAGCGCAAAGCGCTGCGCCTGGCGCTGGCTGGGCAGAGCAACCAGCGTGGCGCGGATCTTCTGCCAGTACACCAGGATCACCGCGAAGATCGCGCCCGTCTGGATCGCGATGTCGAACACCTTGGCCTTGGCGTCGTCAAAACCCAGCAGTGACCCCGCCAGGATCAGGTGGCCCGTGGAGGAGATGGGAAGAAATTCGGTCAGCCCTTCGACCACGCCCATGATGGCGGCCTTGAGCAGCAAGAGAGTGTCCACGCAATAGTCCTGACAACAAACAAACCGCGCATTATCGTTTGCGCGGTGGCACGCGAGTGCCGCGCCCGGTGTAGGCTTGCCACCCATGCCCAACACCAGCCACAGCCCGTTCTCTCCCCCCGCCACCCATGACCCCATGTCGCCCCGCCTGGCCCTGCTGATGCTGGTGGCGCTGACCTCGGGGTTTGCGCTGAGTTCGGCCTTTCGCACCGTCGCTGCCATCCTGGCCGCGCCGCTGCAGGCGGACTTCGGGCTCTCGCCCCAGGCGCTGGGGCTGTTTGCTGCCACTTTTCACTTCACCTTTGGCGCCATGCAGTTGTTCATGGGCATAGGCATAGACCTGTACGGCGTGCGTCGCACCATCCTGGTGGCGTTTCCGCTGTGCATCGCGGGCGCGCTGCTGTCGGCCATGGCGCCGGGCTTTGGCCTCTTGGTGCTGGGGCAGGCGCTGATCGGCGTGGGCTGCGCGCCGGCCTTTCTGGTGTGCACGGTGTTCATCGCGCGACATTTCCCGGCCCAGCGCTTTGCCGCCATGTCGGGCATGGCCATGGCGCTGGGCACGCTGGGCATGCTGTTCACGGGCACGCCGCTGGCCTGGGTGGTCGAGCAGTCGTCATGGCGCATGGGCTTTGCCGTGCTCGCGCTGCTGGCCCTGCTGGCATGGCTTTGGATATGGCGCAGCGTGCATGAGCCGGCCACCACCGCCGCGAGCGATGCACCGCGCGAATCGGTGCGCGAGGCCGTGCAGCGCTTTGCCGCGCTGTTCCTGCTGCCGCACACCTGGGGCATCGTCGTGCTCGGCGCGGTCAGCTATGCGGCTCTGATCTCGCTGCGCGGGCTGTGGCTCGGTCCCATGCTGATCGAGCGCCATGGCTTTTCGCTGGTGCAAAGCGGCAACGTGGCGCTGGCGCTGTCGGTGGTGGCCCTGGTCGGGCCCATGGTGTTCGGCCGCCTGGACCCGGGGCCGGTGACGCGGCGGCGCTGGATCGTCGCCTGCACCCTGCTGCTGGCCTTGCACTTCGGCGCCATGGCCCTGTGGAACTCGGCATGGCTGGACGTGGTCTGCATGCTGCTCATCGGCCTGCTGTCGGGCTTCATCGTGCTGCAGTATGCGGATGTGCGCGCCGCCTATCCGGCGGCCCTCACGGGCCGTGCCATGGCGGTGTTCACCATGGCCATGTTTCTCGGCGTGGCCGCCATGCAGTGGGTCACGGGACTGATCGCGCTGCTGGCCATGGACGCTGCCCTGAGCGATCCGTTCGCGGCCGTGATGGCGGGCATTGCGGCGCTGCTCGCGCTCGCGGCCCTGGGGTTTGGCCTGCTGCCGCAGCCGCCGCGCGACATGGCCCGATGCGAAGCGTCCATGTCATGACGCCGGCCACGGCTGCGCCGTGAAGGGGATGCGGGCCGTGGCCGCATCCCCAAGGCGATGCTGGTGCGCCCTTACTCGATCGCCAGTCGCTGCGTCTTGTTGCCCTGCTTCTTGGGCAGCGAGAGCACCAGCACGCCGTTGTCATAGCGAGCCTTGGCCTGGGCGGCATCGACCTCCACGGGCAGCTGGAAGCTGCGCGCCACGGAGCCGTAGTAGCGCTCGCTGCGCAGCACCTTCTCGCCCTCTTTCTTCTGGTCGTGCTGGCGCACCTCGGCGCGCAGGCTGACCACATTGCCGTCGATGGAGACGTTGATGTCCTCCTTGGGCACGCCCGGCACCTCGGCATGCACGGTGTAGGCGGCGTCATCCTCCTTCACGTCGATCTTGATCTGCGATGCCTCGGGCAGCGCGTCGCCATGCAGCGGGCGCACGTAGAAACCGGGCGCGAAATCCTTGAAGAAATCGTCGAACAGGCTACCGCGCGTGATCAGTGAACTCATGGTCAAACTCCTTCGTTGATGTGAACCGTTTTCAGGGGGGCCAGGCAGGTCAAGCTTGCCTGTTGCAACCTATATAGGCCCATGCCCCCGTGGTTCAAGAGCCATCGCAGCCCAGGGATTGACATGGCGCAAACCCGGCGCATGGCGGCATGCCGCAGCACAATCGGCGCATGCTGCCCGCCCTGCTCCGCACTTTCTCCTGGACCGCGCTGCGCCGCCATCCCTGGCGCAGCACGGCCGCCGTGGCCGCCGTGATGCTGGGCGTGGCGCTGGGCTTTGCCGTGCATGTGATCAATGCCTCGGCGCTGGCCGAGTTCAGCCAGGCCGTGCGATCGGTGCAGGGCCGGCCCGACCTGGAGCTGCGCGCGGCACGCGGCGCGCTGCCCGAATCGCTCTACGGCCTGGTCGCGGCCCAGCCGCAAGTGGAGCTCGCGAGCCCCTGGCTCGAGCTGTCTGTGCGCGCCACCACAAAGACCTCCGACGCCTCGCAGCCGGGCGTGGCCCTGCGCCTGCTGGGCGCGGACATGCTGCTGCTGCCCGACATGGCGCCGGACCTGGCCCCGCGCCTGCGCGAGGGCGCCGAACGCCTGGACATGCTGGCACCGGCCACGGTGTTCCTGAACCCGGCCGCGCAGCAGGCGCTCGGGCTGCTGACCATCACCGCCGACACACCGCCGCTCACGCTGCGCGCGGGCCTGGCGACGCACAGCGTGCGCGTGGCCGGCACGGTGGCCGCCAATGGCCCGCCGCTGGCGGTCATGGACATCGGCGCGGCGCAGGACCTCTGGGGCCGCGCGGGCCAGCTCACGCGTCTGGACCTGCGCCTGCGCCCGGGCCACACGCGCGAACAGCTGCAGGCCGCGCTGACCGCCCTGCCCGACTGGCCCGAGGGCGTGCAGTTTGCCGAGCCGCAGGATGCCCTGCAGCGCGTGGACAGCCTGTCGCGCGCCTACCGCGTCAACCTCACGGTCCTGGCGCTCGTGGCGCTGTTCACGGGTGCCTTCCTCGTGTATTCGGTGCTGGCGCTCAGCGTCGCGCAGCGCGCGCCGCAGCTGGCGCTGCTGGCCGTGCTGGGCGCCACGCCGCGCGAGCGGCTGGCGCTGGTGCTGCTCGAATCCTGCGCGCTGGGCCTCGTGGGCAGCGTGGTAGGGGTGGCGCTGGGCACGGCCCTGGCCGCGCTGGCACTGCAGCTGCTGGGCGGCGACCTGGGCGGGGGCTACTTTGCGGGCGTGCAGCCCACGCTGCAATGGAGCCCGGGCGCCGCCCTGCTCTACGCGCTGCTCGGTCTGGCCGCGGCGCTCGCCGGTGGCTGGTGGCCCGCACGCCATGCGCAGCGGCTGCCGCCGGCACAAACCCTCAAGGGGCTGGGCAGCCAGGGCGGAGCCGCCAGTCACGCCTGGATTGGTATTGTTTTGATAGCTGCTGCCGCTTTACTGGCGGGCGTTCCACCCGTAAACGGCATTCCTGTTGCCGCCTATGTGGCGGTGGGCCTGCTGCTCGTGGGCGGCATGGCGCTGCTGCCACCGCTGGTGCAGGCGCTGGTCACGCGCGTGCTGCCGCTGGCGGCGGGCAACGCCCTGGCCCTGCTGGCGCTGGAGCGCGCGCGCCGCATGCGCCAGAGCGCCGCCGTGGCCGTGGGCGGCGTGGTTGCCGCGCTCAGCCTGGCCGTGGCGCTCACGGTGATGGTGAGCAGCTTTCGCGACTCGCTGGTCCAGTGGCTCGACAGCGTGCTGCCCGCGCCGCTGTACCTGCGCGCAGCGGGCGGCGCCGGCGGCATCAGCGGGGACGAGGCCGCCGTCTTTCCGCCCGACTTTGCCGCCCGGCTCGCGCAGCTGCCGGGCATAGCCCGCGTGCAGGCCATGCGCACCAGCAGCCTGCAGCTCGCGCCCGATCGGCCGGCGCTCACGCTGCTGGCGCGCCCCCTGGGCGCCGACCCGGCCCAGGCATTGCCACTGACGGCGCCCGCCCTGCCCGTGCCGCCGGGGCGCGTGGGCCTGTACGTGAGCGAGGCCGTGGTGCAGCTCTATGGCGTGGCCCCGGGTGGGGACTGGTCGGAGTTTTCAAAGGCTTTTGGGGCTCCAGCGCCCGGCGGACGGGCGCTGTCAGCTACGTTTTTCGTAGCAGGCGTGTGGCGCGACTATGTGCGCCAGCATGGCGCGGTCACCATGGACAGTGAGGACTTCGCGCGGTTGACGGGCGACGCACGCGCCAGCGACATCGCGCTGTGGCCCGCGGCGGGCGCAACCGCCGCCCAGCTGCGCGAGCCGCTGCTGGCCCAGGCACGCGCGAGCCTGGGCGATGCGGCGGCCGCCACGCTCGAACTCACCTCGGCCGAGGCCATACGCGCCCGGTCGCTCGCCATCTTCGACCGCAGCTTTGCCGTCACCTACTGGCTGCAGGCCGTGGCCATTGCCATCGGCCTGTTCGGCGTGGCGGCGAGCTTCAGCGCCCAGGTGCTGGCGCGGCGCAAGGAGTTCGGCCTGCTCGCCCATCTGGGCCTGACGCGGCGCCAAATATTGACCGTGGTCGCGGCCGAGGGCGCAGCCTGGACGGCCGTGGGCGCGCTCGCCGGCCTGCTGCTGGGCCTGGCCGTGGCCACTGTGCTGGTGCATGTGGTCAACCCGCAGAGCTTTCACTGGACCATGGACATGTCCCTGCCCTGGCCGCGCCTGGCCGCGCTGGCCACGGCGGTGGTGGCCGTGGGCACGGCAACGGCCTGGATCGCGGGCCGCATGGCAGCGGCGCAGGACGCCATTCTGGCCGTCAAGGAAGACTGGTAGAGGGGCACAATGCGCCCCATGCCGACCCGCAACCACCTCACTCCACACAACAGCAGCGCCTGGCTGCACCAGGCCATAGACCGCATCGAGGCCGACTACCAGCGCAGCGCCGACACGCATTTGATTCCGCTGCCGCTGCCGGCCTTCCAGGCGGCCGGCATAGACCTCTACCTCAAGGACGAATCCACCCACCCCACGGGCAGCCTCAAGCATCGCCTCGCGCGCTCGCTGTTTCTGTACGCGCTGTGCAACGGCTGGGTGCGCGAGGGCTCGACCATCGTCGAGGCCTCGAGCGGCTCCACGGCCGTGAGCGAGGCCTATTTCGCGCGCCTGCTGTGCCTGCCCTTCGTGGCCGTGATGCCGCGCAGCACCTCGGCCGAGAAGATCGCACTCATCGAGTTCTACGGCGGGCGCTGCCACTTCGTGGACAGCGCGGGCGAGGTCTACGACGCGGCGCGCGCCATCGCGCAGGACACGGGCGGCCATTACATGGACCAGTTCACCTACGCCGAGCGTGCGACGGACTGGCGCGGCAACAACAACATCGCCGAGAGCATGTTCACGCAGATGCGGCGCGAGCGCCACCCTATCCCGCGCTGGATCGTGGTCGGCGCCGGGACGGGCGGCACCAGTGCCACCATAGGCCGCTATGTGCGCTACCAGCGCCACGCCACCGGGGTCTGCGTGGCCGACCCGGCCGGCTCGGTGTTCGGTGCCTACCACCGCACGGGCGACGCGACGCTCACGGCGCCGGGCTCGCGCATCGAGGGCATTGGTCGGCCGCGTGTGGAGCCGAGCTTCATCCGCAGCCTGGTCGATCGCATGGAAGAAATTCAGGATCAGGACTCCATCGCCGCCATGCGGCTGCTGTCTGCGCTGCTGGGCCGGCGCGTGGGCCCGTCCACGGGCACGAACTTCGTCGCCATGCTGACGCTTGCGCAGGAGATGCGTGCGCGCGGCGAGCAGGGCTCCATCCTCTCGCTGCTGTGCGACGCGGGCGAGCGCTACCTGCCCACCTACCACGATGCGGCCTGGGTGGAGCGCACCATGGGCGACTGCGGTGCGGCAGAGCAGCGGCTGCAGGCGCTGCTGGCGTGATTGCCCGGCGCGCGCTGCTGGCCCTGGGCGCCACGGGCACGGTCGGCGCGCTGGGCGCCCTGCCCGGCCGCGCATTGGCCCTGCCGGCGCGCACCCTGGTCTTTCCGCAGGACCATGGCAGCCACCCCGGGCTGCGCACCGAGTGGTGGTACATCACCGGCCAGGCGCTGGCCGAGGGGCGCAGCTTTGGCTTTCAGATCACGTTTTTCCGCTCGCGCGTCGACGCCGCCCAGGGCCTGAGGTCGGCGTTCGCGGCGCGCCAGCTCATCTTTGCCCATGCGGCGCTGACCGATGTGGACGGCGCGCGCCAGCTGCACGACCAGCGCATCGCGCGCGCGGGCTTCGGCATTGCCCAGGCGCTGGAGGGCGATTGCGACATTGGCCTGCGCGGCTGGTCGCTGCGGCGCCAGGACGCCCCGGCCCCGGGTGCGAGCCGTTACCAGATCCGCGCCCAGGCCGACGGCTTTGCGCTGAAACTGGACTGCGCCAGCACCCAGCCCGTGCTGCTGCAGGGCGCCGACGGCCTGTCGCGCAAGGGGCCCGATCCAGGCCAGGCCAGCTACTACTACAGCCAGCCGCAGCTGGCCGTGAGCGGCAGCATCGCGCTGGGCGGCCGCACCATGCGCGTGACCGCGGGGCCGGCCAGTCGCGCCTGGATGGACCACGAATGGAGCGAGGCCCTGATGGCGCCCGACGCCGTGGGCTGGGACTGGATAGGCATGAACCTCGCCGATGGCAGCGCGCTCACCGCCTTTCAACTGCGCCGCGCCGATGGCAGCGCGCTGTGGGCAGGCGGCTCATGGCGGCGCGCGGGCGAGGCCAGGGCCCAGTCGTTCGAGCCAGGGCGGGTGCGCTTCACGCCGCAGCGCCACTGGCAAAGCCCGACGAGTGGCACGCTCTACCCCGTGCAATGGCGCGTGGACACGCCCGCGGGCAGTTTTGGCGTGCAGGCGCTGCTCGACGCGCAGGAGCTCGACAGCCGCGGCTCCACGGGCGCGATCTACTGGGAGGGCCTGAGCCTGCTGCGCGATGCGGCGGGGCGCGAGGTCGGGCGCGGCTATCTGGAGATGACGGGCTACGCACAGCGTCTGCGGCTGGGGTGATGCCGCACGGGCGCCATCCCCGGGAAGGCCGGGATACAGCCCCGTGACCTGTTGTCATGGACTGCCCCGTGACGCCGTCTGGATTCCCGGCCTCACGGAAATGACGTGCCGTTTCTGCTCTCGTGCGCTACAAAACCAAACGGCCATGCAGGGCATGGCCGTTGGGCGGTGCATGGTCTGCCCATGCACCCGTGGATCGAAGCAAGGTCAATGCGAGGTCAATGCGATCCGCCGCTTCCCGCGCCACGGCGCTCCAGCCACGCAATGATCTCGCCCATGATGCCGCGCCGGAAGGCCAGCACACAGATCACGAAGATCAGGCCCGTGACGATGGTCACCGACTCGCCCAGGGTGTTGAACCAGTCGACGGACGTGAGCCCGGCGAGGAAGGTGCCCAGGTCACCGATCTTGTTCTCCAGCGCCACCACCACGGCGGCACCGACCAGCGGGCCGCTCAAGGTGCCCATGCCGCCGACCAGCGTCATCAGCACCACGTGACCCGAAGCGCTCCAGTGCACGTCGCTCAGCGTGGCAAAGCCCAGCACCAGGGTCTTGAGCGAACCCGCCAGGCCCGCGATGGCCGCCGAGATCACGAAGGCCAGCAGCTTGAAGCGGTTGGTGTCGTAGCCCAGCGAGGTGGCGCGCGGCTCGTTTTCCTTGATGCCGCGCAGCACCTGGCCAAAGGGCGAATGGATGGTGCGCACGATGAGCAGGAATGCCGCGACCACGATGACCAGCGTCACGTAGTACATGGTCATGTCGCTTTGCAGATCGAGAACACCGAACAGCTTGCCGCGCGGCACGCCCTGCAGGCCATCCTCGCCACCCGTGAAGGGCATTTGCAATGCGGCAAAGAACAGCATCTGCGCCAGTGCCAGCGTGATCATGGTGGCGTAGATGCCCTGGCGGCGGATGGTGAACCAGCCCATCACCAGCCCCAGCACCGCGCCCGACAACGTGCCGATCAGCAGACCCAGCTCGGGCGTGGCCCCCCAGACCTTGACCGCATGGCCCGTCACATAGGCCGCGCCACCCAGAAAGGCCGCGTGGCCGAAGGACAGCAGCCCCGTATAACCCAGCAGCAGGTTGAAGGCGGAGGCGAACAGCGCGAAGCACAGCAGCTTCATCACGAACACCGGATAGGCGCCCGCAAAGGGCGCAATGATCAAGCCCAGCAGCAGCAGGCCGTAACCGATGGGTGCGAATTTCTTGACGTTCATGTGTATCACCCCTGCGGCTTACTTTTCCTTGCCGAACAGGCCGGCGGGGCGGATGAGCAAAACAATGGCCATGATGACGAACACCACGGTGGAAGACGCCTCGGGGTAGAAGACCTTGGTGAAGCCTTCGATCACGCCCAGGCCCAGGCCGGTGAGGATGGACCCCATGATGGAGCCCATGCCGCCGATCACCACCACGGCGAACACCACGATGATGAGGTTCTGGCCCATGAGCGGCGTCACCTGGTACACGGGCGCCGCCAGCACGCCGGCAAAGGCCGCCAGCGCGGCGCCGAAGGCATAGGTCAGCGTGATCATGACCGGCACGTTGACGCCAAAGGCCTCGACCAGGCGCGGGTTCTCGGTGCCCGCGCGCAGGTAGGCCCCGAGCTTGGTCCGCTCGATCACATACCAGGTGGCAATGCACACCACGATGGATGCGACCACCACCCACGCACGGTAGTTGGGCAGGATCATGAAGCCCAGGTTGGTCGCGCCCTCGAGGAGTTCGGGCGTGTCATAGCCCAGGCCCGATACGCCGTAGATGGAGCGGAACACGCCCTCGATGATCATCGTCAGGCCCAGCGTGAGCAGCAGGCCATAGAGGTGGTCAAGCTTGTAGATCCAGCGCAGGAAGAGCCGTTCTATGACCACCCCCACGACACCCACCACCAGCGGCGATGCGATCAGCATCACCCAGTAGTTGACCTCGAAGTAGTTCATGGCCATCCAGGTGATCAGCGCCCCCAGCATGAACAAAGCGCCATGCGCGAAATTGATCACGTTGAGCAGGCCGAAGATCACGGCCAGACCCAGACTGAGGATCGCGTAGAACGAGCCATTGACCAGCCCCAGCAGGAGCTGGCTCAGCATGGCCGGCATTGAGACACCAAAGATTTCCATTTGAACTGAACGCTACGGGTGGTGGGGTTGTCAGCAGTCAGCGCGCCATTACTTCCACAGCGCGCACTTGCTCTCGGCCTTGGTGGTGAACACCTCGTCGCCTGGCAGCTTCTTGACGATCTTGTAATAGTCCCAGGTGCCCTTGGACTCCTTGGGCGCCTTGACCTGGACCAGGTACATGTCATGCACGTAACGGCCGTCGGGGCGGATCTGACCCTTGGCGAAGAAGTCGTCCATCTTCATGCCGCGCCAGGTCTCCATCACCTTGTCGGCATCGGTGGTGCCCGCGGCCTGCACGGCCTTGAGGTAGTTCATGGTGGCAGAGTAGTCGGCCGCCTGGATCTCGGTGGGCCTGCGCTTGGTCTTGGCCATGTACTTGTCGGCAAACTTGCGCGACGCGTCATCCATGTCCCAGTACCAGCTGGTCACGAACTGCATGCCTTCGGTGTTCTTCAGGCCCAGGCTGTGCACATCGCTGTAGAACACCAGCATGGGCGCGACCTTCATGGTCTTGCCGATACCGAACTCCTTGGCCGCCTTGATGGAGTTGATGGTGTCGCCACCGGCGTTGGCGAGCGCCAGCACCTGAGCCTTGGAGTTCTGCGCCTGCAGCAGGAAGGACGAGAAGTCCGACGCGTTGAGCGGGTGACGCACCGCATTCACGACGGTGCCGCCCTTGTCCTTGACGACCTTGGATGCGTCGGCCTCCATGGCGTGGCCGAAGGCATAGTCGGCCGTCAGAAAGAACCAGGTCTTGTCACCGCCCTCGACCATGGCCGCTGCCAGGCCCTTGGACAGGGCAACCGTGTCATACGCATAGTGCACGGTGTAGGGCGTGCACTGGTCGTTGGTGAGGGCCGAGGACGCCGCGCCGTTGTTGATCATGACGCGCTTCTTCTCGTTCGCCACCTTGGCCAGCGCCAGCGCGGTACCCGAGTTGGTACCGCTGAAGATCATGGTCAGGTTCTCGGTGTCTATCCACTCGCGCGCCTTGCTCGCGGCGATGTCGGCCTTGTTCTGGTGGTCCACGGTGAGCAGCTCGATGGGCTTGCCCAGCACCTTGCCGCCAAAGTCGTCAATGGCCATCTGAATGGCCGTGGCGCCGCCCTTGCCTTCGAGGTCGGCGTACAGGCTGGACATGTCCGAGATGTAGCCGATCTTGACCTTGTCCTGCGCGTGCACAGGCGTTGCCATGAATCCGGCGGCGCCCAGCGCCATGGCCAATGTCACGAGTTTTCCGTTCATCTGTTGTCTCCTGTTTGTGGGCTTGGTTTGTCGATGCAGTCCATACGGGCCCGGACATGCGCCGGGCCCAACGGATCAGCTTACTTCCACAGGGCGCACTTGCTCTCGGTCTTGGTGGTCCACACCTGGTCGGCCGGCAGCTGGGCCACGACCTTGTAGTAGTCCCAGGGCTGCTGCGACTCCTTGGGCGACTTCACCTGCATCAGGTACATGTCGTGCGCGAAGCGGCCATCGGGACGGATCACGCCCTTGGCGTAGAAATCGTCGATGGGCGTGGACTTGAGCTTGGCCATGACCTTGTCGGCATCGGTGGTGCCCGCGGCCTGCACGGCCTTGAGGTAGTTCATGGTCGCCGAGTAGTTGGCGGCATGGATGTCGGTGGGCATGCGCTTGGTCTTGGCAAAGAACTTCTTGCCGAACTCGCGCGATTTGTCGTTCAGGTTCCAGTCCCAGCTGGTGGTCAGCAGCAGGCCCTCGGTGTTCTTCAGGCCCAGGCTGTGGACGTCGGTGATGAACACCAGCAGGCCGGCCATCTTCATGGTCTTGTTGATGCCGAATTCCTTGGCGGCCTTGATGGCGTTGATGGTGTCGCCACCGGCATTGGCCAGGCCGAGGATCTGCGCCTTGGAGTTCTGCGCCTGCAACAGGAAGGACGAGAAGTCCGAGGCGTTGAGCGGGTGTCTCACGCTGCCCAGCACCTGACCACCGTTTTCCTTGACCACCTTGGCGGTGTCGGCCTCCAGGGCCATCCCGAAGGCGTAGTCGGCCGTCAGGAAGAACCAAGTCTTGCCGCCCTGCTTGACGACCGCGCCGCCCGTGCCCTTGGCCAGCGCCGTGGTGTCGTAGGCGTAGTGCACGGTGTAGGGCGTGCACTGCTCGTTCGTCAGCGCCGAGGAGCCAGCGCCGTTGACCATGAAGACGCGCTTCTTCTCGTCGGCAATCTTGGCCATGGCCAGGGCCGTGCCGGAGTTGGTGCCGCCGAACAGCATGGTCAGGCCCTGGGTGTCGATCCACTCGCGTGCCTTGCTCGCGGCGATGTCGGCCTTGTTCTGGTGGTCGGCCGAGAGCAGTTCCACGGGCTTGCCCAGCACCTTGCCGCCGAAGTCATCGATGGCCATCTGAATGGCAAGCGCGCCATTCTTGCCATCCACGTCCGCATAGAGGCTGGACATGTCGGTCAGAAAGCCGATCTTGACCTTGTCCTGCGCCTGGGCCTGCATGGCGGCCAGGGACATGCCTGCGGCACCGAGCACGGCAACCAGGGTCTTGAGTTTTCGGTTCATGTATCTCTCCTTCTCTCGGTGGTCAGAAATCGACAAAGCGCTGGTCTGTGCAGACTCACACGCCCAGCAGTTGGTTGAGCACGGGCATCTTGGCCTGGAGCTCGGCGGCCTCGAAGCGCAGGGCGATGCGGCCGTGTTCCATGACGTAGAAGCGGTCGGCCAGTGGCGCGGCAAAGCGGAAGTTCTGCTCGACCATGACCACGGTGTAGCCCTTGGCGCGCAGCGTGGTGATCATGCGCGCGAGCGCCTGCACGATGACCGGCGCCAGACCCTCGGAAATCTCGTCGAGCAGCAGCAGCTTGGCGCCCGTGCGCAGGATGCGCGCCACGGCCAGCATCTGCTGCTCGCCGCCCGACAGGCGCGTACCCTGGCTGTTCTTGCGCTCGGCCAGATTGGGGAACATGGCGTAGATCTCTTCGACCGACATGCCCGCCTGCCCCGTCTTGAGCGTGGGCGGCAACATCAGGTTCTCTTCGCACGACAGGCTCGAAAAAATGCCGCGCTCCTCGGGGCAGTAACCCAGGCCCAGGTGGGCGATGCGGTGCGTGGGCAGGTCAATGGTCTCGGTGCCATAGACCTTGATCGAGCCCTTGCGCGCGCCCGTCAGCCCCATGATGGCGCGCAGCGTCGAGGTGCGGCCCGCGCCATTGCGGCCCAAGAGCGTCACCACCTCACCGGGCTGCACCACCATGTCCACGCCATGCAGCACATGCGACTCGCCATACCAGGCCTGCAGGCCCTTGATTTCCAATGCGGGCGTATTCGCCATTCAATACTTCTCCATACCACTTTGCGACGTCCACGCCGCCAAAAACCGGCGCCGCCCTGGCCAGCAGACGCCGCGCAAGGGCCGCCCCGCCGCGCTGGCGTCGTCCCCCTTCCCGCGCGCAGCGCGAGAGAAGGGGGAAGCGGCGCAGCCGCTCAGGGGGTTGTTCATTTAATGCGCCCCCTGCAGTTCGCCGTCGGTCGTGCCCATATAGGCTTCCATCACTTGCGGGTTGTTCGAGACTTCTTCGTAGCTGCCTTCGGCGAGCACGGCGCCGCGTTGCAGCACCGTGATGCGGTCGGCGATCGTGGAGATGACCTTCATGTTGTGCTCGACCATCAGAATGGTGCGGCCTGCCGACACCTTCTTGATGAGCTGCGTGACGCGGTCCACGTCCTCGTGGCCCATGCCCTGCGTGGGCTCGTCGAGCAGCATGAGCTCGGGCTCCATGGCCAGCGTGGTGGCGATCTCCAGAGCACGCTTGCGGCCGTAGGGCAGGTTCACCGTCACCTCGTCGGCCAGCTCCTCGAGCCCCACCTCGGCCAGCAGCGCGCGTGCGCGGTCGTTGAGCTGGTTGAGAGAGCTCTTGCTGCGCCAGAAGTGAAACGAGGTGCCGAGCCTGCGCTGCAGGCCCAGGCGCACGTTCTCCAGCAGCGTGAGATGCGGGAACACGGCCGAGATCTGGAACGAGCGGATCACGCCACGGCGCGCGATCTGCGCGGGCTGTTCGTTGGTGATGTCGTGCCCGTTGAAATGGATCGTGCCCGAGGTCGGCACGAGAAACTTGGTGAGCAGATTGAAGCAGGTCGTCTTGCCGGCGCCATTGGGTCCAATGAGCGCGTGGATGGAGCCGCGCTGCACACTCAGATTCACGTCGCTCACGGCGGTAAAGCCCTTGAACTCTTTCGTGAGGTGGGATGTTTTCAGTATCACGTCGCTCATTGCCACCAGCCGCGCCGCACGCTGAATGCACGACGCGACTTTGCTCCTATTACATGTTGCGGCGCATCATATGTGGCGGAAATTCCTCGCATGAACGGGACAAATGCCTACGTACAAACGCCTAACGAACGCGTGCAAGCCCGAAGCACCGCCATTTCGTGCTATGCGATGGCGAGCACGACGGCCGATTCACCGCCCGCCGACAGCACGCACACGGCCCTGCCCGGCCATTGCATGAAGCCCTCGGCGCCATGACGGCCCACCGGCCTGCCCAGCGGCAATCGCTGGCTATACTCACCGCTATTCCATTTTTGAATAGCGAGGTTGCACCCCATGCGAGGCTTTCTTTCTGGCAGGAACATTCTGGCGCTGACGCTGCTGGCCGCCTCCGCGGCCCAGGGCGCCGAGGTCTCGGTGGCTGTGGCGGCCAACTTCACCGCGCCCATGCAAAAGATAGCCGCGGCCTTCGAGCAGGACACGGGCCACAAGGCCACGCTTTCGTTCGGCGCCACGGGCAAGTTCTATGCGCAGATTGCCAACGGCGCACCGTTTGGCGTGCTGCTGGCCGCCGACGACAGCACGCCCGAAAAGATCGCCCGGGAAGGCCTGGGCGATGGCGCCACGCGCTTTACCTACGCCATCGGCCAGCTGGTGCTGTGGAGCAAGCAGGCCGGCTATGTGGACGCCGAAGGCAAGGTGCTGAACAAGAGCGACTGGAAGCACATCGCCATCGCCAATCCCAAGCTCGCCCCCTATGGCGTGGCCGCCATGCAGACCCTGGAAAAGCTGGGCCTGACGGCCCAGGTGCAGCCGCGCGTGGTACAGGGCGAGAACATCGCCCAGACCTATCAGTTCGTCGCCTCGGGCAATGCGCCGCTGGGCTTTGTGGCGCTGTCGCAGGTGATGGAGGACGGCAAGCTGCGCGAGGGCTCGGCCTGGATGGTGCCCTCCACCATGCATGAGGCGATTCGCCAGGACGCCATCGTGCTCAAGCCCGCACAGGACAATGCCGCCGCGGCCGCCCTCATGCAATACCTGCGCGGCGACAAGGCGCGCGCCATCATCCGCTCCTACGGCTATGCTTTTTGAAGTGCCTCGCGCTTGAATGGCGGTCAGTCTGGCATGATTTGACGGCGCAAATGCCGACCAACAAGCGCGAAAAGCTCTTTTTTCAATAGCATTGAACCCTCCGCTGCTGAACCCCGAAGACTGGGCCGCGATCAGGCTGACGCTCGAGCTCGCCGGCATCACCACCGTGCTGCTGCTGGCCCTGTGCACGCCGCTGGCCTGGTGGCTCGCGCACACGCGTTCGCGCTGGCGCGGCCCCGTGGGCGCGGTGGTGGCGCTGCCGCTGGTGCTGCCGCCCACGGTGATCGGCTTTTACCTGCTGGTGCTCATGGGGCCCCATGGCCCCATCGGTCATCTGACCGAGGCGCTGGGCCTGGCGCGTCTGCCGTTCACCTTTGCCGGCCTGGTCGTGGGCTCGGTCGTGTATTCGCTGCCCTTTGCCGTGCAGCCGCTGCAGCGCGCCTTCGAGGCCCTGGGCCGGCGCCCGCTGGAGGTGGCGGCCACGCTGGGCGCGGGCCCGCTCGACCGCTTCTTCACCGTGGCCCTGCCGCTCGCGCGCCCGGGCTTCATCACCGCCGCCATCCTGAGCTTCGCCCACACCGTGGGCGAGTTCGGCGTGGTGCTCATGCTCGGCGGCAACATCCCCGGCGCGACGCGCGTGGTGTCGGTGCAGATCTACGACCATGTCGAGGCCATGGAGTACGCCCAGGCCCACTGGCTCGCCGGCGGCATGGTGCTGTTCGCCTTCATCGTGCTCATGCTGCTGCACTGGCTGCAGCCCAAGGGGGCGCGATGAGCGACACCCCGGGCATCGACGCACGACTGCGCCTCGAGCGGCCCGACTTCACGCTGGACGTCGACCTGCAACTGCCCGGCAGCGGCGTGACCGCGCTGTTCGGTCCCTCGGGCTGCGGCAAGACGAGCTGCCTGCGCGCGCTCGCGGGGCTCGAACGCGCCCAGGGCAGCGTGCGCGTCAACGGCGATCTCTGGCAGGACGACGCCGGCGGCCACTGGCTGCCCACGCACCGGCGCCGGCTCGGCTACGTGTTCCAGGAGGCCAGCCTGTTCGCCCACCTGAACGTGCGGCGCAACATGGAATACGGCCTGCGCCGCCTGCCGTCGGCCAGCCGCCAGGTGCCGCTGGACCACGCCGTGGAGCTGCTGGGCCTGGGCGCACTGCTGCAGCGCCAGCCCCACACGCTCTCGGGCGGCGAGCGCCAACGCGTGGCGATCGCACGGGCGCTGGCCACCAGCCCGCGCGTGCTGCTCATGGACGAGCCCCTGGCCGCGCTGGACGCCGCGCGCAAGTCCGAGGTACTGCCCTACCTGGAGCGGCTGCAGCGCGAGCTCGCCATACCCATCCTCTACGTGACGCATTCGAGCGACGAGGTTGCGCGCCTGGCCACGCACCTGGTGCTGCTGCAGGGCGGGCGCGTCACGGCCCAGGGCCCGACGGCCGAGCTCATGGCGCGGCTGGATCTGCCGCTGGCGCACCAGGACGCGGCCGCCGCGCTGGTCCAGGGCCGCGTCCTGGCCTATGACGCGGCCGATGCGCTGCTCACCGTCGGCATAGCGGGCGGGCAGATCCAGCTGGCCACGGGCACGGCCCGCGCGGTGGGCGAGCCCGTGCGCCTGCGCGTGCCCGCGCGCGACGTGAGCCTGGCGCGCACGCGCGCGCCCGACAGCAGCATCCTGAACCTGCTGCCCGCACGCATCACCGAGCTGACGGACGACGGCCCCGGCCAGATGCTCGTGGCCCTGGACGTGGCCGGCACGCGGCTGCTCGCGCGCATCACGCGCCGCTCCTGCCAGGCACTGGCGCTGGCCGTGGGCGACAGCGTGTACGCCCAGGTCAAGGGCGTGGCGCTGGTCGACTGACATTGCGCCCCAGCGCACCGACTATCCGAGCCCGGGAACATGCCGGGTTTCGGCTATCGTATGCCCCCTCCTCCGCCCTCCCGGCCCCTGCTGCAACCCATCCGCCCTTGCACCGATGAAGACCCTCGCCATTTGCCGCCACCTGCCGCTGCTGCTCGCCGCGGGACTGCTGGCGGGCTGCAGCCTGCCGCCGCTGGCCGGGCGCAGCGCGTCCGCGGCGCTGGATCTGCCCACGGCCCAGGCCACGCAGCTGGGGCGCGCGATCGGCCCGATGCAGGCGGACCATCCGGGCGAGAGCGGCATCCATACCCTGGGTCATCCGCACGACGCCTTCGCCGCCCGCGTGCTGCTGGCGCGCGCGGCCGAGCGCACGCTGGACGTGCAGTACTACATCTGGCGCGGCGACATCACTGGCACCCTGTTGCTCGGCGAGCTCGTGGCCGCCGCCGATC
The DNA here is from genome assembly GCF_040732315.1 of Oryzisolibacter sp. LB2S. Lineage (NCBI taxonomy): Bacteria > Pseudomonadati > Pseudomonadota > Betaproteobacteria > Burkholderiales > Comamonadaceae > Alicycliphilus > Alicycliphilus soli. The sequence goes on from NZ_CP160388.1 coordinate 2,719,286, forward strand.
GCGGCGTGCGCGTGCGCCTGCTGCTCGATGATCTGGGCACGGCGGGGCTCGACGGGCCGTTGGCGGCCGTCAACAGCCACCCGCGCATCGAGGTGCGGCTGTTCAACCCCTTCACGCTGCGCCGCCCCAAGATGCTGGGCTACCTGGCGGACCTGCGCCGCGCCAACCGGCGCATGCACAACAAGTCCTTCACGGCGGACAACCAGGCCAGCATCGTCGGCGGGCGCAACGTGGGCGACGAGTACTTCGGCGCCACGGCGGGCGTGCTGTTTGCCGACCTCGACGTGCTGGCCGTCGGCCCCGTGGTGCAGGACATGTCCGCGGACTTCGACCGCTACTGGGCCAGCGCCAGCGCCTACCCGGCCGAGCGCATCCTGCCCGCGGTCGACGCAGGCGCCCGAGCGGAACTGGCCGCGCAGGCCCTGGCCCTGCTGCAATCGGCCGGCGCCCAGGACTACGCGCGCGCCATCGCGCACAGCGAGTTTGCCCGCCAACTGCTCGACCAGACGCTGCCGCTGCTCTGGGCGCGGGTGCGACTGCTCAGCGACGACCCGGCCAAGGCCCTGGGCCGGGCGCAGCGCGCCGATCTGCTGCTGCCACGGCTCGATACCGCGCTGGGCCAGCCCCGGCAGAGCGTGGATCTGGTCTCGCCCTATTTCGTGCCCATGCCGGCCGGCGTGGAGGCCTTTGCACGGCTGAGCCGCGCCGGCGTGCGCGTGCGCGTGCTGACCAATGCCTTCGAGGCGACCGACGTGCCCGCCGTGCACGCGGGCTACGCCAAATACCGCAAACAGCTGCTGGCCGAGGGCGTCACGCTCTACGAGATGCGCAGCCTGGTCCCCGAGGACAAGAGCCTGCCGCTGTCACAGCGCCTGGGCAGCTCGGGCTCGAGCCTGCATGCCAAGACCTTCGCCGTCGATGGCGAACGGGTATTCATCGGCTCGCTCAATTTCGATCCGCGCTCGGCGCTGTTCAACACCGAGCTCGGCTTTCTGATCGACAGCCCGGCGCTGGCGCAGCAGGCGGCGCAGGCGTTCGACACGCAGATTCCGCAACGGTCCTACCGCGTGCGCCTGGACAGCCAGGGCGCACTGCAGTGGCAGGGCGGCGTGGGCGGCGCGGCGCCGGTCTACGACACCGAGCCCCACACGAGCTGGTGGAGCCGCACCCTGGTGTGGCTCTTGATGCTGCTGCCCATCGAGTGGCTGCTATAGAAAACAGCCTCCAGTGCTTGTCCATCAAGCGCTGGCAGCTATGTTTTCAGTAGTAATCAGACATCGATCGCAGCGGCCGACCCGGCCTGGCGGCGCAGCTCGAACTTCTGGATCTTGCCCGTGCTGGTCTTGGGCAGCTCGCCGAACACCACGGCGCGCGGCACCTTGAAGCCGGCCAGATGCTTCTTGCAGTGCGCGACGATGTCCTCCACCGTGGTCTGCGCGCCGGCCTTGAGCTCAACGAAGGCGCAGGGCGTCTCGCCCCACTTGGGGTCAGGGCGGGCCACGACGGCGGCGGCCAGCACGTCCGGGTGGCGGTAGAGCACGTCCTCAACCTCGATCGAGGAAATGTTCTCGCCGCCCGAGATGATGATGTCCTTGCTGCGGTCCTTGATCTTGATGTAGCCGTCGGGGTACTGCACGGCCAGGTCGCCGCTGTGGAACCAGCCGCCGCGGAAGGCCTCCTCGGTGGCCTGCGGGTTCTTCAGATAGCCCTTCATGGCGATGTTGCCGCGGAACATGATCTCGCCCATGGTCTCGCCGTCGTGCGGCACGGGCTGCATGGTTTCGGGGTCCAGCACCATGGCCGCGCGCTGCAGGTGGTAGCGCACGCCCTGGCGTGCGTTCAGGCGCGCGCGCTCGCCGATGTCCACGTCGTTCCAGGCGTCATGCTTGGCGCACACCGTGGCCGGGCCGTAGACCTCGGTCAGGCCGTAGACATGGGTCAGGTCAAAGCCGAGCTTTTCCATGCCCTCGATCATCGAGGCCGGTGGCGCGGCGCCGGCAACCATGGCCTTGACGCCGGCGGGCACGCCCTCCTTCATGGCGGCCGGCGCGTTCACCAGCAGGCCATGGACGATGGGCGCGCTGCAGTAATGCGTGACGCCATGCGTGCGGATGGCGTCGAAGATGGCCTGCGCCTCCACGCGGCGCAGGCAGACGTTGACGCCCGCGCGCGCCGCCACCGTCCAGGGGAAGCACCAGCCGTTGCAATGGAACATGGGCAGCGTCCACAGGTAGACGCTGTGCTTGGGCATGTCCCACTCGAGCACGTTGCTGATGGCGTTGATGGCCGCACCGCGGTGGTGGTAGACGACGCCCTTGGGGTTGCCCGTGGTGCCGCTCGTGTAGTTGAGGGCGATGGCATCCCACTCGTCGCCGGGCAGCTCCCAGGCGAACTGCGGGTCGCCCGCGGCCAGGAACTCCTCGTAGGTCTGCGCGCCCAGGCGCTCGGCGGCCGCGCCGTAGAGCGCGTCTTCCACATCGATGAGCAAGATAGGTGTCTTGGACTTGCGCAGCGCCAGCGCCTTGGCCATCACGGGGGCGAACTCGGGGTCGACGATGGCGGCCTTGGCCTCGCCGTGGTCGAGCATGAAGGCGACGGTCTCCGGGTCCAGCCGCGTGTTCAGCGTGTTGAGCACGGCGCCGGCCATGGGCACGCCGAAATGCGCCTCCACCATGGGCGGGGTGTTGGGCAGCATCACGGCCACGGTGTCGTTCTTGCCAATGCCAGCGCGGCGCAGGCTGCTGGCCAGGCGGCGGCAGCGCTCGTAGGTCTGGCTCCAGGTCTGACGCAGGTCACCATGCACGATGGCCAGACGCTCGGGATAGACCTCGGCCGTGCGCTCGATGAAGGACAGCGGCGACAGGGGGGCATGGTTGGCTTCGTTCTTGGGAAGGTTCTGGTCGTAGATGCTGGTCACGGCTGATTCCTTGCTTCTGGGTCGGTTCAAGAAATGACGAAAACACGCTATTACAGCAAACCGGGCTGACGCCAGGCTGATCGCGCTGAGAGAAAATCGCCCCCGTGTCCATTCCCCAGTCGTTCATCCAGGAGCTGCTCGCGCGCGTCGATGTCGTCGATGTGGTCGGGCGCTACGTGCAGCTCAAGAAGAGCGGCGCCAACTTCATGGGGCTGTGCCCGTTTCACGGCGAAAAATCCCCCTCGTTCAGCGTCAGCCCGTCCAAGCAGTTCTTCCACTGCTTTGGCTGCGGCAAGAACGGCAACGCCATCGGCTTTCTCATGGACCATGCGGGCATGGGCTTTGTCGAGGCCGTGCAAGACCTCGCCCAGCAGGCAGGTCTGCAGGTGCCGCAGGACGATGTCTCGCCCCAGGAGCGCGAGCGCGCCGCGGCCCAGCGCCAGAAGCAGGCCACGCTGACCGAGGTGCTCGAGAAGGCCGGCGAGGCCTGGCGCCGCCACCTGCGCGAATCGCCGCGCGCCATCCAGTATTTCAAGGGCCGGGGCGTGTCGGGCCAGGTGGCCGCGCGCTACGGCCTGGGCTACGCGCCCGAGGGCTGGCGCGGCCTGGCCAGCGTGTTTCCCGAGTACGACAGCCCGCTGCTCGAGGAAAGCGGCCTGGTCATCGTCAACGCCGAGGACGGCAAGCGTTACGACCGCTTCCGCGATCGCGTGATGTTCCCGATCCGCAACGTCAAGGGCGAATGCATAGGCTTTGGCGGACGCGTGCTCGGTGACGACAAGCCCAAGTACCTCAACTCGCCCGAGACGCCCGTATTCCACAAGGGGCGCGAGCTCTACGGCCTGTTCGAGGCGCGCGGCGCCATCCGCGAGCAGGGCTATGTGCTCGTCACCGAGGGCTATATGGACGTGGTCGCCCTCGCCCAGCTCGGCTTTCCGAACGCCGTGGCCACGCTGGGTACGGCCTGCACGAGCGAGCATGTGCACAAGCTGTTTCGCTTCACCGACCAGGTGGTGTTCGGCTTCGACGGCGACGCGGCCGGCCGGCGCGCGGCGCGCAAGGCGCTCGAGGGCGCCCTGCCCTACGCGAGCGACACGCGCAGCGTGAAGTTTCTGTTTCTGCCGCCCGAGCATGACCCCGACAGCTTCATCCGCGCCTACGGCCCCGATGCGTTCGCGCGCCATGTGGGCGACGCCATGCCGCTGTCGCGCTTTCTGCTGGAGGCCGCGCGCGAGGGCTGCGACCTCGGGACGGCCGAAGGCCGCGCCCACATGCTGGCCAACGCCCAGCCGCTGTGGGCCGCGCTGCCCGACGGTGCCCTCGCGCGCCAGTTGCTCACCGAGCTGGCCGAGCTGGGTCAGCTGTCCACACCCGACCTTGCCGCACTGTGGGCGCAGGCCGGTGCGGCGCATGGCCAGGCGGCGCGGGCCGCGCCACCCGCCACGGGCGACGAACCGCCCTGGCCCATGGAGCCGCCCGACGCCTGGCCGCCCGGCGCGGACCCGGCCCCTGCCGCGCGCGCCTGGCGCAAGGGCAGTGACTGGAAGGGCGACCGCAAGGGCCGCGGTGGACGCTGGCGCCGCGAGGACGCAAGACCGCCCCAGCCGCCGCTGCCGCGCATGCCCGTGGCCGGCCGCAGCGACCATGCGGCGCGCCTGCTGCTGTCGCACATGGCATTCATGGAAGACCTGTCGCACGAGGATCACGCTGCCCTGAGCGCCCAGCCCGCCCCGCATGGCCCGCTGTTCACATGGCTGGAGGGCCAGCTGCACGAGCATGGCCCCCAACCCTGGGCCGTGCTGCGCGAGGCCCTGACCGGCCACGACTGCCAGCCGCTGGCCGAGCGCGTCATGACCGGATCGCACGCCCAGACCGAGGGCGACGAGGCCGAGTTGCGCGCAGAGCTGCGCGGCCTGCTCAACCGCATGCTGGTCGACGCCATCAAGCAGCAGCAGAACGTCCTCATCGCGGCCGCGGCCCACGACCCCGCGGCACTGGAGCAGTACCGCCTGCTGCAGGAACGTCGCCGCGCCCTGGAAGCCGGCCAGGGTGGCGGCGCATCGGCCGTCTGACCCCGGGCCACCCCTGGCCAACCCTGGCCCGGACCATGGGCAGCGTCAGGGAAGCCAGCTCTTGAAATTTGACAAATCGTTATAATATGCGGTTTGTCGGCAAGAGCGACAGCAGCACCTCCGGACCCAGGCAACCGTGACAACAGCGCACAACCGCCTCCCCTCACCGCAAGGACTGCACACCAAATGATCGCCCAGACATCTTGCCCCGAGGGTCTGCCCCTCACATCGCGAAGGCTCCGGCCATCGCCATGCCAGTGCGCGCTGCCCACGGCGCTTGAGTTTTCTTTGTGTGTCCGTTTTTGACATTGAGGTTGCCCATGCCCGATCAAAAGTCCGCGAAGTCGCCCAAGTCCGCCCCTGGCAGCGCCGCAAAGGCCGCGACCGCAGCCACCACCACCGTGAAAGCAGCCAAGGCGCCCGCCAAGACCGCCGAGGCCGCAGCGAAAGTCAAGACCGTGCCCACACCCAAGACCTCTGCCGAGCTTGAAAAAGCCGCCGACGAACTGTTGAAGAAAAAGCCCGCGCGTGCCAGCAAGGCCGCGGCGGCAGCCGACGCCGAAGCCTCGGCCGAAGCGCCCAAGAAAAAGCCCGGCCGCAAGCCCAAGGCCGCCGACGGTGAGTCCGCCAGCGCCAAGGCGCCCGCCAAGAAGGCTGCCGCCAAGCGCGGCCGCAAGCCCAAGGCCAAGGAAGAGGGCCTGGACGACGACGCCGACCTGTCCGACATCGAAGCCGACCTCGAGGGCGAACCCGAGCCGGAGGCCGAGGCCAGCGCCGACGCCCCCGTCGAAAAGGCCAAGCCCCTGCGCATGAAGATCAGCAAGGCCAAGGAGCGGGCCTTGATGAAGGAGTTCGGCCTCGACGAGACCGTGCTCTCCGAAGAGGACATGGCCAAGCGCCGTGCACAGCTCAAGAAGCTGATCACCCTGGGCAAGACGCGCGGCTACCTCACGCAGGTCGAGATCTCCGACCACCTGCCCGACAAGCTGGTGGACGCCGAGACGCTGGAAGTCGTCGTCTCCATGCTCAGCGACATGGGCGTGGCGGTGTACGAGACCACGCCCGACGCCGAGACGCTGTTCCAGAACAACGTCACGCCCACGGCCACCACCGTCGAGGAGGCCGAGGAAGAGGCCGAGGCGGCCCTGTCCACCGTGGACAGCGAATTCGGCCGCACGACCGACCCCGTGCGCATGTACATGCGCGAGATGGGCACAGTGGAGCTGCTCACGCGCGAGGGCGAGATCGAGATCGCCAAGCGCATCGAGGGCGGTCTGATGGACATGATGGAAGCCATCAGCGCATCGCCCGCGACGATTGCCGAGATCCTCAACATGGGCGAGGAGATCCGCGAGGGCAAGGTCGTCATCAACACCGTGGTGGACGGCTTTGCCGACCCCGACGAGGCCGATGACTACGTGGCCGAGGAAGACTTTGACGAATACGACGAAGAGGACGACGACGACGGCAAGGGCGGCTCCAAGGCCATGACGCGCCTGCTGGAAAAGCTCAAGACCGAGGCGCTGGAGCGCTTTGATGAGCTGCGCGCCCTGTTCGAGAAGATGCACAAGATCTACGACAGGGAAGGCTATGGCAGCCCCTCGTACATGAAGGTGCAGCACGAGATCTCGGCCAAGCTGATGACCATCCGCTTCACGGCCAAGACCATCGAAAAGCTCTGCGACATGGTGCGCGCCCAGGTGGACGACGTGCGCAAGAAGGAGCGCGAGCTGCGCCGCATCATCGTGGACAAGTGCGGCATGCCGCAGGAAACCTTCATCAAGGAGTTCCCGCCCCACCTGCTCGACCGCAGCTGGGTCGAGAAGCAGGTCGCCGCCGGCAAGCCCTGGAGCGGCGTGATGCAGCGCAACATCCCGCCCATCCAGGAACTGCAGCAGCATCTGATCGACCTGCAGTCGCGCGTGGTCGTGCCGCTGTCGGAGCTCAAGGCCATCAACAAGCGCATGAACGAGGGAGAGGCCAGTTCGCGTGACGCCAAGAAGGAAATGATCGAGGCCAACCTGCGCCTGGTGATTTCCATCGCCAAGAAGTACACCAACCGCGGCCTGCAGTTCCTGGACCTGATCCAGGAGGGCAACATCGGCCTCATGAAGGCCGTGGACAAGTTCGAATACCGCCGCGGCTACAAGTTCTCGACCTATGCCACCTGGTGGATCCGTCAGGCCATCACGCGCTCGATCGCCGACCAGGCGCGCACCATCCGCATCCCGGTGCACATGATCGAGACCATCAACAAGATGAACCGCATCTCGCGCCAGCACCTGCAGGAGTTCGGCTTCGAGCCCGATGCGTCCATCCTGGCCGAGAAGATGGAGATCCCCGAGGACAAGATCCGCAAGATCATGAAGATCGCCAAGGAACCGATCTCGATGGAAACCCCCATCGGCGACGACGACGACAGCCACCTGGGCGACTTCATCGAGGACCAGAACAACACCGCGCCCGTTGACGCCGCCATGCAGGCCGGCCTGCGCGACGTGGTCAAGGACATCCTCGACGGCCTGACCCCGCGCGAGGCCAAGGTGCTGCGCATGCGCTTCGGCATCGAGATGACCAGCGACCACACGCTCGAAGAAGTCGGCAAGCAGTTCGACGTCACGCGCGAACGCATCCGTCAGATCGAGGCCAAGGCCCTGCGCAAGCTCAAGCACCCGAGTCGCAGCGACAAGCTGCGCAGCTTCATCGACTCGCTGTAAGCGGCGCAGCGCGTCACCGCGCACCGGCCCGCCCCTGCTCGCGCGGCAAGGGCGGGCTTTTTTGTGCGCCGCGGGCTGTCGGAGACCGCAAGGCGTTGAAGCGTTGAGGCGGTGAGCCTGCACACCGGCGGAACTTCGATCACACTCAACAGGTCGACGGGTATCAACTCAAGATACCGCCCGTCGAGGAGCTGCACCGTATGCCATGCCACGAGTTCACGCTGTTTGCCGACTACCACCAGTTCCACCTGCGGGACGAGGCCGCACAGGGCGACCTCGCCACGGCCTGGACCGACGAGGCCTCCGACCGCATGCTTGCCGTGGCGCCCGGCGTGGTGGGCGTGGGCACGGCCCGCAACATGGACGTGCGCGTGACGGTGGAGGTGCTGGACAGCGCCCCCCTGCCCGACCTCGCGGGCTTTGACCAGGTGGTGGACTGCTCGCTCGCTGCCGACTCGGGCCACATCGTGGTCGCGGGCTGCACCGACTATCTGCCTGATGCGCCGCGCATCGCGGTAGCGCCCGGCACCTATCGCGTTCGCGTCGGCTATGCGGGGCTGGACTCGCTGTCTTGCGACGGGCTGGAGGGCGACGACAGCTACCATGTGCAGCTTTGGCCGGCAACGGCATCGGGCGTCGTGGTGCTCAAGCGCCGCCCGGCGCCGCCCCGGCAGGAGTGACGTGCCATGGAATGCTTCACCCATCCCGGCGCCTGTTCGGTCGGCGTCTGCAAGACCTGCGGCAGGGCCGTGTGCCGCGACTGCGCGGTGGATGCAGGGTTCGCCATCGCCTGCTCCCCCGCATGCGCGAGGGAAGCCGCCGATGTGCACGAGATGAACCAGCGCGGCAAGAAAATCTATGGCATCGGCGTGGCCCGCAGAAGATTTCCTGCGGGCGCGGCGGCTTGGCTGCTGTTTGGTACCCTGTTCAGCGCCTTTGGCGCCTATGTCTGGCTGCGCACGGGCAAGCCCGAGTGGTTTCTGCTGCTGTTTGGCCTTGCATCCTTCCTGATCGCCGGCTTTGCCTACCGCCGGGCCAGGGATGTGGGGATCGACTGCTGATGCCCCACCCGACCGCCCTGGGCACAGCCACAGAACCACCGCCAGGCCCATGCCGCCAAGCCCATTTCATTCACCACGCCGCCATCAGTGATGGTGGCCCCATTCAAGGCAATCGAAGCATGCGACTGACCGCACTTTCCACCCTCCTGGCCCCGGCGATGCTGCTGGCGGCCTGCGCCTCATCGACCCCGGGCACGGGGGCTCAGCAACCACCCGTGGCCGCAGCCACCGCGCCCACGGCGTACTCCTTCCGGTGCGACAGCGGGCAAGCCATTGACGTGACCTATCCCGACACCGACCGGGCGGTCGTGCGCTACCGCGGCACGACATACGCGATGCGGATCGCGGTGTCGGGCAGCGGTTCGCGCTACGTGGGGGGTGGCCTGGAATGGTGGACCAAGGGCGCCGGCGCGGGCGCGCAGGGAACGCTGTTGCGCCACAACGCGGATGGCACATCGGGCGATTCTCTGGAGCTGTGCACGGGCCTGTGACGGGCGGCGCCCTGCGCTGGCGCTGCCGGTGAGTGTTTTGAGTCTTTTTGGCACATAACCCTTGCGCAGCAAGCGCGAGCAGCTATTGTTTTTATTGATTCGGCAGCCGTAGGACCCTGGACATGCAAACGGTCTGCAATGTGCGCAAGGAGGTATTGCATGCGCCTGAGAGACAAGGTGACCCTCATCACAGGCGCCGCCCGAGGGATTGGCGAGGCCATCGCCCGGGCCTTTGTGGCGGAGGGTGCGTGCGTGTACGTCTCGGACATCGACCGCGACAACGGCCAGCGCGTCGCCGATGTACTGGGCCACAACGCATCGTTCATCGAACTGGACGTGCGCAGCGAACAGGCCTGGCATGAGGCGACAACGCTGGTCATGCAGCGGCACGGCAGGCTCGATGTGCTCGTGAACAACGCGGGTATCACGGGGTTTGAGGACGACATGGGCCCGCAGGATCCGGAAAACGCGTCGCTGCAGGCCTGGCGCGCGGTTCATCAGACGAATCTCGATGGAGTGTTTCTGGGCTGCAAGTACGCGATTCGCGCCATGCGCGCCACGGCGACCGGCTCCATCATCAATATCTCGTCGCGCTCGGGCATCGTGGGCATCCCCACGGCCGCGGCCTATGCGTCCAGCAAGGCCGCAGTTCGCAATCACACCAAGAGCGTCGCCCTCTACTGCGCGCAGCAGGGGCTGCAAGTGCGCTGCAACTCGATTCATCCGGCGGCCATTCTCACGCCGATGTGGGAAGGCATGTTGGGCACCGGAGCGCAGCGCGAATCGAACATGGCCCTGTTCGTGCAGGACACCCCCATGCGACGCTTCGGCAAGCCCGAGGAGGTGGCAGCGGTGGCGGTCATGCTGGCCTCGGATGAGTCCAGCTACATGACCGGCGCGGAGCTCCATGTCGATGGTGGCATTCTGGCCGGCGCTGCGGCCACTCCCTCTGCCTCCGGCTAGGAGGCTGTCGGGCTTGGAGCGCCGAAAGCGCTCTCGAAGAGCGGCGAAGCCAAAAATGGGCCGCTGCGGTCAATTTGCAGCCGGCGATTTCCAAATCCGACAGCCTCCCAGCGCAACCAACCATGGCCGCCCCCTCATCGCCCTCATCGCCCTCATCGCCCTCATCGCCCTCATCGCCCTCATCGCCCCCATCACCCCACCGCCGCGCCCCTGCCCCGCTGCGACCACAGGCCGCCGAACTGGTTCACCACCATGCCCGTGAGCACGCCCAGCGTGCCCAGCCACTGCCACGCGGTGGGCCGCTCGCCCAGCAGCAGCATGGCTGACAGCAGACCGACCACCGGCACCAGCAGCGACAGCGGCGCCACGGTGCTCGCGGCGTAGCGCTGCAGCAGGCGCGTCCACAGACCGTAGCCCAGCAACGTGGAGAGCAGCGCCAGATAGGCCACCACGGCCAGCTCGCGCCAGCCCAGTTGACGCAGCTGCGTGCCGACCGCCTCCGTGCCCTCGACGGCGCAGGCCAGCACCAGCAGGGGCACGATGGGAAACAGGCTGCTCCAGACGACGAAGGGCACGGGTTCATAGGGCCCCTGGCGCGCGGCCAGGCGCGTGAGCAGGTTGGAGCCGGCCCACATGGCCGCGGCGCCCACGGTCAGCACGAAGCCGACCAGCGTCATGCCCGAGGCCCCGTCGCCGTGCGCGGCGCCGATGAGCACCAGCCCGCCAATGGCGATGCACAGGCCCAGCCATTGCCAGCGCCGGGGCGTCTCGCCCATCAGGGCCGCGGCCATCAGCATGGTGATGAAGGCCTGCGTCTGCAGCACCACCGAGGAGATGCCGGCCGGCATGCCCAGGTGCATGCCCGTGAACAGCAGGCCGAACTGCCCCACGCCCTGCACCAGGCCGTAGGCCGCCAGAATGCCCCAGGACAGCTGCCGCGGCCGGGGCACGAAGAGCACAAAGGGCAGGGACGCGGCCAGAAAGCGCAGCGCACACAGGAGCAGCGGCGACACGGTGGCCAGCCCCCACTTCATGACCACGAAGTTCAGCCCCCAGACGGCGACCACCACCAGGGCCTTGGCCCAGTCGGCGCGCGTCAGTGCCATGCTCATGGATCGTCTCGATCTGGCTCAGGTGCCGCTCGGGGGCCGTCAGCTGCCGGCGACCTTCATGCGCTCGACGAGGATGGAGCCCACGGTCTTGGCGCCATGGGTGTAGGCGTCCGCCCCCATGGCCACGATGCCGCGCAGCATGTCCCTGAGGTTGCCGGCGATCGTGATCTCGTGCACCGGGTGGGCGATCTGGCCGTTTTCCACCCAGAAGCCGCTGGCGCCGCGCGAGTAGTCGCCGGTCACATAGTTCACGCCCTGGCCCATGAGCTCGATGACGAACAGGCCCGTGCCGAGTTTCTTGAGCATGGCGTCCAGATCGTCGCCGGGCTGTGTCAGGCGCGAGGACAGCACCAGGTTGTGCGAGCCACCGGCGTTGCCCGTGGTCTTCATGCCGAGCTTGCGCGCCGAGTAGCTGCTCAGGAAATAGCCCTGCACGCGCCCGGCCTCGACCACCTGGCGCCGCGCCACGCGCACGCCCTCGTCGTCATACGGCGCGCTGCCCTTGCCGCCGAGGATGAAGGGGTCTTCGATGAGGTCGATGTGGTCGGCAAACACCTGCTTGCCCAGCGAGTCGACCAGATAGCTGCTCTTGCGGTAGAGCGCGCCGCCACTGATGGCCTGCACGAAGCCGCCCAGCAGGCCGGCGGCCAGCGGCGACTCGAACAGCACCGGGCATTGCGTGGTGGGAATCTTGCGCGCGCCCAGGCGGCTCAGGGCGCGCTGGGCGGCGTAGCGGCCCACGGCCTCGGGCGTGGCCAGGTCCTGCGCGCTGCGCATGGAGCTGTACCAGGCGTCGCGCTGCATCTCGCCATTGCGTCCGGGCAGGGAGGCAATGGGCGCCACCGAGATGCTGTGACGCGAGCTCGCGTAGCCGCCGCGAAAGCCGCGCGTGTGTGCGCTGAAGAAATGGCTCTGCTGCGCCGACACGCCCGCGCCCTCGCTGTTGGTGATGCGCCTGTGGGTCTTGAAGGCCGCGGACTCGCAGGCCAGCGCCAGCCGCGCAGCCTCCTCGCTGGTGACGGACCAGGGGTGAAACAGCTGCAGGTCTCGGTGGCTGTCCGCGGGGGCGATGTCGGCCTCGTCGGGAAGGCCGGCCACGGGATCCTCGGCGGTGAAGCGGGCAATGTCGAACGCGGCCTGCACGGTGCGCTCGACGGCGGCGGCCGAGAAGTCCGAGGTGCTGGCGTTGCCGCGACGGTGGCCGAGGTACACGGTCACGCCCAGGGACTTGTCACGGTTGCGCTCCACGGTCTCGAGCTCGCCCTTGCGCACGTTGACCGACAGACCGCAGCCCTCGGAGGCATCGGCGCCGGCGTCGCTCGCGCCGAGTTTTTTGGCATGGGCCAGGGCATGGTCGACCAGGCCCTCGAAGAATTCGCGGGTGTAGCTGAAGCCGCTGTCGGGCTGGGACGGCGACTGGGAAGAGGTGCGGGACGAGGTCTGCGCCGATGCGCTGCGCAGGGCGCGGGAGCTGGGTTTGTTCATAGCGGCGGCTATGATACTTGCCGCCTCAATCGCCGCAGGGCAAAGGCCGCTGCGGCACTGTTCCTGCCCTGCCCCACCATGTCACGCAAACCCCAAAAAGGCTATTTTGTGAAAGGCCACTTCGTTGCCGAGGGCAGCGAGCTGGACCTGCAACTCAAGGCCGAACTCAAGGGCACCACCGGTGCCACCAAGACCGACCTCAAGCGCGAGATGGAGTCGCTGCAGGCGCTCGGCGGCGAGCTGCTCACGCTGCGCGCCGACCTGTTTGCACGCCTTCAGCTCCCCGAGAAGCTGCAGGAGGCGCTGGCCGACGCGCGGCGCATCACCAACTTCGAGGGCAAGCGCCGGCAGATGCAGTTCATCGGCAAGCTCATGCGCAAGCTCGACGACGACCAGGTCGCGGCCATCCAGTCGGCGCTGGACGAGCAAAGGAGCGGCTCGGCCGCCGAGAAGCTGGCCCTGCACCAGGCCGAGCATTGGCGCGACCGTCTGATCGCCGACGACGCCGCGCTGCAACCCTGGCTGCAGCAATACCCGGGCACGGACACGCAGCAGCTGCGCGCGCTGATCCGCCAGGCGCGCAAGGACGCCCCGCCCGCCGACAGGGCCGCCGTCTCCCAGGGCCTGGCGCCGCGCAAGGGCCGCGCCTACCGCGAGCTGTTCCAGCTGGTGCGTGCGCAAATGAGCGCCGCCCTGGCCGACAATGACACCCCAGCCCATACCGATGACGAGGAGGACGGCCATGCCCCACAGCAACCATGAGTACGCGCCGGTCAGGATCGGCATAGTCTCCATCAGCGACCGCGCCAGCAGCGGCAGCTACGAGGACAAGGGCCTGCCCGCGCTGCACGACTGGCTCAAGCGCGCGCTGCACAACCCCATCGCCTTCGAGCCGCGCCTGATCCCCGACGAGAAGGAGCGCATCAGCGCCACGCTCATCGAACTGGTCGATGCCGGCTGCTCCCTGGTGCTGACCACCGGCGGCACCGGCCCCGCGCCGCGCGACGTCACGCCCGAGGCCACGCTGGCCGTGGCCGACAGGGAGATGCCGGGCTTTGGCGAGCAGATGCGCCAGATCTCGCTGGCCTTCGTGCCAACGGCCATCCTGTCACGCCAGGTGGCGGTGATCCGCGGCAACAGCCTGATCATCAACCTGCCGGGCCAGCCCAAGGCCATCGCCGAGACGCTGGAGGGCCTGAAGAACACCGACGGCACGCAGCGCGTCGCGGGCATCTTCGCGGCCGTGCCCTATTGCATCGACCTCATCGGCGGGCCGTACCTGGAGACGCGCTCCGAGGTCTGCAAGGCCTTCCGGCCCAAGTCGGCCGCGCGCTGACGCCGCCTTTGCAGTGCCGGCCCGGGCAATTCCCGAGCGGCCTGCTGCGGTGTCTGCCCAGCGCGGCCGTCGCGGCGTATGGTGGATCTTTCACGCGAAAGGAGCCCACCATGACCGCCATGATGAAAGCCGCCATCTTCGTCGAGAAAGGCCGCATCGAGCTGGCCGACAAGCCCATCCCCGAGGTGGGCCCCAACGATGCGTTGATCCGCATCACAACCACCACCATCTGCGGCACGGACGTGCACATCCTCAAGGGCGAATACCCGGTCGCCCAGGGGCTGACCGTGGGCCATGAGCCCGTGGGCGTCATCGAAAAGCTCGGCAGCGCCGTGCAGGGCTACCAGGAGGGCCAGCGCGTGATCGCCGGCGCCATCTGTCCCAACTTCAACAGCTACGCCGCACAGGACGGCTTCCCCAGCCAGGACGGCAGCTACCTCGTGCCGCGCGGCCTGTGCGGCTGCCACGGCTACAAGGCCACGGCGGGCTGGCGCTTTGGCAACCTGATCGACGGCACCCAGGCCGAATATGTGCTGGTGCCCGACGCCCAGGCGAACCTGGCCCCCATCCCCGACGGCCTGAGCGACGAGCAGGTGCTGATGTGCCCGGACATCATGTCCACGGGCTTCAAGGGCGCGGAGAACGCCAACATCCGGCTCGGCGACACCGTGGTGGTGTTCGCCCAGGGCCCCATCGGCCTGTGCGCCGCGGCCGGCGCGCGCCTGCTTGGGGCCACGACGGTGATTGCCGTGGACGGCAACGACCACCGTCTGGGCATATCGAGAAAGCTCGGCGCCGACGTGACGCTGAACTTCCGCGAAGTGGACGTGGTGGAGGAGGTGATGAGGCTCACGGGCGGCAAGGGCGCCGACAGCTCCATCGAGGCCCTGGGCACACAGGCCACCTTCGCGCAGGCCATGCAGGTGCTCAAGCCCGGCGGCACGCTGTCGAGCCTGGGCGTGTACTCCGAAGACCTGTCGATCCCGCTGGCGCAGTTTGCCGCGGGACTGGGCGACCACACCATACGCAGCGCGCTGTGCCCGGGCGGCAAGGAGCGCATGCGCCGCCTCATGAACGTGATTGCCGCCAACCGACTGGATCTGGGCCTGCTGGTCACGCACCAGCGCAGGCTCGACGACATCGTCGAGGCCTACGACCTGTTTGCCCACCAGCGCGACGGGGTGCTGAAGATCGCCATCCACCCGTAGCGCGGAGCATTCCGCCCCGTCATTCCCGCGCAAGCGGGAATCCACCCCGTGCCGCCAAGGCTGGCCCTGGGCAGCCATTCACAGCGGTGGAGCCCCGCCTGCGCGGGGATGGCGGCGCTGTGCTGGGCCGTGCGGGCCTGCGCCCCACCCCACCGCCCTCGGCATCAGGAGAACCCGCGCAGCTCGGCCCACTCCTCCCAGGGCGCGCGCGTGGAGCGCATGGTGTTGATGGGCGCGGCCTGGTCCTCGTAGCCCAGGGCCACGCCACAGGCCACGTGATAGGGCTCGGGCAGCGCCAGCTCGCGCTGCAGCGTGCTGGCGTAGCGGCGCCAGAAGCCCTGCGCGCAGGTCGCCAGGCCGTGGTGCACGGCCAGCAGCATCAGCGACTGCAGGTAGATGCCGAGGTCTGCCCATTGCGGCAGGCCCATGCGCTCGTCGACGCAGATGAAGATGCCCACGGGCGCGCCGAAGAACCGCGCGTTCTTGGCCAGCTGCTCAAGGCGCCCGGCCTTGTCCTCGCGCGGAATGCCGATGGCGCGGTACAGGTCCTCGCCGTTCTCAAAGCGGCGCGAGCGGTAGGGCTCCCACAGGCTGGGCGGGTAGGTCTGGTTGCCACGGTCCTCGTCGGGCTGGGCACGGGACACGGCCGTCACCAGCTTGCGCAGCGGCTCGCCCGTGAGCGCCACCACGCGCCAGGGCTGCAGGTTGCCGCCCGATGCGGCCTGCGCGGCCTCCTGCAGCAGGGTCTGCACCAGCGCGGCCGGCGGTGCCTCGGGCAAGAACGCGCGCACCGAGCGGCGCTGGCGCAGGGCTTCGATCACTTCCATGGAGTCTCCCTTGTCGATTCAAGAATGGGGCAAGGCCCCGGCCGGCTGGCCCGCGGTCACTTGCCGATGATGTCGTTGAGCTTGGCCGCGGGGAACTGCTCGCGCAGGGCGGCATCGCAGGGCACGCAGCCCTCGCCCTGGGGCGTGGACTGCGAGAGCTTTTCTATGGCCTGCCACAGCAGGGCGATCTGGTGCTCCTGCGCGCCCGCGCTGTCGATCAGGCCACGCATGGCCTGGGTCAGCGGGTCGTCCTGCATGCCGGTCACGCCATAGGCGCTGAATTTTGCTTCCTCGGGCCTGTGCGGCTCTGTCACATCGGCGCTATGTCCCTCCTTGGAGGGGATGATGCGTGCCGGTATGCCCACGGCCGTGGCGCCCGCGGGCACGGGCTTGATGACCACGGCGTTGCTGCCGATCTTCGCGCCGTCGCCCACCTCGAAGCCGCCCAGCACCTTGGCGCCCGCGGCAACCACGACGTTCTCGCCCAGCGTGGGGTGGCGCTTGGCGCCCTTGTAGAGCGAGGTGCCGCCCAGCGTCACGCCGTGGTAGATGGTGCAGCCGTCGCCCACGACGGCCGTCTCGCCGATCACCACGCCCATGCCGTGGTCGATGAACACGCGTTCGCCGATGACGGCGCCCGGGTGTATCTCTATGCCCGTGAGCCAGCGCGCCACATGCGAGATGAAACGCCCGAGCCACTTGAAGCCATGCGTCCAGCACCAGTGCGCGGGCAGATGCAGCCAGATGGCGTGCAGGCCCGGGTAACAGGTGATGACCTCGAAGCGCGAGCGGGCGGCCGGGTCGCGGTCAAGAATGCACTGGATGTCGGATCGCAGGCGGGAGAGCATCAGGGGCAATGGGGTTGGGGCGAACGGGTCTGCAGTCTAGCGGTTTGGCCCCGCGGCCTGCAGCATGGACTTGGCGACACCGCGCAGGATGTGGATTTCCTCCTGCGTGAGCTGCGCGCGGTTGAACAGCTGGTTGAGCCGCGGCATGAGCTTCTTGGGCGCCGCCGGATCGAGAAAGCCGATGGCCGTGAGGGCCTGCTCCCAATGCGCGAGCATGCCGGCGAGCTGCGCGCCATCGGCGCGCTGGCCCTGGGGCGCCACGTCCTGCACGACAAAGCCGCCCAGCGCCTGGCGCCATTCATAGGCGATGAGCTGCACGGCCGCACCCAGGTTGAGCGAGCCAAAGCACGGATTGGTCGGAATCGAGAGCGCCACATGGCAGCGGTAGACATCCTCGTTGGCCATGCCGAAGCGCTCGGAGCCGAACAGAAAGGCCACGCCCGATTCGGGACCTGAACTTACAGCCAAATCGGTCTCCAGCCCACTACCACATGGCGCGAACAGCTCCTCTTTCAATAGCATCTCGAAATGCGCACGCGGCGCGCGCGTGGGCGGGCCGAAGTCGCGCGGCGTCATGGCCGTGGCGCACAGATGGCTCATGCCATCGAGCGCCTCGTCCAGCGTGGCGACGATGCGCGCGTTCTGCAGCACGTCCAGCGCACCGCTGGCGCGCTGGATGGTTTCCTCCCTGCGCAGCACATTGGGCCAGCGCGGGGCGACGAGTACCAGGTCGTCAAAGCCCATGGTCTTCATGGCGCGCGCGGCGGCGCCCACGTTGCCGGCATGGCTGGTCTGAATGAGGATGAAGCGGGTTTTCATGGCGGAGTTGACGGCTTGGCCCGCAGGCCGCGGGCAAGCCCGCCATTGTCGCCGCAAGCACGCCCCGGCATGACGCAAGTAAAATGCCGCCTTTGCGCCCGCATCGCCGGCCGCGCGCCTTCCGGCCCCAGGGTCGCCCGCTCCTCCTCACAAAATATGTCGTCCAATCTGCACCCCATGCTCAACGTGGCCATCAAGGCCGCTCGCGCCGCAGGCGCCATCATCAACCGCGCGGCCCTCGATGTGGAGGCCGTGCGCATCTCGCAAAAGCAGATCAACGACTTTGTGACCGAGGTCGACCACGCGGCCGAGCAGGCCATCATCGACACCCTGCTCACGGCCTACCCGGGCCATGGCATCCTGGCCGAGGAATCGGGCTCCACGCGCGGCTCCCAGCATTCGGACTATGTCTGGATCATCGACCCGCTGGACGGCACGACCAACTTCATCCACGGCTTTCCCGTCTACTGCGTGAGCATTGCGCTGTCCTGCAAGGGCAAGATCGAGCATGCCGTGGTCTACGACCCCACGCGCAACGACCTGTTCACGGCCACGCGCGGGCGCGGCGCCTTCCTCAACGAGCGGCGCATCCGCGTCTCCAAGCGCACGCGCCTCGGGGACTGCCTGATCTCCACGGGCTTTCCCTTCCGCCCGGGCGACAACTTCAAGCAGTACATGGCCATGATGGCCGAGCTCATGCCGCGCACGGCGGGCCTGCGCCGCCCCGGCGCCGCGGCGCTTGACCTCGCCTATGTGGCCGCTGGCTTTTGCGACGGCTTCTTCGAGGCCGGCCTGTCGATCTGGGACGTGGCCGCGGGCAGCCTGCTGGTGACCGAGGCCGGCGGCCTGGTGGGCAACTTCACGGGCGAGGCGGACTTCCTCGAGCAGCGCGAATGCCTGGCCGGCACGCCGCGCATCTACGGCCAGCTCGTCGGCCTGCTGGGCAAGTACAGCAAGTTCGCCCCGGCCGGCGACAAGGCCGCCGTGCGCCAGGCCCTGGCCAACGGAGCCGACGGCGCGGCCGGCGCGGATGACGGCGAGGCCGCCGAGCCCCGCCTGGACGAGGACGCCACCGCACACCCGGACAGCGCGGCCGAGAACGCGCAGACGCGCCCAGACGCGACTCCATAGGCCCCAAAAACCATAGCTGCCGGCGCGCCTGGCGCCATGGCGCAGGCGCGACTGCAGCGCCAGCGGCAAGTCCGTAGAATGCGGCCCCTGTAAAAACGTGTATACGGCGCCTGCCTTGTCCTGCTCCCATGACACCAGCGCCCACGTTTTGCAGCCGGGGCAGGCCCATGCCCACACCGCATGCACCCCGCCCCGCGCGCCCCATCCACACACTGGAGACACCATGCAGGCCTTACTCGCCCTCTCGCGGGCCATCGACAAGCTCAATGCCTTTGTCGGCAAGTACAGCATCTGGCTGATCTTTGCCGCCACGGTCATCAGCGCGCTCAACGCCATCGTGCGCAAGGTGTTCAACTACAGCTCCAACGGCTTTCTGGAGGTGCAGTGGTATCTGTTTGCCTGGTCGTTCCTGATCGCCGCGGGCTGGACGCTGCTGCACCGCGAGCATGTGCGCATCGACGTGCTCAACAGCCGCCTGTCCAAGAAGGCACAGCTGTGGATAGAGATCCTGGGCCTGGTGTTCTTCCTCACGCCCATGTGCCTGATGGTGCTGTGGCTGAGCATTCCCATCGTCGCCGAGCGCTATGTCTCGGGCGAGATGTCGCCCAACCCCGGCGGCCTGATCCGCTGGCCGGTCTGGGTGGCCCTGCCCGCAGGCGTGGCGCTGCTGCTGCTGCAGGGCTGGTCCGAGCTGATCAAGTGCATTGCCTTCCTGCGCGGCCAGGGGCCCGATCCGACCGTGAAGCTGCAGGAAAAATCCGCTGAGCAGGAGCTCGTCGAGGCCCTGCGCCAACACCAGGGCGCCAGCCAGACCCACTGAAGCACAAGCGGAGCATTTGCACAATGGAATTTCTTGCTGCCAACTTTGCCCCGGTGATGTTCGCGGGGTTGATCGTGTTCCTGATTCTGGGCTTTCCCGTGGCCTTCAGCCTGGGCGCGGCCGGTCTGTTCTTTGCCCTGGTGGGCGTGGAGCTGGGGGTATTCACCAGCGCCATCTATTCCTGGCTGCCGCAGCGCCTCATAGGCATCATGAGCAACGAGACCCTGCTGGCCGTGCCCTTCTTCACCCTCATGGGGCTGATTCTGGAGCGCAGCGGCATGGCCGAGGACCTGCTCGAGACCGTGGGCCAGGTGTTCGGCCCGCTGCGCGGCGGTCTGGCCCTGGCCGTGGTGCTGGTGGGCGCCATGCTGGCCGCCACCACCGGCGTGGTGGCCGCATCGGTGATCTCCATGGGCCTGATCTCCATGCCCATCATGCTGCGCTATGGCTATGACCGGCGCCTGGCCTCGGGCGTGATCGCGGCCTCGGGCACGCTGGCGCAGATCATCCCGCCATCGCTGGTGCTGATCGTGCTGGCCGACCAGATGGGCAAGAGCGTGGGCGACATGTACAAGGGCGCCTTCATCCCCGGCTTTGCGCTCATGGGCCTGTACATCCTGTGGGTGTTTGCGCTCGCCATCTTCAAGCCCAGCATGGTGCCGGCACTGCCGCCCGAGGCCCGCACCTTCCGCGAGCCCAATGGCCATTCGGGCTACCGCTCGCTGGGCGTGCTGGCCCTGCTGTCCACGGCGGTGGCCGTGGTGCTGGCCAGGAACATGGAGGCCGTGCACACCTGGTGGCAGGGCACGCCCGTCGAGTTCGTGCCCACCGACGAGAAGATCGTCGTCGCCATGTGCGGCGGCACCTTCGTGGCCTGGCTGATCGCGCTCGTCAACCGCATCACGCGCATGGGGCTGCTGTCGCAACTGGCCGAGCGCGTGACCTTCGTGCTGATTCCGCCGCTGCTGCTCATCTTCCTCGTGCTGGGCACCATCTTCCTGGGCGTGGCCACGCCAACCGAGGGTGGCGCCATGGGTGCCATGGGCGCACTGATCATGGCCGCCATGCGCCGGCGCATCAACATGGACCTGCTCAAGCAGGCACTGGGCACGACCACCAAGCTGTCGTCGTTCGTGATGTTCATCCTGATCGGCGCCACCATCTTCAGCATGGTGTTCCAGGCGGCCGACGGTCCAGTGTGGGTCGAGCACCTGCTGACCCAGCTGCCCGGCGGACAGCTGGGCTTTCTGATCTTCGTCAACGTGATGATCTTCGTGTTGGCGTTCTTCCTGGACTTCTTCGAGCTGTCCTTCATCGTCGTGCCGCTGCTGGCGCCAATTGCCGACAAGATGGGCATCGACCTGATCTGGTTCGGCGTGCTGCTGGCGGTGAACATGCAGACCTCCTTCATGCACCCGCCGTTTGGCTTTGCGCTGTTCTTCCTGCGCTCGGTCGCACCCGACAAGCCCTATGTGGACCATGTGACGCACAAGACCATCGCCCCGGTGACCACGATGCAGATCTACAAGGGCGCAATTCCCTTCCTGGTGCTGCAGCTGTCCATGGTCGCCATCCTCATCGCCTTCCCCGGCCTGGTGACGGGCAACCTGGACAAGAAGGTCGACGTGGACATGAAGGCCGTGGGCGAGCAGATGTTCGAGCAGCTCAACCAGGACAGCGAGGGCGACGGTCTGGGAGAGAACCGGGAAGAAGGTTTCGGCGAGGAACCGGGCAGCGGCAGCGAGGAGCCGCCCGCCATCGAAGGCCTGGACGCACCCACCGACCCGTCCACGCCGGAGGCAGGCCAGGAGGGCCACGAGAGCAACGAGGAGGACGACCCCGTCAAGGCCCTGGAGCGCGCGGTCGGCAAGCCGTAGCCCCACGGGCCCAGGTCCATAAAAAAAAACCGCAGCCCATGACAGGCTGCGGTTTTTTTTCGTCCCCGGCAAGGCCGCCGGGGGGCGATGGTGCACAGAGACGCTCAGATCTTCAGCGTGCTCATGTCCTGGGTGAACGCCAGCTCGGAGATGCGGTTCCAGAGGACCTGGTCACGCTGGAAGGCGCGCATGTCCTCGAAGATCTTCTTGAACAGTGCGTCCTTGGCGCTGTGCTCCTTGTAGACCTCCTGCGCCGACTTGAAGCCGGCCTCGACCACGGCCTTGGGGAAGCGCTTGAGCTGCGTGCCCGAGCCCACCAGGCGCTTGAGCGAGGTGGGGTTGAGGTACATGTACTTGGAGGTGCCGTCGTTGTAGGCCACCTCGGCGGCGGCGCGGATGATGGCCTGGTTCTCGGGCGAGAGCTTGGCAAACGCCTTCTTGTTGATGAAGAACTCGAGGTCCGCGCCGCCTTCCCACCAGGCGCCGTAGTAGTAGTACTTGGCGACCTTGTTGAAGCCCAGCTTCTCGTCGTCGTAGGGGCCGACGAACTCCACGGCATCGAGCGTGCCCTTTTCCAGGGCCTGGTACACCTCGCCCACGGGCATGTTCTGCGCCACCACGCCCAGCTTGGCCATGGATTCGCCGAACACGCCGCCGCCCAGGCGCATCTTCAGGCCCTGGAAGTCGGCCGGGGTCTTGATTTCCTTGCGGTACCAGCCGCCCATCTGGGTTCCGGTGTTCAGGGCGCTCAGGCCGAAGAAGTTGTATCTGTCATAGAGCTCGTCCATGAGCTTGCGGCCGTTGCCATGGTGCTTCCAGGCCTGCGTCTGCTGGGCCGTGAGGCCAAACGGCACGGCGCAGCCGAAGACGAATGCCGGGTGCTTGCCGGTGTAGTAGTACGAGGCCGTCTCGCCCATTTCCAGCGAATCCTCGGCCAAGGCGTCGACGATGCCAAAGGCCGGCACCAACTCGCCCGCCGCATGCACGGAAACCTCGAACTTGCCGCCCGACAGCGCCTTGACGGTTTCGGAGAACTTCACGGCGCAGCCATGCAGGGTCTCCAGCGACTTCGGGAACGAGGTGGCCAGGCGCCAGCGCACCGCCGCCTGGGCGTGCACGGCGGGCGCCACACCGGCGGCCAGCACGCCGGCGATACCGGCATTCTTGATGAGGGAACGACGATCCATGAGCAATATCTCCAGTTGAATAATCACCAAACATGTCTCTGGCGTGCAGCATCGCGCCACCGGCCAGCAGAGCCGGTCAAGTGTAATTAGTTATTGCCAACGCGGCGGGCTCGTTGCCCAGGGGTTGCCCCGATATTGCAAACCATCGTCGCATGGGCGTCATGCGCGGACGCACGGTGGCGCCGCGCTGGACATTCAGGCCACGGCGCGCGGCAGTGCGGCGGGCGGCGTCTGGCCGAAGCGCTCGGCGATCGCGCGCTCCATGCCCTGGGCGTCCAGGCCCTGCAGGGCCAGCAGCTTGGCGGGGTCGCCATGCTCGATGAAGACATCGGGCAGGCCCAGCTGCAGCAGCGGGCGCTGCACGCCCGCTGCGTTCAGGGCCTCGGCCACGGCGCTGCCGGCGCCGCCCATGATGCAGCCCTCCTCCACGGTGACCAGGGCCTCGTGCTCGGCCGCGACCTGCAGCAGCAGCTCGGTATCGAGCGGCTTGGCCCAGCGCATGTTGACCACGGTGGCGTCGAGTCTCTCGGCGGCCTCGAGCGCCGGATAGAGCAGCGTGCCGAAGGCCAGGATGGCGATGCGCTTGCCCTGGCGGCGCAGCTCGCCCTTGCCAAACGGCAGGCCCTCCAGACCCTGCAGCGGCTGCACGCCCACGCCGGCCCCGCGCGGGTAGCGCACGGCCACGGGGTGGTTCTGCGCGTAGGCGGTGGACAGGAGCTGGCGGCATTCGCGCTCGTCGGCCGGGCAGGCCAGGCTCATGTTGGGGATGCAGCGGATGAAGGCGATGTCGTAGGCGCCGGCATGGGTGGCGCCGTCGGCGCCCACGAGGCCCGCGCGGTCGAGCGCGAACACCACGGGCAGGTTCTGCAGCGCCACGTCGTGGATCAGCTGGTCGTAGGCGCGCTGCAGAAAGGTGGAGTAGATCGCGACCACGGGCTTTACGCCCTCGCAGGCCATGCCCGCGGCAAAGGTCACGGCATGCTGCTCGGCAATGCCCACGTCGTAGTAGCGGCCCGGAAAGCGCCGATGGAACTCCACCATGCCCGAGCCCTCGCGCATGGCGGGCGTGATGCCCACGAGGCGCTGGTCCTGGGCCGCCATGTCGCACAGCCAGTCGCCAAACACCTGGGTGAAGGTCTGCTTCGGCGGCGTGGCGGGCTTGACCAGGCCCACGCGCGGGTCGAACTTGCCCGGGCCGTGGTAGGCCACGGGGTCCTGCTCGGCGAGCTTGTAGCCCTGGCCCTTCTTGGTGACCACATGCAGGAACTGCGGCCCCTTGAGGCCCTTGATGTTCTCCAGCGTGGGAATCAGCGAGTCGAGGTCATGCCCGTCGATGGGGCCGATGTAGTTGAAGCCGAACTTCTCGAACAGCGTGGCCGGCAGCACCATGCCCTTGGCCTGCTGCTCCAGGCGCTTGGCGAGCTCCAGGAGCGGCGGCGCGTTCTTGAGCACGCTCTTGCCCATGTCGCGCGCCTTGGCATAGAACTGCCCGCTCATGAGCTGGGCCAGGTAGCGGTTGAGCGCACCCACGGGCGGGCTGATGCTCATGTCGTTGTCGTTCAAGATGACGAGCAGGTTGCAGTCCTGCACGCCCGCGTTGTTCAGCGCCTCGAAGGCCATGCCGGCCGTCATGGCGCCGTCGCCGATCACGGCAATCGCGCGGCGCTCCTCACCGCGCTGGCGCGCCGCCAGCGCCATGCCCAGGGCCGCGGAGATGCTGGTGGACGAATGCGCCGTGCCGAAGGTGTCGTACTCGCTCTCGGCGCGCTGCGGAAAGCCAGAGATGCCGCCGAGCTGGCGCAGCGTGGCCATGCGCTCGCGCCGGCCCGTGAGGATCTTGTGCGGATAGGTCTGATGGCCCACGTCCCAGACCACGCGATCGTGCGGCGTGTCGAACACGGTGTGCAGCGCCACCGTGAGCTCCACCGTGCCCAGGTTGGACGACAGGTGGCCGCCGGTTCTGGACACGCTCTCGAGCACGAAGGCGCGCAGTTCCGTGGCCAGGCTCTTGAGCTCGGCGCGCGACAGGCGGCGCAGGTCGGCCGGGTCGTTCACTTGTTCAAGCAGCGGATAGTTCGTCGTGGACATAAGCTCTGTTTTTTCTAGCTGCCAGCGCTTGTCGGACAAGCCCTGGAGGCCAATTTGGCTCGATACGCTCGAGCCGCCAATGTTCAGTGCGAGCGGCGCACCACCATGTCGGCCAGCGCCGCGAGCGCCCGCGTGTCGGCCAGGGCGCTGGCCGCCAGCGCCGCATGCGCCTGGCCGCGCAGCGCCTCGGCATGGGCACGCGCGGCCTCCAGGCCCATGAACGAGACATAGGTGGGCTTGTCGCAGGCGGCATCCTTGCCCGCGGTCTTGCCCAGCGTGCAGGAGTCCTGCGTCACGTCCAGCACATCGTCGACCACCTGGAAGGCCAGGCCCACATGCTCGCCATACTGGGCCAGCGCCTTCTCGGCCGCCGCGCCGGCCTGGCCGCAGGCCGCGCCCATGACGACGCTGGCGCGCAGCAGCGCCCCGGTCTTGAGGCGGTGCATGTGGCGCAGCTCCTGCTCGGTCAGCCGCAGGCCCACGCTGGCCAGGTCTATGGCCTGGCCACCGGCCATGCCGTCGGCGCCCGCGGCCAGGGCCAGCAGGCGGCACAGCCTGGCCTGCATGGCGGCGGGCACGCCGTCCTCGGGCGTCAGTATCTCGAAGGCCAGCGCCTGCAGCGCGTCGCCGGCCAGAAGCGCCTGGGCCTGGCCAAAACGCACATGCACCGTGGGCTTGCCGCGGCGCAGCACGTCGTTGTCCATGCAGGGCATGTCGTCATGCACGAGCGAATAGGCGTGGATCAGCTCCACCGCGCAGGCGGCGCGCAGCGCTGCCTCAGGCTGGCCGCCGACGGCCTCGCAGGCGGCCAGCACCAGCAGCGGGCGCAGGCGCTTGCCGCCGTCGAGCACGGCGTAGCGCATGGCCTCGCCCAGCCCGGCGGGGGCATCGCGCCGCACCCAGCGCGACAGGCCGGCCTCCACGCGCGCGAGCTGCGCATGCATCCAGGCGCCGAAGTCGAAATCGCTGCCCGCCATCAGTCTTGCGTCCATGGCTGCAGCGCCCCTTCGTCAAGCACCTTGATCTGCTCCTGCACGGCCTCCAGGCGCGCGCGGCAGAAGTTCAGGAGCTGCGCGCCGCGCTGATAGCCCGCGAGCATCTGCTCCAGCGGCAGCTGACCCGACTCGATGCGGGCCACGAGCTGCTCGAGCTCCTCCAGCGCGGCCTCGTAGCTCGCTGGTTCGGATGGCTGGGCGGTGGTGGCGGGGGCCTTGGGCATGAATCGATGGGCGCCGTGCGCCGGATGAAAAACCAGTGATTTTAGGCGCTCGTGCAAAACCGACGCCGCCCCGCCCGGGACAGTGCCGCGCAATACACGCACAGGGGCTGCGGAAATAACCCCACCGCCTATAATCCCATTCCTTCGACACGAACCGGCTATGGATTCTTCCCTGGGCCGGTTTCGTTTTTTCTGTTCCCCGTGCGCACGCGCACCCTCCCTGTGGGGAGTCTTTAGGTCAGGTCACCCATGTCTGATTTAAGTCTTCAACTGCAGCAGGCCGCAAGCCAACTACCGGTTTCCAGCTACTTCGACGAGGCGCTGTTCCAGCGCGAACTGCAGACCTTGTTCCAGCAGGGCCCGCGCTATGTGGGGCACCGGCTGAGCGTGCCCGAGATCGGCGACTACTACGTCCTGCCCCAGGAGGCCTCGGGCCGCGCGCTCGTGCACGGGCGCGACGGCCAGGTGGGGCTGATCTCCAACGTCTGCCGCCACCGCCAGGCCGTGATGCTGCAGGGCCGCGGCAACCTGCAGGTGCAGGGCAAGGGCCATGCGGGCGGCAACATCGTCTGCCCCATCCACCGCTGGACCTATTCGCAAAAGGGCGAGCTGCTGGGCGCGCCGCATTTTGCGCACGACCCCTGCCTGAACCTGAACCAGTACCGCCTGCGCGAGTGGAACGGCCTCATCTTCGAGGACAACGGCCGCGACATCGCCGCCGACCTCACGGGCATGGGCCTGCAGCATGAGCTCTCGTTCGAGGGCTACATGCTCGACCATGTGGAGCTGCACGAGTGCAACTACAACTGGAAGACCTTCATCGAGGTCTATCTGGAGGACTACCACGTCGGCCCCTTCCACCCGGGGCTGGGCAAGTTCGTGACCTGCGATGACCTGAAGTGGCAGTTCGCCAAGGAATACTCGGTGCAGACCGTGGGCGTGGCGCCGAGCTTCGGCAGGCCCGGCTCGGACGTTTACAAAAAATGGCACGAGGTGCTGCTCAAGTACCAGGGCGGCCAGCTGCCCGACCGCGGCGCCATCTGGCTCACCTACTACCCGCACATCATGGTGGAGTGGTACCCGCATGTGCTCACCGTCTCCACGCTGCATCCGATCAGCGTGGACAAGACGCTGAACATGGTGGAGTTCTACTACCCCGAGGAGATCGCCTGCTTCGAGCGCGAGTTCGTCGAGGCCCAGCGCGCTGCCTACATGGAAACGGCCATCGAGGACGACGAGATCGCCGAGCGCATGGACGCCGGCCGCAAGGCCCTCATGCTGCGCGGCGACAACGAGGTCGGCCCCTACCAGAGCCCCATGGAAGACGGCATGCAGCATTTCCACGAGTGGTACCGCCAGCGCCTCGCGGACGCCCTGCCGCAGGGCTGATCGCCGCAGCCTTGATTTACTCTCGTTAACATAGCTGCCCGCGCTTGCTGCACAAGTGCGGGCAGCTATTTTCATATCCAATCACCACCTCTCCCATGCAAGCACTCTGGATGGTCTTGGCGGCGTTTCTGTTCGCCAGCATGGGGGTGTGCGTCAAGCTCGCCTCGGCCCACTTCAACGCGGCCGAGCTGGTGTTCTACCGCGGCCTCATCAGCATGGCCGTGCTCTGGCTGCTGGCCCGGCGCCAGGGCGTGGCCCTGGGCACACACTACCCGGGCATGCATGCCTGGCGCAGCCTGGTCGGCGTGACCTCGCTGGGCTGCTGGTTCTACGTGCTCGGCCAGCTGCCGCTGCCCACGGCCATGACCTTCAACTACACCAGCAGCCTGTGGATCGCGGCCTTCCTCGTCGGCGGCACGCTGCTGGCCTGGCGCCCGAGCGGCGACGCGCCGCGCCCGCCGCTGCAGGTGCCGCTGGTGCTGTGCGTGCTCGTGGGCTTTGGCGGCATCCTCATGATGATGCGCCCCAGCCTCGAAGGCTCGCAGGGCTTTGCCGGCGTGGTCGGCATGTTCTCGGGCATGGCCACGGCCCTGGCCTACATGCAGGTGGTGGCGCTGTCGCGCCTGGGCGAGCCCGAGGCGCGCACGGTGTTCTACTTCGCCACGGCCTGCGCGGTGGCGGGTGGGGCGGCGCTGTTTGTCACCGGCATCTCGCCCTGGCCCGGCTGGCCCGCGCTGTGGCTGCTGCCCCTGGGCCTGCTGGCCGCGGGCGGGCAGCTGTGCATGACGCTGGCCTATGCGCGCTCGCCCTCGGCGCGCGGCACGCTGGTCGTGGCCAATCTGCAGTACACCGGCCTGATCTTTGCCGCCATCTACGGCGTGCTGGTGTTTGGCGACCGCCCTCCCCTCATCGCCTGGGTGGGCATGCTGCTCATCATCGCCAGCGGCATCGCCGCCACCGTGCTGCGTGCGCGCGGCACGCCCGATGCGCCAGTGGACGAGCGCTGAGCCCTCGCACTGCGCGGCGCCACGGATGGCGGGGCACAATCGGGCGGCCAGAAATCCTCCCAACCCGGTCATGCCCTACACCACCCTGATTTCCGCCTCCCAACTGCAGGCCCTGATGCATGGCGGCCAGCCGCTCATGGTGTTCGACTGCAGCTTCGACCTGGCCCAGCCCGCGCTGGGCGCGAGCCAGTACCGTGAGTCCCATATCCCCGGCGCGGCTTTCGCCGATCTGGACCGACACCTGAGCGCCGGCAGCGGCGCGGCCGCCTCGGGCGGGCGCCACCCCCTGCCCACGCGCGAGCGCTTTGCCGCCTGGCTGTCGCAGGTCGGCCTCGCCAACGGCATGCAGGCCGTGGTCTATGACCGCAACGGCGCCAACTACTGCGGCCGCCTGTGGTGGATGCTCAAATGGGCCGGGCACGAGGCCGCGGCCGTGCTCGACGGCGGCCTGCAGGCCTGGCAGGCCGCGGGCGGCGCCCTGGCCAGCGGCGACGAGCCCGCACGTGCGAGCAGCGCGTTCGCCCTGGGCGCGCCGCTGCGCCGCTTGGTGGGCGTGGACGAGGTGCTGACGCGCCTGGGCGACGCCGGCCAGACCATCGTGGACGCGCGCGGCGCGCCGCGCTACCGTGGCGAGGTCGAGCCGCTGGACCCGGTGGCCGGCCATATCCCGGGCGCGCTCAACCGCCCCTTTGGCGACAACCTGGGCGCGGACGGAAGGTTCAAAAGTCCTGAGCAGCTGCGCGCCGAATTCACCGCCCTGCTGGCCGGCCGCCCCGCCGCCACGGTGGTGCACCAGTGCGGCAGCGGCGTAAGCGCCATCCCCAACCTGCTGGCCATGGAGGTCGCAGGCCTGGGGCCCACGCAGCTCTTCGCGGGCAGCTGGAGCGAATGGTGCAGCGACCCGAGCCGGCCCGTGGAGCGCGGCTGAGGCCCGCGCAAGGGGACACGCTTTGCCCGTCATCCCCGCGCAGGCGGGGATCCAGGCGCAACCCCGCCCGTCTCTTGCCGACTGCGGTGGATCCCCGCTTGCGCGGGGATGACGTCTTTTATCGACGCAGCGCCGACGCGCCCAACGTTCAGACGTTGGTGATGGAGATCGCCCGCGTGTTCAGGCAGGCCTCGAGCGCCTCGGGGCCGCCCTCGGAGCCATAGCCCGAGTCCTTGAGACCACCAAACGGCAGCTCGGCCGAGGGCGTGGCGGGCTGGTTGACCCAGAGCATGCCCACCTCCACGCGTTGCGAGAGCAGATGCGCGTTCTTGAGCGAGCGCGTGTAGGCATAGGCCGCCAGGCCATAGGGCAGGCGGTTGGATTCGGCGATGGCGTCCTCAAGCTGCGTGAAGCCGCGCACCGAGGCCACGGGGCCGAAGGGCTCCTCGTTGAAGATGCGTGCGCTCGTGGGCACGTTGTCGAGCACCGTGGGCGCGAAGAAGTTGCCCACGTCGCCGATGCGCTCGCCGCCGGTGCGCACGGTGGCGCCGCGGTGCACGGCGTCGCCCAGCAGCTCGGTCATGGCGGCCACGCGGCGCGGGTTGGCCAGCGGCCCCATCTGCGTGCCCTCGGCCAGGCCGTCGCCCACCTTCAGGCCCTGGGCGTGGCGCGTGAGCGCGGCCACGAAGTCGGCGCGCACGTCCTCGTGCACGAGAAAGCGCGTGGGCGCGATGCAGACCTGGCCCGCGTTGCGGAACTTGGCACCGGCCGAGGCCTTGACGGCCAGCTCGATGTCGGCGTCCTCGCAGACGATGACGGGCGCATGGCCGCCGAGCTCCATGGTCACGCGCTTCATGTGCTGGCCGGCCAGGGCCGCGAGCTGCTTGCCCACCACGGTCGAGCCGGTGAACGACACCTTGCGCACCACGGGGTGTGGGATCAGGTAGTTGGAGATCTCGGCCGGGTTGCCATAGACCAGGCCCACGGTGCCCGCAGGCAGGCCCGCGTCGGCAAAGGCGCGGATCAGCTCGGCCGGGCTCGCGGGTGTTTCCTCGGCGGCCTTGACCAGCACCGCGCAGCCCGCGGCCAGCGCCGCGCCGAGCTTGCGCACGACCTGGTTGATGGGGAAGTTCCAGGGCGTGAACGCGGCCACCACGCCCACCGGGTCCTTCACCACCAGCTGGCGCACGGCCAGGTTGCGCGAGGGCACGATGCGGCCGTAGACACGCATGCCCTCGTCGGCAAACCACTCGATGATGTCGGCAGCGGCCAGGGTCTCGATGCGTGCCTCGGCGCGGGGCTTGCCCTGCTCCTGGGTCATGATGGCGGCGATGGCGTCGGCGCGCTCGCGCACCAGCGCGGCGGCGCGGCGCATGGCCTTGGCGCGCTCGATGGCGGGCATGTCGCGCCAGGCCTCGAAACCCTTTTGCGCCGCGGCCAGCGCGCGGTCCAGGTCGGCCATGCCGGCGTGGGCGACGCGGCCAATCTCCTGGCCGGTGGCGGGGTTGACGACGGGCAGCGTCCTGCCGTCGGCGGCGTCCTGCCATTGACCGGCGATGAAGAGGCGGGTATCGGGGTAGGTCATGCGTTGGCTCCTTGTGTTGGTGATGAATGAGTGACGAACAACTACCGGTCAACTATAGGCCGTGGCGCGGGCGGGCACCGGCTCGGACGGGCGGTACCCAACCGCCAATGCGGACATTCCTGCGCCACATCACGGGCACATCACGAGCACATCACGGCTGGCTGTGATGCCAGTAGCGCCGCCCTGCCTCGCGCTCGCAGCGCCAGGCCTGGGGCGCACCCGACGCCCAGCGCGCCGCGCCGCATTGCGGGCTTTGCACCAGGGCGATGCCGCGCGCGTCATAGCGTGCCGCCACCTCCGCAGCCGGGTGGCCGAAGCGGTTGCGGTAGCCGGCCTGCACCAGCGCGACCTGCGGGGCCACGGCGTCGAGAAACGCCGCGCTCGACGAGGTCTTGCTGCCATGGTGCGGCACCAGCAGCAGATCGGCCGCCAGAGGGGCGCCCGCATCGAGCAGCGCCTGCTCCTGGGCGCGCTCTATGTCGCCCACGAGCAGCGCGGCCGTGCCGTCCGCAGCCGTGACGCGCAGCACGCAGCTCTGCGCATTGGGTTTGGGCGCCGCAGCGCCGACGGCGGCAGCGAGCATGTCCGGCGGCGGGTGCAGCAGCTCGAAGCGCACGCCATCCCATTGCCAGGCCTGGCCGGCCACGCAGGGCTCGATGGGGCGCAGCGCCTGCAGCGCGTGTTCGGCCTCTATCGAGCCCAGCACCCGCGCCCTGGGCTGCGCGCCGAGCACGGCGGCGGCGCCGCCCGTGTGGTCGCTGTCGCGGTGGCTCAGCACCAGCAGATCGAGCGATTCGCCGAGCGCGCGCATGAGCGGCACCAGCACCTGCCGGCCGGCGTCGCTGTCCTGGTGGTAACGCGGGCCGGCGTCGTAGAGCAGCGCATGGCGCGCCGTGCGCACCAGCACGGCCTGGCCCTGGCCCACGTCGGCGGCCAGCAGCTCGAACTGCCCCGCCGGCGGGCGCGGCGCCTGCCACCACAGCGCGGGCAGCATCAGCGGCAGCCCCAGCACGCGCCAGCCCCAGGGCAGGCGCAGCACCAGCAGCAGGCCCCCGGCCACGGCCGCCGCCCCCGCCCACAGCGGCGCCATGGGCAGGCTGACCTGGGCCCAGGGCCAGGCGGCGAGCCATTGCAGCAGCCAGGCCAGCATCTGCACGCCCCAGGCCGCGGCCGACCACAGCGGCGCCCATAGCACGCCCAGCAGCGCCAGCGGTGTGACCAGCAGCGTGACCCAGGGAATGGCCAGCAGATTGGCCAGCAGGCCCACGAGCGAGACCTGGCCGAACAGCAGCAGCGTGAGCGGCGCAAGCGCCAGCGTCACCACCCATTGCTCGCGCAGCATGGTGACAAATCGGCCTTTGACGCCCATTGGATGGGCGACAACAGCTCTTGAATCCGTAGCAAACAACACCCCCACGGCGACAAAGCTGAGCCAGAAGCCCGGCTGCAAGAGCGCCCAGGGGTCGGCCAGCAGCACCACGGCGCAGGCCAGCAGCCAGACCTGCGGCAAGGGCCAGCGCCGCCCCGAAAGGCGCAACAGCGCCACCGTGGCCAACATGCACACCGTACGCTGCGCGGGCACGCCCCAGCCGCTGAAGACCGCATAGGCCGCGGCCAGCAGCACGCCGCCGACAAGCGCCGCCGTGGGCGCGGGCCAGGCCAGGCACAGCCGGGGCACGCGGCGCCAGCCCCGGCCGATGAGGGCCGACGCCAGCCAGGCAAACAGCGTGATGTGCAGGCCCGAGATGCTCATGAGGTGCGCCACGCCCGTGGCGCGAAACAGCTCCCAGTCGGCGCGTTCGATGGCGCGCTGGTCGCCCGTGACCAGCGCCGCCACCACGCCCATGGCGCGCTGCGCGCCCGTATCGTCCACGGCGCCCGTGGCGGCGCGCCGCACGATGGCATCGCGCACGCGCTGGCGCAGCTGCTCCACGGGGTGCCGCCAGGTGGCGGCCAGGCGCTCGGGCGGGCCGTGCAGCGCGTCCAGGCGCGTGCTGCTGCGCACATAGCCCGTGGCCTGCACGCCCTGCTCCCACAGCCACAGCTCATAGTCGAAGCCGTGCGGGTTGCGCGCGCCATGCGGGGCCTTGAGCCGCACCGTCAGGCGCCAGCGCTCGCCCGCGCGCAGCGGGGGCGGGGTGGCCGCGTCGTCCCCCGCGCCCGCGTACCAGCTCAGGTCGATGAGCTCGGGCACGCGCACGGGCGCGCCGTCCAGGGTGGCCGACTCCACGGCCAGCCGCAGGCGCAGGCCCGCTTCACGCGGCTGCGGCATGGTGGCGATCACGCCGGTCACGCGGATGTCCCGGCCCTCGAGCCCGGGCGCGAGCGCCCCGGCCAGAAAGGCCGCCGCACGCAGGCCGCACAGACCCCACACCAGCAGCGCCACGGCCAGCGAGCGCAGCCCAGGCCTGCGCCAGGGCAGCGCCAGTGCCAGCAACCCCAGGGCCAGCACGCCCGCATAGGCGGCCGCAGGCCACAGCGCCCGCTGCTGCAGCTGCAGCACCGTGCCCAGCAGCACGCCGCAGAGCACCGCGGCCAGCGCATGGGTGGGGCGCTCATGGGCCGCCTGCCCATGGTGCAGGGACTCCCTCCACATATTTATTTCACTTTTATCTAACTTTAGATTATCCTAAACAACAAGGAGACAACCCCTCTTCAGAAGGAGTGCACCATGCCAGTCACGCCCGAGCAACGCCGGCTCATCGACACCTTGCTGCAGGCGCCAAGCCAGCGCCGCGGCTTTCTGCTCGCCACGCTCTGCGCCATGACCGCAGGGTCGGCGCGGGCCGCGGCGCCCGCCAGGGTGAAAACCCAGGCGCGCATCGTCATCGCGGGCGCGGGCGCGGCGGGGCTGGCCACGGCGGCACGTCTGTCGGCAGCACTCGAGGGCGCGAGCATCACCCTGGTCGATGCGCGCAGGGAACATTTCTACCAGCCGGGCTTCACGCTGGTCGGCGCGGGCATCAAGCCCGCGGGCTATGTGGTCTCCAACACGGCCGACTATGTGCCCGCAGGCGTGCGGCTCGTGCCCGAGCGCGTGGCCGAGTTCGACGTGGACGGCAACCAGGTCGTGACCGACAGCGGTCAGCGCCTGCCCTACGACTTTCTCGTCGTCGCCACGGGCCTGCAGCTCGAGTACGGCCTGATCGAGGGCATGGACATCCGGCTCATCGGCGAGAACGGCATAGGCAGCGTGTATGCGGGCCCCCAGGCCGCCGAGGCCACCTGGCGCGCCATGTCGGCCTTTGCCGACCGGGGCGGGCGCGGCGTGTTCCTGCGCCCCGCAACCGAGATGAAATGCGCGGGCGCGCCGCTCAAGTACACCTTCATCACCGAGGACCACCTGACGCGCCGCGGCACGCGCGGCAAGGCCGAGCTGGTCTACAAC
Source organism: Oryzisolibacter sp. LB2S (assembly GCF_040732315.1). NCBI lineage: Bacteria > Pseudomonadati > Pseudomonadota > Betaproteobacteria > Burkholderiales > Comamonadaceae > Alicycliphilus > Alicycliphilus soli. The sequence continues at coordinate 2,753,761 of NZ_CP160388.1, forward strand.
AGCAACAACAAGGCGCTGTTCAGCGTGCCCATCGTCTCGGAGAAGGTGCGCATGCTCTACCAGGAGCGCGGCATCGCCGTGAACTACGAGCGCGTGCTCACGGCCATAGACCCGGGCAGGCGCATCGCCACCTTTGCCACGCCCACGGGCCCAGAGGAGCAGCCCTACGACTTCATCCACGTCATCCCGCCCATGCGCGCGCCCGAGGCCATCAGGAACAGCCCCCTGCCCTGGAGCGCCGACAGGCACAAGGCCTGGGCCGCCGAGGGTTGGATGGAAGTGGACAAGGGCACGCTGCGCCACCTGCGCTACGCCAACGTGTTCGGCGTGGGCGACATCGCCGGCGTGCCCAAGGGCAAGACGGCCGCCAGCGTCAAATGGCAGGTGCCCGTGGCCGTGGACCACCTCGTGGCGCAGATCGCGGGGCGCCAGTCCAGCGCGCTGTACACGGGCTACACCTCCTGCCCGCTGATCACGCGGCTCGGCCAGGCCATGCTGGTGGAGTTCGACTACGAGAACAACCTCACGCCCTCCTTCCCCGGCGTGATCGCCCCGCTGGAGGAGCTGTGGGTCAGCTGGGTCATGAAGACCATGGCCCTCAAGCCCACCTACATCAGCATGCTGCGTGGGCTGGCCTGAAGGTTTTTTGGCACGTAGCCCTTGTGTATCAAGCGTTGAAAGCTCTTGTTTTGATAGTTGAAGGAGGACGATCATGAAGGAACTCGACCCCCGCATCCTGTTCGCCGTGTTCCAGGAAATGCTGGGCGCCATGCTGTGGCCGCTCGTGGCCGTGGTGGTGCTCGGCACCCTGGCCTTCTGGCTGCTGGTGCTGCGCGAGCGCGGCCTGCGCTCGCGCCGCCTGGTGCGCGCGCAGCTGCTGGCCCTGCCCGGCGGGGCTCTTGCGCTGTGGATCATGGCCGGCGTATCGTCCTCGGGCTTCACCGACGCGGGCGGCCCGGCCGACTGGCTGCTGATCGCCCTGGTCTTCACGCTCGGCGCCGTGGGCGCCGTCGTCGTGGCCTATACCCTTGCCGGCTGGCTCTCCGGTGACGGCCGCAGCCGGCAACCCGCCAATACCTGAAAGGAAACCATCCATGGTGAGTACCGCCGACTATGTCTCCACCCTCTACCACGGCCGGGGCAACCCCGACAAGGTGACCATCGCCCTGACCATGGCGCTGGCCGCGCGCCGCAAGGGCCACACGGCCTGCCTGATCCTGATGGCCGAGGGCGTCACGCTGGGCGTGCCCGGCGCCGCGGACGGCATCGACATCGGCGCGCCGTTCGAGCCCGCGGCCGGGCTGCTGGCCGAATACCTGCAGCTGGGCGGGCGCGTGGCGGTGTGCAAGTCCTGCATGCTGCACACGGGGCTCGAGGCCTCACAGATGGATGGCCGCTTCGAGATCATCACCGCGCCCGACGTGATCGACCTCGTCATGGGCGCCAAGGGCTCGCTGCAGGTCGCCTGAGGGCCGCCCCGCATCGCGGCCGCGCGGAATGTGCAACACTCACCCGGGCCGCGCGGATGCCGCGCGGCCTTGCATTTTTTGAAAGACTGCCATGAGTGTTTACGACAAGCTGAAGGAACTCCACATCACCCTGCCCCCCGTGGCCGTGCCCGCCGCGGCCTATGTGCCCTATGTGCAGAGCGGCAATCTGGTGTTTCTGAGCGGCCACATCGCGCGCAAGGACGGCAAGCCCTGGGCCGCGCAGTTCGGCCGCAACATCACCACCGAAGAGGGCAAGGCCGCCGCGCGCGCCGTGGCCATCGACCTGCTGGGCACGCTGCATGCCGCCACCGGCGGCGACCTGAACCGCGTGCGCCGCATCGTCAAGGTGATGAGCCTGGTGAACTCCACGGGCGACTACACCGAGCAGCACCTCGTGACCAACGGCGCCAGCGAGCTGCTGGGCGAGGTGTTTGGCGACAAGGGCAAGCATGCGCGCAGCGCCTTCGGCGTGGCGCAGATCCCCATGGGCGCCTGCGTGGAGATCGAGCTGATCGCAGAGATCGAGTAAGACCCGGGCCGCGCCCGGGTCCCGTCCTCACTCCACGCGCAGCACGGCCTGCGGCTTGAAGCCCAGGTCCGCGGCCTTGCCCTTGCGGCCGCGAGCGCCACGCGCGTTGTTCAGGCTGCGGATCTCGAGCTGTTCCTCGCGCTCCTTGCCGCCGCGGCCCAGGCCGGTGATGCGCACGCTGCGCGTGTAGGCCGCGGCGCCGGCCAGGCTGTCCTTGTCCTCGAGCGCGATGAGCATCAGGCCGCGGCCGCCGTTGGCCATGGTCTTGAGCTCGCCGATGTCAAAGGTCAGGATGCGCCCGCCCACCGATGCGCAGCAGACATGGGTGGCGTCGGCCAGCGGCGCGGCGGCGCTCGTGCCCGCCACATGCGAGGGCGCGCACAGGCTCTCGCCCTCGCCCAGCGTCACAAAGGCCTTGCCGCCCTTGTTGCGCGAGACCATGTGCTCGACCTGCGCGAGAAAACCGTAACCGCCCGACCCCGCCAGCAGCAGCGTGGCCGGCAAAGGCCCGGCGAAGTAGTGGCGCACCTGGGTGCCGGCCTCCAGATCGATGAGCGTGGTGATGGGCTGGCCGTCGCCTCTGCCGCCCGGCAGCTGCGCCACGGGCACGGAGTACAGGCGCCCGTTGCTGCCGAAGACGATGAGCTGGTCCACCGTGCGGCATTCAAAGGTGGCGTACAGGCCGTCCCCGGCCTTGAAGGCGAAGGCCGCGGCCTCGTGTCCATGACCCTGGCGCGTGCGCACCCAGCCCTTTTGCGACACGACGACGGTGGTCGGCTCGTCCACCACGCGCACCTCGGCCACGGCCTTTTTCTCGGCCTGGATCAGCGTGCGGCGCGCGTCGGCGAACTGCTTGGCGTCGGCCTCGATTTCCTTGACCATCAGGCGGCGCAGCGAGGCCGGGTTGGCCAGCACATCCTCGAGCTGACCCTGCTCCTTGCGCAGCTCCGAGAGCTCCTGCTCGATCCGAAAAGCTTCCAGCCGTGCGAGCTGGCGCAGGCGGATTTCCAGAATGTCCTCGGCCTGGCGCTCCGACAAATTGAAGCGCGCGATCAGCGCCGCCTTGGGCTCGTCGGCCGCGCGGATGATGGCGATCACCTCGTCGATGTTGAGCAGCACGAGCTGGCGCCCCTCGAGGATGTGAATGCGGTCGAGCACCTTGGAGAGGCGATGCTGGCTGCGCCGCGTGATGGTCTGCTGGCGGAAGGCGATCCACTCGACCAGCATCTGGCGCAGGCTTTTCTGTACCGGCTTGCCGTCTATGCCCACCATCGTCAGGTTGATGGGGGCCGAGGTCTCGAGGCTGGTGTGCGCGAGCAGGGCCGTGGTCAGGTCCTGCTGCGGCACGCGGCCCGTCTTGGGCTCGAACACCAGGCGCACGGGCGCGTCCTTGCTCGATTCGTCGCGCACGCCGTCGAGCAGCGCCAGCATGGCGGCCTTGAGCTGGGTCTGCTCCTGGGTAAGCGCCTTCTTGCCGGTCTTGATCTTGGGGTTGGTGATGTCCTCGATCTCCTCGAGCACCTTTTGCGCCGACACGCCGGGCGGCAGCTCGGTCACCACGAGCTGCCACTGGCCGCGCGCCAGGTCCTCGATCTTCCAGCGCGCGCGCACCTTGAGACTGCCGCGCCCGCTGCGGTAGGCGTCCTGAATGTCGCTGCTCGCGCTGATGATCTGGCCGCCGCCGGGATAGTCGGGGCCGGGGATCAGCGTGAACAGCTCGTCGTCGGGCAACTGCGGGTTCTTCACGAGCGCCACACAGGCGTCGGCCACCTCGCGCAGGTTGTGGCTCGGGATCTCGGTCGCCAGGCCCACGGCGATGCCGCTCGCACCGTTCAAGAGCGCAAACGGCAGGCGCGCGGGCAGCTGGCGCGGCTCCTCCGTGCTGCCGTCGTAGTTGGGCTGGAAGTCCACCGTGCCCATGTCGATCTCGCCGAGCAGCAGGCTGGTGATCTTCGCCAGCCGCGCCTCGGTGTAGCGCATGGCCGCGGCGCCGTCGCCGTCGCGCGAGCCGAAGTTGCCCTGGCCGTCGATCAGCGGATAGCGCTGGTTGAAGTCCTGCGCCAGGCGCACCAGCGCGTCATAGGCCGACTGGTCGCCATGCGGGTGAAAGCGCCCCAGCACATCGCCCACCACGCGCGCGCTTTTCACGGGCTTGGCAGGGGTGTTGCCGCCCGGGCCGCCATAGCCCAGGCCCATTTGCTGCATGGCGTAGAGGATGCGCCGCTGCACGGGCTTCATGCCATCGCACACATCGGGCAGTGCGCGGCCCTTGACGACGGACAGCGCATATTCCAGGTAGGCACGCTGGGCATAGTCGCCCAGCGGCAGGCTGTCGCCGGCATCGGCCGGCGGCAGGTCGAGAGTGGTGGGATCGGACATTGTCAGTAGTGGTTTTGATGAAAGTGGGCTCTAGCGCTTGTACAGAAAGCGCGAGCAGCTATTGTTTTTGATATTCAACTGCAGGGGCATGGTGTTGCCGTGGCGGCATGGTGCGGGCCTTGCCGTTGTGGATCCCCGCTTGCGCGGGGATGACGGGAGGTGGGGTATGCCACTACCCTCCGCCGTCATTCCCGCGCAAGCGGGAATCCATCCCCCGGCCCCGCGCGGAACGCTCACTCGACCACCGTGAGCTTGGCCACGGACAGCGCCAGCCACTTGCTGCCATGGCGCGGGAAGTGCACCTGGGCGCGCGCGTCGTCGCCCGCGCCCTCGATGGCCAGCACCTTGCCCTCGCCGAACTTGGTGTGGAACACGACCAGCCCCACGCGCAGGCCATGGCCGGGCGCCTGCTTGCGCGGCGGCACGGGCGGGCTGGCAAAGCTCTCCGTCTTGAAGCCAAATTGGCCCCTGGCGCCCGCCCCATAAGCGCCAGAAGCTCTTGAATCAGGAGCAAACGAGCCAAAGCCCTGCTGGCGCGGCGTGAGCCATTTGAGCGCGCCCTCGGGCAGCTCGTCGAAGAAGCGGCTTCTGACGTTGTAGCGCGTCTGGCCATGCAGCAGCCGGGTCTGGGCGTGGCTCAGGTACAGGCGCTTTCGGGCGCGCGTGATGGCCACGTACATCAGGCGGCGCTCCTCCTCCAGCCCGCCCTGGTCGCTCATGGCGTTCTCGTGCGGGAACAGGCCTTCTTCCAGCCCGCCGATGAACACGCAGTCGAACTCCAGGCCCTTGCTGGCGTGCACGGTCATGAGCTGCACGGCGTCCTGCCCGGCCTGGGCCTGGTTGTCGCCGGCCTCGAGCGCGGCGTGCGTCAGAAAGGCGGCCAGCGGCGACAGGGTCTCGCCCGTGTCCGCGTCCACCATGGGCTGCTGCAACAGCGGCTGGCTCGCATCCAGCCCCTGGCTCGCCGGGCTTTGCGTGAGCGGCGCGCCGGTTTCGTCGATGGGCAGGGCCACGGCGTCCTTGCCAAAGCCCTCCTGGGTGACAAAGCTCTCGGCCGCGCTGATGAGCTCGTCGAGGTTCTCGAGTCGGTCCGCGCCCTCCTTCTCGTTGCGGTAATGCTCGAGCAGGCCGCTTGATTCCAGCGTCTGGCCGATGATGCTGCGCAGGTTCTGCCCCTGGGTCTGCTCGCGCAGCACGTCGATCATGGCCACGAAGCCACCCAGGTTGGCGCCCGCCTTGCCGGCCACGGCGCTCACGGCGTCGTGCAGCGAGCAGCCCGCGGCGCGCGCCGCGTCCTGCAGCTGCTCGAGCGTGCGCGCGCCTATGCCGCGCGCGGGGAAGTTGACCACGCGCATGAAGCTGGTGTCGTCGTGCGGGTTCTCCAGCAGGCGCAGATAGGCCAGCGCATGCTTGATCTCGGCGCGCTCGAAGAAGCGCAGGCCGCCATACACGCGATACGGCAGGCCGGCGTTGAACAGCGTGGATTCGATGACCCGGCTTTGCGCGTTGCTGCGGTAGAGCACGGCGATCTCGCTGCGCGCGAGCTGTTCGTCACGCAGGAGCTGCTTGATTTCGTCCACCATCCATTGCGCCTCGGCGATGTCGCTGCTGGCCTCGTAGATGCGCACCGGCTCGCCCGGCCCCTGCGTGGTGCGCAGGTTCTTGCCCAGACGCCGGCTGTTGTGACTGATGAGCGCGTTGGCCGAGTCGAGGATGTTGCTGTAGCTGCGGTAGTTCTGCTCGAGCTTGATCTGCCGCTCGACGCCAAACTCGCGCACGAAGTCCTGCATGTTGCCCACGCGCGCGCCGCGAAAGGCGTAGATGCTCTGGTCATCGTCGCCCACGGCGATCACGCTGCCCTGGGTGACGAGGCGGCCATCGACCACATCGCCCGCGAGCTGCTTGAGCCAGGCGTACTGCAGCCGGTTGGTGTCCTGGAACTCGTCCACGAGGATGTGGGCAAAGCGCCGCTGGTAATGCGCGCGCACGGCATCGTTGTCGCGCAGCAGCTCGAAGCTGCGCAGCATCAGCTCGCCAAAGTCCACCACGCCCTCGCGCTGGCATTGCTCCTCGTAGAGTTGGTACAGCTCCACCTTCTTGCGCGCGTCGGCATCGTGCGCGGGCACGTCGCGCGGGCGCATGCCCTCCTCCTTGCAGCCGCTGATGAACCAGGCCAGCTGCTTCGGCGGGAAGCGCTCCTCGTCCACGTTGAACTGCTTGCACAGCCGCTTGACGGCCGAGAGCTGGTCCTGCGTGTCCAGAATCTGAAAGGTCTGCGGCAGGCCGACGAGCCTGTGGTGCGCGCGCAAGAGGCGGTTGCACAGGCCGTGAAAGGTGCCTATCCACATGCCGCGCACGTTGATGGGCAGCATGGCCGACAGGCGCGCCACCATCTCCTTGGCCGCCTTGTTGGTGAAGGTGACGGCCAGAATGCCGCCGGGCGTGGCGTGGCCGTGCTGCAGCAGCCAGGCAATGCGCGTGGTGAGCACGCGCGTCTTGCCCGAGCCGGCACCCGCCAGGATCAGCGCATGGCCCGCGGGCAGGGTGACGGCGGCGAGCTGCTCGGGGTTGAGGCCTTGCAGCAGGGGCGAGGCACCAGCGCCGGCACCAGCGCCGGCACCAGCGCCAAACGGCGCCGACGCGCCGTGAGTAGGTTCATATGAGGGCATGGCCCGATTGTAGAAACCCACCACCATCCCCATGCCATCCCGGCGCTGCCCATAGTCAGTACATCAGTACAATCAAGCACCGGGCCCAAGTTTCTTGCGCCCGGTTTTTTTGTGCCCATGCGGCCGGCAGAACCGGAGCCCAAGCCAAGCGCCCATCGCCCGCGAAATCCCTTGCGGGCGACCTCTACAGGAGCTTGGAACCTCATGGAAATCTTCGATTACGACAACATCCTGCTGCTGCCGCGCAAGTGCCGCGTGCAAAGCCGCTCGGAATGCGACACCAGCGTGGAGCTCGGCGGCAGGCGCTTCAAGCTGCCCGTGGTGCCGGCCAACATGAAGACCGTGGTGGACGAGAAGATCTGCGCCTGGCTGGCCCAGAACGGCTACTTCTACGTCATGCACCGCTTCGACCTGGACAACGTGCAGTTCGTGCGCGACATGCGCGCCAAGGGGTGCTTTGCCTCGATCTCGCTGGGCATCAAGCAGGCCGACTACGCCACCGTGGACCGCCTCAAGGCCGAGGGCCTGACGCCCGAGTTCATCACCATCGACATCGCCCACGGCCATTCCGACAGCGTGCGCGACATGATCGGCTACCTCAAGCAACACCTGCCTCAGGCCTTCGTGATCGCCGGCAACGTGGCCACGCCCGAGGCCGTGATCGACCTGGAGAACTGGGGCGCCGACGCCACCAAGGTCGGCGTGGGCCCGGGCAAGGTCTGCATCACCAAGCTCAAGACCGGCTTTGGCACGGGCGGCTGGCAGCTGTCGGCCATGAAGTGGTGCGCACGCGTGGCCACCAAGCCCATCATTGCCGACGGCGGCATCCGCAGCCACGGCGACATCGCCAAGAGCATCCGCTTCGGCGCCACCATGGTCATGATTGGCTCGCTGTTCGCGGGCCATGAGGAGTCGCCCGGCAAGACCGTCGAGGTTGATGGCGAACTGTTCAAGGAGTACTACGGCTCGGCCAGCGACTTCAACAAGGGCGAGTACAAGCATGTCGAGGGCAAGCGCATCCTCGAGCCCATCAAGGGCAAGCTGGCCGACACCCTCATCGAGATGGAGCAGGACGTGCAGAGCTCCATCAGCTACGCCGGCGGCCGAAAGCTCATGGACATCCGCAAGGTCAACTATGTGATCCTGGGCGGCGACAACGCGGGCGAGCATCTTTTGATGTGAATTTTTCTGGTTTTTTCCGAAAGCGGCAAAAAACTAGTGCATAATTCATGGCTGTGCTGCAGTGCAGCGCAACTCGAAAGAGAGGGCTCTTAGCTCAGTTGGTAGAGCAGCGGACTCTTAATCCGTTGGTCGAAGGTTCGAATCCTTCAGGGCCCACCAAGCTATACAAGGAAAGCGCACTATCGAAACGGTAGTGCGCTTTTTTCTTGGCAACCATCTGGCGACAGTCTTGGGCCTGGTGGCGAATGGATGGCCCTATGCCCACTCTTCGCAGGTGGGTTTGGAGGCGGGTTTGGTGCCCGCGCTCAGGCGGGCCCGTCACGGCCTACCCAGCCCTCTTCTGTGCCCAGAGCCACAGCCCTACGCCGGCCAGCACCATGGGCACGCACAGCCACTGCCCCATGCTCATGCCCAGCGACAACAGGCCCAGAAAGCTGTCGGGCTCGCGGAAATACTCGGCCGCAAAGCGCAGCACGCCATAGCCGACGAGAAAGGCCGCAGCCACCTCGCCGCGCTTGCGCGGGCGCCGCGCGTACAGCCACAGCAGCACGAACAGCAGCAGGCCTTCGAGCAGGAACTGGTAGATCTGCGAAGGGTGGCGCGGCAGCATGCTGCCGCTCTGCGGGAACACCATGCCCCAGGGCAGATCCTGCGGCGCAAAGCGCCCCCAGAGTTCGCCGTTGATGAAGTTGCCTATGCGCCCGGCCGCCAGCCCCGTGGGCACACAGGGTGCGACGAAGTCCGCCACCTGCAGCCAGGGCCTGCGGCGCGAATGCGCAAACCACAGCATCGCGCCGATCACGCCCAGCAGTCCGCCGTGAAAGCTCATGCCGCCCTGCCAGACGTAGAAGACCTCCAGTGGGTGAGCGAGGTAGTAGCCCGGCTTGTAGAACAGGCAGTAGCCCAGGCGCCCCCCCACGACCACGCCGACCACGCCGAGAAACAGAATGTCCTCCACGTCCTTGCGGGACCAGGCCTGCTCGCCCTTGAGCGAGGCATAGGGTTCGTGGTGCAGGCGGCGCAGCCCAAGGAACATGAACAGCGCAAAGCCGGCCAGATAGGTCAGTCCATACCAGTGGACGGCCACGGGTCCGATCTGCAGCGCCACGGGATCGATATGCGGGTACATCAGCATGGCGCGAATTGTGCCGCAGGTGTATGGACGCCGAATTTGAACCAACGCGCAATGCGCGCGATACTCCACGGATTCCCACTCCTACAAGACCACGATCATGCAAGGCCATCCCGACGTCATCGCCTGCCTCACAGACCTGCTGCGGGGCGAACTGGCCGCGCGCGACCAGTACTTCATCCATTCGCGTCAATACGAGGACCAGGGCTTCGTGCGCCTGTACGAACGCCTGGACCACGAGATGCAGGAAGAGACGCAGCATGCCGACGCCATCCTGCGCCGCATCCTGCTGCTCGAGGGCAAACCGGACATGCGCCCGCACGCCTTCACACCGGGCGACACGGTGCAGGAGATGCTGCGCAAGGACCTGGACACCGAATACTCCGTGCGCAAGCACCTGATGGACGCCATCGCCCTGTGCGAGACGCACCGCGACTACGTGAGCCGCGACCTGCTGCTGGCCCAGTTGCGCGACACCGAGGAAGACCACGCCTACTGGCTGGAGAAGCAGATCGGCCTGATCGACAAGATGGGCCTGCAGAATTACCTGCAAAGCCAGGCCGACGGCGTGGCCGACTGAATCCGCAGGGGCCTGCAGCGCCGGGACCGGTCCATGAACGTCCTGAAGGCGGGACTATGGCGTGTTAACACTAATTGTTTTTGCGCCCGCCATGGCACAGACTGGCAGCCATGGAGATAACGCCAGAACAATTCGCCAAGATCGAGCACTGCCTTCCCACGCAGCGAGGAAACGTCAGCCTGAGCAACTTGCAGGTCGTCAACGCCATCCTCTACGTAGCCGAGCATGGCTGCAAGTGGCGTGGACTGCCCAAGCGCTTCGGTAACTGGCACACGATCTACACGCGCATGAACCGCTGGACCAAGGCTGGGGTCCTCGACAGAATGTTCGAGGAACTGCAGAAGGCTCAGGTTGTGCGCATCAAGATCGAGGCGGTGTCACTGGACTCCACAAGCATCAAGGTGCACCCAGACGGCACGGGCGCGCTAAAAAAAACGGCCCCCAATCCATCGGCAAGTCTCGAGGTGGATGGACAACCAAGATTCATATGGTTGCCGCGGATGCTCGAACGGCCATAACGTTCTCACTGTCGCCGGGCCAGGCCGGCGATGCCCCACAAGGGCGCGAACTGCTCGCCAGCCTGGGCGCCCCGAACCGGCCGCTGCACCTGCTCATGGACAAGGCCTACGAGGGCAACGAGACGCGCCAGTTGGCGCTCGATTTGGGCTACATCCCCGTCGTGCCACCGCTGCGTACCCGCGTCGAGCCTTGGGAGTACGACCGCGAGATGTACAAGCGCCGCAACGAGGTTGAGCGTCTATTCCGCCGCCTCAAGGGCTTCCGGCGCATCTTCACGCGGTTCGAGAAACTCGACATCATGTTCCTCGGCTTCATCAGCTTTGTACTCGTCGCTGATGGGCTTCGGATGTGTTAACAGGCCCTAGTCTATTTCCTGTGGGTTTTCGGCGCGGGCTTTGCGCTGGCGCTGGTGCGGGTGCCGTTTCTGGTGCCGCGCTGGGGTGCACGCACCGCCGAGCTGATCGAAATGCCCGTGATGCTCGCCGTGATTGCCTGGGCGTCCTGGCGCCTGGCGCGACGTCATGCGGGACTGGGCCGGCCGGCGCGCCTGCTCGCCGGCGGCATCGCGCTCGCGCTGCTCATCGTCGCTGAACTGCTGGTAGCCCATGCGCAGGGACTGCGCTCCTGGGCCGAGCTCATCGCATCGCGCGACCCCGTCTCGGGCGGGGTCTACCTGGCGTCGCTGCTGGTCTTTGCGCTCGCGCCCGCCTGCTGGCGCAGCCCGGCCGGGCGCGACATGGCTGCCGGCAGCCCGTAGGCTAGCCCGGCACGCAGACCATGGTGGCCTGCATCAGCGCCACGACCTTGTAGTCCGGTCCAGCGCCCGCGTAGGCCCGCACCTCGCCCGAGCACACGGTGAGCATGCGCCCCGCGTTCTCCACGCGACCCACGGCCAGAAAGCGCTCGCCGATGGCGGGTCGCATGAAGTTGGTCTTGAACTCCGCCGTGACCACTTCGGTGCCCGGTGGCGAGCGGGTCAGCGCCGCATAGCCGCAGGCGTTGTCCACGATGCTCGTGATGGCACCGGCGTGCACAAAACCCTGCTGCTGCGTGAGGTGGCTGGAGAACGGCAGCTCGATATGCACCTCCCCTTCCTGCACCAGCACCAGGCGCGCGCCCAGCGTGGTCATCAGTCCCTGGGCGTTGAAGCTGGCGGCGATGCGGTCGTGCAGCGGGTTCATGGCATTCGGTGTTTGCTTCAATAACAAGAGCTGTCAGCGCCCGTTTCTCAATGTTTTCGTATTTAACCCATACTCAGAACATTGATACACAGGCGCCGGCAGCTCTCAAAACAGGAGTGACGCGAGCGCCACTCCGGGCACATCAGTCGAGCAGCGACAGGTCACGCACCGCACCCTTGTCGGCGCTGGTCACCAGCTTGGCGTAGGCCTTGAGCGCGGCCGACACCTTGCGCGGGCGCGGCTGGGCGGGCTTCCAGCCGACGGCGTCCTGCTCGGCGCGGCGGCGGGCCAGCACGTCGTCGCTGACCAGCACGTTGATGCTGCGGTTGGGAATGTCGATGCGGATGCGGTCGCCGTTTCGCACCAGGCCGATGGCGCCACCGGCCGCGGCCTCGGGCGAGCAATGGCCTATCGACAGGCCCGAGGTGCCTCCCGAGAAGCGCCCGTCGGTCAGGAGCGCACAGGCCTTGCCCAGACCCTTGCTCTTGATGTAGCTCGTCGGGTAGAGCATTTCCTGCATGCCGGGGCCGCCCTTGGGGCCTTCGTAGCGCACGATGACCACGTCGCCCGCCTTGACCTGGTCGCCCAGGATGTGCTCGACGGCCTCGTCCTGGCTCTCGACCACATGGGCCGGGCCCTCGAACACCAGAATGGATTCATCGACACCCGCGGTCTTGACGACGCAGCCGTCCTGCGCAATGTTGCCCGTCAGCACGGCCAGGCCGCCTTCCTTGCTGAAGGCATGGTCGTAGGAGCGGATGCAGCCCAGGGCGCGGTCCAGGTCCAGGCTGGGCCAGCGCGCGTTCTGGCTGAAGGCCACCTGCGTGGGCACGCCGCCGGGGCCGGCCTTGTAGAAGGTATGCACGGCCTCGTCGTCGGTGCGCGTCACATCCCACTGCGCCAGCGCCTCGCCCAGCGTGGGGGCGTGGATGGTGGGCACGTCGGTGTGCAGCTTGCCCGCACGCTCGAGCTCGCCCAGGATGGCGTAGATGCCGCCCGCGCGGTGCACGTCCTCGATGTGGTACTTGTCGGTGTTGGGCGCCACCTTGCACAGCTGCGGCACGCTGCGCGAGAGGCGGTCGATGTCCGCCATGGAGAAGGCGATCTCCGCCTCCTGGGCGATGGCCAGCAGGTGCAGGATGGTGTTGGTCGATCCGCCCATGGCGATATCGAGCGTCATGGCGTTCTCGAAGGCCTTGAAGCCCACCGAGCGCGGCAGGATACGCTCGTCGCCGCCCTCGTAGTACTGGCGCGCCAACTCCACGATGCGCCGGCCGGCGCGCCTGAACAGCTGCTCGCGGTCGGCATGCGTGGCCACCACCGTGCCGTTGCCGGGAAGGGACAGGCCGAGCGCCTCGGTCAGGCAGTTCATGGAGTTGGCAGTGAACATGCCCGAGCACGAGCCGCAGGTCGGGCAGGCGCTGCGCTCGACCTCCGCCACGTCGGCATCGCTGGCCTTGTCGTCGGCGGCCATGACCATGGCGTCAATCAGGTCGAGCTTCTTGGTGATGGTCACCGTCGCCTGGCCGGGCACGGCGAGCCTGGCCTTGCCGGCCTCCATCGGCCCGCCGGAGACGAAGATCACGGGGATATTGAGCCGCATCGCGGCCATGAGCATGCCGGGGGTGATCTTGTCGCAGTTGCTGATGCAGACCATGGCGTCGGCGCAGTGCGCGTTGACCATGTATTCCACGCTGTCGGCAATCACATCGCGGCTGGGCAGCGAGTACAGCATGCCGTCATGGCCCATGGCGATGCCGTCGTCCACGGCGATGGTGTTGAACTCCTTGGCCACGCCGCCGGCGGCCTCGATCTCGCGCGCGACCAGCTGGCCCAGGTCCTTCAGGTGCACATGGCCGGGCACGAACTGGGTGAAGGAGTTGACCACGGCAATGATGGGCTTGGAGAAGTCGGCGTCCTTCATGCCGGTGGCGCGCCACAGGGCGCGGGCACCGGCCATGTTGCGGCCATGGGTGGATGTCTTGGAACGGTATGCGGGCATCGTGGGTAGGTGAAAAATGGGCAAAGGGAATTCTGTGGCCCGTGCGCTTGGGGGCCGGTCCGCACCGCAGCACAGGGCCTCTTGGGCTTCTTGGGCCTGTTGGGCCGGTTTGCGGGCAAACCGTTTGATTATGTCGCAGCCCTGCAATCCTTACCCGCGCCGGGTGCGCCGGCGCCCGCACTGGACAGGCGGGACGCAGGCGCCCACACTTGGCCCCATCACCGCATTGCGCGAGGACTGCAGCATGACCGATTCCGCGCCCCTGAACCGCCGCTCGGCCCACATCACTCAGGGCAAGGCGCGCGCGCCCAACCGCTCCATGTATTACGGCATGGGCTACACCGAGGCAGACTTCGACAAGCCCATGGTCGGCGTGGCCAATGGCCACAGCACCATCACGCCCTGCAACAGCGGCCTGCAGAAGCTGGCCGATGCGGCCGTCGAGGGCATACGCGAGGCGGGTGGCAATGCCCAGACCTTTGGCACGCCCACGATCAGCGACGGCATGGCCATGGGCACCGAGGGCATGAAGTACAGCCTGGTGAGCCGCGAGGTCATCGCCGACTGTGTCGAGACCTGCGTGCAGGGCCAGTGGATGGACGGCTGCGTGGTCATAGGCGGCTGCGACAAGAACATGCCCGGCGGCATGATGGGCATGCTGCGTGCCAACGTGCCCAGCATCTATGTCTATGGCGGCACCATAGAGCCCGGCTGCCTGCATGGCTGCGACCTGAACATCGTGAGCGTGTTCGAGGCCGTAGGCGAGAACGCCGCGGGCAAGATCAGCGACAAGGAATTGAAGGATATCGAGCAGCACGCCATTCCCGGCACGGGTTCCTGCGGCGGCATGTACACGGCCAACACCATGTCCTCGGCCTTCGAGGCCCTGGGCATGAGCCTGCCCTACTCCTCCACCATGGCCAATCCGCACCAGGAAAAGGTCGATTCCGCGCGCGAGTCGGCCAGGGTGCTGATAGAGGCCATACGCCGCGACCTCAAGCCCCGCGACATCGTCACGCGCCAATCCATCGAGAACGCCGTGGCCGTCATCATGGCCGTGGGCGGCTCCACGAACGCCGTGCTGCACTTCCTGGCCATCGCCCACGCGGCGGGCGTCGAATGGTCCATCGACGATTTCGAGCGCATGCGCAAGAAGGTGCCGGTGTTCTGCGACCTCAAGCCCAGCGGCAAATACCTGGCCGTGGACCTGCACAGGGCCGGCGGCATTCCCCAGGTCATGAAGATGCTGCTGAACGCGGGCCTCTTGCACGGCGACTGCATGACCATCACCGGCAAAACTATTGCCGAGACCCTCAAGGACGTGCCCGACGAGCCGCGGGCCGACCAGGACGTGATCCGGCCCATCACCCAGCCGCTCTATGCGCAGGGGCACCTCGCCATCCTCAAGGGCAACCTGAGTCCCGAGGGTTCGGTGGCCAAGATCACCGGCCTCAAGAACCCGGTCATCACCGGGCCGGCGCGCGTGTTCGACGACGAGCAGTCGGCCCTGGCCGCCATCCTGTCGGGAAAGATCAAGCCCGGCGACGTGATGGTGCTGCGCTACCTCGGCCCCAAGGGAGGGCCCGGCATGCCCGAGATGTTGGCACCCACGAGCGCACTCATCGGCGAGGGCCTGGGCGAGAGCGTGGGCCTGATCACCGACGGGCGCTTTTCCGGCGGCACCTGGGGCATGGTCGTGGGCCATGTCGCGCCCGAGGCCTTTGTCGGCGGCACCATCGCCCTGGTGCACGAGGACGACAGCATCACCATAGACGCCCATCAGTTGCTGCTGCAGCTGAACGTGAGCGACGAGGAACTGGCGCGCCGCCGCGCCGGCTGGGCCCCGCCCGCGCCACGCTACACGCGCGGCGTGCAGGCCAAATTCGCCTTCAATGCGGCGAGCGCCAGCAAGGGAGCTGTGCTCGATCTGTTCGACCCACCGGGGAGCAAGGCTTGATGCGCAGACGGCAGCGGTGCGCTGGCTCAGCGCGTCCTGCGGCGCATGCCGAGCGCCTCCTTTTGCTTGTTGATGCGATCCTGCTTGCGCTGCTCCATTTTTTCCATGGCCTTGCGCTTGGTATAGCCCGTGGCATCGGCCCAGGCCCACCAGACCACGGCCCCGGCAAGCGGCGACAACACCCACCACCACGACCAGTTCGCCACCGGCCCTATCTCCAGGAATTTGAGCAAAATCAGCAAAACGCCCAAAAGCAACGCGTACATGATCAGTCCCCCCAGACCGTGCGAGCTTTTGTTTCAAGCCCGTCAACCGTGAACACTACAATCCCATTGAAGGTTTACTGTACTCCAACCCCAAGAGGAACCACGCGATGAAAAGCTCCCTGATCACCCTCGCAATGGCACTGTCCGTCGCAGCACCTGCGATGGCGGACGAGGCTCTGGCCAAGTCCAAGAACTGCATGGCCTGCCATGCCGTCGACAAGAAGCTCGTCGGTCCTGCCTACAAGGAAGTGGCCAAGAAATACGCCGGCAAGGGCGCCGAGGCCACGCTGGTCGAGCATGTGATGAAGGGCAGCAAGGGCATCTGGGGCCCGGTACCCATGCCCGCCAACGCACAGGTCAACGAGGCCGAGGCCAAGAAGCTCGTGGCCTGGATTCTGTCGCTCAAGTAATCCACCCTTGCCCCCTGCGCCCGCAGGGCGCAATCAAAAGAGCCGCCGCGCACCCTGCGCCGCGGCTTTTGTTTTGCGCAACCAAGCCATGAAAAAGCCGCCCGGCAAGGGCGGCTTGGTGAAGATGGCGCAGGCGCCTTGCGGCGCCATCCTGCATCAGTTGTTCTGCGCCAACTGATCCAGGATCGCGAGGTTTTGCCGGCACATCACATCGGCTGCACCGATATGAGTGCCGTCCCATCCGGCGTGCGCTGCGCGCAGGCGCCTTGCGGCGCCATCCTGCATCAGTTGTTCTGCGCCAACTGATCCAGGATCGCCGGATTTTCCAGGGTGCTGGTGTCCTGGGTGATGGCCTCGCCCTTGGCCAGCGAGCGCAGCAGGCGGCGCATGATCTTGCCGCTGCGGGTCTTGGGCAGGTTCTCGCCGAAGCGGATGTCCTTGGGCTTGGCAATGGGGCCGATCTCCTTGGCCACCCAGTCGCGCAGCTCCTTGGCGATGCGTGCTGCCTCATCGCCCGTGGGGCGCGGGCCCTTGAGCACCACGAAGGCGCAGATGGCCTCACCCGTCAGGTCGTCGGGGCGGCCGACCACGGCGGCCTCGGCCACCAGATCGGTCTTGGCGACCAGGGCAGACTCGATCTCCATCGTGCCCATGCGGTGGCCCGAGACGTTGAGCACGTCGTCGATACGACCCGTGACACGGAAGTACGCGGTCTTGGCATCGCGCACCGCGCCGTCGCCGGCCAGGTAGTAGCCCTTGAGCTCCTCGGGGAAGTAGCTCTTCTTGAAACGCTCGGGGTCGCCCCAGATGGTGCGGATCATGGACGGCCAGGGGCGCTTGATGACCAGGATGCCGCCCGAGCCATTGGGCACGTCGTTGCCCGTCTCGTCGACGATGGCGGCGGCAATGCCCGGCAGCGGCAGCGTGCACGAGCCCGGCACCAGCGGCGTGGCGCCAGGCAGCGGCGTGATGAGGTGGCCGCCGTTCTCCGTCTGCCACCAGGTGTCGACGATGGGGCAGCGCTCGCCGCCGACGTTTTTGTAGTACCACATCCAGGCTTCGGGGTTGATGGGCTCACCCACGCTGCCCAGGATGCGCAGGCTCGACAGATCGGACTGCTTGGGATGGACGGACTCGTCGGAGTCGGCGGCCTTGATGAGCGAGCGGATGGCCGTGGGCGCCGTGTAGAACACGCTGACCTTGTGGCGCTCGATCATCTTCCAGAAGCGATCGGCCTTGGGATAGGTGGGCACGCCCTCGAAGACCACCTCGGTGGCACCGGCGGCCAGCGGGCCGTAGGTGATGTAGGTGTGGCCCGTGACCCAGCCGATGTCGGCCGTGCACCAGAAGACGTCGCTGGGCTGGATGTCGAAGGTCCAGTCCATGGTGAGCTTGGCCCACAGCATGTAGCCGCCCGTGGAATGCTGCACACCCTTGGGCTTGCCCGTCGAGCCCGAGGTGTAGAGCACGAACAGCGGGTGCTCGGCGTTCACGGGCACCGGCGCGCATTCGGTGCTCTGGCCTTCGAGGGCCTCGGCAAACGAGATGTCGCGGCCGTCGACGCGGTTCCAGGCGGTGGGCGTGCGCTCGTACACCAGCACGGTCTTGACGCTCTCGCAGCCGCCCGAGGCAATGGCCTCGTCGACGATGGACTTGAGCGGCAGCTCCTTGCCGCCGCGCAGCTGGTAGTTGGCGGTGACCACGGCCACGGCGCCTGCATCCTGGATGCGCTCCTGCACGGCCTTGGCCGAGAAGCCACCGAAGACCACGCTGTGCGTGGCGCCGATGCGCGCGCAGGCCTGCATGGCCACGATGCCCTCTATGGTCATGGGCATGTAGATGAGCACACGGTCGCCCTTCTTCACGCCGCGCGCCTTGAGTGCGTTGGCAAACTGGCTCACGCGCGCGAGCAGTTCCTTGTAGGTGACCTTGGTGACCTCGCCGCCGTCGGCCTCGAAGATGATGGCGGTCTTGTTCTCGACCGGCGTGCCCATGTGCTTGTCCAGGCAGTTGGCGCTGGCGTTGAGCTCACCGTCGGCAAACCACTTGTAGAACGGGGCATTGGATTCGTCCAGGGTCTGCGTGAAGGGCTTGGTCCAGACCACGTTTTCGCGCGCCAGGCGCGCCCAGAAACCCTCGAAGTCCTTCTCGGCTTCGGCGCACAGGGCCTCATAGCCGGCCATGCCGGAGATACGTGCCGCCTTCACCAGGCTTTCGGCCGGGGGGAAGACGCGGTTCTCGACCAGAACGGACTCGATGGCGGAAGGGGATGCACTCATGTGGTTTGTCTCCATTGGCTTGAAAAATCCGGGCGTACTGTCGACTCTGCTACTTACAGGCCACTGACGCATCAGTGACAGACAGGAGCAATGCGCAAGGTGGCTTTTACACCGTTACACCGCCTACGCGCGTATAGCATGCTCGCAAAAACATATGTTTTGACCGAAATTACCTCACGTTCATATACTTTTTGCGTGTATCACCACCTGCCACGCAGGTTGTCCGCTCCTGTTTTGTGAATCAGGACGGGGTTTGAGCAGGTTGGCTGTGCCTGCAGCAGCAGCGCCATTGCCAACCCACGGTCGCCACGACGCGGCCGCACGCAATGCTTTAGACAGAGGCTCTTGCGCACCGCCCCTGGTGCCATCCGAGCCACTTTCAGTCACTTTCGCCGAACGTCCTGGATCGTCCAGGCACCGCGCGCCCAGACACAGCCGTCGCGGCTGCGTCTGCGCGTGCGTGGATGGATGTTCGGCCCAGTGTTTCGAAGGAGAGACTTGATGGCCACTCCCATCATCACCATCGACCAGGTGTTCAAGGTCTTCGGCGACGCGCCGGAGCAGGCCATGAACCTGGTTCGGCAAGGCCTGAGCAAGCAGGAGATCCTGCAGCGCACAGGCAGTTCGATCGGCGTTTTCGACGCCAGCTTCACGATCGGCACCGGCGAGATCTTCGTCGTCATGGGCCTGTCGGGCTCCGGCAAGTCGACGCTGGTGCGCATGCTCAACCGGCTGATCGAGCCCACCAGCGGACGCATCCTGATCAATGACCAGGACATCAACCAGCTGTCCGACAAGGCCCTGCGCCAGCTGCGTCGCAAGGACATCTCCATGGTGTTCCAGTCGTTTGCGCTGATGCCGCACATGACGGTGCTGGAGAACACGGCCTTCGGCCTGGAACTGGCCGGCGTGCCCCGCGCCGAACGCGAGAAGGCGGCGCAGGAGGCGCTTGCGCAGGTGGGCCTCGCGGGCTGGGGCGCAAGCTACCCGGACGAGCTCTCGGGCGGCATGCAGCAGCGCGTGGGCCTGGCGCGCGCTCTGGCGGCGGACCCGTCCATCCTGCTGATGGACGAGGCCTTCTCGGCACTCGACCCCATCATCCGCACCGAGATGCAAAGTGAGCTGCTGCGCCTGCAGCAGGTGCGCCGACGCACCATCGTCTTCATCTCGCACGACCTGGACGAGGCCATGCGCATTGGCGACCGCATCGCCATCATGAAGGACGGCCAGGTGGTGCAGGTGGGCACGCCCGACGAGATCCTGCGCCATCCGGCCAACGACTATGTGCGCGACTTCGTGCGCGGCGTGGACACGGCCGCCGTCTTCAAGGCGCGCGACATTGCGCGCCAGGCCTTCACCGTCGTGTCCGAGCACAGCGACCGCGGCAGCCGTGCGACGCTGCGCCTGCTCGAGGATTCGGACCGCGACTACGCCTATGTGCTCTCCAGTCGCAAGCGCTTCCTGGGCACGGTGTCCTCGCAGTCGCTGCGCCGCGCCCTGCATGGGCACCACGGCCCGCTGGGGCTGCAGCACGCCTTTGTGCCCAATGCACCTGCGCTGGCGGCCGACACGCCGGTGGCGGAGCTGTTCGGCGTGATGGCCGATGCGCCCTGCCCGCTGCCCGTGGTGGATGAGGACGGGCGCTTTCTGGGCGTCATCAGCCGCACCACGCTGATGAAGTTCCTGGACCGCGACACCCCGCCGGTGCAGCCGCCGCAGACCGAGCGCCCCCCGCTGACCCTGAACCCGCAATTCCCGCATGGCGCCACCAACCCCGTGGCGCCCTCCGCCTGAATGCCCGAGGAGCCATTCATCGCATGATTGACGACAGCACCTACACCACCAACGCCACCCACACCACGATTGCCCAGAACGATCCCTGGGCCGCCGCCGAAAGCGGCACCGACACCACCGCGGACACCGCTGGCACCCCACCTGCGGACACCCCCGACGCCGCCGGCGCGGCCGCCGACCCCTGGGGCGCCGACGCCACCTCCGCCCCGGCGGCCGGCAGCGACTGGCTCCACGGCTCCGCCGCCACGCCCGAGCCGCAGCAGGGCGAGGGCCTGGGCGCGCTGTGGCAACAGATCAGTGCCGAGGGCCTGCCCATCCAGGGCTGGATCAACGAGGGCCTGCACTGGGTGGTGGAGCACTTCCGTCCCTTCTTTCAGGCCGTGCGTGCGCCCATCGACGCCACGCTCACCGGCATGACCGACGCGCTGCTGGCCCTGCCCTGGCCGGTCATGGTGGTGGTGATGGCCCTGCTGGCCTGGCAGTTTGCCGGGCGCGCGCTGGCCGTGGCCACGGCCGTGTCACTGGCCGCCGTGGTGGTGCTGGGCATCTGGAGCGACGCCATGGTCACGCTGGCGCTGGTGCTCACCTCGCTGCTGTTCTGCGTCGTCATCGGGCTGCCGCTGGGCATCGTGCTGGCCACCAGCGACCGCGCGCAAAGGCTCACCCGGCCGCTGCTGGACGCCATGCAGACCACGCCCGCCTTCGTCTATCTCGTGCCCGTGGTCATGCTGTTCGGCATCGGCAACGTGCCGGGCGTCATCGTCACCATCGTGTTCGCACTGCCGCCGCTGGTGCGCCTGACCAACCTGGGCCTGCGCCAGGTGCGGCCCGACCTCGTGGAAGCGAGCCGCGCCTACGGCGCCTCCGCCTGGCAGCTGCTGTGGAAGGTGCAGCTGCCGCTGGCCATGCCATCCATCATGGCGGGCATCAACCAGTCGCTCATGCTCAGCCTGTCCATGGTGGTCATCGCCTCGATGATTGCCGTCGGCGGCCTGGGTCAGATGGTGCTGCGCGGCATCGGCCGCTTGGACATGGGCCTGGCCACGGTGGGCGGCCTGGGCATCGTGCTGCTGGCCATCGTGCTCGACCGCATCACCCAGGCCATGGGCGAGCCGC
This sequence comes from Oryzisolibacter sp. LB2S, assembly GCF_040732315.1. NCBI lineage: Bacteria > Pseudomonadati > Pseudomonadota > Betaproteobacteria > Burkholderiales > Comamonadaceae > Alicycliphilus > Alicycliphilus soli. The sequence goes on from NZ_CP160388.1 coordinate 2,775,246, forward strand.
GCCGCAGCGGCCAGCGCTGGTGGCACACCGGGCCCCTGGGCCTGCTGCTGCGCCCGCGCGGCAAGTCCACTCAAAAACAATAGCTGCTAGCGCTTTACAGACAAGCTATTGAAGCCATTTTTATCCATATTCAACACAGGAGATACGCATGCAACAACGCTTCAAGACCCTGCGCCTGCTGGCTGCCACAGCCGGCATCGCCCTGGCCGGCCTGACGGCCCAGGCCGCCGATCTGCCCGACAAGGGTGTCACGGTCCAGCCGCTCAAGAGCTCGATTGCCGAGGAAACCTTCCAGACCCTGCTGGTCATGAAGGCCCTGGAGAAGCTGGGCTACGAGGTGCAGCCCATCAAGGAGGTGGAATACCCCACGGCGCACATCGCCATCGCCAACGGCGACGCCACCTTCATGGCCGACCACTGGAATCCACTGCACGCCGACTACTACAAGAACGCGGGCGGTGACGCCAAGCTCTGGCGCAAGGGCATCTATTCCGGCAACGCCGCGCAGGGTTACCTCATCGACAAGAAGACCGCCGACGCGCACAAGATCACCAACATCGGCCAGCTCAAGGACCCGGCCATTGCCAGGCTGTTCGACAGCAACGGTGACGGTAAGGCGGACCTGACCGGCTGCAACCCCGGCTGGGGTTGCGAGGCGGTGATCGAGCACCATCTCGACGCCTACCAGCTGCGCGACACGGTGACGCACAACCAGGGCAGCTACTCGGCGTTGATTGCCGACACCATTGCGCGCTATCGCGAAGGCAAGCCGGTGCTCTATTACACGTGGACACCCTACTGGGTGAGCAACGAGCTCAAGCCCGGCCGCGACGTGGTGTGGCTGGAGGTGCCGTTCTCCTCGCTGCCGGGCGCGCAGAAGGGGCTGGATACCAAGCTGCCCAACGGCAAGAACTACGGCTTTGTGGTGAACAACCAGCAGATCGTCGCCAACAAGGCATGGGCAGAGAAGAACCCCGCCGCCGCCAGGCTGTTCGAGGTAATGCAACTGCCGGTGGCCGACATCAACGCCCAGAACCACCTGATGAGCCAGGGCCAGAACAAGGCCGCCGACATCGAGCGCCACACCAACGCCTGGATTCGTGCGCACCAGGCGACGTTCGACGGCTGGATCAACCAGGCACGCGCGGCGGCGCGCTGATTCCGACCAGGGGACGGGCGCCCGTGCACCCCACAGTTCAGAGGGGGATGCCTGAATAGGTGATAAACCCTAAAATGGATTTCGAAGGCGGTGAGCCGCCGCCTGCGACACATCATGAATGCCATTCAGCGCCCTATCCCTGACACACCGTCCTCTGTCCGCCCCCTGCTGACCGCTGCGGAGCGCGAGGCCATCGGCCGCAACGCCTGGTTCTCCGCACTCACGCCATCGCTGCGCCACGACATCCTGCGCCTGGGCCATGTCACGCGCCACGCACATGGCGACACCATCGTCGAGCAAGGCCAGCCCATACGCCACTGGTTCACCTGCGCCAGCGGCGCACTGCGTTTCCGGCGCCATACCGCCGCGGGCAAGCAGGTCACGCTGGCCTATGTGGAGCCCGGCATCTGGGTGGGCGAGGCGGAGGTGCTCTACGGCCGACCCTGCACCTACGACGCGCACGCCCATGGGGCCACCACGGTGCTGAGCGTTCCGGAGCCCGTGCTGCGCAACCTGCTGCAGGAGCACCCGAGCTTCGGCCAGGCCCTGCTCACGCTGCAGGCCAAGAGCATGCGCTCGCTCTACTTCGTGATGGAGGACATGGCCACGATGCCGCTGCGCGCGCGTCTGGCCAAGCAGCTGCTGCACCTGCTCGAGCGCTTCGGCTCACGCCATGCGCCGGCCCAGTCCGGCCGCCCCCTGGGCCTGTCGCTGGCGCAGGAGGAACTGGCGGGCCTCGTGGGCAGCTCGCGCCAGCGCCTGAACGTGGAGCTCAAATGGCTGGAGCGCCAGGGCATGATCAGCGTGCGCCCCCGCGGCATCGAGGTGCTTGACGAAGAGGCCATGCAGGCGCTCGTCGCGCAGGCCGCGGCCGAGGGTGCGCAGGACGTGGCGACCGACTGAGAGGCGGCGAGAGGCGTACCTCGTCCCCTGCGCCAGTCCGCGCAGGGGCTCAGCGCCCCACCATTTTCCCGGGCACCACCCATTCGTCGAACTGCTCGGCCGTGACATGGCCCGAGGCGATGGCCGCCTCGCGCAGGCTGGTGCCTTCCTTGTGCCCCTTCTTGGCGATGGCCGCGGCCTTGTCGTAGCCGATGTGCGGATTCAGCGCGGTCACCAGCATCAGCGACTGCTGCACCAGATGGGCTATGCGCTCGCGGTTGGGCTCGATGCCCACGGCGCAGTGGTTGTTGAAGCTCACGATGCCGTCGGCCAGCAGGCGCACGCTCTGCAGGAAGTTGTGCGCCACCAGGGGACGGAACACGTTGAGCTCGAAGTTGCCCGACATGCCGCCGATGTTGATGGCCACGTCGTTGCCCATGACCTGCGCGGCCAGCATGGTGATGGCCTCGCTCTGCGTGGGATTGACCTTGCCCGGCATGATGCTCGAGCCCGGCTCGTTCTCGGGGATGGAGATCTCGCCGATGCCGCTCCTGGGCCCGCTGGCGAGCCAGCGCACATCGTTGGCGATCTTGTTCATGCTCGCAGCCAGGGTCTTGAGCGCGCCGTGTGCGTGCACCAGCGCATCCTGCGAGGCAAGCGACTCGAACTTGTTGGGTGAGGTGACGAAGGGCAGTCCCGTGATGGCGGCCAGCTCCTTGGCGACGCCTTCGGCGTAGCCCTTGGGCGCGTTCAGGCCCGTGCCCACGGCCGTGCCGCCCAGGGCCAGCTCGCACAGGTGTGGCAGCGCGTCCCGCACATGCCTGGCCCCATGTTCGAGCTGTGCGACCCAGCCAGAAATCTCTTGCCCCAGCGTGAGCGGCGTGGCGTCCTGCAGATGGGTGCGGCCGATCTTGACGATGTCGTCGAAGTCCTGCGCCTTCTGCGCCAAGGTCTTGCGCAGCACCTCGATGGCGGGCAGCAAGCGATTGGTCAACGCGTCGACCGCCGCGACATGCGCCGCGGTGGGAAACACGTCGTTGGACGACTGGCTCTTGTTCACGTCGTCGTTGGGGTGCACGAGGCGGCTCTCGCCGCGCTCACCGCCCAGCAGCTCGCTCGCGCGGTTGGCGATGACCTCGTTGAGGTTCATGTTGGTCTGCGTGCCCGAGCCGGTCTGCCAGACCACGAGCGGGAACTCATCGGGGTGCCGGCCGTCGATGACCTCCTGCGCGGCGGCGACGATGGCGTCCTTCTTCTCGGCGCCCAGCAGACCGAGCGCGTGGTTCACCGTGGCAGACGCCCGCTTGACCTGGGCGAGCGCCTTGATGATCTCGCGCGGCTGGCGCTCGCCCGAGATGTCGAAGTTCTGCAGCGAGCGCTGCGTCTGCGCGCCCCAGAGCCTGTCGGCAGGGACATCGATGGGGCCGAAGGTGTCACGTTCAATGCGAGTGGTCATGGTGATGCAACAGGACAGGGAGTGGAGGAATGTGAGCGATGGTCAACCGGCAAGAATACACCCAGATAAAAACCATTCTCATTTGCAAACCAAACGAATAGGCGCACTTCAGCCTGGCGCAAGGTGCAGGGCGATAATCCCAGGGTTTGCTTTCCAACTACTACGCGCCCCACCATGACCACTACCATCCGGTACCACGACCTCGTGGAGTCCGTCGCTGCAGCATTGCAGTACATCAGCTACTACCACCCTGCCGACTACATCGCGCACCTGGCGCGCGCCTATGAGCGCGAGCAAAGCCCCGCGGCCAAGGACGCGATGGCGCAGATCCTCACCAACAGCAAGATGAGCGCCACGGGCCACCGCCCGATCTGCCAGGACACGGGCATCGTCAACGTGTTCCTGAAGATCGGCATGAACGTGCGCTTTGAGGGCTTTGCCGCCGACCAGAGCCTGGAGGACGCCGTCAACGAGGGCGTGCGCCGCGGCTACAACCACCCGGACAACACGCTGCGCGCCAGCGTTGTGGCCGACCCGCTGTTTGCACGCAAGAACACCCGCGACAACACCCCCGCCGTCATCAACGTGCAGATCGTGCCGGGCGACAAGCTCGACGTGACCGTGGCCGCCAAGGGCGGCGGCAGCGAGAACAAGTCCAAGATGGTCATGATGAACCCGAGCGACAACCTGGTCGACTGGGTCTTGAAGACCGTGCCCACCATGGGCGCCGGCTGGTGCCCGCCGGGCATGCTGGGCATAGGCATCGGCGGCACGGCGGAAAAGGCCGTGCTGCTGGCCAAGGAAAGCCTGATGGAAGACCTGAACATGTACGAGCTGCAGGCCAAGGCCGCGCGCGGCGAGAAGCTTGACCAGGTCGAGGAGCTGCGCCTGGAGCTCTACGAGAAGGTCAACGCGCTGGGCATTGGCGCCCAGGGCCTGGGCGGCCTGTCCACCGTGCTGGACGTGAAGATCAAGATGTACCCCACGCATGCCGCGAGCAAGCCCGTGGCCATGATCCCCAACTGCGCGGCCACGCGCCACGCGCATTTCGTCATGGACGGCAGCGGCCCCGTGTACCTGGAGGCCCCGAGCCTGGACCTGTGGCCCAAGATCGACTGGGCGCCGGACTACACCAAGTCCCGCCGCGTGGATCTGAACCAGCTGACCAAGGAAGAGGTCGCGAGCTGGAAGCCCGGCGACCGCCTGCTGCTCAACGGCAAGATGCTCACCGGCCGCGACGCCGCGCACAAGCGCATCCAGGACATGCTGGCCAAGGGCGAGAAGCTGCCCGTGGACTTCACCAACCGCGTCATCTACTACGTCGGCCCCGTGGACCCGGTGCGTGACGAGGTGGTCGGCCCCGCCGGCCCCACCACGGCCACGCGCATGGACAAATTCACGCGCATGATGCTCGAGCAGACCGGCCTGATCGCCATGATCGGCAAGTCCGAGCGCGGCCCGGTCGCCATCGAGGCCATCAAGGACAACAAGAGCGCCTACCTGATGGCCGTGGGCGGCGCCGCCTACCTCGTGAGCAAGGCCATCAAGCAGGCCAGGGTGGTCGGCTTTGAAGACCTGGGCATGGAAGCCATCTACGAATTCGACGTGGTGGACATGCCCGTCACCGTGGCCGTGGACGCGGGCGGCACCAGCGCCCACATCACCGGCCCGGCCGAATGGCAAAAGCGCATCGCCGCGGGCGAGTTCAAGGGCATCGAGGTCGCCTCGGCCTGAAAGGCTCGGGAAGCACGAGAGGCCCGAGAAGCCTGACCGGACGGGCAGCCCCCTGCCCGCCCATGAGAAGCCGCCGACTGGCGGCTTTTTTTGTGCCCCCCGCGCCATGCGGCCTGGGCCCGCAGGCGCTACAGTGCCGCACCATCGTCGCCACCGCACAGGGCCTGCCATGTCTCCTTCCCCCATCCCTGCCGCCCCACCCGCATCCGAGCGCCTGCGCTTTGCCATCATGGGCGCGGGCGCCGTGGGCTGCTATTTCGGCGCGCTGCTGGCGCGCGCCGGCCATGCCGTCACCCTCATCGGTCGCCCGCACCATGTGCAGGCGATCGCCTCGCGCGGCCTGCGGCTGCAGACGGCCACCGAGGATGTGCATCTGCCCATGGGGGCGAGCACCGATGCCGCCGCCGTGGCCGGCGCCGACGTGGTGCTGCTGTGCGTCAAGTCCACCGACACCGAGTCCGCCGCCCGGCAGATTCAGCCCCACCTCACGCCCGGCGCCCTGGTGCTCACGCTGCAGAACGGCGTGGACAACGACGAGCGCGTGCGCGCCGTGCTGGGCCCGGGGCAGAGCGTGGCTGCGGCCGTGGTCTATGTGGCCACGGCCATGGCCGGGCCGGGCCATGTGCGCCACTTCGGGCGCGGCGAGCTGGTGATCGCGCCCTCGCCGCTCGCGCCGCGCCTGACGCGCGAGCTGAGCGCGGCGGGCATCCGGGCCCAGGTGTCGGACAACGTGCGCGGCGCACTCTGGGCCAAGCTGGTCATCAACTGCGCCTACAACGCGCTGTCGGCCATCGTGCAAGAACCCTACGGCTGGCTGGTGCAGCAGGACGGGGCCCAGGAGGTGATCGCCGACCTCGTGGCCGAATGCCTGGCCGTCGCGCAGGCCGACGGCGTGCAGCTGCCGGGCGACGTGCACGACGCCGTGCGCGGCATTGCACAGACCATGCCGGCTCAGCTGTCCTCCACCGCGCAGGACCTCGCGCGCGGCCGGCCATCGGAGATCGAACACCTGAACGGCTATGTGGTGCAGCGCGGCGCGGCCCTGGGCGTGGCCACGCCCGTCAACCGCACGCTGCTGGTGCTGGTGCGCATGGCGCAGGCGGCGCACCCCAGCCCGTAGTCCATGGAACGCAGCGCGCAAAGCGGGTGCGGAATCCGCAAAAACAATAGCTGTTCGCGCTTGTCCATGGCGCGCCAGCGGCCATTTTGGCTATGCAACGGCAGCGGCCTCATGGAGCGCCGCCACCTCGTCCGGCGTATAGCCCAGCCCCGCGAGCAGCTCGCGGGTGTGCTGGCCCAGGCGGGGCGGGTCGGCACGCACGCCCGGGCGTCGGCCCGCCAGGCGCAGCGGCAGCAGCGTGGTGCGCGCGCGCTGGCCCGCGCGCTCGCCGTCGGGCAGCGTGATCTCTGCCAGGCCTGCCGTGGCGTTCAGGTGCGGGTCGTCAAACAGCTGCTCAGGCCGCAGGATGGGCGCGAACGGCAGGCCATGGCGCTCGAACGTGGCGGCCAGCTCCTCGGCCCGGTGCGCGGCCAGGCGCCGGCGCAGCTCGGGCAGCAGCGTGGCGCGGGCGCGCACGCGGTCGTTGTTGCTCGCGTGGCGCGGGTCGGCCTTCAGGTCGGCATAGCCCATGGCATCGCAAAAGGTCTGCCATTGCGCGTCGCTGACGACGGCCAGGAAGATCTGCCCCCCGTCCTTCACGCCGAACACGTCGTACACGCCCCAGGAGGAAATGCGCTCGGGCATGGGCGCGGCCGGCTCACCGGTGACGGCGTATTGCATCATGTGCTGGCCCACGAGCAGCACGTTGTTCTCGAACAGCGCCGCGTCCACCTCCTGACCGCGGCCCGTGCGCCCGCGCTGCATCAGCGCGGCCATGGCCCCGATGGCGCCGAACATGCCGCCCATGATGTCGTTGACGCTGCTGCCCGCGCGCAGCGGGTCACCGGGGCGGCCCGTCATGTAGGCCAGGCCGCCCATCATCTGCACCACCTCGTCGAGCGCCGTGCGGTGCTCGTACGGCCCGGGCAGAAAGCCGCTGTGGTTCACGTAGATCAGGCCCTCGTTGAGGCGCGACAGGGACGCGTAGTCCAACCCGTGGCGGGCCATCACGCCGGGCTTGAAGTTCTGCGCCACCACGTCGGCGCTGCTGGCCAGGCGTATCGCCACCTCCAGCCCCGCGCGGTTGCGCAGGTCGATGGCGATGCTTTTCTTGTTGCGGTTGAACATGGGAAAGAACCCCGCACCCGCACCGAGCAGGTGGCGCGTGCGGTCGCCGTCTATGGGCTCGACCTTGATGACCTCGGCCCCCAGGTCGGCCAGCACCATGCCGCAGGTGGGGCCCATGACCATGTGGGTGAACTCCACCACGCGCAGGCCGTCGAGCGGCAGGGCGGTGCCAGCAGATGTTGTCGTATTCATGACGCAGCGAAGAAGAGAGACGGGACAGAAGATGGCGGGCCGCCGAGCATGCCACGGGGTGCAAGCACTCCCGGTGAGCGTCAACGTGGCCTGTGATTCTTTTCAGACGAACAGACACGGTAGTCATACGCCAGGAGCTACCAAACTTGTAGCATCCCAAAATCCACGCTACCATACTGCTATGGTTTTTCGACCCACCGCCTGGCCCGCCAGGGCGGCAACCCTCACCCAACCCAAGCGCAAGGAGAAGCGTTCATGAGCTCCAAAGAAAACGCCGCCGTCTTCCAGCTGTTCGAGAAGCTCGAATGCCGCTACGCGCTGCGCGTGCTGTGGGCCCTGCGCGACGGCCATCCGCAGACCTTCCGCCTGCTGCAGGACAGCGTGGGCGGCATCACGCCCAACACGCTCAACACCCGCATCAAGGAGCTCCGCGAGGCCGGCTTTCTCGATCATGGCAGCGACGGCTACATCGTCACGCCCTCGGGGCAGGACCTGCTCAAGCGCCTGTCCGACGTGCAGGCCTTTGCCAACCGCTGGTCAGCCGCGCGCGTCAAGAAGTAAGCGCCCTGCAAGACACACGCCGTCCCCGCCTGGCGTGTTTTCGAGCTGCAGCGCTTGCTGGTCAAGCGCGAGCAGCTATCATTTTTTCAACGACAAGGAAACCCATGGCCTTCACCACCACCGCCTCCGGCCTGCAGTATGAAGACACCGTCGTCGGCACGGGCGCCGCGGCCACGCGCGGCCAGTCCGTGCGCGTGCACTACACGGGCTGGCTCTACAAGGACGGCCAGCAGGGCGCCAAGTTCGACTCCAGCCGCGACCGCAACGACCCGTTCGAATTCCCCCTGGGCGCGGGCATGGTCATCAAGGGCTGGGACGAGGGCGTGCAGGGCATGCAGATCGGCGGCCAGCGCACGCTCATCATCCCGCCCGAACTGGGCTACGGCGCGCGCGGCGCGGGCGGCGTGATCCCGCCCAACGCCACGCTCAAGTTCGACGTGGAGCTGCTGGCCGTCCAGGGCTGAGTGGCTGTGCTGGCGCCCTGCCCCGCCTGGGGCAGCCGCCAACAAAAAAGGAGCGTGGTCCCCACGCTCCTTTTTTTATGTGCAACCGTCACACCGGCAGGCCGACCAGGTCATGGCCCTGGGTGCCCACGATGCGCGCCTTGACGAAGTCGCCCACCTTGTAGGTCTTGCTGATTTTCTCGGGCGGCAGCAGGTGCACAAGGCCGTCAATCTCGGGCGCATCGGCCCAGCTGCGGCCCACGCCGCCCTTCTTGCCCAGGCCTACGGACTTGTCGACCAGCACCTGCAGGGTCTGGCCCACGCGTCGCTGCAGGCGCGCGGTGGAGACTTCCTCTGCCACGGCCATGAAGCGCGCGCGGCGCTCCTCGCGCAGCTCCTGGGGCAGCATGCCGGGCAGATCGTTGGCGGCCGCGCCCTTGACATTGCTGTAGGCAAAGCAGCCGGCGCGGTCGATCTGGGCCTCGCGCAGGAAGTCCAGCAAGTGGGCAAACTCCTCCTCGGTCTCGCCGGGGAAGCCCGCGATGAAGGTGCTGCGAATCACGAGCTCGGGGCACATCTCGCGCCAGCGCTGGATGCGCTCGAGGTTCTTCTCGCCGCTGGCCGGGCGCTTCATGCGCTTCAGAACATCGGGGTGGCTGTGCTGGAAGGGCACGTCCAGATAGGGCAGCACCAGGCCATCCTGCATCAGCGGGATGATGTCGTCCACGCTCGGATAGGGGTAGACATAGTGCAGGCGCACCCAGGCGCCGTAGCCCTTGGCGATCTCGCCCAGGGTCTGGACCAGCTCGAGCAGGCGCGTGCGCACGGGCTTGCCGTCCCAGAAGCCGGTGCGGTACTTCACGTCCACGCCGTAGGCCGAGGTGTCCTGGCTCACGACCAAGAGCTCCTTGACGCCGCCCTCGAACAGCGCGCGCGCCTCCTTGAGCACGTCGCCCACGGGGCGCGAGACCAGGTCGCCGCGCATCGACGGGATGATGCAGAACGTGCAGCGATGGTTGCAGCCCTCGCTGATCTTCAGGTAGGCATAGTGGCGCGGCGTGAGCTTGATGCCGGCATCGCCAAAGCTGCCGGGCACCAGGTCCAGGAAGGGGTCGTGCGGCTTGGGCAGGTGCTGGTGCACATGCTCCATGACCTCCTGCGCGGCATGCGGGCCGGTGACGGCGAGCACATTGGGGTGCACGCCCTTGACGAGGTTGCCACCGCCGTCATCGGCACGCGCACCCAGGCAGCCGGTGACGATGACCTTGCCGTTGTCGGCCAGCGCCTCGCCAATGGTGTCCAGGCTCTCGCGCACGGCGTCGTCGATGAAGCCGCAGGTGTTGACGATGACCAGGTCCGCGCCCTGGAAGGTCTTGGAGGTCTCGTAGCCCTCGGCCGAGAGCTGCGTGAGTATGAGTTCGGAGTCCGTCAGGTTCTTGGGGCAGCCCAGGCTGACGAAGCCGATCTTCGGGGTTTTCGTGGGGGAGAGTGCATCGCTCATCCCCGTATTGTCCCAGTTTGGCCGAAACCGGCGTTGCTGTCGGCCTTCAGTCGGCCTTCAGCGCTTCTTGATGCCGAACGCACCCAGCATCTGCTCGGTCTGCTTCTGCATCTGCTCCTGCATCTGCTGGTACATGGTTTGCGACTGCTCCATGTAGTTGCCCATCAGCCCCTTCATCATGGGTGACTGCAGGTTCATGAACTGCGACCACATCTCGGGCGTGAAGCCCTGGGTCTGCTCGGCCAGCTTGGCCTGCATCTCGGTGAACATCTGCACGTTCTTCTCAAGGTAGCTGCCCATGAAGCCCTGCATGGCGTGGCCGTAGAAGCGGATGATGTTGGCCAGCGCCGCCTCGCTGAACATGGGCGCGCCGCCGGCCTCCTCCTCCAGGATGATCTGCAGCAGGATGCTGCGCGTGAGGTCCTCGCCGCTCTTGGCATCGCGCACGACGACCGACTCGCCGTTCATGACCAGCTGCTTGACCTCGGCCAGCGTGACATAGGTCGACGTGGAAGTGTCGTACAGGCGGCGATTGGGGTATTTCTTGATGACGCGCTGCGCGCTCTTGGCTTCCGGCGTGGGATTGGTGTCGGTCACTTACGGCTCCTCGGGTCTCTCGCCCGTCGTGTATTGCAGTGCAACAGATTCTAGAGAGGCCACGGCCGCGATACGGACAGGAATACCCTGAGCGCCCGGACTGCCGGGCGCCAAGGGCGGCCGCACTGCCGCAGCAGCCTTGAAAAAGCAAAAAGCCGTTGCATGTCATGGACTTGCAACGGCTTTGCCTCAAACTCTTGGCGGAGTGGACGGGACTCGAACCCGCGACCCCCGGCGTGACAGGCCGGTATTCTAACCGACTGAACTACCACTCCGCGTCGGTATTGCGTTCGACTCTTGCGAGTCCAAGTGCAATAAAACTTGGCGACCCTACGGGGATTCGAACCCCGGTACTCACCGTGAAAGGGTGATGTCCTAGGCCTCTAGACGATAGGGTCAAAACCTAAGAACTTCCGTTCGATTTTTCAGGTGGTGGAGGTAAGCGGGATCGAACCGCTGACCTCTTGCATGCCATGCAAGCGCTCTCCCAGCTGAGCTATACCCCCGTTGATGTCAACCTCGAACTGCTTCGTTGTCGTCATCACCTGAGCCTCAAATTATATACAGAGTTTCAGTGGTTTTGCAAACGCGCGAGAATTTTTTCGCGCCCAAGCAATTCCAGCACCGCATCGACCGATGGCGTGTGCGCCGTGCCCATGGTGAGCACGCGCACGGGCATGGCCAGCTGCGGCATCTTGGCGCCCTGCTCCTTGAGCACCTGCTTGAGGGCCGCGGCGATCGCGTCCTTGTTCCATTCCACGCTCTGCATGGCAGCAGCAAAGGCGGCGAGCAGCGGCTGGGCCGCTTCCGTCACATGCTTGGCCAGGTCTTCGGCGTTGCGCTCGATGGCGTCCACATAGAACAGGCGCACCCAGGCGGCCAGGTCGACCAGGGTGTCGCAGCGGTCCTTGAACAGCGCGCAGATGCGCGGCAGGCGCTCGTCCAGCTGGGCTGCCGGCACGCCCGCCTTTTCGGCGAACGGCGTGACCAGGCGGGCCAGTTCGGCATCGTCCAGCGCCTTCATGTGCTGGGCGTTGACCCAGCGCAGCTTGGCCTCGTCGAACTGACCGGCGCTGCGCCCCAGGTGGTCGAGGTTGAACCATTCCAGGAACTGCGCGCGCGAGAAGATCTCGTCGTCGCCATGGCTCCAGCCCAGGCGCGCGAGATAGTTGACCATGGCGTCGGGCAGGTAGCCCTCGTCACGGTACTGCGTGACGGCCTTGGCGCCGTTTCTCTTGCTCATCTTCTCGCCGGCTTCGTTGAGCACGGTGGGCAGGTGGGCAAACACCGGCACCTGCGCACCCAGGGCCTCGAAGATATGGATCTGGCGCGGCGTGTTGTTCACATGGTCGTCGCCACGGATAACATGGGTGATGCCCATGTCCATGTCGTCCACGCAGACGCAGAAGTTGTAGGTGGGCGTGCCGTCGGGGCGGGCGATGACCAGGTCGTCGAGCTCGCTGTTCTGAAACTCGATGCGGCCCTTGCACTTGTCGTCCCAGGCCACCACGCCGGTTTGCGGCGTCTTGAAGCGCAGCACGGGCTGCACGCCTTCGGGAATGGGCGGCAGCTGCTTGCCCGGCTCGGGGCGCCAGGTGCCGTCGTAGCGCGGCTTTTCCTTGTTGGCCATCTGGCGCTCGCGCAGCGCGTCGAGTTCCTGCACGCTCATGTAGCAGGGATAGACATGGCCGCTGGCCTTGAGCCGTTCGAGCACCTCGCGGTAGCGGTCCATGCGCTGCATCTGGTAGTACGGGCCCTCGTCATGGTCTAGCTGCAGCCAGGCCATGCCCTCCAGGATGACGTCGACCGAGGCCTGGGTGGAGCGCTCCAGATCCGTGTCTTCGATGCGCAGGATGAAGTCGCCACCGTTGGCGCGGGCAAAGGCCCAGGGGTAGAGCGCCGAGCGGATGTTGCCCAGGTGGATGAAGCCCGTGGGGGACGGAGCGAATCGGGTACGTACTTTCTGTGTCATTGCAGGGTGTCCAGGCCGCGCAGCAGGTCGGCCTTCAGATCGTTCAGATGTTCCAGGCCCACCGAGATGCGAATCAGGCCCTGGCCAATGCCGGCGGCCTGGCGCTGCTCCTCGGTCAGACGCCCATGCGAGGTACTGGCCGGGTGGGTGATGGTGGTCTTGACGTCGCCCAGGTTGGCGGTGATAGAGCACAGGCGCGTGCTGTCGACCACATGGAAGGCGTTGGCGCGCAGCTGCTCGGCGCCCTGGCCCACCACGTCAAACGCCAGCACCGTGCCGCCCATGCCCGACTGCTGGCGCATGGCGAGCTGGTGCTGCGGGTGGCTTTCCAGGCCGGGGTAGTACACGCGCGCGACCTTGGGGTGGCCTTCGAGCCAGCGCGCCAGCTCCAGCGCGGCGGCGCTCTCGGCCTTGACGCGCAGCGCCAGCGTCTCCAGGCCCTTCAAGACCACCCAGGCGTTGAACGGCGAGAGGTTGAGGCCGCCGCTGCGCAGAAAGGTGCCCATGACCTTGTCGACCAGCGCCGTCGTGCCGCACACGGCGCCGGCCATGACACGGCCCTGGCCGTCGATGAGCTTGGTGCCCGAGTGCACGATGAGGTCGGCACCAAACTCCGCGGGGCGCTGCAACACGGGCGAGGCGAAGCTGTTGTCCACCGTCAGCAGCGCGCCGTGGTTGTGCGCGATGTCGGCGAGCTGGGCGATGTCGCACAGGTCGGTCAGCGGATTGGTCGGCGTCTCGGCAAACAGCATGCGCGTGTTCGGGCGCACGGCCGCCTTCCAGGCGGCAGAGTCGGTCTGGGACACAAAGGTGGTCTCGACGCCAAAGCGCGCCATCTCGGTGCCCAGCAGCTTCATGGTGGAGCCGAACATGGACTGCGAGGCCACCACATGGTCACCGGCCTTGAGCGCCGTCAGCGCCACGAGCAGGATGGCCGCCATGCCGGTGCTGGCGGCCACGGCGCATTCCGTGCCCTCCATGGCCGCCAGGCGCTGCTCGAAGCTCGCCACCGTCGGGTTGGCGGTGCGGGTGTAGGTGTAGCCGAGCTCGGCGTTGGCAAAGCGCTCGGCGGCCGTGGCGCAGTCGCTCTGCACGAAGCTGCTCGTCAGGTACAGGGCCTCGCTGTGCTCGCCCCATTGGCTGCGCTCGACGGCCTGGCGCACGGCAAGAGTGTCCGGATGCAGGCCCGGCGGCAAGGAATGATCGTTCACGATATCTAGGATGCTTTGAAAATAAGAGCTGCTGACGCTTGGTGGATCGTGCATTCAGGCACAAAACGACCAGAAAATCAGCCCAGACAAGCGCGAGGCGCTCATCTTTTTGACAGTCCACGGACTCGTGTCACGACTCCTGCGCATTGGGCAGGGACAGGCGCGAGGTGTCCTCCGCCTCGTCCTCGCCGCCGCGCTGGCGCCCCTCGTTGAGGGCGGTGACCTCCTCGTCGGAGATGTCGCCGGTGATGTACACACCGTCGAAGCACGAGGCCTCGAAGCCATGGACCTTGGGATTGATCATGCCCACGGTCTGCTTCATGGCATCCACGTCCTGGTAGATCAAGGCGTCCGCGCCTATGACCTGGCGGATCTCCTCGACTGTGCGGTTGTGCGCGACGAGCTCGGTGCGCGTGGGCATGTCGATGCCGTAGACGTTGGGATGGCGCACGGGTGGCGCGGCCGAGGCCAGATAGACCTTGACGGCGCCCGCGTCACGCGCCATCTGCACGATCTCCTTGGAGGTGGTGCCGCGCACGATGGAGTCGTCGACGAGCAGCACGCGCTTGCCCTTGAATTCGCTGGCGATGGCGTTGAGCTTCTGGCGCACCGACTTCTTGCGCGTGCTCTGCCCCGGCATGATGAAGGTGCGCCCCACGTAGCGGTTCTTGACGAAGCCCTCGCGATACGGAATGCCCAGCAGCTGCGCGAGCTGCATAGCGCTCGGGCGGCTCGATTCGGGAATCGGGATGATGGCATCGATCTCGCTCGGCGGCACGGTGGAGACCACGCGCTTGGCCAGCGTCTCGCCCATGTTCAGGCGCGCCTGGTAGACCGAGATGCCGTCCATGACCGAGTCGGGGCGCGCCAGATAGACATACTCGAACACGCAGGGGTTCAGGCTTGGCTGCTCGGCGCATTGCCGGGTCTCGATACGGCCATCGAGGTGCACGAACACCGCCTCGCCGGGGGCCACGTCGCGCTCGAGCTGGTGCAGCGTGCCCTCGAGCGCCACGGACTCGCTGGCCACCATCACCGTGCCGTCGGCACCGCGGCCCAGGCACAGCGGGCGGATGCCGAAGGGGTCGCGGAAGGCCAGCAGGCCGTAGCCCGCGATCAGGGCCACGACGGCGTAGGAGCCCTTGAGGCGCTTGTGCACCGCACGCACGGCGGCGAACACGTCATCGACCTGCAGCGGCGCGCCGCTGCTGGCGCGCGCGAGCTCGTGCGCAAGCACGTTGAGCAGCACCTCGGAATCGCTCTCGGTATTCGTGTGGCGGTGATCCGTCTCGGCCAGCTCGCGGCGCAGCTGCTTGGCGTTGGTCAGATTGCCGTTGTGCACCATGACGATGCCGAACGGCGCATTCACGTAGAAGGGCTGGGCCTCCTCCTCGCTCGACGCATTGCCCGCCGTGGGGTAGCGCACCTGGCCCAGGCCGACCGGGCCCGGCAGCGCGCGCATGTTGCGCGTGCGGAACACGTCGCGCACCATGCCCTTGGCCTTGTGCATGAAGAACTTGCGCCCCTCCTGCGTGACAATGCCCGCGGCGTCCTGCCCCCGGTGCTGCAGCAGCAGCAAGGCGTCATAGATCAGCTGATTGACAGGGGTCTTGCTGACCACGCCGACGATTCCACACATAGTTCGCGTTCCATTTCAGCGGCGGGACCGCCCCGCCCAAACACATTCCAGACCGCTGCGCGCAGCGGCACGATTCACGCCGGCAGATGCTGCCCCAGCTGCGCCGGCAACATGGGCCGCAGGCCCTTGAGCGCGGCCTCCAGCCAGGGGACGGCCTGCGACTGCTGCCACCAGGGCGCCTGCTGCAACTGCAGCCACCCCACCACCAGCACCACCGCCAGCAAGAGCACCAGGCCACGCAGCGCGCCGAACAAGGCGCCCAGGGCGCGGTCGGCAGGCCGCAGGCCCACGGCCGACACCAGCTTCTGCGCCAGCCAGGCCAGCAGGCCCCAGGCGAACACCGTGGCCACGAAGACCAGGATGAATCCCGCCACATGGCGCCACGCCGCATCGGCCTGCCCCATGGGCAGCCACGCTCCCGCCGCATCGGCATACCACTGGGCGGCAAAAAACGCCACCACCCAGCCGGCCAGCGAAAACAGCTCGAACACCAGCCCGCGCCACGCCCCGATCAGCAGGGACGCCGCCAGCACGGTGAGAAAAATCCAGTCCAGCGCCGCCATGCGCAGTCCATCCAGCAACTGCGGCGCCCGGCTACAGCGTCAGCACCGACGCCGACAGCCCCGCCGCCTTCACGCGCCCGACCGCCTTGTCGGCATCGGCGCGGCTCTCGAACGGCCCCAGGCGCACGCGCGTGCGCTTGCCATCCTTGGTGTCCACCACCTGGGTATAGGTCTTGAGCCCGGAGCGCTCGAGCCGCTGGCGCACCTCGCGCACCTTGTCGGCATCGGCAAATGCGCCCACCTGCACGATGAAGCGGCCCTGCTCCGCGGCCGCGGGGCTCTCGGCCCGCGCCTGCACGCTGCGCCCCTCCAGCAGGGCGCGTGCGCGCGCGGCGTCGTCGACGCGCGCGGGCCTGGACTCTGCGGACGCCTCGGGCCTGGCAGCCGGCTTCGGTTCTGGCTTGGGCTCAGGCTTCGGTTCCGGCTTGGGCTCGGGCTTCGGCTTGGCCTCGGGCTTGGGCTCCGGCCTGGGTTCGGGCTTGGGCTCGGGTTTGGCCTCGACGGCCGGCTTGTGCTGTGCCTGAGCCTGGGCCTGAGGCTGTGCCTGGACGGACTGCGCCGGCTCCGTCCGCGGCGCGCTGCTCAGCACCTCCTCGCCGTCGTCGAGCCCGGCCGTTGCCGGCTCGGCCACGGCCGCCTGGCCCGCGCCGGCGCCATCCTTGGGCGGCAGGACCAGCGGCGGCACCTTGTTGCGATCGGGAATGTCGATGGCCACATTGACCGCAACCGGCCTGGGCTGGGTGTCGAACACCAGCGGAAAGCCCACCACGCCGGCCAGCACCAGCACGGCCGCGCCGATCAGGCGATGGCGCGCACGCCGGCGCATCTCCTCGATGCTTTCGGCCTGGGCGCCCGCGCGCGAGCGCCTGGTGGCGGACTTGCTGCCGTCGCCCTTGGGCTCCGAGCTGCCGGGCCATCGAAACTTGAAAAATGCCATGGAGTGCTGCGCAGCCGTTATGCGCTCAGATGCTTGGCCTGCAGGCGGGGCACTCCATCCTTGAGCACACCACCCACCGTGTAGAACGAGCCAAAGACCACGATTCTATCAGCCGGGTCCGCCGCGGCCATGGCGGCGCGCAAGGCATCCTCGGGGCTGGCATGCAGGCTGGTGCCGACCTGGCGGCGCCCGCCTGCGACCATCTGCAGGGCGTTCCACTGGCGTTGCAGGCTCGCGGCCGTCTCGGCGCGCGGCGTGGGCAGGTCAGTGAAGTACCAATGGTCGACCAGCGGCCCTATCCGGGCCAGCATGGGCTTGAGATCCTTGTCGGCCATGGCGCCGAACACCGCGTGCGTGGCCGGAAAGTAGGCCATGGCGTCCAGATTGGCCGTGAGCGCCGCGACCGAATGCGGGTTGTGCGCCACATCCAGCACCAGCGTGGGCTGGCCCGCCACCACCTGAAAGCGCCCGGGCAGCTCCACCTGCGCCAGGCCCAGGCGCACGGCCTGGGCCGTGACGGGCAGGCGGCTGCGCAGCGCCTCGAGCGCGGCCAGCGCGCCCGAGGCGTTGATCAGCTGGTTCGCCCCGCGCAGCGCCGGATAGGCCAGGCCCGCGTAGCGCCGCCCGCGCCCGGCCCAGGCCCATTGCTGCTTGTCGCCCGAGTAGTTGAAGTCCTGGCCGAAGCGCCACAGCTCGGCGCCGATCTCGCGCGCATGGTCGATCACGCTCTGCGGCGGCATGGGGTCGCTGACCACAACCGGGCGCCCGGTGCGCATGATGCCGGCCTTCTCGCGGCCTATGGTCTCGCGGTCGGGGCCGAGATACTCCACATGGTCGACATCCACGCTGGTGATGACGGCGCAGTCCGCGTCGATGATGTTGGTGGCGTCGAGCCGCCCGCCCAGGCCGACCTCGAGAATCGCCACATCGAGCCGCGCCTGGCTCATCAGGCGCAGGATGGCGAGCGTGGTGAACTCGAAGTAGGTCAGCGACACCTCGGCGCCGCCCTCGGTGCGCGCGCGCTCGACGGCCTCGAAATGCGCGACCAGCGATGCGCCGTCGACGACGTCGCCCTGGATGCGGCAGCGCTCCTCGAAGCGCACCAGGTGCGGCGAGGAATACACACCCGTGCGGTAGCCTGCCTGGCGCGCCACGGATTCGATGAGCGCGCAGGTCGAACCCTTGCCATTGGTGCCCGCCACGGTGATCACCGGGCAGTCAAAGCGCAGCGCCAGCCGGCGGGCCACCTCGCCCACGCGGGCCAGGCCCATGTCGATGTTCTGGGGGTGCAGCTGCTCGCAGTGCGCCAGCCAGCCTTCCAATGTCTGGGGGAATGTATGCATAGCGGGCCGAATTGTCGCCGAGCCACGCATGGGCGATGATCGACCCCATGAACAGCCCCACCACCATCATCCTCTACGGCATTCCCAACTGCGACACCGTCAAGAAGGCGCGCGCCTGGCTGCAGGACCAGGGACTGGCCTGCCAGTTCCACGACTTCAAGAAGCAGGGCGTTCCGGCCGAGCGCCTGGCCGGCTGGATGGCCGCCGTGGGCTGGGAGAAGCTGCTCAACCGCCAGGGCACGACCTGGCGCCGCCTGGACGCCGCCGTGCAGGCCCGCGCCCAGGACGCCGAAAGCGCCGCGGCCCTGATGCGCGAGCACCCCTCGGTCATCAAGCGTCCCGTGGTCGAATGGAGCGGCACGCCCACGGGCCGCGTGACCGTGGGCTTTAAGGCCGACGCATGGCGCGAGCTGGCCGCCGGCGCGTGAGCATCCATGGACGTCTCTTTACCCAGATTTACGCACGCGCCGCAGGTCGTTCGCACAGGGCACTGAAACTGTCGGCGACCCTCGCGCGTCATGCGTTATGGCAGGGTCGAAAGGAGTATTCCTGTCATGAGAAACATCGTTGTCTTCGCCCTCGTGACCGCGGCCACCACGGGTGCCGCCGTCACACAGGCACAGGAGATGGGCCGCGTGCTGTCGGCCACGCCCATCACCCAGCAGGTGGCGGTGCCGCAGCAGGTCTGCGGCAATGAAACGGTGTACGGCGGCCCGCGCCCCACGACCGGCGCGGGTGCCGTGCTGGGCGCCATTGCCGGCGGCGCCGCGGGCAATGCCATCGGCGGGGGCGGCGGGCGCGCCGCGGCCACGGCCCTGGGCGTGATCGGCGGTGCCGTGCTGGGCAACCAGATCGAGGCCGGCCCCTCGGGCTACCGGAACGTGCAGCGCTGCACCACCGAGACCTATTACGAGAGCCGCGTGATCGGCTATGACGTGGTCTACGAATACGCCGGGCGTCGCCATCGCACGCGCACCCAGTCCGATCCGGGCGAGTGGATCGCCCTGTCGGTACAGCCCGCCGTGCCGCTCATGCCCTCCGACGACGCGCAGACCTATGGCAACCGCTACGGCAGCGGCTACGCGCAGCCCGGCGTGGTGCTGGGCACGCAGCCTGGCCCGCCCGCCTATATCGTGCAGCCGCCCCCGACCATCATCGAATTCAGCGCGCCCTACGGCTACCCACACCGTCCGTACCACCCGCACCGTCCGCCGCGCCCGCACTACCCCTACGGGGGCTATTGATTCGGGTGGGCACGAAGCCCGCCCCCAACCCTGTTTCGCGCCTTCACGGCGGCGGCGCCGCCACGGTCCGCGGCAGCGGCCTAAAATCGCCGGTTTGTCCCTGATCTGCAGCCACCATCATGACCACCGAATCGATTGCCGGCGTCACCGTCAGCACCCAGGCCAATGTCTACTTTGACGGCAAATGCGTGAGCCACGGCATCACCTACCCCGACGGCACGAAGAAGTCGGTCGGCGTGGTGCTGCCCGCGACGCTCACCTTCAACACCGGCGCGCCCGAGATCATGGAATGCGTGGCCGGCTCCTGCGAATACCGCCTTGCGGGCAGCGAGGCCTGGCTCCGCTCCGGCCCCGGCGACCGGTTCAGCATCCCGGGCAACTCCAGCTTCGACATCCGCGTGGCCGAGGCCTATCACTACATCTGCCACTTCGGCTGATATTTATCGTCTTTTTTGGCCTCCAGCCCTTGCGCAGCAAGCGCGACAAGCTATTGTTTTTGAAGAGCTTTCCATGGCAACCATCCTGCAAAACCTCCCCGTCGGCCAGAAGGTCGGCATCGCCTTCTCGGGCGGCCTCGATACCAGCGCCGCGCTGCGCTGGATGAAGAACAAGGGCGCCATTCCCTACGCCTACACCGCCAACCTGGGCCAGCCCGACGAGCAGGACTACGACGCCATCCCGCGCAAGGCCATGGAGTACGGCGCCGAGCAGGCACGCCTGATCGACTGCCGCACGCAGCTCGCGCACGAGGGCATTGCCGCCATCCAGGCCGGGGCGTTCCACATCTCCACCGGTGGCATCGCCTACTTCAACACCACGCCGCTGGGCCGCGCCGTCACGGGCACCATGCTGGTGGCCGCGATGAAGGAGGACGACGTGCACATCTGGGGCGACGGCTCCACCTTCAAGGGCAACGACATCGAGCGCTTCTACCGCTACGGGCTGCTCACCAACCCCAGCCTGCGCATCTACAAGCCCTGGCTGGACCAGGCCTTCATCGACGAGCTTGGCGGGCGCGCCGAGATGTCGGCCTTCATGACGAAGGAAGGCTTTGGCTACAAGATGAGCGCCGAGAAGGCCTACAGCACGGACAGCAACATGCTGGGCGCGACGCACGAGGCCAAGGACCTGGAGTTCTTGAACAGCGGCATCCGCATCGTCAACCCCATCATGGGCGTGGCGTTCTGGAAGCCGGAGGTCGATGTGCCGGCCGAGGAAGTCTCCGTCACCTTTGACGAGGGCCGGCCCGTGGCGCTCAACGGCCGCGAAATCGCCGACCCCGTGGAACTGTTCCTCGAGGCCAACCGCATCGGCGGCCGCCATGGCCTGGGCATGAGCGACCAGATCGAGAACCGCATCATCGAGGCCAAGAGCCGCGGCATCTACGAGGCCCCGGGCATGGCCCTCTTGCACATCGCCTACGAGCGCCTGGTGACCGGCATCCACAACGAGGACACCATCGAGCAGTACCGCCTCAACGGCCTCAAGCTCGGACGCCTGCTGTACCAGGGCCGCTGGTTCGACCCCCAGGCCATCATGCTGCGCGAGACCGCCCAGCGCTGGGTGGCGCGCGCCGTGACCGGCACCGTCACGCTGGAGCTGCGTCGCGGCAACGATTACAGCATCCTGAACACCGAAAGCCCCAACCTGACCTACGCGCCCGAGCGCCTGTCGATGGAGAAGGTCGAGGACGCGCCGTTCTCGCCGCTCGACCGCATCGGCCAGCTGACCATGCGCAACCTCGACATCTCCGACACGCGCGGCAAGCTCGGCGTGTACGCGCGCGCCGGCCTGCTGTCGCTGGGCGGCAATGCGGCCCTGGCGCAGCTCGAGGACGGCAGCGTCAAGAAATAGGCACCGCGGATCGGGTTCAGGCAGCGATTGGTGTTGTTGAGACAACCCGCGTCATCCACCGATACCCCGTCATCCCCGCCGACACACCCGACATCCCTGTCATCCCCGCGAAAGCGGGGATCCCGGTGGCTCCCGCGCCGTGGCTTCATGGCTTCTGTGGATCCCCGCCTTCGCGGCGATGACGGGCATTGCGGGTGCATCCGAAGGATTGGCGGTTTGAGCATCCAATCAGCCTCCAGCACTTGCACAGCAAGCGCAAGCAGCTATCAAAAAAATGCCCGGCGCATCGCACCGGGCATTTTTTCATGGGCTCCCGGCCTTCGCCGGGGCGGCCGTAGGGATCACTTGCGGATCACTTGCGCAGCAGCACCTTCAGCGCCGCCTGCAGGCGGCGTGCGCTGGCATCGTCGCTGGCGCCGGCCAGAACCTGGGCGGCATCCTGGGCCCAGGTATCGGCGGGCGCGGGGTCGTTGCGGCGCGTGAGCATCTGCAGCTGCAGCGCGCGGCGCGCGGCCAGCTGGTCGGCGGGCGTGGGCACCTCGGCGGCGATCTCCAGGCGCAGCAGGGCCTGGTCGGCCGTGGCCCCTGCGGCCTGGGACAGGGCCTGGCTCCAGGCCGTGCGCACGCTGGCCGACACCTTGCCGCCGAGTTCCTGCGCGCTGGGCAGCTGACCGGCGTCGCGGCTCTTCCAGGCCGTCATGAGCTGGGTGAGCGCCTCGCCATGGGCCTGGGCCGCGAGCTTGCGCAGCGCGCTCTGCGCATGCTCCATGGCTTCGCGCTGGGCGCGGAAGGCGGCATCGCCCAGGCGCGGGCCACGCGCGGCCATGCCTTCGCGCTCACGGCCACGCCCGGCACCGTCGCGCGGGCCACGGCCATCGCGTGTGTCACGGCGCTCGGGCCCGCCGCGGCCGCCGCGGCCCTGCGGCGCGGGCTCGGACTTGCGCATGCCGGGGCGGTCATCGCCGCGCACGGCGACCACGGGGCGTGCGGCCGGCGCGGGCCGCGCGGGGGCCTCTGCGGACTCACCGGCTTCTGTTTTTGCTTCTGTTTTTGTAGCTGCTTGCACTTGATCCGCCTGGCCTTCAGCCTGATTCTGCTGTGATGCTGCGGCAGCGCCCTGCCCCGCCTGCTCCTTGAGCGCGAGTTCCAGCGCCGCCATGGCCGCGCGGATCTGCTGCGCGTCACCCGTGGCGTTGGCCGCCTCGAGCGCCTTGGAGGCGTCTAGCACCGCACGGTCGCGTGCGCTCATCTGCGCGGCGCCGCGCTCGCGCTCGGCGGTCTTGCGGTTGAAGGCCTCGTCAATGGGCTTGCGGAAGGCGTCCCAGAGCTTTTGCTCCTGGCGGCGGTCGAGCGGCACGGTCTGCGCCTCGGCCTGCCAGCGCTGCTGCAATGCCTTGACGGCGTCGATGCGCAGCGTGGCCGCGGCGCCCAGGGCCTCGGCCTCGGCAATCATGGCCTGGCGCAGCTGCAGGCTGGCCTTTTGCGCAGCCTCCAGCGGCGCAGACGCCGTGGCCACGGCCTGCTTCCACAGCGGCTGCAGCTCGGCGTAGATCTTCTCGCTCACATGGCCGCCGGAGCGCCAGCGCTCGCCAAACTGATGCAGTGCGCGGTTGGCCGCCTTCCAGTCTGCGGCGGCCGCGCCGGCCTGGGCCTGCGCCCATTGGTTGAGCTCCTCGATCAGAGCCATGCGCTGCGCGCGGTGCTCGGCCCCTTCGGCGCGCACCTTCTCGAGCCATGCCTCGACGACCTTGTGGGCGGCGTTGCAGGCATCGTCAAACTTCTTCCACAGCCCATGGTTGGCCGGAGCGCCCTGGTCGGCCTGCTTCCACTGCTCGCGCAACTGGCGCAGCGACTCCTGCATCTTGCGTCCGCCCAGCGCCTGTCCGTCGGGGCGGGCGAGCAGCGCCTCGGCGCGCGCCACCAGGTCTTCGCGCAGCTGGTCGGCGCTCCAGCGCTGCCAGCCTTCGAGCTCGCCGGCGGCCACGAGCGCCGCATGCACCTTGCGCTCGAGCTCGGCGTCGATGAAGCGGCCATGCACCTTGAGCACGGCGCGCAGCGCCGTGGCGGCGCCGGCGCTGGCCTTGCCATGGCCCTGGGCGGTTTCCTGCTCGAGCTTGCCCAGCGCCTCGCGCACGGCCTGCATGGCCTTGTCGCGCACCTCGGGGTCGACCTTGGGCCTGGCGGGCGCACGGGGCGCAGTCGCCGCGGCCTCGGCCGGCAGGCCGCGCGCCTGGCGCAGCTCGTCGGCCCAGACGGGCACGGGCGGCAGGGGCGCGGAGGCATCCTGGGCGGCCGCCGCGGTCAGCGCCAGCGCGGACTGGAAGGCCTCCCAGACCACGAGCAGCTGGCTGCGCGAGGATTCGAGCTGGGTCGGAAAGCGCGCCTCCACGCTGGACCACGCGGCGTCGCCGGTCAGCGCCTGGGCCTGCTCCTGCCAGCGGCCGACGTCGGCCGTCAGGGCCTCGAGGGCGTTCTGCGCGTCCTGCCAGGGCTTGGTGGACAGCACCTCGATGCGCTGCGCGAGCAGCACCGCGGCCTCGCGCTGCACCTGCACGCGATGCTGCAGGTCCTCGATGGTCTTGACGCGTTCGCTCAGCTGCGCCTTGAGCTGCGACAGGGGCTCGCGCGACAGCGGCGCGCCGGCCTTGGCCGCGTCGCGCTGCCAGGCCAGGGCATCGGCAATGTTGAGCTGGGCCGCAGCCAGCAGGGCCTCGGCCTTGGCCTGCCATTCGGCGGCAATGGCCGCCTGGCCCTGTGCGCGGCGAATCTCGTCGAGCCGCTCGCGCACGGCGCGCGCGGCGCCCTTGTCGCGGGCGCTGAGCTCCTTGAACACTTCCTGCAACTTGTCGGTGGCGGGCTGCGTGGCAAGCCATTCGCGGATACGCGCCGAGCGCTCGCCCGACGTGGCCGCGGAAAAGGCGCCGCCCGTCAACGCATCGAGGGGGTGCGGCTCGCTGGTTTTGGCCGGGACCGGGGTCGCTTCAGGTGCGTCAGACATTGTGTTGCGAGAGGAAAAGGGAAACATGGATCCAATGAAATGAATGGCGGGCCGGCCGCATCGGCCGGCTCCAGCCCGTGCATGTGGCGGTACGCCCGCCACCGGCAAAGGCGCTATTTTCGCCCGAATTGCTCCGGGGTCGATGGGGCATGCGCCCGAGGCGTCCTCAACGCGTGGCCAGCGCCAGCTCCGCCTTGGGCGTCCACCTGGTCGCACCCTCGCCCTCGGGCTGCAGCTTGGGGGCGCCGACGAACAGGCGATCGGCGGGCACCTGGCGGCTCGCCAGGTAGTCGCGCACGGCGACACCGCGCGCCAGCGCCAGGTCCGACATGGCGCTCTCCGGCACCGCGATGCTGTCGAGCAGCAGGGCCTCCATCTCGGCCTGCGGCAGATCCTTGGCCATGCCGATCAGGTTGCGCGGCTTCTTGATGTCGGCACGGCGATAGGCCTCCTTGAGCAGGGCCGGGTATTCCGCCTCGCTGACCGACACCACGTCGGCCGGCGCGGCGCCAGCGGACGCGGCTGCGCGGCGCTTCTGCGCCAACACGAGGTCCGCCAGGCGCTGGCGCTTCCACGCCGCCCGCTCCGCCTGCGGCTGTGCCCAGCCGACCACCGTGACCTGCAGGGCGGGTCTGTCGGCCAGCTGCTTGGCGATCTTGTCAAGCAGTTCGCGGGCCTTGTCGTCGAGCACGCTGCTGCCGGGCGCAAAGCTCACCACGCCCTGCTCGTCGCCCCCGCCGAACGCACCGGCGAGCAGGGAAAACGGCGCGGTGATGGCCTTCATCACGAGGTTGCCGATGACCTTGAGGATCACTCCTCCGAGGCTGAACTGCGGATCGTTGAGCGAACCGCTGATGGGCAGCTCCACATCGATCACACCGTTGCGGTCCGCGAGCAAGGCCACGGCCAGGCGCACGGGCAGGCTGGCGGGCGCCCCTTCCACGGGGTCGCCGAACGCCAGCTGCTTGAGCACCAGCCGGTTGCTGGCCGTGAGCTGTCCATCGGGCTGGACCTTGTAGGCCACGTCCATGCTGAGCTTGCCGCGTTCGATGCCATGGCCCGCATATTTGACGCTGTAGGGCGAGAGCGGCGGCAGTTCCAGGTCGGTCATGTGGCCCTGAACGTCGAGCGCCAATGGCTTGGCAAGCGGATTGACCTTGCCCAGGATCTCCAGCGCGGCAGTGCCCTGGGCACGGCCATGGAGCTCCAGGTCGGCCATGGCGGGCTCGGCGCCCTCCGCCGCGGGAACCGACGAGAAGGCACTGAGCCGGCCCGTGAGCTCGCTCAGGTCGGCCGAATAGTTGGGCTTGATGAAAAAATCCGAGAAACGCACGGCCCCATTGGTCAGGGCCACCGGGCCGAAGCGGATCACCGGCGCCATGGGGTCGGCGGGCGGTGCCGCTGCCGGCACCTGCGTGCTGGCCGCGCCCGGCGCATTGCCCTCGGCCTGCGCCGGTGGTGTGGCGGCGGGCGCGTCCGAGGCTTCACCCTTGCGCAGGTCCTGCAGGTTGATGCGGCCGTTTTCATGAACGATGACGCGCGCGAAAAAGTCGCTCAGTGCGGTCTCCTGCACGTCCAGCGACAGGGGCCTGCCGGGGCGCAGATCCACGGCGACGCCGCGCAGCGCCAGCGTCTTCCAGCGCAGCAGCTCTTCGCCGCGCTCGGCGATGCGGGTGCTGCGCTCGTCCGCGCCATCGTCGCCATCCTCGTCCTTGGCACGCACGCGCACCTCGTCGAGCGATGCGTCTCCGCTCACGGACACCCGCGGCCCCGCCTTCTCCTGGGTATAGCGCAACCGCCCGTCGAAGCTGCCATCGGCACGCAGGATGTCCACATTCAGGTCCGCCGTGACATAGGGCTCGAAGGCGTGCAGCGGCAGGTGCTGGGCATGCAGCCTGCCCTGCACGTTCAGGGCGGGGTTCATGGCCAGCGAGCCATCCCAGCGCAGGCGCCCCGGCTCGGTGCGGCCCGCGGCGACGCGTGTGTCGAGCTGCACGGTGGCGGGAGTCAGCCGACCGTCGGCATAGGACAGATCACGCACGCGCAGCTGCAGGCCCGAGGCCCGAAGCGCGACCGGCCGCTGCGGCAGCTCGTCACGCACGGCGACGCTCGCGCCGTTGACCTCCAGCGCGGCAAGCTGGACGGCCCAGGCTGCGCCCTCTGCCTTCGCCGCAGCCCCGTCCTGCCGCCGCGACGCCTTTGCCGCGGGCGCTGCTGGAACCTGAGCCAGCCATTGCTCGAACATCCATTCGCCTTTGCGGCTGCGCGACACCAGGGCCTTGGGCCCATTGAGCAGCACCCGTCCCACCGTCACGCGCTGCGCGGGCAGGAGCGCCAGGGTATCGGTGACCTCCAGCTGCCCCCATTCGAGCAGCGAGGTTTTCCCCGCATCGGCAACACCGGCCCGGCGCAGGCCCGCGCAGTTTGCGGCGGCCGGGCACTGCAGGGCCAGCCTGTCGACCGACAGGCGCGCCACCTGGGCGGCCATGGCCTTGCCCTGCCTGGCCAAGCCGAGGTCGGCGTCGACCATACCCGTCAGCCCGGGCTGGATGAGCTGCGCCAGATACGGCGCCGCCATCTCCAGCGGCAGCCCACGCAGGGACACGGCGGCCTTGGCCTGGCTGTCGGTCGCCTGTCCCTCCATGGCCAGTCGCGCGGCCTCGCCCCGGGCGGAGCCCCCCGTGAGCTGCGCGCTCGCGCGAAACTGCAGGGGCTGCTGCTGGGGCAGCGCAATCTCCGTGGCCTGCAACTGGACCTTGTCGGCCCGCCATTCGGCCTTGCCGCCGGGCAGGCTCGCGTCCTGCCAATCGACGCTCGCGTCGCGCAGGCCCAGACGGGCAAGGCGCAGCTGCCATGCGCCCTGCGACGCATCGGCGGCCGGCGCCACCTGGGCGGCATCTGACTGTTCGGTCTGGTCCCCCATGGCCGGCAGCTCCACTGCCCCGTTGGCTGCCCGACGCAGGTACGCCTGCGCGCCGGTCAGATCGATGGACTCGATATCCACCATACGCTGCAGGGGCTGAACGTCCTTGAGCCGCACCTGCAGGTCGGAAAAATCCAGCAAGGCCCGCCCGCCCGCGTCGGTGATCTGCGCGCCCTTGAGCTGCACGGCGCCCCGGATCCTGAGCAGCGCCTCGCCGGCCTGCTCGAAGCCTATGCGCAGATCCGCGCCGAGCCGCCCGGCGCCCAGGCGCACCGGCACGCTGCCCGGCAGGTAAGCACCCAGCGGCGCGAGGTCAAAGTCCTGGAAGCGCAGGTTCAGATCGGTGTGCCGGTTGTCGGCGAACGGCGTGGCCTCGGCGGCCGAATCGAACGCACTGCCGTTGAGCTCGAACGCCAGGCGTGGCGTAACCCGGACCTCCCGGTCGGCCGAGAAGCTGCTCAGAAACGGAATCTGCAGCCTGAGATCGCGCAGCGTATGCGTTCTGTCGACGGCGCGGTCGTCGAAGTCGGCTGCGCCGCCGTTCACGGCGATGTTGTAGATCGCGAAGCGCGGCACGGTGGACGGCTCGTCCTTGGGCTTGGACTGCTCGTTCAGGCGCGCCAACACGTCCTCAAAGTCCCATGAACCGCTGGCGCTGCGCGAGACATGGATCACGGGGTCGTCCACCTGCACCGCATCCACGACCGGTGCCAGCCGCCACAGGGACTGCAACTCCGCATCCATATAGATGCGCCCCACCTGCACCTGGGAGGATGAGCCATCCTGAGAGGCGATGCCCAGACCGTGCAGCGTGGCCTCCAAGGACCAGGGGGAGAACTCCACCCTGGCCACGGTGACCTTGCGCCCCAGGGCCTCGGAGGCATGGCGTTCGATCTGCGTGCGGGCGATAGGCGGCACCGCCAGCCATGCGACCAGCCACAACAGCAACCAGCCCGCCACAAGCCACAGCATGCGCCGGACCCAACGATTGCCTTTCAACGCCTGACCAATTTGCATCATCCGACACGCCATCCCAAGTGTTTTGCGCCATTGGAGCAGCGAACGCCCGGGAGGAAGTGTAAAAAACTGCAAAAAGAAAGCCCGGCAGACGGAGTCCTTCCGCGTACCGGGCTTGACGGCAGACACAACGGTCCTTTGCCATCTTTTGCGACCAGGGAGAGGATCGTCCCTGGCGCAGGAGGCAAGGTATTGCCTCCAGGGGGTGCCTTGAAAGCGGTGGCTCCACGCTGCGACACGGACCTGAGATCCTTCGTCGCGCTGGTATCGCTCCTTCCGGCGGTCGCCCGAATCGTCCGGGCGACTCAAAGGTAGCAAAGCCCGCCGCTTCTTTCCAGCTGCTTCTACCTATCGGGCACAGCATCCGATTGATGCTTTCATTTCGGGCCCGCCCTTCCACGACACGTCCGGGCACAAATGCCCAGAAATTCATCAGATTTCGGGTTTCAATCCAGTATACAAACTACTTTTTACTATGTTTAAATGAATCTATATTCTTGACTGTGCATTTTGACGCCCCCTAGAATCCGCGCATCTTCAAGAACGGAGGCCCACATGCCTCTGCCGTAACCCGGCCTGGACCGGATCGGTTCGCAAGCATCCATGACGCCGCGCGCCATGGCACGGACCGGTCGACCAGGCAATCCATGCCAGAACAGCTGGCAAGACCGGAGCCTTCAGCGTGCGCACAAGACGCTGCGCCCTGTGGGATCCGCCTCTGAAAGGAACAGCTATGACAGCATCAGGAAAAGCGATGACCGGCGTGCGCACCTTTGCCGCCGATGTGCTCAGCGGTTTTCTTGAAATCACGCACAGCGGCTTTGCCCTGCTCGGCCTGGCGGTCGCCTTCGCCGCGATCACCCTCACGGCCCGCCCCGACTTGCGCCAGGCCGGGGAGGAGCAGCTGCGGGCATGGCTCCACGCGCGCCATGTCGAGGAGATTGGCTTCGCCCTGGAGCCGGCCGCGAGCGAGCGGGCCGTGGCCATCAACCCCAAGGAGTTGCCGCGCGAGCAGGCGGCCGTCGCCTATTGGCTGAGCAAGAAGTACCGCGTCGCCCCCGAGCCGCTGGCCGCGCTGGTCACCGAGGCCTATGACGTCGGCCGGCGCACCAAACTCGATCCGACGCTGATTCTGGCCATCATCGCCATCGAGTCGAGCTTCAACCCGTTTGCGCAGAGCTCCGTCGGCGCCCAGGGGCTGATGCAGGTCATGACCAGCGTGCACACCGACAAGTACGAAGGCTTTGGCGGCCGCCTCGCGGCGTTCGACCCTGTTGCCAACCTGCGCGTGGGCGTCAAGGTACTGCAGGAATGCATTGCCCGCGCCGGCTCCCTCGAAGGCGGTCTGCGCTACTACGTGGGCGCCGCCAACCTGCCCAGCGACGGCGGCTATGCCGCGAAGGTGCTGGCCGAGCATTTCCGCCTGCGTCAGGTGGCGGGTCGCCCGGTGACCGTCGCCAAGCCGGAAGTCCCCAACAAGGCTCCCGCTGCTGCCGAAACGGCATCCACCGAGCCGCAGACAGAGGAAAAGGTCGCGCTGCTCGGCAACAGCTGAGCATTCCGAGTAGCCCACCACGGGCAGGGCGAGGACCTGCTCCGCTACACTAGCGGGGTACGCAACTGGCGATAGGCGCGCGACCTCGAGGCCGCGCCGCTGACGTGGAGACCGGCAGAAAGGCTGTTTTTTCTGCAAACCACTGGGGAGCGTACCGCGCGGATATGGCAAGCAGTGCCCCGCAGCGATCCGTCGTTCGCCTGGGCAGCCCTTGATTGCCAAGGGACTCTTAGTTCATCGGACTGCCATGTATCAACGCAATATCCTCGTCGAACAAACCGATCCTGAAGTGTGGGCCGCCATCCAGGCCGAGAACCTGCGCCAGGAACAACACATCGAGCTGATCGCCAGCGAGAACTACGCCTCGCCCGCCGTCATGGCCGCGCAGGGCTCGCAACTGACCAACAAGTACGCCGAGGGCTACCCCGGCAAGCGCTACTACGGCGGCTGCGAGAACGTGGACGTGATCGAGCAGCTCGCCATCGACCGCATCAAGCAGCTGTTCGGCGCCGAGGCCGCCAACGTGCAGCCCAACTCGGGCTCGCAGGCCAACCAGGCCGTGTTGATGGCGTTCCTCAAGCCCGGCGACACCATTCTGGGCATGAGCCTGGCCGAGGGCGGTCACCTGACGCACGGCATGGCGCTGAACATGTCGGGCAAGTGGTTCAACGTGGTCTCCTACGGCCTGAATGCACAGGAAGAGATCGACTACGACGCGTTCGAGGCCAAGGCGCGCGAGCACAAGCCCAAACTCATCATCGGCGGCGCATCGGCCTACGCGCTGCGCATCGACTTCGAGCGCATGGCGCGCGTGGCCAAGGAAGTCGGCGCCATCTTCTGGGTGGACATTGCCCATTACGCCGGCCTGGTGGTCGCAGGCGAGTACCCCAACCCCGTGCCGTTCGCCGACGTGGTCACCTCCACCACGCACAAGAGCCTGCGCGGCCCGCGCGGCGGCATCATCCTGATGAAGGCCGAGCATGAGAAGGCCATCAACAGCGCCATCTTCCCTGGCCTGCAGGGCGGCCCGCTCGAGCATGTGATCGCCGCCAAGGCCGTGGCCTTCAAGGAGGCACTGTCGCCCGAGTTCAAGGCCTACCAACAGCAGGTGACCAGGAATGCCAAGGTGTTCGCCCAGACGCTGACCGAGCGGGGTCTTCGCATCGTCAGCGGCCGCACCGAAAGCCATGTGATGCTGGTGGACCTGCGTGCCAAGGGCATCACCGGCAAGGAGGCCGAGGCCGCCCTGGGCAAGGCGCACATCACCATCAACAAGAACGCCATCCCCAACGACCCGCAAAAGCCCATGGTGACCAGCGGCGTGCGCGTGGGCACGCCGGCGATTACCACGCGCGGCTTCAAGGAAGAGGAAACGCGCATCACCGCCAACCTGATGGCCGATGTGCTGGACAACCCGCACGACGAGGCCAACCTGGCCGCCGTGCGGGCCAAGGTGCAGGCGCTGACCAGCCGCTTCCCGGTCTATCGCTGATACGGCCCCCGAGCCGCCGCCGCGATGAGGTGCCCTTTCTGCAGCCACCAGGACACCCAGGTCATCGAGACCCGTGTGTCCGAGGACGGGGACTTCATCCGCCGCAGGCGCCAATGCGGCGCCTGTGAAAAGCGCTTCACGACCTACGAGCGGCCCGAGGTCAATTTCCCCACCGTCGTCAAGAAGGACGGCCGCCGCGTCGAATACGACCGCAACAAGCTGCTCGGCTCCTTCAAGCTGGCGCTGCGCAAACGCCCGGTGAGCACGGTGCAGATCGACTCGGCCATCGAGCGCATCGAGGAAAAGCTGCTGCACCTGGGCCAGCGCGAGGTGATCTCCGCCCGCATCGGCGAACTGGTGATGCGCGAGCTGAAGAAACTCGACAAGGTGGCCTACATCCGCTACGCGAGCGTCTACCGCAGCTTCGAGGACATCGACGAATTCCGCGCGCTCGTCGACGAGGTGCGCAAGTAACCGCGCTACTCATTCAATAGCTGCCAGCGGTTGATGGACAAGCGCTGGAGCCACTTTTTACTCAAATACTCGCGGGAATCGGCGGCACGGCCTGATGCACGTCGCCACACTGCGCGCGCTGGCGCAGCGCATGGTCCATGAGCACCAGCGCCAAGAGCGCCTCGGCAATCGGCGCGGCGCGTATGCCGACGCAGGGGTCGTGACGCCCCTTGGTGATGACCTCGGTGCTCTGGCCGTGGATGTCGATGGACTCGCGCGGGCTGATGATGGAGCTGGTCGGCTTGATGGCCAGCTGCACCTCGATGTCCTGGCCCGTGCTGATGCCGCCGAGGATGCCGCCCGCGTTGTTGCTCGCAAAGCCCTGGGGCGTGAGCGAGTCGCCATGCGTGGTGCCGCGCTGGGCCACGCTCGCAAAGCCCGCGCCTATCTCCACGCCCTTGACGGCGTTCAGCCCCATCATCACGTAGGCGATGTCGGCGTCGAGCTTGTCGTAGAGCGGCTCGCCCAGGCCCACGGGCACGCCGCTGGCTTGCACGCGGATGCGCGCGCCGCAGGAGTCGCCGCTCTTGCGCAGCGCATCCATGTAGTCCTCGTATTGCTGCACATCAGCCACGGGGGCGAAGAACGGGTTGTTGGGCACATGCTCCCAGCCCTCGAAAGGGATGGGCAGCTCGCCCAGCTGCGTCATGCAGGCGCGAAAGCGCGTGCCGTATTTCTCGGCCAGCCATTTCTTGGCCACGGCACCGGCAGCCACGGTGGGCGCCGTCAGGCGCGCGGACGAGCGCCCGCCGCCGCGCGGGTCGCGCAGGCCGTACTTGTGCCAATAGGCGTAGTCGGCATGGCCCGGGCGGAAGCTCTGGGCGATGTTGCCGTAGTCCTTGCTGCGCTGGTCCTGGTTGCGGATCAGGAGCGCGATCGGCGTGCCCGTGGTCTTGCCCTCGTAGACGCCCGAGAGGATTTCGACCGCATCGGGCTCGTTCCTCTGCGTCACATGGCGGCTGGTGCCGGGGCGGCGACGGTCCAGGTCGGCCTGGATGTCGGCCTCGCACAGCGCCATGCCCGGTGGGCAGCCGTCGATCACGCAGCCAATGGCCGGGCCATGGGATTCACCGAAGTTGGTGACGCAGAAAAGGGTGCCAAGGGTGTTGCCGCTCATAGGGGCGAGATTATCCCCGAGCGGCCTCAACTATGAAAAAAATAGCTTCCAGCGCTTGTCGGACGGGCGCTGGAAGCCGATTTGATCCAAAGGTCAGTGGGCGGGCGGCGTTTCTTCCTGCGGCCAGTCGCGGATATAGGCCTTGAGCAGGCGGTTCTCGAAGTTCTGGCTGTCCACCACGGCCTTGGCCACGTCATAGAAGCTCACCACGCCCATGAGCATGCGCTGGTCCATCACCGGCATGTAGCGCGCATGGCAGCCCAGCATCATGCGGCGCACCTCGTCCATGTCGGTCTCCAGCGTGCAGGTCACGGGGGCGTCGTCCATGGCCGTGCGGACCAGCATGGTGCCGACGCCGCCGCCGTTCCTCACCAGCATCTGGATCACCTCACGGAAGGTCAGCATGCCCACCAGGTCGCCATGCTCCATGACCACCAGCGAGCCAATGTCCTTCTCGGCCATGGTTTCCACGGCGCGGGCCAGTGGCTCGTCCGGACTCACGGTGTAGAGGGTGTTGCCTTTGAGGCGCAGGATGTCGCTGACTTTCATGGGGAACTCCGGGTGGCGCCGCGGGCGCCGCGTGCAGACTGATGGCGGGGAAATATAGCCCACAATGGCGCGCAGTTTCACCACCCTGGAGACATGGATGCCCGGATACTCCGACCCCGGCTTTGACACCCTCGCCCTGCACGCGGGCGCGCAGCCCGACCCCGCCACGGGCGCGCGCGCCGTGCCCATCCATCTGACGACCTCGTTCGTCTTCGAGTCCAGCGACCATGCCGCCTCCCTGTTCAACATGGAGCGCGCGGGCCATGTGTACAGCCGCATCAGCAACCCCACGAACGCCGTGCTCGAGCAGCGCGTGGCCGCGCTCGAGGGCGGCGTGGGCGCGATCGCCACGGCCAGCGGCCAGGCGGCGCTGCACCTGGCCATCTGCACGCTGATGGGCGCGGGCGGCCATATCGTGGCGAGCACGGCGCTCTATGGCGGCTCGCAGAACCTGCTGGCCTACACGCTGCGGCGCTTCGGCATAGAGACCACGTTTGTCAAACCCGGCGACATGGCCGGCTGGCGCGCCGCCGTGCGGCCCAACACCCGGCTCTTTTTTGGCGAGACCGTGGGTAACCCCGGCCTCGAGGTGCTGGACATTCCGGCCGTCGCGCACATCGCCCATGAGGCCGGCGTGCCGCTGCTCGTCGACTCCACGCTCACCTCGCCCTGGCTCATCAAGCCCTTCGAGCATGGCGCGGATTTGGTCTACCACTCGGCCACCAAGTTCCTCTCGGGCCATGGCACGGTGATTGGCGGCGTGCTGGTCGATGGCGGCAGCTTCGACTGGGAGGCCTCCGGCAGATTCACCGAGCTGACCCAGCCCTACGACGGCTTTCACAACATGGTGTTTGCCGAGGAAAGCACCGTGGGCGCCTTTTTGCTGCGCGCGCGCCGCGAGGGCCTGCGCGACTTCGGCGCCTGCATGAGCCCGCACACCGCCTGGCTGATCCTGCAGGGCATAGAGACCCTGCCGCTGCGCATGCAACAGCACATGCGCAACACCGAAAAGATCGTGCAGCTCCTCGCGAGCCACCCCTTCGTCTCGCGCGTGGGCCACCCGCTGCTCGAGTCGCACCCCAGCCACGCACTGGCGCAAAGGCTGCTGCCGCGCGGCGCGGGCTCGGTGTTCAGCTTCGACATCAAGGGCAGCCGCGCGCAGGGCAAGGCCTTCATCGAGGCGCTCAAGCTCTTCTCGCACCTGGCCAACGTGGGCGACTGCCGCAGCCTGGTCATCCACCCCGCAAGCACCACGCACCACCGCCTGAGCGACGAGGCGCTCGCCGCCGCCGGCATAGGCCAGGGGACGATACGCCTGTCCATAGGCCTGGAGGATGCCGACGACCTCATCGACGACCTCAAGCGCGCCCTCAAGGCTGCAGAAAAGGCGGGTGCGTGATGCAGGTGCTGGTCAACGGCGCACAGACCTATTGCTACAGCGGCGGCAAGCCCTTCGATGCCACCCAACCCACCGTGGTCTTCATCCACGGCGTGCTCAACGACCACAGCGTCTGGGCGCTGCAAAGCCGCTACATGGCCCACCACGGCTGGAACGTGCTGGCCGTGGACCTGCCCGGCCACAGCCGCAGCAAGGGCGATGCGCCCGAGAGCGTGGAGCAGGCGGCCGACTTCATCGCTGCCCTGCTCGATGCGCTGGGCGTTGCCCGGGCCGCGCTCGTGGGCCACAGCTGGGGATCGCTGATCGCGCTGGAGGCCGCCGCACGCCTGGGGCAGCGCGTGAGCCACCTGGCGCTCGTGGGCACGGCCTTCCCGATGAAGGTGTCGCCGGCACTCATCGAATCCGCTCTGAACGAGCCGGAGAAGGCGCTGCGCATGGTGAACGTGTTTTCGCGCAGCACCCTGGCGCCGCCGCTCGGCGCGGGCCAATGGGTCTATGGCGCGGGCATGGCCCTGGGCCGGCGTGTGCTGCGCAGCAACCCGCAGGTCAATGTGTTCCATCGCGGCTTCGTGGCCTGCGACAGCTATGCCAACGGCGAGCAGGCCATCGCCGCCATAGACTGCCCGGTGCTGTTCGCGCTGGGCGCGCAGGATCAGATGACGCCGCCGAAGGCCGCGCAAGGCCTGATTCGGGCGGCGCGTGACGCGGGCAAGACCGTACAGATAGTCGAACTGCCCGTGGGCCACCACCAGATGACCGAGGCGCCCGACGCCACCCTGCAGGCATTGCGGGACTTTCTGATTTAAGTCAAATATGGCTGCAGCGCTTTACCATCAAGCGCTGACAGCTATTGATTTGATAGTTTTGCGCACGGTCTCAGGACCGTATTCCGCCTGTTCAGCTAGGGCATGGGCGCGCCAGGCCATACCGGCACCCTAGACTGGCTGCACCACAGCTTCCCCTTTCGCATGGCCCGGTGCGCCCCACCGGGCGCACACCCTGCATGCCGACGACGCCGACTGCACACCACCAAGACACCCCCTGGCACGCCCTGCCCGCGAGCGACATCGCCACGCACCTGGCCACCGACGTGCATCATGGTCTGCCCCATGCCGAGGCCGCGCAGCGCCTGATACAGCACGGCCCGAACCAGCTGCCCGCTCCGCCGCGCCGGCCCGCATGGCGCAGGCTGCTGGCACAGTTCAACAACGTGCTGATCTACGTGATGCTGGTCTCGGCCGTCATCACGGCCGCGCTGGGCCACTGGATAGACACGGGCGTGCTGCTGGGCGCGGTGATTGTCAATGCCATCCTGGGCTTCGTGCAGGAGGGCAAGGCAGAGTCGGCGCTGGACGCGATCCGCCGCATGCTCTCGCCCCAGACCACGGTGCTGCGCGGCGGAGAGCGCCAGCAGATCGCGGCCGAGCAGCTCGTGCCCGGCGACATCGTGCTGCTGGCCTCGGGCGACAAGGTGCCCGCGGACCTGCGCATCCTCTCGGCCAAGAGCCTGCGCGCCGACGAGGCCGTGCTGACCGGCGAATCCGTGCCCAGCGACAAGAACGAAGACCCCGTGGCCGAGGACGCGCCGCTGGGTGACCGCCGCGGCATGCTGTACTCGGGCACGCTGGTGGCCGCGGGAACGGCCGTGGGCGCCGTCGCTGCCACAGGCACCCGTACCGAGCTGGGCCGCATCAGCGCCCTGCTGGCACAGGTCGAGACGGGTACCACGCCGCTCTTGCGCCAGATCGCGCACTTCAGCCACTGGCTGGCGGGAGCCATCCTGGTGTTCGTGCTCGCCACCTTCGCGATTGGCGTGCTCTGGCGCGGACAGGCGCCTGGCGACATGTTCCTGATGGCCGTGGCACTTGCCGCGTCGGCCATCCCCGAGGGACTGCCGGCCATCATGACCGTCACGCTCGCGCTGGGCGTGCGCCGCATGGCCAGGCACCGCGCCATCATCCGGCACCTGCCGGCCGTGGAGACGCTGGGGTCGGTCACCGTCATTTGCTCGGACAAGACCGGCACCCTCACCTGCAACGAGATGACGGTGCAGCGCGCCGTGACCGCAGGCCGCGTGTACGAGGTGACGGGCAGCGGCTACGCGCCGCAGGGTGGCTTTCAGGTTGGCGGCATGGACGCCTCGCCCGCCGGCGACCCCGTGCTGCAGGGCATGGCCCGCGCGGCCCTGCTGTGCAACGACAGCGCGCTGCACCAGGGCGCCGAGGGCTGGACGCTGACCGGCGACCCGACCGAGGGTGCGCTGCTCACCTTTGCCCTCAAGGCCGGACTCGATGGCCCGGCCACGCACGAGGCACTGCCGCGCATCGACGCGATTCCGTTCGAGTCGGAGCACCGCTTCATGGCCACGCTGCACCACGACCGGGCCAGCGAGGACGGGCAGGCGCTCATCCTGCTCAAGGGCGCGCCCGAACGCGTGCTGGACATGTGCGACAGCCAGGCCACCACCCGGCTTGGCGCGCAGGAGCCGGCCGCGCTCGACCATGACTACTGGCGCCGCGCCGCCAACGACTGTGCCGCGCGCGCACTGCGCGTGCTGGCCGTCGCGGTCAAGCGGGTGCCCGCGCGGCAGAGCACGCTGTCGTGGCAGGACATGGAGGGCGGCTTCACCTTGCTGGGCATCCTGGGCAGCATGGACCCGCCGCGGCCCGAGGCCATGGCCGCCGTGGCCGAATGCCATTCGGCCGGCGTGCGCGTGAAGATGATCACCGGCGACCATGGCGAGACGGCGCGCGCGATCGGCGCGCAGCTGGGCATAGGCCTGGGGCGCCCCGCCCTCACGGGCGCCGAGATCGAGCTCATGGACGACGACGCACTGCGCGAGGTCGTGGACAACGTGGACGTGTTCGCACGCGCCAGCCCGGAGCACAAGATTCGCCTGGTACAGGCCCTGCAGGCGCGCGGCGAGGTCGTCGCCATGACGGGCGACGGCGTCAACGACGCCCCGGCCCTCAAGCGCGCCGACGTGGGCGTGGCCATGGGCCGCAACGGCACCGAAGCGGCCAAGGACGCCGCCGCCATGGTGCTGGCCGACGACAACTTCGCCACGCTGGGCGCAGCCGTGCGCGAGGGCCGCGGCGTCTACGACAACGTGCGCAAGTTCATCCTGTTCATGCTGCCCACCAACGGAGGCGAGGCACTGGTGGTGTTCTTCGCCATTGCCTTTGCGCTGCAACTGCCGCTGACCGCCGCACAGGTGCTGTGGATCAACCTCGCCACCTCGGGAACGCTGGGCCTGGCGCTGGCCTTCGAGCCCACCGAGAGCGATGTGATGCAGCGCCCGCCGCGCGATCCGCGCGACTCACTGCTCTCGGGCCTGTTCGTGTGGCGCATCTTCATGGTGTCGCTGCTCATGGCGGGCGCCGCACTCGGACTGTTTCTGTGGGAGCTCGAGCGCGGCGCCAGCCTGGAGACGGCGCGCACCGTGGCCGTCAGCACCGTGGTCGCGGCCGAGATGTTCTACTTGCTCAGCAGCCGCCATGTCCTGCGCAGTGCGCTCACGCGCGAGGGACTGCTGGGCAACCCGCAGGTACTGCTGGCGATGGCGGCCTGCGCCATGCTGCAACTGGCCTTCGTGCATGCGCCCTGGCTGCAGGCGGTGTTCGGCTCCACCGACCTCGCGCCCGATGAATGGCTGCGTGTGCTGCTCGCGGGCGCGCTGGTGTTCGTGGTGGCGGAGCTGGAGAAATGGGTGCTGCGGCGCTGGGACCGCGTCAGGCCAGCAGCTCGCACAGCGCCGTGAGGCTGGGCACGGTGGCGTGCGGCGGCGCGCCATCGCGCGGCCATGCGGCGCCCGCCGTGTTCAGCCACGCGGCCTGCATGCCC